>JBLWZN010000009.1:0-96042 GCA_048266425.1 Sediminicola sp.
GATGGTGCACAAGGTCCACAAGGCCCGCAAGGTCCAGTAGGTCCCGCAGGAGCCGATGGTGCTGATGGCGCAGTAGGCCCACAAGGTCCGATAGGATTGACAGGTCCCCAAGGTCCAGCGGGTGCAGACGGAGTTGACGGAGCAGATGGTGCACAAGGCCCAAAAGGGGATAAAGGTGATACCGGAGCGGTCGGTCCCCAGGGGCCCCAAGGTCCGGTAGGATTGACCGGAGCAACAGGTCCAGCGGGAGCAAAAGGCGACAAGGGCGACAAGGGAGATATAGGAAATACCGGACCCATTGGTCCAACGGGTCCGGCTGGTCCGACCGGTGTAGCAGGACCACAGGGTAATGTTGGCCCTGCAGGTCCCCAAGGCCCAGCTGGACCGACGGGAGCGACCGGAGCCCAAGGTCCTGCTGGACCCAAAGGAGATCAAGGAGATCCAGCTTCAGATGATCAAACTTTGTCTACTAACGGCACAGCGGGTTATGTTGCGATTTCTGGAGGCAATAATGTTACGCTAAACATAAACGATGCCGATTATATAGTTGGTAACGAGGTTACGAATGCAACCGATGCAACTTTAGTTCGTTCTGGAGCAGGTACCAATGCAAATCCCTATACTTTGGATGTGGCAACTGGTGGAATTACTGCAAACGAGCTGGCGACTAATGCTGTGACTGACGTTAAGATTGCCAGTAATGCTGTGACTAACGTAAAGATAGCCACAGATGCAGTTACCAATGCAAAAATGGCAGATAACTCGGTCAATACCGCTGAAATTGTCAACAGTGCCGTAACAACAGCAAAAATCGCTTCTGGCGGCAATAATAAGGTATTGACAACGAGTGCTACCGGAACCGTAAGTTGGAGCGACAGGGAAAAGGCATCAAGAATATTCTATCCGCCATCAATTGCTGTAGATGCTTCGACGACGGGTACTGGACGTACAATTAATTTGTATACCCAATATACGGCACAATTTGGATCGCCCACGGTTGTAAGTGCGGGTGCCCCTGCGGCAATACCAACCTATGCATCGAATGAACTATACTATTATGTAACCTATTATGATCCAGCTGTATTCTCTGGTGTAAGTATCTCAGCGACCGGGGTAATGACCTATAATGTCATTGGAGTACCTGCCGATTACAACTCTTTGATCAACGTGGTCTTTGTAGTAAAATAACGAATTAACCGAAATCAAGGATTTGAAACCAGCTAACCATAGGGCATCTCTAATAACTCTGTTTGAAATGATAACACTGGGATTTTCTTCTGATACAAGGCACCAAAAACGGAGTTTAGCAGGGCTAAATGAGTATTTAGGCAACGAAGTAACAGAAAAAAAGAGCGAGTTGGCACCCAAAGTAAGGTTTTTAGAGATGCCCTTATATAAGTTTATGTTCATCGGTCTGTTGCTCACCCTTATGGGTACGCAAGTAGCTAATGCACAGTTTTTGCTCCAGGCACCCAACAGTACCGATGAGCACAACTACAAGTGGTACGAAGCATCGGACAGGGCAACCATTTTGGGTACCGAATTCTTTTACGAGGTTACCCAGCCTGGAATATATTTCGCTACGTACGATGGTACGCTTTGTGGACATAATGCGACGGGTTACTTTATTGTAACCAATTGTAATGCCCCTTACAACGAGGTAACCCTGGATATTTCGGCTAGTGTTCCCGCTGGCGCAACAATTAATTGGAGTCCGGCAGTTTCTGGAGATCCATTGCGACCTCAAGTTACAGCTACGCCTTCTGTCACAAAATATACCGCTACCTTAACAAAAGTTGGCAATAGCATGAGCCTGCCAAATTTTACGGTGGTATGCATGGATCAATCCGCCAATTTGGTAGATGACTTGGCTACGGTAGACGAGGACGATTCTATTATCGTTCCTGTTTTTGATAATGACAGTGACCTGCCTATTTTGGGGTCTTTGACCACATCGATACCTTCCAATGGATCTATAACGATCAATGAACAAGGCACTCCCAATGATCCTACCGATGATCTGGTAACCTATACTCCGAATCCTGACTACAACGGACCTGATAGTTTCACTTATACCGTTTGCAATACCTTTGGGGATTGCAGTACGGCAACCGTAAACGTAACGGTACTTCCCATTGTGGATGCCTTGGATGATGCAGTTGCTACGATAGAGTCCCAACCTCTGGATATTGATGTCTTGGCAAATGACAACGATTTGTCGGCCGATGACAAACTGACTACGACCGATCCATCAAATGGAACAATTGTAATAAATGACAATGGTACCCCGCTTGATATAACCGATGATACAATTACCTATACCGCGGATAATGGTTTTATAGGAACGGATACATTCACCTATACGCTTTGTGATACCAATGGAAATTGTAGTACCGCCACGGTAACGGTGGTAGTAAATCCGAACGGAATCGTGGATAGCGACGGCGACGGCATCCTGGACAGTTTTGAGGACCTTAATTTGGATAATGATGGGGACCCATCCACCAATCCTACAGACTCCGATGGGGATGGTGTTCCGGATTACCTGGATATTGATAGCGACAACGATGGAATCCCGGATAACGTGGAAGCACAGACGTCTCAAGATTATATTCCGCCAAGTGGGGTTGATGCCAATAATAACGGCTTGGACGATGCTTATGAACAAGATGGTGATTTCGGATTGTTCCCGATCGATAGCGATGGGGATAACTTACCGGATTATCTGGATGAAGACAGTGACGGGGATGGTGTGCCGGATGCAATCGAGGCCCATGACCATAACCATGATGGCATACCTGATGTGGTAGCATTGGGAACAGACCAGGATAATGATGGTTTGGATGATGGCTATGAAGGATCTTCTGTTAACGATGTGGACGTCAATGACGAATTGGACAATCCTTTTGCAAGCCTGCCCAACACTGACGGGGATGATGAATCCGACTATAGGGATACCGATGACGATAGGGATGGTATTCTAACCAGGGACGAGGACCTAAACGGAGATGGCAATTACGCCAATGACGATTCAGATGGGGATGGTATACCAGATTATTTGGATCCGGATGCGAATCCTGCACCACCATCGGATGGCGTAGAAGTATTCAACGTAGTTACACCCAATGGAGACGGCATTCATGACGTGCTTACCATTGCAGGTTTGGATAAATTCCCAAATAACAGGATTAGGATTTACAACAGATGGGGGGTATTGGTATACTCTACAAAGGCATATAATAATCATAGCAATTATTTTGACGGTACCTCAGAAGGTAGGGTAACTGTTGACAAGGACCACAAATTACCTGCGGGCACTTATTTCTATATCTTGGAATATGGCAACGAAGAAGTGTCCAAAAAGATCAGTGGTTACATATATATCAATAGATAATGAAGCAATCAACCCAATATAACGTTATTCTTAAACAATTGCGCCTTTGGGCAGGGATAGCACTTCTGTTTTTGGCAGAAGTATCCTATGGTCAGCAGGATGCACAGTATACCCAGTACATGTACAATACGGTATCGGTGAATCCGGCTTACGCGGGATCTAGAGGGAATTTAAGTATTGCCGCCCTATATCGATCCCAATGGACCGGTATTGACGGTGCACCCAAGACACAGTCACTTAACGCCCATTCTCCTATTGGATATAGGGGAGTGGGCCTTGGCATCAACATTTTTAACGAACAGATAGGTCCAACTTCGGAGACCAATTTCGAAGCCGATTTCTCCTATACCATATATACTTCCCGGGAGGGTAGGCTCAGCTTTGGTGCCAATGTAAGTGCCAATTTATTGGATATCAATTTCTCCCAACTTGATCAAGATTTTTCCCAAGGTCAAGATCCAACATTGCAAGAGGATATTCATAACCGGTTCTCACCTAATTTTGGGGCGGGGGTGTATTACCATGACGATCATTTTTATACTGGCTTATCGGTCCCACGGATTTTGCAAACCACCCATTTTGACAGTTCTAACCTTTCCACGGCTAGCGAACAGATGAATTTTTACTTTATAATTGGTTATGTCTGGGATTTAAACCCCTGGGTGAAGTTTAAGCCTAGTCTACTTACGAAAATGGTGATGGGCGCACCATTGCAGGTAGATGTTTCAGCAAATTTTATGTTTAATGAAAAATTTGTGCTCGGTGCAGCTTACCGATGGGATGCTGCCGTGAGTGCCATGGTCGGCTTCAATATTTCTGATGGATTTCTGATTGGTATGGCTTACGATAGGGAGACTACGGCCCTAGGTGCTGCAACCTTTAACGACGGGTCTTTTGAGATTCTTATTAGATATGATTTTGTCAGCAACAAGAGCAATTTAAAATCGCCAAGGTTCTTTTAAGGGAGTTGCAAAGACCAGAAACATCAAAATTTTTGCCACATTGTTGGGTGAATGGATTATATAAATATCATAACCCCACGATTGCAGCTTGGGCACATCGCTCTCCATCCATGGCAGCGGAAACAATGCCTCCCGCATAGCCACCACCTTCCCCACACGGAAATAGCCCTTTAATATCGGGATGTTCCAATTGATCGTTCCGAGGAATGGTTACCGGGGAAGAAGTACGTGATTCCACTCCCACTATATTGGCTTCAGAAGTATAATAGCCACTCATTTTCTTACCAAATTCCTTAAAACCGGTTCGCAACTTACTTCCGATTAGCTTGGGCAAAAGTGAATGTAAGGGAGCCGATTTAAGTCCAGGTTGGTAGGAAGTTGGGTTTAGGTCCAGCGACATCCTCCCATCTACAAAATCCGTTAATCTCTGGGCTGGGGCTGTTTGGCTACGTCCCCCAGAGGTGTATGCCAATTGTTCAAGATTTTTTTGATATTCCAGACCGCGCAATGGGCCGAAACGATCATATTTGGGTATGTCCTCGTGAACATTTATTTCCACAACCACACCGGAATTTGCAAAATCGTTATTTCTTTTTGAGGGCGACATGCCGTTGACAACCACTTCGCCGGGTGCGGTGGCGGCTGGAACAATAAATCCTCCGGGACACATACAAAAGGAATAGACCCCTCGGCCGTTGACCTGATGAACCAAACTATAGGAAGCTGCTGGCAGCAGTTCATTGCGCAGGCCCTGACAATTATATTGAATGGAATCTATAACGTGCTGGGGATGTTCCACTCGGACCCCCATGGCGAACGACTTTGCTTCCAGTGCTACTTTTTTCTTGTGAAGGAGATAAAAAATATCCCTGGCGGAATGTCCGGTGGCAAGAATGACCCTTTCTACAGAAAATTCGGTTCCATCCTGTAAACGGAGCGCTTGAATTTTATTGTTTAGGATTTCAAAATCGACCACCCTACTTTCGAAGTGTATTTCACCTCCACATCCTAAAATGGTTTCACGGATATTTTGGACTATTTTGGGTAATTTGTTGGTGCCGATGTGGGGGTGGGCATCGATCAATATCTGCTCTGTTGCCCCGTGGAATACAAGATTTTCGAAAACACGTCTCACATCTCCCCGCTTTAGGCTGCGGGTATAGAGTTTCCCGTCGGAATAAGTGCCGGCTCCCCCTTCGCCAAAACAATAATTGGAATCTTCATCCACAAAATGTTCTTGGTTGATCGCCCTTAGATCGCGCCTCCTCTCTTGTACTTTTTTGCCCCTTTCCAGGACAATGGGCCTAAAACCCAGTTCTATGCAGCGCAAAGCCGCAAACATGCCAGCAGGGCCAAAGCCTATAATATGTATCGGTTTTGAAGTTGATACATCTTTATATTCAAAATAGGGGGCGTCTTTTTTTGGAACAGGTTCGTTGATATAGGCCCTTATCTTATAATTGAAATAAACGGTTGGCTTTCTGGCATCAATTGATTTGCGCAATACCTCTATACCCGAAATTTCTTTTTGGGATACACCCAATCTCTTGGCCGCCTTTTCCTTTAAAAGGTCGGATTTGGCTTCCTCCTCCAAAGTAAGTTTTAACTGAAGCACCTGTGTCATAGAAAATTTTCAAATATTTACAGCCTGCCACTTACTGAATACTTTGCACTGGGAACTGAAAACTGCTAACTGGGTTCTAGCTCTTTTGTTCCTTGTTAAAATACACTAGGTAGTAATACATCTGTCGGTCCTCGTCCCATCCCTTTTCCACAAATTTTTCGGCGGACTCCGCATTTATAAAGTCCAACTTTATCTGGATGTTGGTGTCCAGGTTAATGACATTTTTGATTTTTCTCCTAGCGTCGGTAACTGCTTTATTGGCAATATCAAAATTGGAAACGTCCTCAACGCTATACTTTGGGCCTTTTTCCACCTTATAATTCTTAAACTCGGGGATAAACTCCGGATTTTCCATAACCTCGTTTAGAAAGTTGGTCTCCTCAAATTTATCATTCTTTGCAAAATGGTTCACCGCCCTGTTCATGAACAACACTTCTTGTTGCTTGTCCTCGGCCGGAAAAACGACATCCTTGGCGAAATTCTGGCAGAATTTCAAATAGTTTTTTGTGTAGAAATTCTCATCGGCCAAGGGATCGACATCTAGAAAATTCTCCAACCAATATTTGGTGTCGTAACGGTTGCTGTCTACCGATAAAATTTTATATCCTTCCTCCTTATTGGAATTTAGGATGAGACAGCCTTTGTCCAGTTTATTGATATTGATTCCTTGCTGAATCACGATATCCAAGTTATTTCCCTTTTCCTGAAATTGAAGGAAATCGTGTTTTAGCTCACTTTTAAAAATACCAACCGCATCTACTTTTACATTGTCCTGTAGCACATCGGTAAAATGAACTACATAAACTTCACCACTTTTGATATGCGGATGGTTGGATTGCTCGAAAAGATGTGTCGCAATTTTTTTGGAATTGATATGGAGACTGCCGGGATCATCAAAAATTTCGGACACGATTTTGTAGATCTCGTTGAATTCCACATCGACCTCGTTAGTAAACTTATAGTAGTTTTCTTCCTTTTCCCGAAAAGGTTTAAAAAAGTATTCCTTTAAGAGCCCGGTAGTCTCATCGTTCAGCGCGAAGGGGTTCTCCGATAAAAAGAGGCCCTCGTTCTTATTCTTGTTCCCAACTCGGTGCAGGGAAATACTTTCTATATGCGTGGGATATAGGTTTATCATTTCTTAGTTAATGGTTAAAAGTTAAGGGGGCAAAGTTTTCAGTATTGTCTGCTAAGTGATTACTGCAAACCAAGAACTGTGGACAGCGTATTGAACTCTGCCAAAGTAGTTCTCAGTTCCAGTTTTCGTCAAAATCCAGGTCTTCGTAACTGTCTAAGGGTTCTTCAAAATCAAATGTTGGGTCGGCCTCAAATTTTTTTTCAGTTGGCGCATCAGGTAGTTCCCCAAAACTGAACAATACCATGGGGTAGGTTAAACCGTTTTGTATTTCTTCAACATCGGCCAATTCTACAAAGAAGGTCCACATGCTCAAAAAATCGTAAACATAAATAAGCTTGGGGGTGTCCTCGGTCAGAAGGTCCTCGATTAGGGTATCATTCATAAATCGGATTGCCGAATCCCCTTCCCCCATGTCGAAAAGAGCAATTTCCTCCTCTTGGTTCCAGCGTTCATCGCAGGTGTAAAATGAAGCCATTTCATTGCCAAGAAACCCAAATGCCTGGGTTATGGTGTTGTGTAAATCCTCCAAAGTATTTTGGCCCTCAATCGCAATATCCCTAAAAATATCTTCTTCAACATCCAAAATTACCCTGATCTTGTAAATCATAATCCCGATTTTTTAATCGGGGCAAAGGTACAAAGATTAAGAAATTGTGATTGCATTTTTATGGATTAAAAGATAATTAATCGAACAAGTGGCTCGTCCTTTATTTATATGGTCCTAATCCCCTTTAACCATTATGTCCGTAAAGGAGAGTTTAAAATCGCCAGTGGCGTCTTTGTGCATTGTTGCTATTTTAATGCCATTTTTGTCAACATAATCTTCCCATGTAGTATACATTGAGGGGGATACCCGATTTCCTTTTCTATAGATCCATTCCTTAACGATAAAATCGTCCCCAAAGAAAAAATCATAGGCATCTCCAGGGGTATATCCTCCTTTATCGCCATATACAATAGTGAGCTTGTGCATTTTTTTCCCACTTATTAGGGTCTCGAATTCATCGGTATAATCATACGTAAAATTGTTCTGATCCCAAATAAGGTTAAAAGGTGCCAACATCCAATACTTATCGTTTATAAATCCGGCATCGGTCTTAATCGCAACACTGTCCATATTGGATCGGTTGTAGGTTAGGGTATCCGTCTTGGATATGGCCGTTACCTCATTGGCCTTGGGTTTCCAGATCCAGGTCCGATCAAAGTGTCCGTCCGGGCGATCCACGTTGAACGTAAACTTAATCTCATTAACGTTTTTCCAATTTTCAAAGCCATTTGCATCGGCAATTTTCTGTAGAATGGAGGATTCCTCGGTAGATGTCGCTGAAGTTTCCTTTTTTTTTTCCGTTTTACAACTTAAAAATAGGACGGTACCTAGAAATAGTGCGTAGACGATATTTTTCATGGTATAAGGTTTTATCAAATATACGGGCTTTCGGTTTTATTATGAATTGATTTTGATTTTTTTCCATTTGCTGTAAAATTTCTCATTTTCATCCATTTTTCATCTTTTGAACCCTCCGCGGCCCTGATTATTTGGGGCTAGGCAACTCCAAAAAGTCTTCAATTTGACAAAACCCGTTCGGAACGGCAAGGTCGGGAACGTCTATTTTCGCTTAAGCGCAAATGGCTTAAATAAATTCAATTTAAAAATCGATGGATTAATTGGGTTAACAATTCCCGATAAAATGATTATTTTTGAAAGCATTAATTAAATGATAAAGATGGGTTCAAAAAAAGGAAAAATACAGGAAGCAATAGACGAAAAATTGTTGGGCGAAAGAAAGGTGTTTTTATGGGGCATGGTTGATGACGATTCCGCAAAGCATGTAATTGAAAGGTTGCTTTATTTGGATATGCAAAACGATAAGGAAATACAATTTGTCATAAATAGCCCGGGAGGGTATGTTACTGCTGGCTTTGCGATCTATGACACCATTAAATCCCTTAAAAGTCCCGTTTCCACGGTATGTTCGGGGCTAGCCGCCTCCATGGGGTCCATTTTGCTGTCAGTGGGAAAAAAGGGAAGACGCTTTATACAGCCCCATGCACAGGTTATGATCCATCAGCCAAGTGGTGGCGCTAGGGGGCAAGCTTCCAATATCGAGATCCAGGCCAGGGAAATCATCAAGACCAGGGAGCTGAGCGCCAAGATCTTGGCCGAGAATTGCGGACAGGATTTTGAAAAAGTAATGAAGGATTTTGATAGGGATTATTGGATGAATGCCAAAGAATCGATGGATTATGGTATAGTGGATGGAATATTGGAGTAAGTAGATGATACAAACTCCCAAGAACATAGCGATCGTAGGTTCGGGACTGGTAGGATCGTTATTGGCGATTTATCTCCGAAAATCGGGGCATAAGGTTACTGTTTTTGACCGTAGGCCGGATATTAGGACCATTACTTTTTCTGGGCGCTCCATCAACCTTGCGATGAGCAATAGAGGCTGGAAGGCACTGCAAAAAGTTGGGATAGAGGATGAAATACGGAAAATTGCGATCCCTTTGTACCAGCGCGCCATGCATGTGATCGGCAAACCCTTATATTTTCAAAAATACGGCAAGGAAGGTGAGGCTATCTGGTCCACCTCCCGAGGTGTCCTTAATAGAAAGATGATCGATTTGGCCGAGGCCGCCGGAGTGGACTTCCGGTTTAATGAAAAGGTATGGGACGTCAATTTACCGGATGCCAAACTCTACACCGGGGAGACGGAAAAGGGAGCTTGGAACGAGTATGATTTCGATTTGATCTTTGGTTGCGATGGTGCTTTTTCCAGAGTTCGGCATAAGATGCAGCGACATAGCCGTTTTAACTATTCCCAAAAATTTATCGACGTAGGCTATAAGGAACTTACGATTCTTCCAAACGAAGATGGTTCCCATAAAATGGACAACCATTCCTTTCATATATGGCCAAGGGAAAAGTTTATGCTAATTGCCATGCCCAATTTGGATGGCAGTTTTACATGTACCCTTTTTCTGCCTTTTGAAGGAGAGGTTTCGTTTGAAAGGATTACCACCAAAGAGAAGGCCAAAACTTTTTTTAGCACCTATTTTCCAAATGTTTTGCCCGATCTTGAGAATGTGATCGAAGATTTCTTTAAAAATCCTACCAGTGCCATGGTAACTACAAAATGTTTTCCATGGACGTATTGGGACAAAGTTGCACTTGTTGGCGATTCTGCCCACGCTATTGTTCCTTTCTTTGGACAAGGCATGAATGCTGGTTTTGAGGATATCCATGTTTTGTCCGAATTGATGGAAGAGCACGGAGATGCATGGGAAACTATTTTTACCAAGTATCAAGAAATGAGAAAGCCCAATGCCGATGCGATCGCGGAACTGAGTTATCGGAATTTTATGGAAATGAGCAGTAAGACCGCTGATCCAAAATTCCTATTACAGAAAAAAATTGAAAAGCGTTTTGCCGAAAAGTATCCCGATAAATGGATCCCGGTGTATTCGCGGGTAACATTTTCGGATAGACCGTATACCGAGGCACTTGCCATTGGGGATGCCCAAGAGAAAATCATGCAAGAAGTTATGGAAATGCCCTGTATTGAGGAAAAATGGGACAGTGTGGAAGTAGAGGAGAGGATACTGGGATTACTGTAAAAAAAAGCCATACAATTCAATGTATGGCCTTGTGTATTTCCAATTCAATGATTTGCTTTAAATACCACTGAACAATTGGTGCATTTTTTCTTGTTCTTCTTCTGCCAAAACGGGATCTACCAAGATTCTTCCACTATGCTCGTCCGTGATTATTTTCTTTCTGGTGGCAATTTCTACCTGTACCTGTGGTGGAATGGTAAAAAATGACCCTCCGGAAGCACCTCTTTCAATGGGGACAACCGCCAATCCGTTCTTTACATTGTTACGGATGCGTTTGTACGCTTTTACCAATCGCTCATCAATCTGCTCTTCGAATTCTGCGGATTTTTTCAAAAGGGCTTTTTCTTCCTTTTCGGTCTCGGCCAAGATTGCATCCAATTCGCTTTTTTTGTGCTTTAGATGGGTCTCACGTTCAGCCAGACGCTCCTTGGTATCTGCGATGACTTCTTTTTTGTGCTCTATCTGAGCCTTGAATTCCTTAATATTCTTTTCTGCCAATTGGATTTCCAATTCTTGGAACTCCACCTCTTTGGTCAGCGAATTGAATTCCCTGCTATTTCTTACGTTTTTTTGTTGTTCTGCATATTTTTTAATGGCTACCTTGGAATCCTCGATTAGGTTTTTCTTAGCGCCAATTTCAAAATTGACGGTTTCCAGATCGGTCTTTAGTTTGTCCAACCTAGTCTTAAGGCCAAGAACATCGTCTTCCAGATCTTCCACTTCCAGGGGCAGTTCCCCGCGAACGCTCCTTATCTCATCAACCCTAGAATCAATCAATTGCAAATCGTATAATGCCCTTAATTTATCTTCTACCGTGATTTCTGTTTTTGTTGCCATATTTAAAAATACTTGATGGGATTTGTTTTACTCTCCGATAACGAGAGTGCAAAATTAGGAAATTTTTCGGTAAGATGGTCAACTAATAGATTTTTTGTAAACTGCTCACTTTCATAGTGCCCTATATCGGCGATAATGAGTTGGTTTTCTGCTTCGTAAAACTGGTGATATTTAATGTCCGATGTGATGAAAATGTCGGCACCTGCGGCCCTTGCAGCCTTGATTGCAAATGCACCGCTACCTCCCAAAACGGCAACGGAACGTATTTTATTCCCCAACAATCTTGAATGCCTGATGCACGAAACGTTCATTTTTTCTTTTACATATTGCAAGAAATCGGTTTCATCCATGGGTTGTTTCAGTTCTCCTATCATGCCCATCCCTATGTGTTGGTTCGTATTCTCCAAGGTTTGGACCTCATAAGCCACTTCTTCATAGGGATGATTTTTGAACAGGGCCTTTAGAATTTTCCCTTCAATGGCTTTTGGAAAGGTAACGTTGATCTGGCTCTCTTCCTCATAATGGGTCTGACCGATTTTTCCTTTCGTGGGATTTGCATTTTCACCGGCCTTAAAACTGCCCGTTCCCACAACCGAAAAGCTGCAATTACTATAGTTTCCAATATTTCCTGCACCTTCCGAGAAAAGGGCTTCCTTCAATTTCCCGGATTCCCCTTTGGGCACGTAGGTCGTCAGTTTTTTGATGGTGCCTTTTTGTGGGATTAGGATTTTTGTGTTTTGTATGCCCAGAACCTCACAAATTTTGGCATTTACCCCGTCCATAGCATTGTCCAGCGCAGTGTGTATACTGTAAATGGCAATGTTGTTTTGTATGGCCTTGATTACGCTCCGTTCCACGTAGGTGGAACCGGTAAGTTTTTTGAGGCCACCAAATATTATTGGGTGAAAACTTATAATGAGATTGCAGTTTTTTGAGATGGCCTCGTCCACTACATTTTCAAGGGTGTCCAGGGTTACCAGTGCACCGGTGACCTCCATGTTCATATCGCCAACCAGGAGGCCCACATTGTCAAAATCTTCGGCATAGGCCAAAGGAGCCCATTCTTCTAAAGCGTCTGTAATCTTCTTTACGATCATTTTTTATGGGTTATGAGGTCTTCAAAGATAAAATATTATATTTTCGTTCCCGATGGAGCTGATAAGAAAATTGGGATTCCCCATTGCCTTGGTTTATGGAGTTGTTGTGCGATTGCGCAATTACCTATATGACATTGGTTTTTTTTCGTCAAATACTTTTAAGACCCCCACAATATGTGTTGGGAATTTAAGCGTAGGAGGAACAGGAAAGACGCCCATGGTGGAATTTTTAATATCCAATTTAAAGGAAACAAATAAAATTGCGGTTTTAAGCCGTGGCTATGGCCGAAAGTCCAAAGGCTGGGTTTTGGCAAATAAGGATTCTTCGGTAGAGGAGTTGGGCGATGAACCTTTCCAGATTTTCACCAAATTTCCCCGAATCACCGTTGCCGTCGATGCAGATCGAAGTGAAGGAATCCGTATTCTTGAAGATACCGTTCGCCCCGATCTTATCCTTCTCGATGACGCTTTTCAGCACCGCAAAGTAACTCCCGGTTTTTCAATACTTCTTACGGCTTATGGTCATTTGTACCCGGATGATAAATATTTGCCAACCGGAAATTTACGAGATAGCAAAAAGGAAGCGAACAGGGCAGACGTAATCGTGGTTACCAAATGTCCTGCAGATTTAAAATTGCTAGAGCAAACTGAGATCAAGGATAGGTTAAATCCCAATAAAAATCAGCAGGTGCTATTTAGCACGTTGGCGTACGACCAAATGATTAAAGGCAAAGAGGGGCAATTTCCACTAACGGACCTTAAGGATAGAAAGGTAGTTTTGGTAACGGGAATTGCCAATCCCAGGCCTTTGTTGGATTTTTTGACGGAATCTGGTATAGCGGTAGAACACCTTCAATATGGGGACCATCATTTTTTTACCGATAAGGAAGTTGATCTTTTTAATAGTAAGGAGCTGGTATTGACCACAGAAAAGGATTATTCAAGACTGCAGGGAAAGGTAGGGAACCTTTATTTTCTTGGGATTAAACATGAATTCCTTGCGAATGGAAAAACGGTTTTGTTAAAAAACCTTTCCGCGGTTACGAAACATGGTCGTTAACCTTTGTCCCGAAAATATTTATTCCGATTTTTTGATAGAAAATTTCAGGCTTAAATGGTTTGGTAACCACATCGTTACATCCGGCTGCATAGAAACTTTCCAAACTATCATCCATTGAAATGGCAGTAAGCGCTATAATTGGGATTTCTTTATTGAATTTTCTGATTTCCCTGGTAGCTTCCTCCCCACTTATCCCGGGCATATGGATATCCATTAGGATAGCATCGTATTTGTTCTTTTTTGTCATTGCTATCGCTTCGGTCCCGTTGTTGGCAATGTCCGAGGTCATTTCTTTTTTGGCCAACATTTTTTTTGTGATGACCTGGTTGATCCTGTTGTCCTCCACAATTAGAAGATGCAGACCGGCAAGGCTATGCTCCTGTTCCGATATCTGGAAAGCGATATCGTCAGTAAGTTCATCCTTGCACTTTAAATTGATCTCAAAGAAAAATGAGCTGCCTTTCCCAGGTTCGCTTTCCAATTGAATTTCACTGCCCAAAAGAGCCAACAGACTTTTTACGATGGTGAGTCCCAGGCCTGTACCCCCGTATTCCCTGTTGATCTGTATCGATCCTTGATGAAAGCTTTCAAAGACATTTTCATGTTGATCTTTTGGAATTCCGATCCCCGTGTCCCTTACTTCACAATAAATTGTGGCGTCGTTATCCACTAACCGCTTTAATTTGGCAATTATCGTAACTTCACCTTGTTTGGTGAATTTGAGGGCGTTGCCGACCAAATTCATAAAGACCTGGGATAATTTTATGGGATCCCCAAGTAGATGTAACGGGATTTTTTGATCATAGTCCAATACAATTTTTGTGCTGTCGGACTTAATACTTTGTTTCATTGAATCCTTGACATCGGTCAACACCTTTTTTAAGTTGAAATCGATATGGGAGGGTTCCAATTTATTGGCGTCGATTTTGTTTATTTGAAGAATATCGTTTATAAAGTTCAAGAGATAATCCCCTGAGAATTTTAGGGCCTTTAGATGTTCTTTTTGATTTTCGCTAGGGTTTTCTTCCATTAGAAGGTGGGTGAGCCCTGTAACGGCATACAGCGGGGTCCGGAGCTCATGGCTTACGGTAGACAGGAAGGTAATCTTGGTTTCCATGGCTTGTACCGCCGCATCCCTGGCTGCCTGCAGTTCATTGTTCTTGGTGAGTAGTAGGTCGTTGGTCTTTAATTTTATCTGATTGTTCCTGTAAAGCGATATCGCCAAAAGGGAGATGATCATCATAAAGGTGGACATCAGGATTGCGGTAATTTCCGATCGGTTGGCAGATTCGTTCAGATCTTCGATCTTTTGATCCTGCTTTTTTAATTGATCGCTCATGATATTGAACTGGATATTATCCGCAGTTTTTCCTTCAACCTTTAACTTTTCAATGGTAAAAATTGAATCTTTAAGATGTAGGAGCCTTTTGTTATATACCAAAGAGGAATCATAAAGTCCCATTTTTTCATAATCCGAACTTAAAATTTGGTTGGCCTCCAGCACTTGCTTGTAGAACCCGTTTACTTTTGCAAGTTGCAGGGCTTCGGATGCATTTTTGATGCCTTCCTCCAACTTTTCGTTCTTTTGTGCCAGTTTAGCGAGGCCTAGGTACGCCTTGGTCGTTAGATAATCCTTTTCATATATATCGCTGTTGACCACCAAGGAATTAAAATTTTTCTCGGCACTGTCGAATTTCTCGATCTTTAGATAAATGTTGGCCTCGGCCATGCTTATTAAATTGAGCAGGTTTCGGTCGTTGTTAAGCTGCTTGGCCTCATTTAGCATGTAAATGGCCTGAAAATTTTTGCCGCTCCTGAAGAGCAAGAGGGCCTCGATATACTTGTGCACGGCCGTGCCATAAGGATACTCCACATCCTTTAGGAGTACATTGGTCCGATCCCAAAAGAACTGGGTGTTTTCCAATTTGTCCATTTCAAGGTAGAGAAGTGCAAACTGATTGTAACAATCAATAAGCGTCTTGGCGTTTTCGTTTTTTTCGGCAAGGTCGGCGGCTTTTTTTAAGGCCTCCAAGGCAAGATCCAATTTGTCATGGTTCCGAAAGATGCGGGCGTCCGTCAAATACGTTTCCACATTAATTTTGGGAGCGGAATCATCTTGGGCATACATTGTCATTTGGCAAAACAAAAATGCCATAAACAAAACAACGGACCTGATATGTGACAAAAGCCTAATCAAAGATAGTTTTTCTTGATGAGTAGGTTAATAAGATCAATAAGCCGGCTACTATATCCGGTCTCATTGTCGTACCAACCAATTATTTTGACCATCCTGCCAATCACAGAGGTCATCTGAGAATCAAACGTACAGGAATAAGAACTATTGTTTATATCCACTGAAACAATCGGATCTTCGGTATAGAATAGGATGTTTTTCAGTTCATTATTTGATATTCTCTCAAAAGTATCATTAATTTCCTGAATGGACGTCTCTTTTTTAACATTGAAGGTAATATCTGTCAAAGATCCGTTGGGGACGGGAACCCGGATACCGCAACCGCCGATTGCGTTGGCCAGGTTGGGGAAAATACGCGTCAACGCCTTTGCCGCCCCTGTTGTGGTAGGAATGATGGATTGGCCCGCTGCTCTTGCCCTTCTAAGGTCACGGTGTGGTTGATCGTGCAGGCTCTGGTCGGTCGTATAGGAATGTATGGTGGTAATATATGCTTGCTCTACCTTGCAGAGATCATCGATTACCTTTATCATCGGCGCGGCATTATTGGTCGTACAGGAAGCGTTGGAAATAATGTTGTCCTCGGAACAAATCAAAGATTCGTTGACGCCCAGAACGATCATTTTTATGTCCTCATCCGCCGGAGGCACTGAAAGAATCACCTTTTTTGCCCCATTATGGAGATGGTAGTCTAAAATATCCTTCGTCTTAAACTTTCCGGTAGCTTCCAAGACTATATCTACCTTGTAATTATGCCATGGGATTTCCTTGGGGGATTTATGGTTTAACATCGCAATTTCATTCCCGTCTACAGAAATGCAGTTATCCCCTGCAATTATTTTCGATTGGGATATGCCATGGATGCTGTCGTATTTCAAAAGGTGGGCCAAGGTCGTTGCATCTGCAAGGTCATTGATCGCCACCACCTTTAAGTGGGGGTGGGCAGCCAATAATCTAAAAAAAGTTCGGCCTATTCTACCAAAACCGTTGATACCGATGTTGATCTGTTTCATAAAATAAGTATGCTAATGTTTATTCTTTTCTTGGAAGAAATTTGGGCCAGAATTATTCTGACAAATGACAAAAAGTCGGAGGATTGAGGTCGGGTCCAATATGAAAATATATTTTTATCGGTATCTTCTGAATACTTTGCAATTTTTAGATTGCCATTTAATTGCAACCAGTCGTAAGTCTGGCAGCGCAGCGGTCTTTCGTATTCAATCGAAAAGTAATGATCTACAATATATGTTTGTGCGCCTTGTAGGATGACCTTACCAATGCTCCGCTCTCTACATGCCTAAATCCCAATTCTAGCCCTATAGTTTCGTATTTTTTAAATTGATCGGGAGTAACGAACTCCTTAACGGGCAAGTGTTTTTTGGAGGGTTGCAGATATTGGCCTATGGTAACGACATCTACCTCGGCGTTTCTTAAGTCTTTCATGGTTTGGATTACCTCTTCCTCCATTTCTCCCAACCCGAGCATGATTCCCGACTTGGTTCGGTTTACGCCTTTAGATTTTAGATATTGAAGCACTCCCAAACTCCTTTCATATTTCGCTTGGATCCGAACTTCACGGGTAAGCCTTTTTACGGTTTCCATGTTGTGGGAAACCACCTCTGGGGATACGGCAATAATTCGATCCAAGTGGGTGGGGAGGCCTTGAAAATCCGGAATCAAGGTTTCTAGGGTCGTTTCAGGGTTCATCCGTCGGATGGCTTTTACGGTTTCGGCCCAGATAATAGATCCCATATCCTTGAGGTCATCCCGGTCTACCGAGGTGACTACCGCGTGCTTTATGCCCATGATTTTAATGGACCTCGCTACTTTTTCCGGTTCTTCCCAGTCCACATCTTGGGGACGCCCCGTTTTAACTCCGCAGAATCCACAGGACCTGGTGCAAATATTGCCCAAAATCATAAAAGTTGCCGTGCCTTCCCCCCAACATTCCCCCATATTGGGACAGCTGCCGGAGGTGCAGATTGTATGTAGGTTGTATTTGTCTACCAATCCTCTCAGCTGGGTGTATTTTTTGCCTGTGGGGAGTTTGACCCTTAACCATTTGGGTTTACCTTTAGGTGGGTCCAGTGTTTTGGCGTCTTCCATTCGCTATATAAATTTTACACAAATATACAAACTTAATAAGGTACGGACTATGTGGGGAAGACTGTTTTGGGAAGCGTATTTACAATTGGGATCTTTTGGATTACGACATGGTCCAATGTTCCTATGCAAAAATGTTTGCAAGCAATATAGTCGCAATGGCTATAATTTTAAAGTGTACATTTTGCCTTCTGCCACTGCCTACTGCCTATTGCCCATTGGGACTTGGGAATTAGTCGTCGTTCTTAATTACTTCGGCCAGCAGTTTTTTTGCGCGCAGTAATTTTACTTTTACATTGTTTATGGGCTCGTTGAGTTGGCTGGCTATTTCGGAATAGCTCAACTCGTTAAAATACCTTAGGTTGATTACTGTTTGATAATGGGGCTTTAACTTTTTGATGTAGTGCAGGAGGGTAGCCAAATTCTGTTCCTGGATCAGCAAGTCCTCTGGGCTAGGGGATTCATCCAGCACTTTTTTGATTTCGTCGGTTTGGGCAATGCCCAATCCATCCAGAACATTTCTTTTTTGCTTGCGGATAAGATCAATATGAAGATTTTTGGAAATTGCAATTAGCCAGGTCCTAAACTCGTAGGCATCGTCATAGGTATCCAGTTTATCAAAGGCCTTGGAAAAAGTTTGTACCGTAATGTCTTCCGCGTCGTTTTCGTTCTTTGTCCGAATTAATTGAAAGCCATAAACATCGTTCCAAAAGGTATCCAGAAGGTTGCTAAATGCTTTTTGATTTCCAGATTTGGCCCTATTGATTACGGATGTCAGTGTATCTTCGGTATTGTCCAAATTGATTTTGGTGCTAAGTGAATAAATTTAGAAAGTTGAAAATTGGATATTGGGTTCCAATGCGGACGTCTGCATCCTTCGGCCTGGGCCTTAAATCTACTTATCCGATCAAAACCGGAACGGAAGGTGGGCACAATAAAACATTATTGATTGTTTTATTGAATTTTCTGGACGGTCTCTTTTTTACAGTCCTGCTCGTCGGGAAGTTTTCCACAATAACCACAGGGCTCGTTGCCACTATTGAGAAATGGACTTTGACTGGCGCAAGTGCCTGCGAACCTACCATCTTTTTTGGACCATATCTTTATGGCGATACCGGCAAATGCCAGTGCCAGCAGACCGATGGTCAAGAGTAATAATTTCATCTGGTAAAATTTTTTTGTTCTTCATTTGTCAGACCAGCCCAATAGGATTGTTCCAACGTTTGTAATGTGCCGTTGCGTTACGCTGTTGGTTTAAGACCATCAGGGCTCAACTCATGACAAATTACTTTGTACAAAGGTACAAAATTAGGAAGCTAAATATTCCTTTTTAGAAGTACTTTAAGATTAAAGGGATAGCGTTATTGGCTAATATCACAATTAGGTTAACCGATTCTCATAGCCATAAATAACCCATTAAGCAACCTAATAGTTAATATTGGCTACAATGTTCTTAACGGTAGGCTTTTGGTTGCCTCCTTTAGGTTCTATAGTGATATATCCAATGGCATCATCGGCGTATGGCAAGGCCAATAGATGGTCTTTATCCGTAAAATCCTTGATTACCCCAAGATTCACCATTTTGCCATTTACCTCTGCCCACATTTGGAAACACTGTTCTTCAGGAAGCTGAGGAAGGTTCTTGACATTGATATACGACAATTTCTTTACGGGGTTTACGTAGGCAACCACTTTGAGTTCTTTTGCCTTTTTATTACCATTTACGTGGTATTGTTTGGTTTGGGGGTTGTGCAGGACAATAAACTGGTTCCGCATATCCTCTAGCTGCTTTCTCATGTCTTCTTCCATGCCTTGGATTTTGCTGGAAACAATGGCGTTCTTCTCGGCAAGGTTTTGGTTCTGGTTGTAGAAGAAAAAGGCCGTACCTGCAAAAAGGAAAGCAATGAAGCTGGCTGCAATGGAATAATTAAAGAAATGCTTCCTGAAGGATTGCTTCTTTTTTATCTGATCCAAGATCCGTTCTTTAAGTCCTTCGGGAGTCTTTTTGGCATGTAGTTTTGCATAGGTCTCCAAGTTCTCTTGCAGTTCATTGTAGGTTTCCCTTACTTCCGGATACATGGCTATATAGCGCTCAACTTGCAGCGTTTCTTCCACGGTGGTACTTCCGAGCAAATATTTTTCGAGCAGATCGCTCTCCAAAAACAATTTTATCTTCTCTTGCATCTCAGGTTAGTTTAGTAAAATCAAATTCAATTTAAAAAATCATAAAAAGTGCGGACACCAAAAAAGGGCCGTAAATTTTTCTCAACTCCCTGAGTCCGATTTTTAATCTCGATTTGATCGTACCCAAGGGAATGTCCAGTTCGTCACTGGCCTCCTGTTGGGTCATACCTTGGAAAAATAGGGCATCCAAAACAGTTTGATATTTGGGTTCCAATTTTTCCAAATTTTCGCGTACATCCAAAAACTCGGGGACGGTGCTTTCAACACCTAACGTATATACGTTCGATACGTCCATTTGGATCTCCCGGTCCGATTTTGTATTCGCACTTCTTAGCTTGTCGATCGCGGTGTTGCGCGTAATCCTAAAAAGCCAAGTGAACAATTTGGCTTTGGAGGCATCATAGGAATCCGAGTTTTTCCAGATTTTGACAAAACTTTCCTGTAGTACGTCTTGGGCAAGTTCCTCGTCCCTTACCACTTTATGTGCCACCCCATACAGCGTATTGCCGTAGTGTTCATACAACAGGGAAATTGCCTTCTCGTTTCGCTCCTGAAGCAGTTCTACAATATGTTTTTCCAGGAGGATGCTCATGAGGGCTTAGAATAATTGACGTATTTTAAAACGGTCTCTAAGGTAAACGTAATATTATTGTATTGATTGTAGAACAAAATATTTCCCGATGTTTTGAATGAGTTCATTTGAAAGCTGATTTCTTGCCTTGCGGAAACTGGGGTGTCTAATCGATGATATTGACTTCGGGGCTAATGTTTATCTGAAACCTTTCAAAAACACTCTTTTGAATTGAAATGGCCAAATCCATGATTTCCGTTCCTGTAGCGTTTCCATAATTTACCAATACCAAAGCCTGGTTTTTATGCACCCCTGCATCGTCAAATCTTTTGCCCTTAAAACCGCATTGTTCTATTAACCAGCCCGCAGGAATTTTAAATTCATTATCCGTGATCTTATAATGTGGAGCCTCGGGGTGATTAACGGTAAAAATATCGAATTCTTTTTTGTTTAGGACGGGATTTTTAAAGAAACTACCACTGTTCCCAAGTTCTTTAGGGTCTGGGAGCTTACTTCTTCTAATGGAAATTACCGCATCCGAAATATCTTTGATCGTAGGTTTGTCGATGCTGTTTTTTTGCAATTCGGATTCAATGGCCCCGTAAGTGGTTTGGAGCTTATGGTTTTTTTTGGTGAGCCTAAACGTTACGGATACGACTATATATTTCCCTTTCCCTTCGTTTTTGAAAATGGAATCCCGATAGCCGAATTGACACTCCTCATTGCTAAATGTTCTTATTTCCTGGGTATCCACGTGCATGGCTTGGCAATATTCCAAGACATCCTTGAGTTCTACCCCATAGGCCCCGATATTTTGTATGGGGGCGGTACCTGTATTTCCAGGAATTAAAGATAGATTTTCCAGTCCGCCATAACCGTGCTCCAAGGTCCATAGGACCAGGTTGTGCCAATTTTCCCCTGCCATGGCCGTTACGATCGCCACATCCTCGTTTTCCTCGACAACATGGATGCCTTTGATTCCGATATGGAGTACCAATGCCTCAATGTCCTTGACAATTAGCATATTGCTCCCGCCGCCAAGTATAATTTTGTTCGGATATTCCTTTAAACGCAAGGCTTCCTTTAATTCTTCCACTGTGGTTATTTCACAAAAGAATTGGGCATTTGCATCAATGCCAAAGGTATTGTAGGTTCTTAGGGCTACATTTTTTCTGATTTCTATCAACCTTAGGGAATGTTAAAACAGTTTTTTGTATTCTTTAAGCGCCTCGTTTAAAATATTGACGGCCCTTTTTAGACTTTCCTTTTCTAGAACATAAGCAATCCTGATCTGGTTTTTTCCCAAACCTTCCGTTGCATAAAATCCGGCTGCTGGCGCCACCATTACGGTTTCACCGTTTAGGTCGTAGTCTTCCAAAAGCCATCTTGCAAAATCGTCGGCATCGGCGATGGGCAATTGTACAATACAGTAGAATGCACCTTGTGGACGCCCCCATTTAATACCGTCAATTTTTTGGAGTTCTTCCAACAATATGTTTCGCCTTTCCTCATATTCCTTGTTTACGGACTCAAAATAACTATTTGGCGTATCCAGGGCGGCTTCGGCGGCTATTTGGGCAAAAGTGGGTGGCGATAACCGCGCTTGGGCATATTTTAGTGAGGCCTTTATGACCTCCTTGTTCTTGGAAACCAGATAGCCTATTCGGGCACCGCACATGCTGTATCTTTTGGAAACCGAATCTACAACAATGCCGTAATCCTCCATTCCAGGTTCTTGTAAAATGGATCTGTGTTCCTTGCCGTCATAGGTGAATTCCCTATAGACTTCATCGGAAATTAAGAATATATCATGTTTTTTTACAATATCCGCCAGCTTTTTTATCTCCTCCTTGCTGTAAAGATATCCCGTAGGATTTCCAGGATTACAGATTAGAATGGCCTTGGTTTTGGTCGAAATCAATTTTTCGAACTCCTCTATTGGGGGGAGCGCAAAATTATCGTCAATATGTGAAACAACGGGCACTACTTTAGCTCCTGCGGCCGTTGCAAAGCCATTGTAGTTTGCGTAGAATGGCTCAGGGACAATTATTTCGTCATCGGCATCCGTTATGCTGCCAATAGCGAACGACAGAGCCTCGGAACCTCCTGTGGTCACTATTATGTCTTCGGCGCTTATCCGTATATGGTGTTTGAGGTAATATTGGGCAATTTTTTCCCTATAGGTCTCTGAACCCTCGGAGCGGCCATAGGCCAGTATGTCCATGTTGTGATTCCTAACCGCATCCATAGCAACCTTTGGAGTTTTTATGTCGGGTTGTCCTATGTTTAGATGAATAACCTTAATGCCCTTTTTTATGGCACTTTCCGCATAAGGGACAAGCTTTCGGATAGGGGACTCGGGCATGGTTCGCCCTTTTTTGGAAATCGATGGCATAAGCGCAATTTTTTACAAAAATGGTGAATCAAAATGGAGAAAACAATTCATTGCAAGTTTTATTTGATACCGGAATAAGATGTTAATTTTTGGGGCGACAACCGTTTTTTTTCTTATATTTAAAAGTCGCAAACTTATAATAACCAAAGGGTTGTGGAGATTTATGAGGCGTTTTATACTTCTTTTATGGTGTTTTCCTATTTTTTGCTGGGCACAGCATTATCATTTGCCCAAGGGAGAGAAATATCAAAAGGTAAAGTTCGAACTGGTCAATAATCTTATGATTATTCCCGTTGAGGTCAACGGGACCAAACTCTCTTTTATTTTCGATTCCGGGGTGGGCAAGCCCATCCTTTTCAATCTATCCAACCAAGATTCCATTCAATTGAACAATGTTACCGAAATTTCTTTGAGGGGCCTGGGAACCGGTGAGTCGGTCAAAGCTTTAAGCTCCAAGGGCAACACCTTTAAAATAGGGGATGGTTGGAACAATAAGCAGATGCTTTATGTGATATTGGACAAGGAACTCAATTTTTCGCCTAACCTGGGAATTCCCGTCCACGGAATTATCGGCTATGACCTGTTTAGGGATTTTATTGTGGATATCGATTATGCCAACAAGGTTATTAAGTTTTATAACCCAGACCTTTATACCTACAAGAAAAGAAAGAACAGTGAAACTTTGCCTTTGGCCGTTCGGGGCAAAAAATCGTACCTAGAAGGAACTGTGTCCTATGAGGACAAGGACCATGTCCCGGTCCGGCTTCTTATTGACACTGGAAGTAGCGATGCGGTTTGGCTTTTGGAAGATGGGGAAAAGGGATTGGAGATACCGGATAAGAACTATGAGGATTTTCTAGGGCGTGGACTTAGCGGTGAGGTGTACGGCAGGCGTACCAAGATCAATAACATTCAAATAGGACATTTTGTACTGGAGAATGCAAAAGCCGCTTTCCCGCATTTGGGAGCTTTTGATCTCGTGTCCAATCTGGACAACCGGAACGGTAGCTTGGGAGGGGAGCTTTTGAAAAGGTTCAACATTGTTTTTGACTATCCAAATGGAAAGATTACGCTTAAAAAAAACAAGTATTTCAAAACCCCCTTTCAGTACAATATGAGCGGACTTGACCTGCAGCACAACGGATTGAGATATATTGCTGAAAAGATTACCAATGGGCAAGGGGTAATGATCGAGAAGGAAAAGTCCTTTGGGGATGTGCAGATTCTATTTGAGAATACCACAAGGCTTAGTTTAGTACCGGAGATCATTGTTTCCGGTATCCGGGCTGGCAGCCCTGCAGACGAGGCCGGTTTACAGGAAGGAGACGTTATTTTGGCCGTAAATGGCAAGTCTATTTACAAATACAAACTTCAGGAGGTCATGAAAATGCTCAATGAAAAAGAGGGGAAACGAATACAAGTACTTGTTGAGCGGTACAATACCAGCCTAAAATTTAGCTTTGTTTTGAAAGATTTATTTAAATGAGGCATCCGTTCAAACCCATGGGCCAATTTTAATGCATAAGCGAATTCCAGCTCAAAAAAAAAGGTCCACATAAACAGTGGACCTTTTTTCCTAAGTTATTTTATAATTTATTTTGCACCAGAGGTATCTTTTACCTCACCTTTTATTTTTAACACCTTGGTAGGGGTATCCGCATTGGAGATAACGGTAATTGCTTTTCTGATCGGCCCAACCCTGTTAGTGTCATACTTTACCTCTATCTTCCCTACTTTACCAGGCAATATTGGGTCTTCAGGCTTCTTGGGGATGGTACATCCACAACTAGAGCTCACTTTGCTTATGATTAAAGGGGCGTCCCCTGTATTGGTAAATTCAAACACCCTAACCCCATTACTGCCCTTGGCGATCTCGCCATAGTCTACAGTTTCTGTCTTAAATTCAATTTTAGCTTTTTTTTCCTGTGCTTGCAGGCTAAATCCTAGTAATCCAACGAATAAAACTAGTACAATTTTTTTCATCATTTTATGTTTTTGGTTAAATTAAAAGAGCGAATGTTTTGGATCATTCTCCAAAATAGTTTTGTTATGTAATAACGTTACTTATTTTTGTTTCGTATTTCCTATATCTGGAAAAACTGCAATTTGCCGCAAAGTTACAACATATATCATAATTCTAAAATAAACGCCCAATAGGGTTATCAAAAACTGTTCCAATAATATGGATGTCCCTTCAAAATATGAACCTCAACGCATTGAGGACCACTGGTACGCTTATTGGATGGAAAATGGATTTTTCCACTCCGTTCCCGACGATAGGGAGCCATATACCATTGTAATTCCCCCTCCCAATGTTACCGGGGTACTCCATATGGGCCATATGCTAAACAATACGATTCAGGACGTGTTGATACGCAAGGCGCGACTTATGGGCAAGAACGCTTGTTGGGTGCCTGGAACGGATCATGCATCCATAGCTACCGAGGCCAAGGTAGTGGCTAAACTGAAGGAAGCGGGCATTCCGAAATCGGAGCTTACCCGAGAGGAATTCCTAAACCATGCTTGGGAATGGACCCATGAATACGGTGGTGTTATTTTGGAACAACTCAAAAAATTGGGATGTTCCTGCGACTGGGACCGCACCAAGTTTACCATGGATGACAATATGTCCGCCTCGGTCATCAAAGTTTTTGTCGACCTATTTAACAAAGGGCTCATCTATAGAGGTTATAGGATGGTGAATTGGGATCCAGAAGCCAAAACTACCCTTTCCGATGAGGAGGTAGTTTACGAGGAAAGGCAAGGCCTATTGTATTATTTGGCCTATGACATAGAAGGTTCGGATGAAAAAGTGATTATTGCAACCACCCGTCCCGAAACTATTTTGGGGGATACCGCCATCTGTATCAATCCCAATGACGAGCGGTATCGACATTTAAAAGGGAAAAGGGCCATTGTACCAATCTGCAATCGGGTTATTCCCATCATCGAAGACGAATATGTAGATATAGAATTCGGTACAGGCTGCCTCAAGGTTACCCCGGCACATGACGTGAACGACAAAGCTTTGGGTGAAAAACACCATTTGGAGACCGTAGATATTTTTAATGAGGACGCCACCTTAAATTCCTATGGATTGCAATATGCCGGAAAGGACCGGTTTGTAGTTAGGAAGGAAATATCGAAGGAACTGGATGAAAAGGGCTTTTTGGTCAAGACCGAAACACATATTAACAAGATAGGAACCTCCGAGCGCACCAGGGCAGTGATAGAACCAAGGTTGTCCGATCAGTGGTTCCTTAAGATGGAGGAATTGGCCCAGCCCGCTATTAAGGCGGTTTTGGAGACCGAAGAGGTGAAATTGTTTCCTAAAAAGTTCGAAAACACATACCGACACTGGATGGAAAACATCAGGGACTGGAATATTTCTCGCCAGCTTTGGTGGGGACAACAGATTCCTGCCTTTTATTTTGGGGATGGCCAAGAAGATTTCGTTGTGGCAGAAACAGAGGAGGCCGCATTGGAATTGGCCCGAAAGAAATCCGGTAACCCATCCTTGGTGAAGTCCGATCTGCGACAAGATGCCGATGTGTTCGATACCTGGTTCTCTTCATGGCTCTGGCCAATTAGTGTCTTTAACGGGGTATTGGAGCCCGACAATAAGGAAATTGAATATTTTTATCCTACCAATGATTTGGTCACGGGGCCGGACATCCTTTTCTTTTGGGTGGCCCGAATGATCATTGCGGGATACGAGTTAAGGGGCAAAAGACCTTTTGAAAATGTATATCTCACGGGACTGGTACGCGATGGTCAACGTCGTAAGATGTCTAAATCATTAGGGAATTCCCCCGATGCCCTAAAATTGATTTCTGATTACGGTGCCGATGGCGTCCGGGTGGGACTCCTTTTGAGTTCTGCCGCGGGGAACGATCTTTTGTTCGATGAGGGGCTGTGCCAGCAAGGAAAGAACTTTGCCAACAAGATATGGAACGCCTTTCGATTGGTTCAAGGCTGGGAAGTGGCCCAACTGCCTCAACCAGAAGCATCCCGTCGGGGAATTGATTGGTATACGGCCAAGTTTAACCAGACGTTGTTGGAAATTGAAGATCATTTTGGCAAATATCGGATTTCGGATGCCCTTATGTCAACCTACAAATTGGTATGGGACGATTTCTGCTCTTGGCTGCTCGAAATTGTTAAGCCCGCCTATCAACAGCCCGTCGATAAAAAAACTTTCGATGCTGTAATTCAATTGTTCGAAGGGAACCTAAAATTATTACATCCCTTTATGCCTTTCTTGACCGAGGAGATTTGGCAGCATATAAAAGAACGGACCCCCGAACAGGCGTTGGTGGTTTCCCAATGGCCAAAGTCGGAATCGGTAGATGAAAGTTTGATCAATGGGTTCAACTTTGCCACGGAGGTTATCGCCGGAATCCGTACCATCCGCAAGGAAAAGAATATCCCCATGAAAGAGACATTGGAACTATCCCTTTTAAACGAAGAAGGAATAGCCAAGGATTGGGATGTGATCATAGCTAAGCTTACCAACGTAAGCCAAATCTCCTATGTAGATAAGACCGTTGATGGCGCGTTGTCCTTTCGGGTAAAATCCAACGAGTATTTTATACCCATTACCGGAGCTGTGGATGTGGAGGCCGAAATTCAAAAGATCAATGAGGAACTCGTTTATATCAGGGGGTTTTTAACATCGGTACAAAAGAAGCTGTCCAATGAACGTTTTGTAAACAATGCCCCGGAACAGGTCATTGCGATGGAACGTAAAAAGCAAGCCGATGCCGAGGCCAAAATAGAAACTTTGGAAAAGAGTCTGGCTAGTTTGGGGTAAAAAATTATACCTTTAATTGTGGTTCAAAATAGTTTTTTTGCAAATGGAAAAAGTTTAAACCACTTTATCATCCATACTAAACTTGCAATATGTCTACAAGAAGATCTTTTCTGGAAAGAACGGCCTTGGGTACTTTGGCCTTGACTACGACCCCAATTTTGTCGCAAATGGTTAAATCATCACATCATGGATTCAATAAGAAGGAACTAAAAATATCTTTGGCCCAATGGTCCATGCACCGCGCCTTGGAGAAGGGAGAAATTAAACCCGTGGATTTTGCCGAAATCGCCAAACAATCATACGGAATCGGGGCTATAGAGTATGTTAACCAGTTTTATGTGGACAAGGCAACCGATTCAAAATTCTGGTCGGAAATGAAAGATCGAGCAGAAAATGAGGATGTAATGAGCCAATTGATAATGGTAGATAACGAAGGTGAACTGGGCAGCACGAACGATGCAGATCGTAAAACCACCGTCGAAAATCATTACAAATGGATTCATGCCGCAAGGATTTTGGGCTGTCATTCAATTCGTGTAAATGCCTTTGGAAAAGGTACCAGAAGTGAATTGCACGCTGCCTTGGTAGATGGCCTAGGGAGTTTGGCCGAATACGGGGCGAAGGAGAATATGAACATCCTGGTAGAAAATCATGGATTCCACACCTCCGATGGCAAGTTTATAGTCGGTATTTTGAAGGAAGTAAACAATCCATTTTTGGGAACCTTGCCCGATTTTGGCAATTGGTGCCTCAATGTGGAATGGGGAAGTACCCAAAACAACAAATGCACCGATTTATATGATAGATACGAAGGTGTTTCCGAATTTTTGCCTTTTGCTAAAGGGGTTAGCGCCAAATCCTATGCATTTGACCCTGAGGGAAACGAGACTGTTATCGATTACAAAAAAATGCTGAAAATCGTAAAGGATTCGGGGTTTGATGGCCATATTGGAATTGAATTCGAGGGGGATAATATGGAGGAACCCGCAGGTATACGGGCAACTAAGGCCTTGATCGAAAGAGTTTGGGCCGAGTTGGGTTGAAGGGTTGATTTTTTGTAGAACTTTTTTGACCCGTTCAAACGGATTTGCGATAGTAGAATGGTAAGAACAATATTTGCCTTACTTGCAATATGCAGTTGGTGGAATAACTTGTCTCCATCACCAGTGGGTAACAGGATGATAAAAATTACGGTTGGCTGGTCCTATCCTTTGTTAATGCCCCCCGTTTTTCTTTAAAAGTTCGCTAGTTTCCTTAAATTTTTTTTCTTCCGCCATAGACAAAGGTGTTTGTCCCTTATCCGTTTCCGAATTAATACCAGCACCACTGTTTATAAGCAGTATGGCGAGCTTTGACTGTCCGTTGTGGGCGGCCGAATGCAAGGGTGTTATACCTTGCATTTGTTTTGCATTAACGTCGGCTCCATTTTCTATAAGTAATTCGGCTATCCCATAATTTGCGATCGCACATGCAGAATGTAACGGGGTTACCTTAAACTCGTTTTTTGAGGCGAGGTTTGGATCAGCTCCTTTTTCTATCAATATTTTTACCAGTTCCAAATGTCCAAAAAAAGAGGCAAGTCCCAATGGCGTAAAACCATCAATTGAGAATGCGTTTATTAGGGAGAGATCCTTTTCTAATAAGTGAAGCACATTTTCCATATCCCCTAAACTTGAGGCCTCATAAATGTCAATTCTATCCAGGTACGGCTTAATAATGGCAATTGCCTGTTTATTTCTGCAATAGGCCGCAAATTGCAGGGGTGAGATACCCTGTTCGTTTTTAGATTTCGATAGAGCGGGATTTTCGCTTAATCTTTCGGATAAAAGGTTGTAATTGCCTGTTCCTATAAGTTCAAATATACCCGACATTTTACTGAAGTTATTTTAATTATCTGTCATCATTCCATGACGAACAGTCTTATCAATAGCGCTATTTTAGTCAACCTCTTTCTTTACATACATCCCATTCATAATGGAGCTCAGAATATAAAAAGCGATTATCACGGGTACGGCCAAGAACCGAATCGTTGTCAGGAGAATAAGGCTTACTATAAGAAACGTATAGCGAAGGGCATTGTCCTGAAAGCTCCAATTTTTAAATTTTAGGGCAAAGAGTTCCAGGTTGGAATTTAATAGATAGGCACTAAGGAAGGTCAGTCCCGTTAGAAACCAAGGGTTTAGGATAATACTGTTGAGTATGTCGTTGTTGTGGTAAAATAGGATCATGGGAAGCGAAAGGATCAATAAGGTATTGGCAGGGGTAGGAAGGCCGATAAACGAAGCGGTTTGGTTCTCGTCCAAATTGAATTTGGCCAATCTATAAGCCGATGCCAAGGTGATCAGAAAGCCAAGGAAGGGGAAAAGTTCTACCATGGAACTAGATTCCATATGTCCTGGGATTTTTCCGAACTCCATATTCCAACCTCCTGCAAGGGACATGCCCATCAACTGAAACATAACGATGCCGGGCACTAGGCCACTGGTAATTACATCGGCCAAGGAATCCAATTGAAGGCCCAACGCACTCTGAACATTTAGGGCGCGAGCGGCCAGTCCGTCCAAGAAATCGAAGATTATACCCAAAAAAACGAAAAGGGCGGCAAGTTCCAATTGGTTTAACACCGCAAAAACCGAAGCCACACAGCCGCAAAATACGTTCAAAAGGGTGATTAGGTTTGGGATATGCTTTTTCATGTGCTTGTGTTTATTGGTTTTCAGATGTCACACCAGCCCGACAAAGTCATTCTGGCGGGTGTAACCTTATATGTTTAAAAACAATCATTCCCATATTAATTTATGGATTATTTTAAACATGTCGGTTTCATTGATGGCAGATTTAGGTAAAAATAATACAATTTTTAGTGAAAGCGGGAGTGTGTAAACCCATGAATCATTATTTATTTGGATATTTGTCCCTTGCAAGCACATACGCATTCCAATTATATGCCGATTAAAAAATATATTTTACTTGTACTTCTAATGTTGTCCCAATGGGGCTTTTCCCAAATCCCCGAATTAACGGCACAATCACAAATAAGCGTGTTGACTTGCGGAGCGGGGGAGGACCTATACACGACTTTTGGACATAGTGCGTTTAGGGTCCATGATCCGGCGCTAGGGATAGATGTGGTATATAACTATGGTACTTTCGACTTTAATCCACCCCTCTTTTATGTCGATTTTGCTCGGGGAAAACTGCTGTACAGCCTAAGCAGGTCCCATTTTGACGACTTTCTATTTGAATACGAAATGCAGAATAGATGGGTAAAAGAGCAGGTCCTGGATTTAACCCCCAAAGAAATAAATGATTTGTTCCGGTATTTGGAAACAAATTACTTGCCTGAAAACCGGGATTACACCTATGATTTTTTGTTCGAAAACTGTGCTACCAAAATTCCATGGATCTTAAAATGTGTTTTTGGCGATCATTTAGTCTTTAAGGAAGACCACTTAAAGGACCGATATACGTTTAGGGAATTGATCCACCAAAATCTGGTCACCAATTCCTGGTCAAGTTTTGGGATCGATCTGGCATTGGGGTCGGTAATCGATAGAAAGGCAACACCCTATCAGCATAACTTTCTGCCAAATTATGTGTTGAAACAGTTGAACAACAGTTATTTGGATAACAAACCACTGGTTCAAAAGGAAGTTCTCCTATTGGATTCCAAGCCCATGAACACGGGTTCCATTTTTTTGGCGACTCCCTTGTTCTGGATTTTACTGCTGTTTGTTTTCGTGCTTGTTCGGACCTATTTGGATTATAAGAACAAAGGTCTTAGCCGGAGAACGGACTTTTTTCTGTTTTTGACGACAGGGTTGGCCGGGCTTTTGATTTTCTTTTTATGGTTTTTTACGGACCATTCGTCCACGGGCAATAATTTTAATATCCTTTGGGCTTTTCCACTGAATTTGGTAGCTGCGTTTTATATGTACGGAAAGAAGGTACCTCCCCATTGGTTGCGTTATTATTTATGGGCGCTTTTGGCATTTTTATTGATAACTGCTGTCCTTTGGATTTTTAAGGTACAGATATTTTCAATCTTGATAATTCCCTTGTTGATCATGCTTGCCTTGCGATATGTTTATCTTTTAAAATATTTTAGTGCAGAAACAAATGATCGGTAAGCGGTTTGTTTCTGGTTTCTATTGATTCTAGTTTCCTGTTGGGTACAAAAATGAATCGAACCAAAAGCTTGAAACCTGAAACCTGAAACCAAAAAAGTAGTCAGGTGAAGTAGGTAGTAGGGCAAGATTTATCAGAAAGGAAACAAGAATCGACCCCGAACCCAGAACCCCGAACAATAAACCCATAAACACCATACATGAATCTTCTTACGGTAGAAAATATAGCTAAATCTTTTGGCGAACTGGTTCTTTTTTCAGAACTCTCTTTTGGCGTCAACAAGGACCAAAAGATTGCGCTTATCGCCAAAAACGGTACGGGCAAGACCTCCATTCTTAATATTATGGCCGGGCTGGATACTCCCGATACCGGGCAGGTTAATTACCGCAAGGGAATCCGCGTTTCCTATCTGGAGCAGGAACCGGAACTAGATCCTAATTTAACGATAGAGGAGACCATTTTTGCATCGGACAATGAGATCCTTCAAGTTATTGGCCGCTATGAAAGGGCTTTGGAGAATCCCGAGGATGAGAACGCGTATCAAAAGGCGTTCGAGGCCATGGAACGCCATCAAGCGTGGGATTTTGAGACCCAGTATAAACAAATATTGTTTAAGTTGAAGTTGGAGGATATCCATATGAAGATCGGATTGATGTCCGGTGGTCAAAAGAAGCGATTGGCGCTTGCGAACGCACTTATCAATAAACCAGATCTTTTGATTTTGGACGAACCTACCAACCATTTGGATCTGGAAATGATAGAGTGGTTGGAGCAGTATTTTGCCAAGGAGAACATTACTTTGTTCATGGTGACGCATGACCGCTATTTTCTGGAACGGGTTTGCAACGAAATCGTTGAATTGGACAATGGCCAACTCTATTCCTACAAGGGCAACTATTCCTACTATTTGGAAAAGAAGGAGGCCCGTTTGGAACAGGAGTCCGTGGAGCAGCATAAATCGCAGATCTTGTTTAAAAAGGAACTGAATTGGATGCGGCGGCAGCCCAAGGCGAGGACGACGAAATCCAAATCACGGATCGATGATTTTACCGCCATCAAAGAGAAGGCCAGTCAACGAAGGGCCACCCACGAAATACAATTGGAAATCAATATGGAACGGATGGGGAGCAAGGTGGTGGAACTCCATAAGATATCCAAATCCTATCCGGGAAAACCTATTCTCAATAAGTTTGAATACAATTTTTTGAGGGGGGAACGCATTGGGATTATCGGCAAGAACGGTACCGGAAAATCAACATTTCTAAATATTCTAACCGGAAGGGACCAACCAGATTCCGGTAAGGTAGTGGTTGGGGACACCATTAAGTTTGGTTACTATACCCAATCTGGAATCCAAATAAAACCGGGTCAAAAGGTAATCGATGTTATCCGGGAGTTCGGGGATTATATTCCCTTGATGAAAGGCAAGCAAATATCGGCCCAACAGTTGTTGGAGCGTTTTTTGTTCGATCGAAAGAAACAGTACGATTTTGTTGAAAAATTGAGCGGAGGGGAGCGCAAGCGATTGTATCTCTGTACCGTTTTAATTCAGAACCCCAATTTTCTGATCCTGGATGAGCCTACCAACGATTTGGATATAGTGACCTTGAATGTGTTGGAGGAATTCCTTCTGGATTTTCCGGGCTGTCTTCTAGTGGTTTCCCACGATCGTTATTTTATGGATAAGATCGTAGATCATATTTTTGTTTTTCGTGGTAATGCCGAGATCGAGGATTTTCCAGGCAACTATTCCGATTTTAGAACCTATGAAGACAGTAATGTAGAGGAGGCACGTTTGGAAAAACAGCAAAACACGGATAACAAGGGGACCAAAAATTCCTGGAAGACCGAGGACAAGGGGGTGAAACTGTCCTTTATGGAGCAAAAGGAGTACAATAAATTGGAAAGTGAAATAAAGAAATTGGAAAGAAAAAAGGAGGAATTGCAACATAGGTTTGCCGATACTACGCTTTCCGGTGATCAGATCAATAAGCTCTCCCTTGAGCTCAAGGAGCTTTTGGCAAGCATTGAAACGAAAACCGAACGTTGGTTTGAGCTTTCTGACAAAATTTCCATCTAGTTTCCCTAACACAAGGGTAGCTGTGAAGTCGTATTTTTCATTTGCAAAATTCTCCATTCCTTTGTGAGGGTTGGGGAATTACGTGGTGATTTTTCAAATCCTTATCCGGTTCCCATCCAATTGCAATATCAAAAAGTAAATGCATCGTATAATTCCGTACCTAAAATTCCTTTGGTCATCGACCAATCAGCACGGGTTACACTCCCCATTTGTGTATGGTTATGTTACAAAATGCCTATATGCAAAACAACTTTCCAAGGATTCGACGGTAAAGGATGTACTCTTTAAAAGTATCGGATTTTTTGGGTATAAAAATGTATGTTTTGTTGGGATGGGTTCGGAGTTCCAAAATGCCGTTTTGAAAATGTATCCATCCATAAGGTTGGATACGCCCCCCTATGATCTTATTTATATAGATAAGTTAAATGCTGGAAATATATCGACCTATATAGAGGGAAACAAGGAAATCCATAATGATACCGCAGTACTGATCAACGGGATCCATGAAAATAAGGAGGTGGAAACCCTGTGGGAAGTTCTAACGCATTCTGGGGAAATTAGGGTTACGATCGACCTATTTTGTTGTGGGGTGTTGTTTTTTAGGGCAGAACAGGCCAAAGAACATTTTAAAATCCGGATTTGATTTCTTATATTGAACTCAAGCCGCGTTCATACATTCAACCATGGATTACAAGATTTACATAGTTTTAGTGGTACTGGTTTTCGTTTTCGTTTTCAATCTGATCAACATCAGAAAAAGAAAGAGAGGGAAAAAATCCCGAAAGTTTATGGACAAGGAGTAAATTAGTATCAGGGCATAGTAGGCAATGGCCGTAGGTATTGTGTTTTACCGTAAACCACTTTAGGTGGAAAATGAACGAATTTCCGTCTTCGCGGGAATAAAATCAAAAAAAGAGTATGAAGATTTATACCAAAACAGGGGATAAGGGTACAACGGCCTTGTTCGGGGGTACCCGCGTGGCCAAGCACAACATCCGAATAGATGCGTATGGTACAATAGACGAGCTCAATTCTTGGCTGGGCCTAATTCGGGACCAGGATATCGATCGGCATTCGAAACAAGTATTGGTTTCAATTCAGGATAAATTGTTTACCATCGGGTCGGAATTGGCCACAGATCCAAAAAAAGCCGTTTTGAAAAGTGGCAAGGAGCGTTTGCAAATCAAGAAAGTAGATGAGGGCCATATTGCGATTTTGGAAAGGGAAATGGATCAAATGAACGAAGAACTCCCCCCGATTACGCATTTTGTACTTCCTGGCGGCCACCCCACCGTGTCATACTGTCATATTGCCCGTACCGTTTGCCGTAGGGCGGAACGTCTGGCTTCAAACCTTTATGAAAAAGAACCATTTGACCCCTCCATTCTGTCATATATTAACCGACTCTCCGACTATCTTTTTGTATTGGCACGAAAGTTGACAAAAGATTTAAAGGCAGAAGAAATTAATTGGATACCCGAAAAAAAGGACTAATATTTCCAATGTTTTTTCGTTATCAATTAACCAGCGCAAAAAATTGTTAATAAATAAGTCTAATTAATTCCATATTTACTTGACTATTTGGGTTAAAAAATTACTTTTGCAAAAAATTAAAATAAATTCATCACGATGTATTGGACATTAGAATTAGCTTCATATTTAAGCGATGCACCTTGGCCCGCTACTAAAGACGAGTTGATTGACTACGCAATCAGAACAGGTGCCCCGCTAGAAGTAGTGGAGAACCTTCAATCCATGGAAGAGGAAGGCGAAGAAATCTATGAATCTATAGAAGAGATTTGGCCAGACTATCCAACCGAAGAAGATTACCTCTGGAACGAGGACGAATATTAAGAATATTAACGGAATTACAACAAAAAAGTCTCATCTGAGGCTTTTTTTTTACGTAATTTTGCCCTTGCGGAATTGGTACCCTGACAAGAGGAAATACACATTTGGAACTCATCTTAGGTTTGCGGATTTAACCAAAAAATCTGAATACAAAGGTTGATTTCGCACGGAATTTTAACATTTATGGGGAGTTCTGAAACTTCAACAAATAGCGGATTGGAATAGGTGGACTACGACATTTCAACAGTAACGATTCGATTAAAATAAAATATAAATATGGATTTTTTAAATTCGGTAATTAAGGTATTTGTAGGGGATAAGTCCAAGAAGGACGTAAAGGAGCTACAGCCGATTATCAATCAGATACATTCCTTCGAAAAGGAATTGGAAGGAATTGACAATGATGCGCTAAGGAGCAGGACTTCCGCGTTTAAAGCAAAAATAAAGGAAGATGGCAAGGCGATATTTGATAAAATAGAGTTGCTTAAAAATGAGGCAAAGGCATCTGCCGATATCGATAGGAACGAGGATATTTATGCGGAGATAGACAAACTTCAGGATGAGGCTTATAAGGGAATGGAAAAGAGTTTGAACGAAATTCTTCCGGAAGCCTTTGCAGTTGTCAAGGAAACGGCAAAAAGGTTTGTTCACAATAAGACGCTTACGGTTACCGCTTCTGAATTTGACAGGAAGATTTCGGGTATTAGGGATTATGTTTCCTTGGATGCCGATAAGGCGATATGGAACAACTCTTGGGATGCGGCTGGCAAGGAAGTGACCTGGGATATGATCCACTACGATGTACAGCTGATAGGAGGGATCGCCATGCACCAAGGGAAGATCGCGGAGATGCAAACTGGAGAAGGTAAGACCCTCGTGGCTACCTTGCCACTTTACCTCAATGCCTTGACCGGTAATGGGGTGCATTTGGTGACCGTAAACAATTATCTCGCAAAAAGGGATAGCGCCTGGATGGCACCAATATTTGAATTTCACGGATTATCGGTAGATTGTATAGATTCCCATCAACCCAATTCCGATGGCAGAAGGGCGGCGTACAATGCCGATATTACCTATGGTACCAATAACGAATTTGGCTTTGACTATCTAAGGGACAATATGGCACATACCCCAGGGGACCTGGTTCAGCGGCCCCATAACTTTGCCATAGTCGATGAGGTGGATTCCGTTCTGGTGGATGATGCCCGTACTCCTTTGATCATCTCGGGACCTGTGCCAGAGGGTGACCGACATGAATTTAACGAGCTAAAGCCAAAGGTTGCCGATATCGTGAACAAGCAGCGCCAACATCTTACGGGCGTGCTTGCCGAGGCCAAGAAACTGATCGCTGAGGGCAATACCAAGGAAGGCGGATTCCTTTTGCTTAGAGTACATCGTGGTCTACCAAAGAACAAGGCACTTATTAAGTTTTTGAGTGAGGAGGGCATGAAACAGCTCCTTCAAAAAACCGAAAATTTCTACATGCAGGACAACAATCGGGAGATGCCGAAGGTAGATGAAGACCTCTTGTTTGTTATCGATGAAAAAAACAATCAGATCGACCTTACGGATAAAGGGGTCGATTATATTTCTGGTGAAGGGGATAAGGATTTCTTTGTCATGCCCGATATTGGTGGGGAAATTGCAAAAATAGAGAGCCAGAACCTGGATCTGGAAGAAGAGGCCAAACTTAAGGAAGAACTTTTTAAGGATTTTGGGGTAAAGAGCGAACGCATACATACCCTTAACCAATTGTTCAAAGCCTATACCCTTTTTGAAAAGGATGTAGAATACGTGGTCATGGAAAACAAGGTGATGATCGTGGATGAGCAGACCGGTCGTATCATGGATGGCCGAAGGTATTCGGACGGACTCCACCAGGCCATTGAGGCCAAGGAAAACGTAAAGATCGAGGCAGCTACCCAAACTTTTGCCACGGTTACCTTACAGAATTATTTTAGAATGTATAAAAAGCTGGCCGGGATGACGGGTACCGCCATAACCGAAGCTGGTGAATTCTTGGAAATCTATAAATTGGACGTGATGGAAATCCCTACCAATAGGCCGATAACCAGGGATGATAGGAACGATTTGATCTATAAGACCAAACGGGAGAAATACAACGCCATCATAGAGGAGGTTACCAAATTATCCCAGGCTGGAAGGCCGGTTTTGATCGGTACGACCTCGGTTGAAATTTCCGAATTGCTTTCCCGAATGTTGACCATCCGAAAAGTTGACCACAATGTCCTAAACGCCAAATTGCACAAGAAGGAGGCCGATATCGTAGCGGAAGCAGGGAAATCGGGAATTGTGACCATCGCCACCAACATGGCCGGTAGGGGAACGGATATTAAACTTTCCGAAGAGGTAAAAAAGGCCGGTGGATTGGCAATAATTGGTACGGAGCGCCATGACTCCAGAAGGGTCGACCGTCAATTAAGAGGTCGTTCCGGCCGTCAAGGAGATCCAGGAAGCTCCCAGTTTTATGTGTCATTGGAGGATAACCTAATGCGATTGTTCGGTTCGGACCGAGTGGCCAAAATGATGGATAAAATGGGTCTGGAAGATGGGGAGGTAATCCAACATTCCATGATGACCAAATCCATAGAAAGGGCGCAGAAGAAGGTAGAGGAAAACAACTTTGGTATTCGTAAGCGTTTGTTGGAGTACGATGATGTAATGAACGCCCAAAGAGAGGTTGTCTATAAAAGAAGACGACATGCCTTGGAAGGGGATCGACTTAAAGTGGATATCGCCAATATGATATACGATACCTGCGAAATCATTGCGGATACCAACAAGGGAGCGAACGATTATAAGAACTTCGAATTTGAACTGATTAAATACTTCTCCATTACATCCCCTATTTCTGAGAATGATTTTGGGAGAATGGCCGGTCCGGAGATTGCCGGTAAAACCTATAAAGCGGTTTACGAGCACTATCGGGAAAAAATGGACCGTAGTGCCTCAACGGCATTTCGGGTTATTAAACAGGTATATGAGGACAACACCAATAAATTTGAACGTATTGTAGTACCCTTTACCGATGGGGCCAAAACGTTGAACGTGGTAACCAATCTCAAGGATGCCTACGAAAGCGACGGAAAGCAATTGGTTACCGATTTTGAGAAGAATATTACCTTGGCCATCATTGACGATGCATGGAAAACACATCTGCGAAAAATGGACGAACTAAAACAGTCCGTTCAGCTAGCCGTTCACGAGCAGAAGGATCCGTTGTTGATTTATAAGTTTGAGGCCTTTGAACTTTTCAAGGAAATGATCGACAAGGTTAACAAGGAAGTGGTCTCCTTTTTGTTCAAGGGTGAACTTCCCTCCGGGAATACGGAAAACATCCAGGAGGCAAGAAACGTACGCCGTCCCAAGGAAAATTTGCAGACCAGCAAGGAAGAAATCCCCAATAGCGATGAAATGGCGGCCCAGAGCAGGGCTGTGGGTCAAAATCAGGGAGGGCGACCCCAAGTAACGGAAACCATCGTAAGGGAGCACCCTAAAATTGGAAGAAACGAGAAGGTGACCATTAAAAATGTACTGTCTGGAGAAAGCAAAAGCATGAAGTACAAGCAGGCCGAACCCCTTATTGGCAAAGGGGATTGGGTTTTGACGGAGGATTAGTATATCGTGTCCCCTACAAATTCCGATAACGGTTTTGAACTTTCTATCCCGGGCAATAGATGCTTTTCACAAGCATAATGTACAGGCGCAATAGGCCGGCTAGTCCATAATTGCAATAAAGCACAATCAGAAACGACGATCTTATTTGGTCGTCGTTTTTGATTTTAAATAGAAACATATCTAGATTTATGTATTATCCGTATATTGGATGTAAATTCTTTCAACTTGAGGGATGCCTGCTAATGGATTAATTGACACCAAGATGAAAAAACCGACCAAAGACCTACATAGATTAAAGGATAAAATTCATTTGACCCTACGCGTAAATTATTTTTCCTCTGCGCTGATGCTCCTGTTTTGTCCAATCTGTCTTTTTTGGCTGCATATAGAAAAGATCATTCCATACGTGTTTTTGGCATTTGGTCTTTTAAACTTATTAAACACCATTTTGTACAAGTGGCATAGGGATATCATAGTCACTTATAACGTTACCTCTATTTTGGCCCTAATTGGGGCGGTGACTGTAACCCTTTACAGTGGGGGAATCAATAGCCCGTTTATTTTTGTGCTGGCGCTCATTGTTTTTGCTGGCTATGCATCTACCCAAAGATATGGCAAGGTATACCTGTACCTAAACTTGTCCATCATCATCCTAATATATTTTGCAAGTATTGATGACACCGAATTTGTCATAAATGTGGTGCCCGAGGAATCCAGGAATCTATTTGGCCTACTCAGCGTCCTGTTTTCAGTTTATCTATTGGGAGGGGTTTTTGGTAAAATTTTGCTAACGGCTCATCACAAGCTATACAAATCCAAAAGGGAGATAGAACAGCGTATTAATGAAAAGGAGACCTTGTTAAAGGAAATACATCACCGGGTAAAAAACAACCTCCAGACCGTGTCCAGTTTATTGAGTCTGCAGTGCAGGAATATCGAGGATGATAATGTTAAAAGCTTGATTAAAAGCAGCCAAAACCGGGTGATATCCATGGCCATGGTCCACGAAATGCTTTACATGCGCGAAGACCTGTCCAAAATTGACTACAAGCCCTATGTTTGGGAACTGAGCGAGTATTTGGTGCGATCCGTAAAGGGAGCGGACAACCATATAAAGTTGAACATAGATGTGCCAGATATAAAATTGGGGATCGATACGGCAATACCTTTGGGGCTATTGATCAACGAAGCCATTACAAATGCGTTGAAATACGGATTTAAGGAAGAGGAGGAGGGCGAAATCAACATTGCCTTGGCCAAAGGGCAAAATGATAATTTCGTATTGAATATCGGGGACAATGGGGTAGGATTTCCAGAAGGCATAAATTTTAAGAACACCAAATCCCTTGGGTTGAAATTGATCAATAATTTAGCTAGACAGCTCCAAGGCTCAATAAGTAGGGATTCTACAAAAAAGGGAACCCATTATGTGCTTGTTTTTAAGGAGGTGGGCAAAACGTTTCCTTCCTTGGTGTAGCAGATACAGGTTTTAAGTCAGTTTGGCCTTGTTTCGCGGCGTTGTAAAGGAGAGTGCTTTCTTAATTCTGGAATTTTTATACTTATACAGTCGCACCCAATCTTTCCCGTCCTGTTTTGAAATTTTCACAGATTTCCACGCTAGGCTTTTATTGGTTTGATAGGAGTTGTTTTGGAACCCAAGTTCGGTAGATTCCTTAATTTTAAGTGGATTTTGTGCGGTTGCACAGTGGCCTAAAAAAAGGACAAAAACTAGGATGGCATAGTCTTTCATAGTAGGTTATTTTCTGAAATCTGCAGCTATGAACCCATTTTTTCTGTAAAATGTAAAAAATATGTCAGAACTGATTTCACGATTTGGGATCGGTTGTGGTTGTAACGCCATAATTTGGTATGAATTGTAAAGCCTCGTTAAAGGGCATTATTTTTCGACATAATGGGAGTTCATGGCGTTCCGTTTAATTGAACTTTTTTGTTCTAATTTTCGTAAGTATTAATGGACAGGAGCTACTAATTAAAAAATCAATAACATATGCGACATTTAGAATTTCTTCTTTTATCCTGTATTGTGCTGGTTTCCAGCAGCTGCCAATCTAAGGGTAAAAGCGAAAAGGCCATCTTAAAGGAAACAAGGACAGAGGCCCAGATCGATGGAAAATATGAAACAGCCTATTTTGCCTCTGGATGTTTTTGGTGTGTGGAAGCTATTTTTGAAAGTGTAAAAGGGGTGAAGGAAGTTATTTCCGGCTACTCCGGCGGTACGGAGAAAAACCCGACTTACGAAGAGGTGGGGCGCGGATTGACCCATCATGCGGAATCCGTCGAAGTTTTTTATGACCCCAAAGAGGTCTCCTACGAAACCTTGGTAGCTGTATTTTTTGGCTCCATGGACCCTACCGCCTTAAACTACCAAGGACCAGATCATGGGGCACAGTATCGGTCCATTGCCTTTTACAAAAATGATTCCGAAAAGAAGACTATAGAGAATTATATTGCCAAGTTGGAAGCGGAGAAAGTATATAACAAACCTATAGTCACCCAAGTGGTCAAATTCAACCACTTTTATAAAGCAGAGGATTATCATCAGGATTATGAAAAGCATCATCCCGATAACCCATATATACAAAATGTTTCCGTTCCGAGATTGGAAAGTTTCAAAAAAAAGTTTCCAGAACTTCTGAAATCGGACCTACACTAATCCAGACAGACGAGGGAATAAGCAAAGCGACCTATAAAGTCGCTTTTTTATTTTTGGGTACAAAATCCCACATTTGAGGTGTAATAGCAAACTGAAATGGCCAGTGGGTTATTTGGATTGCCATGCAACCGTATCACAGGATTAAAAGTCGAGCTTCTTTTTGCGAAGTTCAAAGTTCTGGCCCAAATATACTTTTCGTACCATTTCGTCGGCGGCCAGATCTTCCGGTATGCCCGACTTAAGGATTCCGCCTTCGAACATAAGGTAGGAACGTTCCGTAATGGCCAGGGTTTCTTGTACGTTGTGATCGGTGATCAGGATACCGATGTTCTTGTTTTTTAACTGGGCTACGATACGTTGTATATCCTCAACAGCAACGGGATCCACACCTGCAAATGGCTCGTCCAAAAGTATAAACTTGGGGTCGGTTGCCAGTGCCCGTGCAATCTCGGTCCGTCTGCGCTCCCCTCCTGAAAGAAGGTCTCCCCTGTTTTTACGGATATGTCCCAATCCAAACTCATCAATAAGCGATTCCATCTTCATCTCCTGTTCCTTTTTGGTAAGCTTGGTGAGTTGTAGAACGCTCAAAATGTTTTTTTCGATGCTCAGCTTCCTGAAAACAGAGGCTTCCTGGGCTAGATAGCCAATTCCATTTTGGGCCCTTTTGTACATTGGGAAATTGGTAATTTCCATATCGTCCAAATAAATGGCCCCTCCGTTGGGTTTAATGAGCCCCACAATCATATAAAAGGAGGTTGTTTTTCCTGCGCCGTTCGGCCCTAGAAGTCCCACTATTTCGCCGCGGTTTACCTCAAGGGAAATCCCCCTGACTACCTGCCGACCTCGGTAAGACTTCATTATGTTTTCTGCCCTGAGCTTCATTTTTGGATGCTTAAAACTAAGTATTTTATCTTGAACCCAAACAAACCTTACGGGATTGTTCGGATTTAATATTGTTTGTGTTTTTATGACCTAAGCAGTACCATCACCGATGGTTTCTTTTGCAACTGCCAACTGCCAAAGGTCTATATTCTATAATTTATTCCCTATTTTTTTGTCTTGGTTCTTGATTCTTCTTAATGATTACTCTGAAAAAACTAAATTTCTAAAACCCATAAACCAATAAACTTTTGTCTTAACTTTTTGGTCCATTAACCCTATTCTTTCTTCACCAATCCTTTCTTTGCTTTCATTTCCTTCTTGGCTTCCTGACGGAGAACATAGGCGGAAATGTATATACTGGCTTGGTAAAGGATCAGGATCGGGATGGATACGACCACCTGGCTAGCAATATCTGGCGGGGTAATAATGGCCGATACCACTAGAACCACTACCAAGGCCATTTTTCTATATTTTTTTAAAATTGTTGGGGTTACCAGCCCAATTTTGGTCAAAAAGAAGATGATTATGGGCAGTTCAAAGACCAATCCAGAGGCTATGACCGCAGAACGGAGGGTTGAAATATATGAGGTGATATCAAATTGGTTTTGGACTTCCGCACTCACTTGATAGGTTCCCAAAAAATTTATGGAGAGTGGGGCCACCACGTAGTAGCCAAAAAGTACCCCCAAGAAAAACAAGAAGGATGCTACTAGGATAAACCCCCTGGAATTCTTACGTTCCTTCTCGTACAGACCGGGACTTATAAACTTCCAAAACTCGTAGATTACATAGGGGAAGGCTATTATGAAACCTGCCCATATGGAGGTCCATATATGGGCGGAAAACTGTCCGGCCATGGTTCGGCTCTGTATTATAAAAGGGAGTTCGTCCGCACAGAAATCGGAATCTATGTTTATGTAGGTCGCGAGTTTACAGAAAAATTTATAGGTGGGAAAGCTCATGTGCTTTGGCCCAAAAATAATCGTGTCAAAAATAAAGCCCCTAAAGAGAAAGGCAACGCAGGCGATGATAAGTATGGCAGCGGTAGAACGTATCAAATGCCATCTCAATTCCTCCAAATGGTCCAGAAAGGACATTTCATTGTGATCCTGTTTTTTTTTCATTATATAATACCTTCTTTTATTAGGTTGTGTAGATGTACCACACCAATGTAATTTTCTTTTTCCATGGCCAATAGTTGGGAAATGCCATTATCCTGCATAATTTCCATAGCCTTTATGGCCAGGACATCGGCCCCTATTGTTTTAGGATTTGAAGTCATGATATCCCTTGCCGTCAGCCCAATAATGTTGTCATATTTATAGAGCATTCTGCGTATGTCCCCATCCGTAATTATCCCCACTAGTTTATCATGGTCCAGAACGGCCGTGACCCCTAGCATTTTCTCCGATATTTCGACAATTACCTGCCGAACATCGGTATCTATGTGTACTACTGGTTTTAGATTGTTTTGAACGATATCGGTTACGCGCAGGTATAGTCTTTTCCCCAGTGCTCCCCCGGGATGGAACTTAGCGAAATCCTTACTGCTAAACCCTCGGAGTTCCAAAAGGCAAATGGCGAGTGCGTCGCCCAACACCAACTGGGCAGTTGTACTTGTAGTAGGTGCAAGATTATTGGGGCAGGCTTCCTTTTCCACATAGGTGTTCAGCACGTAATCGGATTGAACGGCGAGAAAGGAATCCTTGTTCCCTGTCATTCCGACCAGCTTATTGGTTCCCCGCTTAATCAGGGGTACCAACATTTTGATCTCCGGAGTGTTTCCGCTCCTGGAAATGCAGATTACCACATCATTCTCCTGAATGGTGCCAAGATCACCATGGATGGCATCCGCGGCGTGCATAAAAATGGCGGGGGTTCCGGTGGAGTTTAGGGTGGCCACTATTTTTGAGGCTATGATGGCACTTTTTCCCACTCCGGTAACAACTACCCGTCCCTTGGAATCCAAAATGGCGTGGATCGTTTTTGGAAAATCATCATCCAATTGGGAAATCAAATTGTCGACTGCCCGTCCCTCTATTTCTATGGTTCGTCTCGCTATGTCAAGTATAGCATTAGTGTCGCTCAAGGTAATTGTATCGTTAGGTATTGCATTCCAAAAGGAATGTATTATCTTTAAGTTCGTAAAATTACGTAAACTTACTTTTATAGCATATTTTAAATTCCACCAAAATAAAATATCATTATTTATTTCCCAAACGTCCAAAAAGCCGTAACTTAATAATTTCAATTTTGGATATTGGAAAGGCAAAATAATAACAAAACAGTAATACACGGTATAGCTTTGAATGAGATTGATTTACATGCCGCTTTAAAAAAATATTTTGGGTTTACCCAGTTCAAGGGTCTTCAAAAAGATGTCATTACCAGCATTTTACAAGGAAAAAATGCGTTTGTAATTATGCCCACAGGAGGTGGAAAGTCACTCTGTTATCAGCTCCCTGCACTTATGCAGGAGGGAACGGCAATTGTTGTCTCCCCGTTGATAGCCTTAATGAAGAATCAAGTCGATGCCATACGCGGGGTTTCTTCCGAACATGGCGTGGCCCATGTGCTAAATTCATCATTGACAAAAACAGAGATCAAACAGGTAAAAAAAGATATAAAGGAAGGTGTCACCAAACTGCTTTATGTCGCCCCGGAGTCCTTGACCAAGGAGGAATATGTGGATTTTTTGCATTCGGTCCCAATCTCTTTTATGGCCGTTGACGAGGCCCATTGTATATCCGAATGGGGACATGATTTTAGGCCCGAATACCGAAATCTTAAGTCGATCGTCAATCGTTTGGGAGATGGGATTCCGATAATTGGACTTACGGCCACGGCCACCCCCAAGGTACAGGAAGACGTGATAAAAAACTTGGGGATTACTGGGGCCACGGTATTTAAGGCTTCCTTTAACCGGCCAAACCTATATTATGAGGTTAGGCCCAAGACCCAAAATATAGATGCCGATATTATCCGTTTTGTTAAGCAGAATTCAGGAAAGTCGGGAATAATTTACTGCCTGAGCCGGAAAAAGGTTGAAGAATTGGCCCAGGTCCTCCAGGTAAATGGCGTAAGTGCAGTTCCATATCATGCAGGGTTCGATGGTAAGACCCGATCGCGATATCAGGATATGTTCCTAATGGAGGAAGTGGATGTAGTAGTGGCCACGATTGCATTTGGAATGGGAATCGATAAGCCCGATGTGCGATTTGTAATCCACCATGATATTCCCAAAAGTATTGAGAGCTACTATCAAGAAACCGGCCGTGCCGGTAGGGACGGTGGGGAAGGCCATTGCCTTGCTTTCTATTCCTATAAGGATATTGAAAAATTGGAAAAATTTATGTCGGGCAAACCGGTTGCCGAACAGGAAATCGGTAACGCGCTTTTACAGGAAGTGGTCGCCTATGCCGAGACCTCCATGTCCCGTAGAAAATTTATGCTCCATTATTTTGGAGAGGATTTTGATGAGATTAATGGTGCCGGTGCCGATATGGACGACAATACACGTAATCCAAAGGAAAAGCAAGAGGCCAAGGAAGATGTCTTAAAATTGATACGTGTTGTACAAGGCACCCATGAAAAATTCAAATCCAAAGAGGTGGTAAAAACCTTGGTTGGCAAGGTCAATGCCATTATTTCTTCCCATAAGACGGATGAAAAGGATTTTTTTGGAATCGGTGCCGGAAAGGATAAAGGATACTGGATGGCCCTTATAAGACAGGTATTGGTAGCCGGTTACCTCAAGAAGGAAATAGAGCAGTACGGGATCTTGCACGTGACCAAAAAAGGAGCGGAGTTTTTAAAGAAGCCCACCTCTTTTATGATGACGAAGGATCACGTATACAATCAAGAAAATGATGACGCCATTGTGAGTGCGGCAAAATCTTCGGGCGGAGTGGCCGATGAGACTTTGTTGCGCTTATTGAAAGACCTTAGAAAAAGTGAGGCCAAGAAACTTGAGGTACCTCCCTATGTAGTCTTTCAAGACCCCTCTTTAGAGGATATGGCCTTAAAATATCCGATAACCACGGAGGAATTGGTGAATATCCATGGCGTGGGGGATGGGAAGGCCAAAAAATATGGCAAACCCTTTTTAAAGTTGATCGCCGACTATGTGGAGGAGAACGATATAATTAGACCCGACGATTTGGTAGTAAAGAGTACGGGAGCCAATTCCGGACTTAAGTTGTACATCATCCAAAATGTGGATAGAAAATTGCCTTTGGATGATATCGCTGCTGCCAAAGGATTGAGTATTAGTGAACTGATACAAGAAATGGAGCAGATAGTCTATAGCGGTACCAAACTGAACGTGGATTATTGGATCGATGAGATCCTGGATGATGACCAGCAAGAGGAAATACATGAATACTTTTTGGAGGCAAAAACCGATGATATTGAAGATGCCCAGAAGGAATTTGATGGAGACTACGAAGACGAGGAACTGCGGCTATACAGAATTAAATTTATAAGTGAAGTGGCAAACTAGAGCCGGCGAACCAAAATTGTTAAAGCCAAAAGCTCCCGAAAAATATGTTTTTTCGGGAGCTTTTAATTTTAATGGAAGGTTCTGCTAGTTAAATCCCCCTGAAGAAATGAGGGCTACGATTACCCCAAAATACAAAATTGTGAGCAACAAAAGTATGATGGAAATTGCCAACCCTATGTACGATAGAATTCTTCCGGTTCTTACGTTTTCATAACCTGTGTAATCGGCAGGTTCCTCTTGGTAAACCTTTTCGGCTTCCTTGGCCTGCACAAGGCCAATTATACTGAAAATGGCTGCAAATGGGCCACAGCAGGTTAGGGAGCCAATCAAGGCAATTATACCCATGGTCAATACGGTACTTGCCCCGGGGAGCGGTCGTTGGTTCATTTTTTGGTTTTTTGGTTATTCTTCAATGCCCCATTGCTCGGACATTTCCCTTGACTTTTCCATTAAGGCGTCCCATCCTCCCATTTGGGAGATCGAATACAAAGTATAGAGGAAATATAGCACGCCCATTATCAACCCGATTATCGCTATAATCTTGGCCGTTTTCAATAGGCTATAATTGGAGTAAATTTCCGGATTTTCCCGATATTTCTTCTCGTCATTGTTCAGGAGGAAAAAGGCAATCCCCGATAACAGGACCGCAGGCAATCCCCCAATACAGCAGCATAAAAAAGAAAGAATGGCCAAAACCAAGGCTAAGGTTACATTCGGTAGTTTTTGTTGTTCCATAATTTAAAAATGGTTTACTCGGTTTTAAATGAACTTTAAGATGTAATTGATCAATATTAATGCGACACTTATTGTGGCTAACGTAATGATGATCCTGTTGGCATGCTTCAGGGGAAAAAAATTATCCCATAGCAAAAAGGCCAGCAGGGGGAACAGGGTGTAAATTGCGGGGTACATTTTAAAGGCTTCCACAAAATTTCCATCAAACAAAAGCAGAACCGAACGCTGGATCCCGCAACCCGGACATTCCAACCCAAAGATTGATTTATTCAGGCAAGGAATCATAAAACTATTTAAAGCATACAAGACCATGGCTAGGGATATTTTCATAGAATGCGGATTCCTGTACCGAAATTTAACATTAATTTTGTGGAATGAAAACAAAACGAACCATTTATTTTTTACTCATCATATTGGGGGCCCTAATTATAGGAGTTGGTGAATCTTATTTTGAAAAGGAGTACGTCCTTAGTGTCGGTTTAATTTTTATGATGTTCGGTCTTTATAAATCTACACAAGTTTGGATCATGGATCGGGATCAAAACGAAGAAGAAAATGGAAACGAGGAACTTTGACATTGGGGACAAGGTCGCTGTCTTGGACGATACGATTACCGGGAGGGTCGTCCAAACTTCACGGGACCAAATTACCATTGAAACCACCGATGGCTTCCCACTAAATTTCATGCCTTCCGAATTGGTAAAGATAAGGAGCAAGGATTCCTTTAAAATATCCAATATGGAAGTGGCCCGGGTCAAGGCGGATAAGGAGCCTCCAAAAAGGAATAGTTCCAAGCCCCAAAAGCCAAAGGAAAGATATGCCCCAAAAATGGAGGTGGATCTTCATATTGGTCAACTGGTAACATCCAGTAAGGGATTGACAAATTTTGATATTTTAAACTTGCAGCTGGAAACCGCCCAACGGCAATTGGAGTTCGCTATCCGAAAGCGCATCCAAAAGGTGGTTTTTATTCATGGGGTAGGGGAAGGGGTGTTAAAGGAAGAACTGAACTATCTGTTTAAGCGTTATGAAAATGTAAAGTTCTACGATGCGGACTACCAAAAGTACGGTTTGGGAGCGACCGAGGTATATATTTTACAGAACCCTTGATGTTCCCTTTTCGGATTAATTTTCAAGCCATTTAGAACTGTTCTTACAGTCTTTAGAGCCCTCCGCCAGGGATTATGGTAGTAAAGGTGCCGAAGTCGTTTATGCGGAGATCGGTAATCCTGCGGCCAGAGTCATCCACCAAGGAAATATCTTTCAATTTGATCTCATGGGCGTAGGTTATGTTATCCTTGGTCGTGGTGGTTACTTGTACTTCACCTCCTTCTCCCTTGATTTCCTGAAGAACTACGGGCGTTATCGGTGGAATGGCATCACAAAAATAATTGGTGGTTACATTGTCGGAAAAGATTCGATAGGTGATTTGGGATTGTCCCGGCACCGAGCTCACTACAACGCCATCGGATACTTCATTTTTAATAATTCCACTCTGAAGGTTCAGGATCAGGGTTTCGTCTTGGTTTATCTTGAAATAAACGGTAGTGAGAATTGTCGCAGTGCCACAGTATTGCAGGGCACTGTTATCGAAATCAATCGTCTCAATTTGTAAATCCCCATCATCACAGGAAATCAAAAGGAATAAAAAAGAAAAAACTGCTAATTTATACATGAAGCAAATTTAATTCAATTCTGGTTCAGTATCCTAGGCCCTTCTTAAGAATTTATGATAAAAAAATAACTAAAGCCGGATGTAAACACATCTTTACAGGTCGCAGGGCAAGTAATGGAAAAGGTTTAATTTACTTCATTTGGATCATTTTCAGTTTTGAAAGTATTAATTTTGCAAAATATTTAAAACATTACAGGTACAATGGGAAAGGTTTATTTGGACAACGCTGCTACTACCCAGATTAGACAAGAAGTCATTGAAAAAATGCAGGACGCATTGACGCAATATTATGGAAATCCTTCCTCTGTCCACAGTTATGGGCGTACCTCGAAAACTGCCATTGAGAAAGCCAGAAAAACGATTGCCAAAACCTTGAATGCCCAGCCTTCCGAAATAATTTTCACCTCCGGGGGTACCGAAGCCGATAATATGATAATTAGAAGTGCTATTCGGGATTTGGGGGTAAAAACAATGATTACCTCCAAGATAGAACACCATGCGGTGTTGCATACTGCCGAGGAAATGGTACATGAGTACGGTATTGCTCTCCATTTTGTGGATTTGGATGAATTTGGAGACCCCAGTCTATTACATTTGGAAAAATTGTTGCAACAGGACGATTCCTTAAAGTTGGTCAGTTTAATGCATGTCAACAATGAGATCGGAAATATATTGGATATTGACACGGTTTGTCGATTGTGCAGTAAATACGGGGCTCTTTTACATTCGGATACCGTTCAATCCATCTGCCATTATCCCTGGGACCTTCAGAAAACACCGGTTAATTTTTTGACGGCTGCTGCGCATAAGTTCCATGGTCCCAAAGGCGTCGGCTTTGCTTATATCAAAAAGAATACCGGGTTAAAGCCACTTATAGTCGGAGGGTCTCAAGAAAGGGGATTTAGGGCGGGGACCGAACCCTTACATGATATAATCGGGCTGGAGACCGCATTTACGGAGGCGTATAATAATTTGGAGGCAGAGCGATCCTATGTGTCCGAACTGAAGCGATATTTTATCCAAAAAATAAAGCAGGCAATCCCTGAAGCCCAATTCAATGGTTTTTCTGGAGTTATGGATAAAAGCACTTATACCTTGGTCAATGTGCGTTTGCCATTTAACGAGGAAAAATCGTTAATGCTCTTATTCCATCTCGATCTTAAGGGGATTGCATGTTCCAAAGGAAGCGCATGCCAGTCCGGAAGCGATATGGGTTCGCATGTATTGTCTGAAATTTTGCCCTCTGATGAACTAAGGAAACCTTCCTTGCGCTTCTCTTTTTCCAAATATAACACCAAGGAAGAATTGGATTATGTAGTTGGGGTACTGAAGGAATTTGCAGCGAACTAGCGGAGTTTAAGGGGATTGAAAAAACCGGGTATTACAGGCTGAAAGGCGGATCATTTCCCACCTCTAATTTCGCATTTCCAACTTCCAACCTTGTATTTTACTGTCCCACATCCAGATCCTTCACACATCGAAAACCTAAATGTTCCTGTCCAGAATCGTAGGCGGACGCCATTCTGGCACTTGGGCGATAGTTGCTGCAATACTGTTCGCTGCATAAAAAAGAGCCACCCTTGATCACCCGTTTGGGCACATTTGGGTCGTTGGGATCATAACTTTGTTTGGGACCTGTAGGATTTATGCAGAGTCCACCGTTGGCAGCTAATTTGTTCCTCGCATTGGAGTCTGGCCGGTACCAATCCGAAGTCCATTCCCACACATTGCCAATCATGTCATACAGTCCATAGCCATTGGGCGGATAACTTTCTACCGGAGCGGACCCGATAAACCCATCGGCCGAACTATTGCCAGTTGGGAAGGATCCCTGAAAAAAATTGGCCAGGTATTTCCCTTGGGGAGTAAGTTCGTCGCCCCACGCAAAGGCATGGTTCACCTGCCCGCCCCGGCTTGCATATTCCCATTCCGCCTCGGTCGGCAACCTTTTTCCGGCCCATTTGGCATACGCTTCCGCATCTTCAAAGGCGATTTGGACTACGGGATAGTTGCCCTTTCCTTTTATGTCGCTCCCCGGACCATGGGGATGGCGCCAATCTGCACCTATTTTCCACGCCCACCATTGGGAGATGTCGTTCAAATTGGCCACATTGGGAATGGGATCAAATATTAATCCACCCGGCTGAAGAACGCTATCGGCAGGTTTAGGAGTTCCGGGAGGAACTTGAGATTTAATTTCTTCCCAATCTACGGGTCGCTCCGCTACTGTTTTATAACCGGTTTCTTTTACAAACTTTTCAAATTCGGCATTAGTGACCTCGGTTACATCGATATAAAAACTGGACAATTGTACCGAATAGGCCGGTCCTTCGGTTTGATGTGCATTGGGATCTTGACTGCCCATGGTGAATATTCCCCCAGGAATATGAACCATACCTTCAGGGGCATTTCTGGAGCTTGGTACGACTAGGTTATTCATGGAATTATCCGTAATCCCCGCAAGTGTTCCGGTCTCTTTCCCGATTTCCATTTTTTGTTTGGACTGGGTATTGCAGGAGGATAAAGAGAACAAAACGATGACTATATATACTATGGGGTTCTTCATTGACATTGATATAAAAGTAATTCCAAAAATTTTGATGGATGCAAGATAAGGGATCATTATTAATTATCCCCTTCGTTTAACTTTGGAAACATAAATTTAGTAAATGGAATAAGTTTAAACCAGTTCTTAATTTGGTATCGCAAAACTTATCCAGGTTATGGGATTCTGACTTCACATCCGTATGCGGATGGAAAAATAGGAATAGGTTTAAAGTCCAGTAGGCGATGGCTGGGCGGTATTTTGCGCTTTATCATTTCTTACCGTCGCTAGCTTCAACTTGGTAATATTGAACTCTTCGGGTAATATAGCTATTGTCCGGGGTAACGATTTTTTTTATCCAATTGCCATTATTATCAAACTGATAAATATATTTTTTAACAGATTCGGTAGTTGGCGTTTTGGTCCTTAATTCGATCAACATCCCCGTATTGTCATAAGTGTATACCAATGTCTCTTGGGAAACGAATTTATTGGCTGCTGGATCAAAGTTGAACTTTTCCTCGGACAGGAGTTTATTGTCGGGATCATAGACCTTTTCACTCGCAGTGACCGCATTCCCTCCAAGAAATTCCTTGGTCAGTTCCACTCGATTTTCAGTGTTGTTTTTTCCTTTTTTAAGGGAAATTCTAATGGATTTTTGAATTACACCGTTCAAGGAATAGGTTTTTGTTGTTTCACCTTTAAACGTGGTATATTCTATTTCTGATTCATCGATACCTTCGTTGTCCACCTGCTTAATTTTTACAAGTCTGTTTATAGAATCGAATTCGTACTCATACCTGCCTAAAAACTCCTTGTTATATGAAAAAACGGTCTCGGAAACTTTTTTTCCGGCAGTGGTATCCATTGTATATATATGCACCAGGGAGGTGGATTTGTCCAAGGCGGCGTTTCTGTAATTTTCTACACGATATTCGGTGAGGTTATCGTTTTTGTATTTATAGGAAGATATATCGGAATCGGAATCGTTGTATCGGGTAACGGACTTTGTCAATAGCCCATTGGGAGCAAAGTCGTATTCCTCCTTGCCGTAATCGGTGACCACCAGACATGTTTTTACATTGCCGTGCAGGTCAAAGTCGTTCAGCGTAAAGATCTTGATTTCTTGGGCGGATAAAACATCTGGACCCAAAAGGGTAGTTATGCTGAAAAGAGAAAATATGAAAACAAAAGGGTAGTTTTTTTCCATGCTCAAAATTACGCTATATTCCAACAACTTAAAAAATGGTTCGACCAAATGCTATATCCATGTCGAAAAACCATAAAAACCCGTCAGGTTTTTGGTAACCTGACGGGTTTCACTTCATTTTATATCAAACTAAGGATGAAATATTGCCTTTACAGTCTAAAGACAGGCACTAATTATTTCACTTCCTCGAAATCTACATCCTCAACATTATCGCTTTCCTTGGATTCCCCGCTAGATGATGATGCAGTATCCTCTCCATTGGAGGAGGCTGCCCCACCTTGTTGGGCTTCGGCCTGTGCCTTGTACATTTCCTCGGAGGCCACCTTCCATGCTTCATTGATCTTGTCCAAAGCAGGCGTAATTACCGCCAAATCTTTGCTGAGATGGGCTTTTTTCAGTTCTTCCAAGGCTGCTTCGATCGGCTTTTTCTTGTCATCGGACAATTTATCACCGAATTCCTTCAATTGTTTTTCGGTCTGAAAAATCATACTATCCGCCTCGTTTAATTTCTCGGCGGTTTCCTTGGCTTGCTTATCAGCCTCTGCGTTGGCTTCGGCCTCTGCCTTCATTTTCTTGATTTCCTCTTCGGTAAGTCCGGAGGAAGCCTCGATTCGGATATCTTGGGATTTGTTTGTAGCCTTATCTGTCGCAGAAACCTTAATAATACCATTCGCATCGATATCAAAGGTAACTTCGATTTGAGGAGTTCCCCTTTGGGCAGGTGGAATACCATCCAAATGGAACCGTCCTATTGTTTTGTTGTCCTTCGCCATCGGCCTTTCCCCTTGCAGCACATGAATTTCCACAGAAGGCTGATTGTCGGCTGCCGTAGAGAATATCTGCGATTTTTTGGTAGGGATCGTGGTATTGGCCTCGATCAACTTGGTAAGCACCCCGCCCATGGTTTCGATACCCAAAGACAATGGGGTTACATCCAACAACAGTACGTCCTTAACATCTCCAGAAAGTACCCCACCTTGGATAGCGGCACCCACGGCAACAACTTCGTCGGGATTTACACCTTTGGAAGGTTTCTTGCCAAAAAATTTCTCAACGGCCTCCTGTACTGCAGGTATCCTGGTAGAACCACCTACTAGAATGATCTCATCGATATCACTTTTTGTTAGTCCGGCCGATTTTAATGCGGACTCACAAGGTTTAATCGTTCTTTTTACCAAATCCTCGATCAATTGCTCAAATTTGGCCCGTGTTAGGGTACGCACCAAGTGCTTTGGTCCTGTTGCCGTAGCGGTAACGTAAGGTAGATTGATTTCTGTCTGGGAGGTAGAAGACAATTCTATCTTGGCCTTCTCAGCAGCTTCCCGTAAACGTTGCAAAGCCATTGGGTCATTGCGAAGGTCAATTTCTTCCTCTTTTTTGAATTCGTCTGCCAACCAGTCGATTATCTTGTGATCAACATCATCACCTCCCAAGTGGGTATCCCCTTCAGTGGAAAGTACCTCAAACACGCCATCACCCAGTTCCAAGATGGAAACGTCATGTGTTCCACCACCAAAATCAAAAACTACGATCTTTTGATCTTTGTGCTTTTTGTCCAGGCCATAGGCCAACGAAGCGGCAGTAGGTTCATTGATGATACGCTCAACCGTAAGGCCCGCGATTTCACCGGCCTCTTTTGTAGCGTGACGCTGGGAATCGTTAAAATAAGCGGGAACCGTAATTACCGCACGGGTTACCGGCTGTCCCAAATAATCTTCCGCGGTCTTCTTCATTTTCTGCAAGATCATTGCAGATAGTTCTTGGGGAGAGTACATTCTACCATCAATATCTACCCTGGCGGTATCATTATCGCCTTTTACTACTTTATATGGAACTCTTTCCGCCTCATTCTTGGATTCGGAATATTTGTTGCCCATAAATCTTTTTATGGAGTATATGGTTTTATTTGGATTTGTAACTGCCTGTCTCTTGGCAGGGTCTCCGACCTTTATCTCACCTCCTTCAACAAAGGCAATAACGGATGGAGTAGTTCTTTTACCCTCGGCGTTCGGGATAACCACCGGCTCGTTACCTTCCATAACCGAAACGCAAGAGTTGGTTGTTCCTAAATCTATTCCTATAATCTTACTCATATCTTATTGCTTAAATATTAGTGTTTTAATTTTTTTAATCGGTAGGGAAATGACAAACAATATGCCAAGTACAAAAAACTGACAGGATGTCATTTTAAAGTTCATACTTCGGCTACGCTCCGTATCCGAGTTGAGGCTTAAAAAGTTTATATGTTTATGGGTTTATATGTTAAAGGGTTTATACGATTATGAGGTTAGAAGGGTAGGAATTTGGTTCATCTGCGGTCAACTAGATCAAAAATCCAGAATTCGGAATCCTGAATTTAATAAATGGTATCTTTGATAAAAGGAAATGACAGATGGAAAGCATCAGTATATTCGACATGTTGAAAATTGGGGTAGGGCCCTCGAGTTCCCATACCCTTGGACCCTGGCGGGCTGTAGAGCGATGGATTCGGGAATTGAAGGGGAGTGGGATGTTCCAGGATGTGGTTGGCGTAAAATTGAATCTTTACGGTTCCCTTTCCTTAACGGGAAAGGGACATGCGACCGACATTGCCCTGATGTTGGGTTTAATCGGTGCCGATCCCGAATATTTTCCAATAGATGATATTCAAAAAACCGTCTCGGGAATAAGGGATACCAAGTCCCTCTTGTTTAACGGGGAGGTTCTTCTTCCGTTTGATCCCGATTCCGATATAATCTTTAATAGAAAATTTTTGCCTTTCCATGCCAACGGGATGGTGTTTGAGGCATTACTGTCCTCTGGCAGGACGGTTAAGGAAACCTATTATTCCATCGGAGGGGGATTTGTTATAAAAAAGGAAAGGGTCAATTCCAAAAGGAATTTGAAAGTTTTCCATTCCTTTCCGTATCCAATAGAAAATGGAGCCGATCTTTTGGGTTATTGTCAGCAACAGGGCAGAAGCATTTCTGAGGTGGTACTGGAAAATGAACGCTCCCTCCGTGATGATGCCGAAATAGACCAACAATTGCACCGACTTTGGGACACTATGCTAGAAAGCATGTATTTGGGCTGTCATACCGAAGGCACCTTGCCTGGGGGGTTAAATGTCCATCGGCGCGCCTATGATATGCACAGCCAATTAACCGGGGAAATTCCGTATGCAAATCCTATGGAATGGTTGGGGACCATCCGTAAAACAGAAGTGAAGTTTCGGCAGATCCTGAAATGGGTCAGTTGTTTTGCCCTAGGGGTAAATGAGGTAAACGCTTCTTTGGGACGGGTGGTAACTTCCCCCACCAATGGAAGTGCCGGTGTGGTCCCCGCGGTTTTAATGTACTATATGGTCATTGAAAACCATGAGGCCAATTTTGAACACATCAAAAAATTTCTATTGGTGGCTGGCGAAATTGGCAGTATCTTTAAAAAAGGGGCAACAATTTCTGCGGCCATGGGCGGGTGCCAGGCAGAGATCGGGGTCTCATCCGCTATGGCGGCCGGGGCGCTGACGGAATTGCTGGGAGGTACGCCGCAACAGGTGCTTATGGCAGCTGAGATTGCCATGGAACACCATTTGGGCCTTACCTGCGATCCCATAGGCGGATTGGTTCAGATACCCTGTATAGAACGCAATTCCATGGGTGCAATTAAGGCCATAAATGCGGCCGAACTAGCTTTGGATACCAACCCTGATAATGCCAAGATTTCGTTGGACAAAGTTGTGAATACCATGTGGGAAACTGCCAAGGACATGAGTTCCAAATATAAGGAAACCTCAGAGGGCGGACTTGCCGTCGGGGTTTACCTGAGCGATTGTTGAGCCGGTAAGTACCAGCTCAACTTGAAGTACCTGGGAAAAAGAATATAGAGAATAGAAAATAGACTGAAAAAGTTTATAAGTTTAAACCATAAACCATCAATCAAACCTAGGGTGCGGCTTGCCAAATGTTGTTTTCCCATTCCACGTCGGCCATGAGCTGGGAAGGATCTATAACGATTGCCTTGATGTCACCTAGAGGTCTTTCAATTTTAAATTCATAGGTAGGGTAGGCCCAGGCCCAGTCTGGCAATACGGTTCTCTTTAAATTGTCATATGGATTTTCCTTCCCGCCGTACATCATCCGCAATGGTGCATAAAAGGTTTCCTGTGTATTGTCGTTGTATACTACCAACACATCTATCGGCATGGGCATTTGCCCAATGCGCTCCATGGTAACTTTAGTGCCATCCCCGTCAGCGGCTACTTCCTTGATGCCGTAGTCTATGGTATTGGTGGTTCGCGTCCAATCATTGAGATACCACTCCAATTCAACTCCTGATACTTTTTCGGCCGTCCGCATAATATCATTCGGGGTAGGGTGCTTAAATTTAAAATCCTGATAAAATCGATGTAAGGTCTGCATCAACTTATCCTGTCCTATAACATAGCCCAATTGTGATAAAAAGATGGAACCTTTAACATAGGACTGTATTGAATACGTTCTGTTTTCGGAGTACCTGTCCCCATGGGTCGTCATGGGTTCCTCCTTCTGACTATGGACCAAATTGATATAGGATTGATAGGTTCGCTCAAACGGATTATCGCTGGGGTTTTCGGCCATGCTATTTTTGGCCAACGTAGCGATAAAAGATGCAAAACCCTCGTCCATCCATGGGTGTTCGGACTCGTTCGAGGCCAGTAAGTGTTGAAACCAGGCATGGGCCATTTCGTGTGCTACGGTACCGTAAAGTCCGCCGTATTTGCTGCCGCCCGTAATCAAGGTGCACATGGCATATTCCATACCCCCATCACCGCCTTGGATAATGGAATACTGTTTCCACGGATAGGGACCTATATTTTTATTAAAGAAATTTAGCAAATCCGCAGACGGTTGCTGTACTTTTTTCCAATTTGCGACCACCGTAGAATCCCCTTTGTAAAGAAAGTGTAGGGTAACCCCGCTTGGGGTCTCCAAAGAATCGTGAATATATTCGGGATCTGCCGCCCATGTAAAATCATGGACCATAGGTGCCTTAAAATGCCAGGTCCTGGTCTTGCCCTTTTGTTTTTTGACTTTGGTGCCCGGCGTTTCGTAACCAAAGCCAATTTCATCGGGATTCTGTAGGTAGCCTGTACCCCCCAAAATATAGTTCTTGTCAATAGTGATCTTTACGTCAAAATCTCCCCAAACACCATGAAATTCCCGCCCAATATAAGGGTCTGCATGCCAACCTTCAAAATCGTATTCCGCCAATTTGGGATACCATTGCGACATGGAAAGCGCTACCCCATCGGCATTGTTTCGGCCGCTACGACGTATCTGTACAGGTACCTGTCCATCAAATGCCATATCAAATGTTACGGTCTGCCCGGGAAGGATAGGTTGATCCAGATCTACTTTTAGGATAGTGCCCAGCACTTTCGAGGTCACTGCTTTCCCGTCCTGTTTCAAATTTTTGACCTTTAAATAACCGATCTCGGAAGGGGATAATTTGCTTATCCTATCCAATACCCTGGAATCGGGATCTGAAATGGTCCTGGAGCGTACATCCATTTCGCTTCCGGGTTGAAAGGCATTGGGAAACAAATGGTAAAAGACCGTTTGTAACGTGTCCGGTGAATTGTTGGTGTATTTTAAGGACTGGGTGCCGGTATATTGGTAGTTCTCCGTGTTCATGGAAACGTCCATATCATAGTCCACATGCTGTTGCCAATAACAACCACCTTGTTGGGCCGCTGCTGTTAATCCCCACAGCAACATCAATAAACCAAAGGTAGGTCTAATTTTATTTTGCATTTGAGTTCAATTTAATTTTGCCATGGGAAACTTGATCGGCCATAATGAGGGCGTTGTACGCATTTGCAATTCTGCCAGATTTGGAAATCTCTTTCAAAGTTCCCGTATTCGATTCATCCCCACCTAATACCATTGGGGTCTTAATGGCTAGACCAGACTGCATGATGATTTGTTTTACTTCCGAAGCGGTGAGTTTTGGATACTGTGAACGGATAAGTGCTGCCAGACCTGCAACGGCAGGGGCTGCCATTGAGGTGCCATTAAAATATTTGTATTTGCTATCGGGAACGGTGGAATAGATATCCTGTCCAGGGGCAAAAACATCAACGTTTATTTTACCATAATTGGAAAAGGAGGTAACCATTTCCGAACCGTAGTCTTCGTCTATTGCGCCAACGGTAATCACATTGTCGGCAATTTCCGGCCCGTTATTTATTTGATCGTTGGGGAAATTTGTATTTATTGGATCGTCCAAGTTAAGTCCGTCGTTGCCCGCGGCATGTACAAATAGAACATCTTTGGAAGCAGCGTATTTGATGGCATCATATACCCATTCCGCGTTGGGCGAAAAAGGTTTTCCAAAACTGCCATTGATGACCTTGGCCCCGTTGTCTACCGCATAACGTATACCCAAAGCGATGTCTTTGTCGTACTCGTCCCCATTGGGTACGGCACGGATGCTCATGATGGCCACATTGTTGGCTACGCCATCCATACCGATTCCATTATTGCGCACAGCACCTATAATCCCGGCCACGTGGGTGGCGTGGGCCTCGTCTTCCACCCTATTGCTAGGGTCTCCATTGCCATAAGGAATTTCATTGATGTCATAAGGATTGTCACCAACCACTGTTCTGCCATCAAAATCGAGATTTAGGTTGTATTCGAGTTTTTCGGTATAATAATCAAATCCTTCGGAAAAGCGTTTTATATCGGAATTTACTTCGTCCTTAATTTCGGCTATGGTGGACCCAGAGGACAGAAGTTGGGTGAGTATATTTACGTATTGCTTGAGCATGGGATCATCGGAATTTATCGAGGCCAAGTCTTCTGCTGTATAGATTTCCTTGCTCAACTTGGATTTTATAGCATCATCGGCATCTTGAATAACATCCATGATCTGTTCCGACTGCTCCTTGTTTTGTTTGGTGATCTGTACGTACTTTTGAGCCTTTTCTACTTCCTCATCATACCTTTTTTTGGCTTTTGCCTGATAGGCGGCATCCCCGATCTTAAGTCTTAAGATCCTGGCCACTTCCAATTGTTCGTTATAGGATTCCCCTAAGAAATTATAGCCATGTATGTCGTCCACATAGCCATTTTTATCATCGTCCTTATTGTTGCCGGGAATCTCTTTAGTGTTGGTCCACAAAACATCTTTAAGATCCTCGTGGTCCAAATCCATACCGGAATCCAGGACCGCTACTATGACTTTTTCACCTTTTTTGTTTTTGATAATTTCTGCGTATGCCTTGTCAACGCTCATGCCGGGAATGGTATCGGCAACCAGGTCCAAATGTCCCCAGTCCTTTTTCTGGTCCTCGCTAAGTGGTGCGAGCTTTAAGGGAATGTTGTCAATATTTTGGATAGGGGTAGAGACCAATGCGGTGGATCCGCAGGCTGCCAACAACAAAGAGGCACCATATAGCCCTAAAATAGATTTGGAAAATGTAAACTTCATAAGGTTGTATTTATTTTGATTTTTATTTTAGCACTTGTTCATTTATTTTTAATTCGCTGAATCTCGAAGTTCCGGGGTTCTTTTTCAACAAACCAGGCCCCGAAATTTTAAAATAGAGCTTCAAAAGTATGTATTTCCTTTGAACGAATCCCTTTTTCCGTATCCTGAAGGGTACATATTTCGTGATGTGCATCGTGTTCCAAAAACAGATAAAATTCTTCTTCTACGGCCCTTTCCAAAAACCCTTGTTTTTCGCTCATGGTCAACAATGGTCGGGTGTCGAAGCCCATTACGTAGGGCAGTGGAATATGACCAACGGTTGGGAGCAGGTCGGCAACAAAGACCAAGGTCTTACCTTTATAAGTTATATGGGGTAACATCTGCTTTTCCGTATGACCATCTACAAATAGTATTCCAAAACCTAATTCGGATTTATCCAAGAAGGCGCTATTGGTATTCGGGATAAACTTCAATTGCCCGCTTTCTTGCATTGGAAGCAGGTTTTCTCTTAAAAAGGAAGCTTTTTCCCTTGGGTTTGGTTCGGTGGCCCATTTCCAGTGGGCTTCGTTGGTCCAGAATACGGCATTTTTAAAGGCGGTCTCGTAACCGGTGCGATCCTTGTTCCATTGAACACTGCCACCACAATGGTCAAAATGCAGATGGGTCATAAAAACATCGGTGATATCGTCCCGGTGGAAACCCCATTTTTTGAGAGATCTGTCCAGTGAATGTTCGCCCCACAGGTAATAATATCCAAAAAACTTGTCGGATTGTTTATTGCCCATCCCGGTATCGATCAAAATCAATCGGTCGCCGTCCTCTATCAGGAGGCAACGGGCCGCCATATCTATCATATTATTGGCGTCGGCCGGATTGGTCCTGTTCCAAATAGATTTTGGAACTACCCCAAACATGGCACCACCGTCCAACTTAAAATTTCCAGACTCAATAGGATATAATCGCATCATTAATTTACCAAGGTGCAAAATAAGCAAACCCAAAAGTATTTATGCTGAATCGGACGGATTATTAGATGTTTTTTAACAATTTTCACCCTTAAAATCCTTTTCGTAATTTTTGGGCCAGTTCGTTTATAAACGAACCCCAATGAGCGCATATCAAATAAAAAATGTATTTTTCGAAAAAATATAGCGGATGATAGAACTTGCCGGAATCGTAATCTTAGGAATTATAGCACAATGGTTCGCATGGAAACTAAAATTGCCGGCTATTTTGCCCTTGATTTTGATTGGGCTCCTGGTAGGACCAATTTCTACAATGTTTACCGAAGATGGGAGTAAACTAATAGCCCCCATTTGGAACGGAAGCAAAGGCTTATTCCCTGGGGACGGACTCTATTATTTTGTTTCCCTGGCCATAAGTATAATTCTCTTTGAAGGGAGTATTACCCTTAAGAGGTCGGAAATTGCCAATGTAGGCCCTGTGATTACAAAACTGATCACCTTGGGATCTACGGTAACCTTTTTTGGTGCCGGTTTGTGCGCCCATTTTATTTTTGATCTCAATTGGCAGGTGTCGTTTTTATTCGCATCCTTGGTAATTGTTACCGGCCCTACGGTAATAACCCCAATCTTGAGGAATATTCCTTTAAAGAAGGACGTTTCCGCGGTGTTGCGATGGGAGGGTATCCTGATTGATCCATTGGGGGCATTGGTCGCTGTATTGGTTTTTGAATTTATCAGTGTGGGGGAGGGGCAGGCCTATACCAAGACCGCTTTGATCGAATTTGGAAAAATCCTACTTTTTGGATTGGGACTAGGATTTATCTTTGCCCATGCCCTCGCCTTTATCATAAAAAAAAGCTTGGTTCCCCATTATCTGCTCAATGTGGTCTCCCTTTCTATGGTGCTTTTGGTATTTGTTATGGCAGATATACTAGCGCACGAGTCCGGTTTATTGGCCGTGGTGGTCATGGGGATGGTCATGGGCAATACCAAGCTCCCCAACATAAAAGAACTGTTGTATTTTAAGGAGTCGCTGAGCGTTCTGCTGATTTCCATATTATTTATCCTATTGGCTGCAAACATCAATTTGGATGCCTTGGAGTTGATCTACAGTTGGAAGACCTTGGTGCTCTTTGGTATTATTGTTTTTGTCATCCGGCCGATAGGCGTATTTTTAAGTACCCATGGATCAAAATTGGAGCTCAACGAAAAGATTTTTATTAGCTGGGTTGGTCCACGTGGTATTGTGGCCGCAGGTATTGCTTCCCTATTTGGATCAAAACTTGTTGCCTATGGGGAACCGGGCGCAGAGTACATTACGCCTTTGGTCTTTATGATCGTTTTGGGGACCGTACTGCTCAATGCCACTACTGCCCGAATTTTCGCCCAGTGGGTAGGTGTATTTTTGGAAAAATCGGAAGGAATCTTGATTATTGGGGCCTCCAAGGCGTCGAGGCTCATTGCCCATTACCTACAAAAGAACAACCGGCATGTGGTTTTAATCGACAACAACCAAAACAATATTGCCAAGGCACAGAAGATCGGATTGGAAGCCATTGTGGCCAATATTTATTCCGATGCATTGACGGACAATTTGGAACTGAACGACATGGGCTACCTAATGGCCCTTACCGGCAACTCGGACATCAATATGTTCGCCATTGACAAATTCAAGAAACAGTTCGGAGAGAATGGGGCTTTTCGTCTGGTGACGGGGGATGAAATTAACGATCCCGACAATAATCCCAAGGAGGGCCTCTTTTCCCATACCGATGATTTTATACGATTGACGGAAGCAGTTAGAAAGTATCCGGCAATTCACGAGATCCCCGTACATGACCAAAAGCATTATGAAGGATTGATTGAAATCACAAAAGCGGATAATGATATAGTGCCTATCTTTTTAAAGACGCCGGACGGGGAACTTAAGATCATTCCTGCTTCCAGCCTCGAATTCCACGATATAACCGAAGGCTACATGTTGGTCTATCTCGGAAAGAAATTCGATGTAGAGGAAACCGCCCAACAAGAAAAGGCATTGCAAAAAAACTAAGGGTTTAGGGTTTCTGGCACAAAGCTTTTTAATTCTTATGGCCACTGTTGAAGAAAACCCTAAAGAGGCATGGTTTTCCAGATCGTTATGGAGATATCGTGCTGTAACACGTCGTAATTTTCGCCGGCTACCAGGCGATAAAAATGTAAGGCAGACTCACGTTTTATCTTATCTTCCAAGAGATGGGTGTCTATTTCGCCACCATCCTGCCGCCATGTAAATATGGAGTTCTGTTCCAACTGGAAAATGCGGTGCTTGGCTGTAAATTGGGCAATGTAGGTCGTCATGGATTGATTTGGTTCTTCCCACCTTCCAAATGAAAACCAAGGCTTCCATCGAAAACAGGTATAATCCCAATTAAAACTATCATCGCATATAAAAATTGCATCAAAAAATGTTAAAAGTAGGAAAATACCCAATAAATGATGTGAAATACCTAGTGTTGGAAGTGAAAAAATACATCCGAGGTGCAGGTTGCGACCTATACATCATTTGTAAACCCTTACCCAGTCAACAATCATATTCACTGGGAGGTCCTTGGGGTCTACTTTTCCTACCCATTGTCCGCCCAATTGCATGTCTATCATGATATAGAAGGGTTGATCAAAGGGCCATTGGGAGGGATCCACGTTTGGCAATTTGGGATAGGTAAAGGTTTCTTCCCCGTTTAAGGTAAAGACCAACTTGTCCGGGTACCATTCCATACCATATATATTAAACTTGCGGGAATCGACCTTGGTGGTCCCGAAATGTGGTGGAATGGTATCCTGTTTTAGTTCCAGGGTATAATAGGAATGTACGGTTTGATAGATTTTGTCCTCAAAGTTCAAGTGTTCCATTAAATCGATTTCACCATTTCGTGGATAGGCACCATATTTGGGCTTGTCGGCCAACATCCACATGGCAGGCCAGGCACCTTGGGCCTGTTCCAGGATGGCCCTTATCTCTATTTTGCCATATTGATAGGAAAACTTCCCCTTGGTATTGATTCCCCCGGTTAAAAAGGGAACCGTATCTTTTTTCCTATTCTTGTTTTCCATGCCCCTTAAATACAATAATCCGTTTTTTATTCGGATCAACCCTTTTTTATCGGACATATAGTTTCCCCAATCGGCAGTATTTCTTTCGATTACGTTCCATTTGGTCTGATCGAGTTTTTTATTGGTGAACGAATCTTCCCAGATAAGGTCCCAGTGTTTTTCGTCGGTACTATTGCCGGACGGGATATTATCCGGTCTTTCCTGGGCTGTGGCAATTACTGTAAGGAAGAATAATGGGATAAGTATAAATGTCGGTTTTTTCATATTCAAGGGATTGGGATATTCAAGGACCCCAGTTGCGAACTGATGGCAATATCGGGATTACTGGGGATATATAACCATTTTACTTAATTCCGCAAAATATTTTTCCAGTTTTGTGGGGATTTTATCCAGTTGTCCAAAATGGGAAATATAACCCTTACGGGCAGATACCATTACCAATAAATCGGTTTTGGTAATCTGTCTGGACAGAAGAAGGAAATCATCCCATTCCTTAAGTTGATGAAAATTTATAGTCAGGGTAAATTTGTGGCCTTCTACAAACTTTACGATGGCCGTGTGCGTTCTTTCCGTGCAATTCAGTTTGATCGGGACGGACAGTTCAAGGGATAATTTGGCAAGTTTGCTCAGCCACAGTGGAAAACCTTCTTCGAATTCCGCGTTTGGCGGAACGAGCAAAAATAATCTTGTATGGTTTACCAAGGGTATTTCGAAGTTGCAGATAAAAAGGGTTTTCACTGTATTTTGCAAGATACTCCCCATTTTATCGCCTATCAATTTATCCAAAAATCCGGTTTTTTGCGGCCATCCCAATAAGATGATATCGGCGTTGATCTCCTTTGAGATTCGGGATATTCCACTCGCGGCATTGTGGTCTATAGTTGCCATAACGGTAGCATGTGTTTCCGAAGCGGCAGTTTCCGCTATAAACCGTTCCAATCCTTGTTTGGCCTTGATGATCGTTTTTTCCGCTTCATCCGTATTGGGGACAACCGTTAATATGGAGAGTGGATTGGTTGATTTTTTCTCCTTTATTAAGATTGCGAAATCCAGAATTTTTTCAATATTTATTAGATTGGCAATGGGGATAAGAATTTTTTCTTTGTTTGGTCCCGAGGGCAGTTGAACATTTTCATCTTCGTCAGAATTACGAATGACCGTTTTGGCAGCGGCTTCCGTGGCAAAAGAGGCTATGACACAGGTAACAAGAATTATTACAACGGTTGCGTTTAGAATATTGTCATCCAGGATGCCGGCCTTGTATCCTACCAAAATTACGGCCAAGGTTGCAGCGGCGTGGGCACTGCTCAAACCGAAAATCAAATTCCGTTGTCCCTTGGAAAACCTGAAAATTATCTGTGTTAGGAACGCGGCGGCCCATTTTCCGAAAATTGCCACCAAGGTAAGTGACCCTGCTATTATCAAAGCCATCGGTCCACTAAATATTACACTGACGTCCACTATCATTCCCACACTTATAAGAAAAAAGGGAATGAACAGTGAATTTCCAATAAATTCAATTCGGTTCATCAGGGCAGAGGAATGCGGTATAAGTTTGTTTAGGGCCAATCCTGAGACAAACGCACCTATTATTGATTCCAGGCCGGCAATCTCTGCTAAAAATGCCGAGAAGAATACCACCGAAAGCACAAAAATGTAGTGCGAATGTTTCTCGCTTTCCAATTTTCGAAAAAACCATTTTGCAATCCTTGGAATCACCACGAACATGAAGGCCGAGAATAATATCAGGGATATTCCGAGCCGGATCCAAAACTCTTGCGTAAGCCCACCATTGTACGACCCCAGGATTACAGCGAGCAAAATTAGGACCGCGGTATCGGTTAAAATGGTACCGCCGACCGTTATGGCTACGGCTACGTTCTTGGAAATTCCAAGCTTGCTGACGATAGGATAGGTCACCAAAGTATGGGTGGCGAACATACTGGAGGTAAGCAGGCTCGCATTAAAATCAAATTCCAGCAAATAATAACAAACGGGGAATCCTATACTGATAGGGATTATAAACGTTAAGAGTCCAAATAGCACACTTTTATTTCTGTTTGCCCTAAACTCGTTTAAATCGAGTTCCAACCCAGCTATAAACATTATATATAGCAGACCGATAGTAGAAAAAACGTCGACAAAAAGACTGTCTCCCAAAATGTTCAAACCTGCTGGACCAATTACTATTCCCGATATGATCAATCCAATAATTCCAGGAATTCTAATTCTTTGCAGGACAACGGGCGCCAACAAAATAATAAACAATATCAAAGAAAATATTAATACTGGATTTTCCAGCGGTAATTGAAATTCTTCTATAAGCTGTTCAATTAATTTATCCATGGTTGATGGTTGACAATGGTGGTTGACAGTACAGGTAAAAATTCACTACAAAACAATCTTATTGCGAAAGTTTCCAGTATTGTGCCAACGGAGTTCGATCTTAACGAATATACATACGAAATACCAGATGCAAATCATTGTCGATCATTTTATGGGCGGGAATTACGATTAAGTTGGGCAGTATTTATAGGCCAATATAAAATTTTGAAAAACTCCCGAACTTTGGCAAAGATCTTAGGTACCTGACAGTAGAAATATAAGGGTTTTGGCTGGCTCTGGGTTCAAAAAACCATGGCTTAATGACCCCAAGGGGGAATTTCAGGGGTCTTCCCTTGCCCCAAGGGTAAATCGAGGCTTTTGCAAGTCTCAATACGTTATGGGATATAGCACAAATTCTTGTACCAACGACCATCTAATTCGATTACTTTGAATAATTGAAGTTGTTGGTTGGGCGCTTAAGGCAATAAATTAATCATTCAGTTTTAGGACTGCCATAAAAGCTTCTTGCGGAATCTCTACGTTCCCTACTTGACGCATACGTTTTTTACCTTTTTTCTGTTTTTCAAGGAGTTTTCTTTTACGGGAAATATCTCCCCCGTAACATTTGGCGGTAACGTCCTTACGCAGGGCTTTTATTGTTTCCCTTGAAATAATTTTGGCTCCAATGGCGGCCTGAATGGGAATGTCGAACTGTTGTCTGGGGATAAGCTCCCTCAATTTTTCGCACATTTTTTTTCCGATATTCGCTGCGTTGTCCGCATGTATCAATGCCGATAAGGCATCCACAGGTTGGGAGTTCAATAGAATATCTACCCGTACCAATTTGGAGACCCGCATTCCAATAGGGGAGTAGTCAAAAGAAGCATATCCCTTGGATACGGTTTTTAACCGATCATAAAAATCGAAGACAATCTCTGCCAACGGCATGTCAAAACTAAGTTCCACCCTATCGGTAGTCAAGTAGGTCTGATTGGTGATTATTCCCCGTTTATCAATGCAAAGCGACATGATATTTCCTACAAAATCGGACTTGGTAATAATTGTGGCCTTAATATATGGTTCTTCCACATGGTCTAACGTGGAAGGATCTGGCAGATCGCTTGGATTGTTCACAATTACAGCGGTTTCCGGATGTTTTCGTGTAAAGGCATGGTAGCTTACGTTGGGCACTGTAGTAATGACGGTCATGCCGAATTCCCGCTCTAACCGCTCTTGGATAATTTCCATGTGGAGCATTCCCAAGAAGCCGCAACGAAACCCAAATCCCAGGGCAGCACTGCTCTCTGGGGCAAAGACAAGCGAGGCATCGTTGAGCTGTAATTTTTCCATGGAAGATCTCAGTTCCTCAAATTCCTCCGTATCTACGGGGTAGATACCCGCAAAGACCATTGGTTTTACATCCTCAAAACCTCCGATAGGATTTTTTGTAGGGTTGGTGGCATCGGTAATGGTATCGCCAACCTTTACTTCCCTAGCATCTTTGATTCCGGTAATAAGGTAGCCCACATCGCCCGCTTTAATACTTGGTTTGGGATGTTGTATTAGCTTAAGGGTACCAACTTCATCTGCAAAATAGGATTTTCCCGTGGCCACAAATTTTATTTTTTGACCTTTTTTGATCTCCCCATTAATGACCCTGAAAATGGTCTCGACCCCACGGAAGGGATTATAGACAGAATCGAAGACCAAGGCTTGGAGAGGTTCGTCCACAACGCCTTTAGGTGGTGGAATCCGCTCTATGATGGCTTCCAATATTTCGGTTATTCCCATCCCCTCCTTGGCGCTTGCGGGGATAACTTCTTCTGGCTTACATCCCAAAAGATCGACTATATCATCGGTAACCACCTCCGGGTTGGCGCTTGGTAGATCAACCTTGTTCAGTACGGGTATTATTTCCAGATCGTTTTCCAAGGCCAGATACAGATTGCTGATAGTCTGGGCCTGGATGCTTTGGGCGGCATCTACCACCAAAAGCGCCCCTTCGCAAGCGGCAATAGATCGGGAAACTTCATAGGAAAAATCTACATGGCCGGGGGTGTCGATCAAATTCAGTATATATTTTTCCCCTTTATAGGCATATTCCATTTGAATGGCGTGGCTCTTAATGGTAATACCCCGCTCACGCTCCAAATCCATGGTGTCTAACAACTGATTTTGTTTTTCGCGCTCGGTAACGGAACCGGTAAAGTCCAATAAACGATCTGCCAAGGTACTTTTACCGTGGTCTATATGTGCAATGATGCAAAAATTCCTAATATTCTTCACTCCTTAATAATTTTTTGGCTTTCGTTGAGTACCTATCGGTAAACAAAGGGGGATTGAAAGCAACTGCAAATATACTTTATTTGAAGTCTATCCGTACATTAGCCAATTAGAAAATGAAAATTTGAATTTATAATAATTCTCAATTAGGTCCAAGATTACATTTTTTGTAAATAAATGCTTAGATTTGGGGCCCAACCAAAGCTTGGTGAAACGACTAATTCTATTCCTACTTATGCCTTTTATTTGGCCATTATCCTTATCTGGCCAGAGTTTTAAGGTTACTGGCACTGTTAAGGACGGCAGCAATGACGCTATACCCTATGCCAGCGTATTTCTGTTGAATTTAGCCGATTCTACGATTGTAAAAGGCACCTCTGCCGATGAAAATGGAACTTTTTCCATGGAGAATGTCCTACCTGATATCTATTATATTAGAGCCAGCTATATAGGAAAAACCTCTAATTTTATTTCCTTGGACATCAAAAAAGATGTGCGGATAGGTGCTATAATGATCGATCAAAATGTGGAAAGCCTGGAGGAGGTGGTTCTAGTTTCCTCACAACCCAAGATCGAGAAAAAATCGGACCGCGTGATATTTCATGTGGAGAACACCGTCGTTTCCCAGGGCAGCACTTGGGATGTGCTAAAAAAAACACCGGGAGTTGTGGTTGTGCAAGATCAGTTGTATATCCGTAACCAGAGTCCTGTCGTTTACTTAAATGACAGGAAAACACAATTGTCGCCTAGCGAAATAAGGGATTTATTGCAGGGAATTTCGGGAATAAACATTAAATCGATCGAGGTTATACCCAATCCGCCGGCGCGTTACGAATCGGAAGATGGTCCAATATTGAACATTATTACCAGCAATAGCATCACGCCGGGTTACAAGGGTAGTGTCAATGGTTCCTATACGCAGTCGGTGTTCCCAAAATACAGTTTGGGGACAAGCCATTATTACAAGAACAAGAAATTCAATCTTTTTGCGAATTACAATATTAATCCAACAAAAGAATTGAAGAAGGATGAAGGGAATATTAATTTTATCGATGACAACGGTGATATTTTCTCTCGGTGGCAGTCCAATTTTGAAAAAACCACCCGTTACTTGGGCCAAAATGGCTCGGTAATCATGGATTATGAAATTAATGACAGGAACAGCATCAACCTAACCTCAAATATAGCCTTCACTCCGGACAAAAAGTTACAGAACCAGATGGGAACCGATATGGTCAATAAGCAGTATCAATTGGATTCTACCCTGTCGACAAACAGCGATTTGGATAACAACCATCGCAATATTGCCTTTGACCTCACATATACCCACCATCCGAAGAAGGAGGGCTCCGAACTTGCCGTTAACGGTCATTACACCGCTTTTCGCGATGCAACCAACCAATTGGTTTCTACGGACTATTTTGAACCTTCGGGCGATTTTATCCGCAATTTCAGCTTTAGTACCAATTCCCTTCAGAATATCGATATCATCACGGGCCAGATCGATTATACCACACCCATGGGGGGCATAATTTTTGAAACAGGCGCAAAAATAGCGACCATACGTTCTAATAGTGGTATAGACTATTTTAATCTGACCAATTCAATTAAGACCTATAATGCACTTTATTCTGACGATTATGAATATAGTGAAAATGTAGGGGGCGGTTACGTATCAGTGGCCAAAGAGTGGGAAAAATGGTCCGTAAAGGCTGGGTTAAGAGGGGAATATACATATTCCAAGGGGTACTCCATTACTTTGGATAGCACGAATATTCAAGTTTATTTTAAATTTTTCCCTACCCTTCACCTGCTGTATTCCTTGTCCGAGAACCAAAGTTTTTCGTTGGATTATAGCCATAAGATACAACGTCCTAGATATGAAGACCTTAACCCGTTTGCCTATTTCTTAAATGAAAATCAGTTCCACATTGGTAATCCTGACCTGCAGCCAAGCTTTAGCCACAACGTTAATTTAAATTACACCCTGCAAGACACCTATTTCATTGATCTTTATTATCGTGATAACGGACATTACATAAGTACCCTTGGGTTTCAGGACAACGATAACCAGAATATGATGTACATAAAGCAGAATGTTTTGGGCAGTACTTCCTATGGACTGGATTTTACATATAGCAAATCAATATTGGCCAACTGGTACCTTTATGCCTATACCTCCCTATTTTCCGAGGAACAGACATTTTTGGCCATGGAAAGCAATAACCAGGCCGTGACCAATAGGGTTCAGGGATTTTACGGTTCCCTGAGCAATTATTTTACCCTTACCAAGGACAAATCACTTACGGGGGAATTAGGGTTTAACTATATGTCTGGCTTTATGGAGGGCAACTATAAAATTTCGGAAACCACGGGTCTTTCCTTAGGCTTGCGTAAATCCCTTTGGAACAAGCGGGCCGTTGCATCCTTGACCATGGATGATATTTTGGACAGCTCGGTCGGCAGGTATACTACAAAATATCTCAATCAGGACAACTCCTATATTGCCAAGCCGGAGACCCGATTCGTCCGCTTTGGATTCACCTATAATTTTGGCAATTTTAGACTGCAGGACAATAAAAGGGATATCGAGGATATTGAGGAACGCCAGCGATTGCAGCCGGAGTAGGTCTTGAAAAGTAAGCGGCAACCAGTGGCAGGAGAAAGTACTTTTTCCTGCCAACAAGAATGGAGATCTTTCCAGGTAAAATCAAAAAAATTTTCATTTGACGAAAAATGTTTAATTTTGCCTTCCAAAATTGATACAGCTTGCTCAAAATCAGAAACATAGAATTGCCTGAATTCCCGTTGCTGCTTGCACCCATGGAAGATGTGAGCGACCCGCCTTTCCGCGCACTTTGCAAGGAGCAGGGGGCCGATGTTGTTTATACGGAATTTATTTCTTCCGAGGGATTGATACGGGATGCGGCAAAAAGTGTAATGAAGCTCGATATTTACGAAAAGGAGAGACCGGTAGGCATTCAAATCTTTGGAGCCGAACTGGATTCTATGCTTCAGGCCGTGGACATAGTTACGGCATCCAATCCAGACATTGTTGATATCAATTTTGGTTGTCCCGTTAAAAAAGTGGTCTGTAAAAATGCCGGAGCGGGAATCCTGAAGGATATTCCCCTGATGGTAAAACTTACCGCCGAAATGGTTAAACGTACCCACCTGCCCGTTACCGTTAAGACCCGATTGGGCTGGGACCACAATTCCATCAAGATCGTTGAGGTGGCCGAACGGTTGCAGGATGTGGGCATTGAGGCTATATCGATCCATGGACGTACGAGGGTACAGATGTACAAGGGCGAGGCAGATTGGAATCCTATTGCCGAGGTAAAGAATAATCCCAGAATGCGTATTCCGGTATTCGGCAACGGGGATGTGGACACACCCGAAATGGCATTAAAGATGAAGAACGAATACGGTCTGGACGGGGCCATGATAGGTCGTGCCAGTATTGGATACCCATGGTTCTTCAATGAAGTGAAGCACTTTTTTAGGACAGGGACCCATTTAGATCCCCCCACCCTGGAAGAAAGGGTAGAAGCCGCTAAGCGCCACCTACAAATGGCCATTGATTGGAAAGGGGAAAAGTTGGGTGTATTTGAAACCCGAAGACATTATACCAACTATTTTAAGGGGATTCCCCATTTTAAGGAATACCGTATGAAAATGGTGACCAGCGATGATGCGGCCGACGTTTTCGATGCGTTTGAGGAGGTTCTGGAGAAATTTGGAAACCGTGTTGACAGCTGTCTTTAAACTTGGTTCGATATGGGTACCAAGCGCAATCCGAAACTTCACCGGCGGGATTGAGCCGTTTATTGTTAAACGTCCAATTAAAGATTTGAGGCAATCAATTTCCTGTTGATCCTACTGCTTGCTATTTTCGAAGCGATAATGCCCAATACCATAATGGTGACCAATACAACGATAACATTGACCAGTTTATATTCTACCGGATAAGCCAAAGAGGGGGTTATTTTGAGCCATCCAAATGCGATTTGGGACCATATTAGCAAGGATGCCATTGCCACGCCAATTAGGCCACCAAGTCCGGTAACCAACAATCCTTGCACAAAATATATACGCCGGAGCTCCTTTATTGTTGTCCCTAGGTTAAAAAGGGTTATAGAGTTCTGTTGTTTGTCCAGGATCATCATGATTATTGCCCCGACCACATTGAACAAAGCAATGATAAGCACTAATGTAAAGATCAGATAAGTGGCCAGATTTTCAGTGTTCAGCATTTGGTAAAGGGTGCTGTTCAGCTCCCGGCGGTCCTTTACAATGACCTTATTCTGAAAAATCCCGGTTATTTCCTCCCTGATTTCTTTAACGTTAGACCCTGGGTTCAACTTAAAGTCAATACCGGAAATTTGGGTGCTATCCTTTTCCAACAGGGCCTGCGCCAAAGGCAGATCAACAAACACGTATTTTTTGTCCAGGTTTTCCTCAATGGCATAGATACCGCTGATAACCATGGGGAGTTCATTATAGGGTTTCTCGGATAAACTTTGCTGGGATAGGGAACCTGTTCCAGGTTTGGGGACCAAGATCATCAAAGGGTCGCGAAAATCGTCTATGACCAATCCCAAAAGATTGGCCACTCCCAGTCCGGCCACCCCACGTTGATCTTCCAGGTTCCATTGCCCATAAAATATGGTGCTGTCCACGGCGGTGACCTTATTGTAGTTGGCGTCCACTCCTTTTATATAGGCCACATGGCTCTTTTCCCCTTGGGTAAGATAGACACGTTCCTCCAATTCCTTGGCAAAGGAAGCAACCCCTGGAAGATTTTTTAGATCCATTTCCTGTTGGGACGAAATGGAAAAGAATTTGCCGGTAGATGGCAAGGCCTTTAAATCGGGGTCGAAGGTATTGCTAAAAGAAAGGCTAAAAGTTTTAAGTCCTGAGAAACCCGATAGGACAATAAAAAGCGCCGCAGCGCCGATAACGATTACCAAGAAGGTTACAAAATTGATAATATTGACCACATTCTGGCTGCTCTTGGAACGCACGTATCGTTTAGCAATGTAGAAGGGGAAATTCAATCTAAGGGGTTGTTATGATTTTTTTCTTCTTTGGAGCAATTCAGGATTTCTTACGGGATTATCCTCCCCTTTCAGGGATTTGTCGATGTTATCTATGTACTCCAGGGAATCGTCTATAAAGAAAAGCAATTCCGGCACCCTGCGCAACTGATTTTTGGTGCGTTGGGACAGTTCGTGTTTAATAAGAGGTTCATTGCTCTTTATCCCTTCCAACAATCCTTTGGCCTCCTTGTTGGGGAAGATACTCATATATACCTTGGCGATGGAAAGATCGGTCGTAACCGACACTTTGGATATAGAAATCAGGGTTCCCTTTAACCCGCCGTCTATTGCTGCCCGTTGTAGGATTTCGGCCAGATCCTTTTGAATGACCCCCGCAATCTTTTTTTGTCGTTGTGTTTCCATATGGCAAAAATACGGAGAATAATGTGTATTTTAGAAATCGGGAAAAAATAACCATGCCCGGTGTATAAGATTGGTTTGGGACAAGTCCTTAATCGTACAAAAGGCTTATTTATTTTGATTTTTGATGGAGGTATGAAAAAAATTGAACATTTGGGAATAGCGGTAAAGGATTTGACAGATTCCAATGTCCTCTTCGAGAAGCTTTTGGGAGTATCCCATTACAAAATTGAGGAAGTGCCGTCGGAGGGGGTAAGAACATCATTCTTTAAATTGGGAGATAGTAAAATTGAACTTTTGGAGGCGATGGACAGCGAGGGACCGATTGCCAAGTTTTTGGCAAAAAAAGGGGAAGGCATTCATCATATTGCTTTTGAGGTAGAAGATATAATTAAGGAAATTTCCAGATTGGAAGGGGAGGGGTTCGAAATTCTGAACAGGAACCCTAAGCGTGGCGCCGACAATAAATTGGTAGCATTTTTGCACCCCAAAACAACCAATGGTGTACTGATAGAACTGTGTCAGGAAAGCACCCGGTCCGACCGCCACCCCAATAGTGGGGGAATGCTCCCCAAATAGGGAGGGGATCATGGGTAAATAATTAAATTATAATTTGCATATTTTATGCATTGGCAACACTTGCAACGTTTAAAAATAAACACTAATATTGCACCCGCTTAATTTAGTTGGGCAAGTTCGTAAAAGACGGGTTCTGTTGCACCTCCCGAAAGCAAACGAGAGGTTAGATCAAAGGAATACTAGTTTTTTATAATTTTTAATTTTGGTCCTATAGCTCAGTTGGTTAGAGCACCTGACTCATAATCAGGTGGTCCCTGGTTCGAGCCCAGGTGGGACCACACCAGCAAATACAAGGCCTCCGAGAGATTGGGGGCTTTTTATTTTTTGTTCCAGTACAACATCTGTACAACAAAATCATCTATATAAGTTTCATTTGCCATGCTCAATAATTTTCCTCGAGTGAACTCTCCTAATCCGCACATTCCTTTTTCAAGATTTGAATGGAAGTAATTTTTTGCCAAAATGAAATTGATGAATTGTAGAAATTGTTTTTGGAGCAAAAGTCCATAGGTTATGACTCTGCCACCTTGACCCAGTAAACACAAGGCCTCCAAGAGATTGGAGCCCTTTTTATTTTAGCCTGGGTACAACATAGGCACAACATTTGAACTGTTGATTTTTCAAAATAGTACAAGAGATAATTATTAGTTTAATGAAGGAATCCGTTAACTTTAGTGTCATTCTAATACGGTTTAGTGTTAAAAGGAGGAGTTTGGGCTTCCCGCGCCATGCCCTCTTCCCTTTTCAATAATCACTGGGCTGCAGAAGGGTATTTGAACTCACTTCTTTCAAAGGCCGTCGTCCATGAAAGAAGGTTATTGTTTGCAAGTAAAAAAGTTATGGTGATTGGCCGGGAAACAGGTCCAAATAATTTGGCGGATCATGGAGCCCACAGGAAACAGATGAAAATACAAACTGGGACCCTTGCTCCTAAAAGGGAGGTTGTGAGAACTGGTATCTATGGATTTTGTCACTAATGGATAAGTAACTCCCTAGGAAAACATGAGCTTTAAGTGGTGGCCTAGAATTGCCGACGAACCTTATTTCCCAATATGGAGAGAAACGGAATGGAGCGGGAATGTGGTGAGGGGATGGAATACCTAGAGTGAAAATAAATATTTAAGGAGAATATTGAAAATGAAGTAGGTCATCAACTATTACCCGATCATTGCATATGTTGAACAAAAACAGTAACCTCTAAGTAGGATTCTTTGGTCCGGTAGTTTTTCTTTTTTTCAAAGTACAAATGGACGACCTTGCCAAAATTTCCTTTTTGTTCAATGTTGTGGATTGTTTTTAAGATATTGCCATAACCTCCCTTAAGGTTAAAGGAATAGGTGTTTGTCCGGTGGCCATCCTCTATAAAGGTATGGGGCTCGTTAAAATCCATGACCCGGATTTCGTTTTTCATTGCCTCTTGGTTTAGAACCCTAAGAAGGTTGTTTTGAATTGAGGTATCCCCCAGATCCATTTTTGAAAGTATGGAATCGAAATAAATTTCCTTCTGTCTTAAAATGGCGATCTTTTCAGGGATATCGCCGGTAAGATCGGACCGGGATGTCAATTCCCTGTATTCGTGCAGGGCCGCAATGCTATTTCGGATCGCCAGTTTATAACTTGCCAAGAATAGCAGGAGCGTTCCGGCAAACAGCAATTTATTTTTTAGGCTAATTTTCATCAAGTTCTATTTTGACGGAAAAATTGGAACTTTCCTTTGAGACGTAGTCGTAGTCCATTGTCTCGACTTTGGCCGTCCATTTCTCTTTTTCCAGTTCGGCTATCCAATTTGAATAATCAACACTATTGGCCGAAACCCCCGAAACCAATAACGAGTTAGTTTCCAGATCAATAGGTTTTGACCCACGAACGGGCTTTTTTAACGGTTGATAGACGATCTTGGAAAGAAGAATCGTAGCTGGAAGGTTGTTGGCGAAGCGATCCAGATAAAAGGTGGATCTAGAATTTGTGGAAGCCTGCAACAGTTCTATATTTTGCTGTTTTTTTTGGACGGACCCTTGGACTTCTCTTAACTGTTCCATTTGCCTTTTGGACATGTCCGAGGTGGTTTTTAACGCTTCTAATTTCCCTGTGTAATGATCGAAAACAAGAAAATTGATGAGCAGCAGGACCAGAAAAAAAAGAACACCACCCCTTGTGACCATTTGGAAGATTCGATCGTTCTTGTAATCATTTTTTAATTTTTCCCGTAGCCCATCAAAATTCGAAATGGATCTAAAATGCCCTATATGGCCCAATATTCCAGAAAACCCTAAAATGGAACAACTCGTTAGCTGGATTCCGTCTAGATCGTAATTTTCTATTATATTTTGGGAAGTTGGTGAAATTTTAGAAATCAACTTATTTTTTAAAGACAGTTCAAAACTTGAAATTATAATGTTTTCCAGATGAAAATGAGCCAGTACAGATGATATAGGGGAAAATCCGAGGCTAACATTGCAAATGGATATACCAACCTGTTCCAGTTTTGAGATGATGCCCCCCACATATACTTTCTTTGAGATGGACACTACTGGCCGGAAAGTATCCTGGATAATCTCATAATAAAATGAACCCATATCCAGATTGGGAAAGGCATGGTCGACCATAGCCTCTGGGGAAGTGGAATCCCTGTTTTCAATCTGCTTGGTAAGGATATTCGGGGTGTTTATGATCAATAGCAATGGAACACGTTTCGCAAGCGAAGCCTTTATTTTTTCAAGCGCATCCAATCGTTCGGTACGCAGCATATGCAGTTCCCCGTTTTGTTTTTTAACAGTGAGCAGAAAGTAGGATTCGTTGTCCATGTGCCCACGGATTTCCAGACTGGAAAACACCGTGCCTTCTGTTAAGTATGTTTTTAATCTTTGCAGCATCAATAGATTACCGTTGGTTTTATGAGTATGGTCAACTTTTTTTGCTCGTCTTCCCTTTTACGTTCGCTAAAAAGCCATTTTATGATCGGGATACGGGCAAGTAACGGCACGCCACTTCCCCTATCGTTCTTCATTTTTTCCTCCAGCCCTCCCAAAATGGCCAGATCTTGGTTCTGCATTCGTATTATGGAACTGAACTCCCTGGAGGTAATGTTCGGGGGAGCGTCGTTCTCGATCCGTTCTCCGCTAAAATCCGATTGGACCACACTGATGTCCAATGTGACCTGGCCATCGCCCGAGACCAAAGGCTTTATACTTATTGCAAGTTCGGCATCAATAGGAGCGTAATTGCGCACTTCCGTAGGTATGGGATTTTGTGAGCCAAAATAACTTTGGCTGGTAACCACATAATAGGTGGTCTCCCCAATGGACAGACTGGCCTTATGTCCGTTCAGGGTGGAAAGCCTGGGCGTGGATTTTATCTTGATTATTCCACTTTCTTCCATTAATTTGATATTTGCAAAAAACTCCGGTATTACTTGACCAATATTGAATGAACCAAAACCCGTAAATCCGCCGAGAATTTTATTTATCGTACTCGCCCCAACGGTCGCATCTGTGGTGGGGAACAACTTCCCCTGGGTGGTAACAGGAGAATCACCGATTCCCCAACTGATTCCCGTTTCCACACTGGCAGATTTGTTGACCGCTATGATCATCACCTCGATAAGCACAACGGGCACTGCCTTGTCGATTTCCTTGATGAATTTTTTAAATCGGTCGATATGGCTGGACGGACCACTTACCAGGAAGCTATTGAGTTCTGTATCGACCCTTATATCCAGATCGGTCTTAATCTCGTCCGGTAGTATATTGATCAAGGCCTCGGCCCCATTTTTATAGGCTCCGAAATTACCTGTATTGGTACTTATGCTCCTTCTCTCGTTGTTTCTCGACTGCTGTCCGAATTGTTGGCTACCTTGTTGGTTGTTGGTGTCATAATAATTTATGTTGGTACTTTGGGTCCTTCCAGTCGAGCGAGATCCCCCTGGGAACGATTCAGGGTCGCTTAAAAGTTCCACGGACCGGTGCATCATTTGAACAACTTCGACCTTACGTAGGCTCAGTTGGTCCGAAGTCCCAAAGAAGTAAATATTGTTCTCTTTCTTGAACGTAAAATGGGAGTCTCCTCCCATTTTGGAACCACCTACTTGCACGTCGGTCTGTAACCTGTTTCCGGGGATCGGAGCGGCAATGGGCTGCCCGTTGGTCTCCCTTCCCTCAAAGATATGTTCCAAAAGTTGGTCAAAGCCGATGCCTTTGGCATTAAAGGTGACTTTTCCCGCCTGCTCCAATGGGGTAACGATATAGGTGTCCAAATTTAGATCGTAGGTCAATCCGTTTATAAACGTTGCCACTGGCGTATTTTTGAAATCCACATCCAGAATCCTTCGGAGGGTATCCCTAACTTGGTAATTGGCACTGTTTCCAAAGGAGATGGACCTTTTACCTTCTATACCAAGACCATCCGGGGTGCTAAAAAGATAAAATCCATCCCTTGAAATGGAATGGGATAGCCCGTTCATTGCGGCAAGTTTTTCCATGGCCGTATCAAACGGGACATCCTTTAAATGTAGGGTCAAAGGCAGGTTCTCCATTCCATTGGCAAATAATAGGTTTTCCTGGCTCAGATCCATGATCTTTCGAAAGACCCTTTCCAGGGGGTCGTTCTTAAGGTCCATGGATATCAACCTATCGTTCGGGTCGAAATCTACCAAAATTTCCTTCTCCTTTGGTTCCACCATGGGAGGGATATATTTTTTTATGGATAGGATATTTCCGGTAAATTCTATGTCGAGCCCGTACTCCTTACAAAGGTATACCAGCAGGTCGGCCACGGTAACGTCGGAAAAGTTGTTCACGATGGTTATATTGCCTATGTCGGGGGAAACGGTAAGGTTAAGGCCATGGACCTTGGAAACTGCGATCAAGAAATTGGGCAAGGTAACGTTGGCCACGTTGATTTCCAATTTCAGGTCTTCGTTAAGTTCCGGGTTGTCCAGGGCAAGGAGTTCCAAACTGTTCTGAATTTGTTGGATCCTTGTGGTTTCCTGTGCCGAAATATTAAAAAACCAGCACAAAGTGAACAATATTAAAAATTTCCTCATGGTCTAGTCGATTAAAAAGGCATATACCTCGTCTATGGAAGTAATACCTTCCCTTATCAAAGCCACGGCATTTTCGCTTAGGCTGGTTATATTGTTTTCTTTAAGGTAGCCATCGATTTCAAGATGGTTTTCCTTGATCGGCACACCAAGTTTTCGGGTGATGGGCAAAATTTCGTACACAGCTTTCCTCCCCCTGTACCCAGTATGGTGGCAGTTGTTGCAGCCACTGGCTACGAAATGCTTTACAAGGTCGTTGGGAATTTCAAAATTTTCTGGGAACAGAAAGGGATCGATCGGCCGCTCTTCCTTACAGTCGGAACAGAGCATTCTAACGAGTCGCTGTGCCACGCTCATATTTAAGGTGTTGGCGATCAAAAAATGGGGCACGCCCATATCGATCAATCTGGAGATTGTCGCCCAAGCGGAATTGGTGTGAATGGTAGAGAGTACCAAATGGCCCGTAAGCGCGGCCCGTATCGCCATATTTGCCGTTTTGACGTCCCTTATCTCGCCTACCATGATAATATTGGGATCCTGCCTGAGGAACGTCCGCAAGGTACTGGCAAAATCCAGGCCTATATTTTCCTTCAATTGCACCTGATTGATACCTTCCAAAGTATATTCTATTGGGTCCTCGATGGTCAGTATATTGGTCTCCCCGTCATTGAGATATTTAAGGGTAGCATACAAGGTTGTAGTTTTGCCCGAGCCTGTAGGACCTGAGATCAAGATGATTCCGTTGGGCTTTTTGATTCCTTTTTTGTAGCGTTGGAGTTCGTCGTCCGTAAAGCCCAGCCCCTCCAATTCGACCGATTCCGTATCCTTGCTCAATATCCGCAATACAAGTTTTTCCCCGTGCAAGGTAGGAAGCGTGGAGACCCTTATGTCAAATTCACTTCCGTGAGCCTTTATCCCGATACGCCCATCTTGGGGCAAGCGCTTTTCAGCGATATCCAGATCGGCCTTGATCTTTATCTTGTTGATAATGGTCGGATATTCTTCCACGGGTACATTGAACTGTTCTATTAGCTTGCCATCCAGCCGAAAACGGATCCTGCATCTTTTTTCGTAAGGTTCGAAGTGAATATCGCTGCTGCCTATATTTTTGGCGCTCAGAAGTATCTTTTCAAGAAAATCATTGGTGTAATTAAGTTTATTACCACTATTGGGAGCAGCTTGTCTATAGTTGGTGGACAAGTACTTTTGTATTTCCTCTTTCCCACAAGGTTCAAGGGCTACCGGGGTATCCAGAACGATTTTCAGTTCCGACAAAAGGTTTTCCAGGGAATCATTGTCCGTTTTGAACTTGATGCCCTCATGGGTATGTGCCACTGGAACTATCCTATAATGGAAGGCCTGTTCCGAGGTAATCTTTTGTTGTAGGTAAGGGGGGAGCAAGTACATAAATGAGTTGGTTAATTTTAATTTTAAATAAAGCTGAATTAGAGTATAAATAGGGACGGAGTCCCAGGAAATAGGTTAACGAGGGTAACTACAATAATAAAAATCCCCATTAGGCCGGCAAGGGGAACGGTATCCATTGAATGCCTGCCGTTAAGGACAATAGAGGCTACCAAAGAAAACAGTATGGCCCCAACAAACAGCAACACAAACGTTATAGTAGGGAAACCAAGGGCAAAGGCGTAAAAAAACATCATGTCGCCCAGTCCGAAACTCGTATTGAGAAATTTTTTCCCGGCTATGTGTTTGGTGTACAGAAAAAGCAACAAAAGGATGCCACTGACCAACAGCACATTGGTGGTCGTAAAGATCAAATACTGATTCCAGGGAATATGCATTAGACATATTTTGGCAAGCAATAGGCCGGTTATTGGAAAAAGGAACCACAGCACCGACCTTTCCCTAAAATCCTGATAGGCGATCCATCCACAGCAGGTCATGACCGCTAGTTGTATGATAATCATCAATCCTTGATGATTTGTTTGGGATTTCCGCTTTCATCCACTTCCCAAACGTTTAGTATACCGTCCCCGTCGAAATCCATTACCGCCTCTGCCCTTGCCTTAAAGCTGGCATTATCGGCACTCAAGATCTCGTACCTATAATTTGCCGTTCCATTATCCTTAACCGTTTTTGGCGGCTCAAAATCGATTTCGCCAAAATCGGTACTGAATTTACTGTACATATACCTGTAAGTAGTTTCTGCATTGTAGATGGCCTTTAACTGGGTCTGCGCCTCGATGCTCTTCGCTTTGGTAATCAATGGCATCAGATTTGGAAGCGCGAGCAATAACAAAATACCAATAATTGCCAGTACTATTAGGGTCTCCTGTAGGTTTAGGGCGGGAATCTTTGTATTGATTTTAGGCATAATAGTGCACGATTTAGCTTGATTTGGGAGTACATATAACTTTTAAAAATGGGTATTATTATATAAAACAATAATAAAAATCGAGAATATTCGTACAGAATGCATTTCATCGAAAAACAGAAAAAGATTGTTAATTAAACAGAAAATAATTTGTTAATTGCCAATCCATAATTATTGTAAAGAAGTATAATCGTACTAATATATTAAGAAAAGAAGTAATAAATAATATAGGAAAAACATTAATATTTAACTTGCGGAGTACTTCGCTATTACGATCCAAAACCAAACTTAAACCCAAAATCATGAAAAACCTACTCTGCTTTGCGGCACTGTTTATGTTGAGCAACATCTCCATAGGAAAATTTCTTCCATTATATATGGAGCATTCAAAACTTTTTATCGACAAGATCGATTCAGCCCACATTTCCGTTGGCACTTCTACTTTTATAAACCCGGTTGACGATGCCGATATAGACCCTATTTTGGAAATCAGGGCGAAACTTGTCGGGTTATCTGACAAAAAGGCCGATACAAACAGTGCTAATGGACCAGCATATTTTTACGGTTTCCAAGGATGGAACCGAAAACAGGCCATAGTTATAAACAGCGCCATGGTACAAGGAACGAATGCTCTCTTGGATTTCCCCTTTTTGGTAACCTTGGACCACCTTAACAATGAAATAGTCGACGGTGGCGCCTATTCAGCACTGAACGGAGGTGGCGACCTTCGTTTTTCGAGCGATGCGGCGGGAAACAACAGATTGGCCATAGAGGTAGTGGAGTTTGTAACCAGTGCCACACCGGCCAACAGAAAATGCCAGATATGGGTAAAGATACCAAGTCTTTCCCCCACAACGGATACGACAATCTACGTATGGTACAACAAGGCAGGGGAGGTTCAGCCAACTCCCACAGATACTTATGGGAGCAGGGCCGTCTGGGACAATTATTATTTTGTTTCGCACAATGGTCTGTTCGACAGTGCCACCGGACAGAATCTGACGGTAAACGGTTCCCCTACAATCGGGGCCACGCCTTATGGGGGAACTAGTTTGAAATTAGATGGTTTAACCGATTACACATATATGTCGGATGGAGGGATTGATTTGAGCGGGGACGTTAGTGTATCCATCTGGAAAAAAAACACAGTCCATACTACCAATTTTGGACATTCATTTTCTTTGGGTAACAATTCGGGGTGGATGTCCTTACAGAGTTATGGCAACGATGATTCAATAGCTGCCAGGACCTGGTTCAGTTCAGCTGTGCATAGTGCAAATTCAACTGAGGGTATGCGCTACTATCCATCATCGGACCAATTGGGATGGCACTATTTTTCCGTTTCGGAAACTACAGTCATAGGCGAAGGGGAGTTGATGCGCGGGGATGGCACCCCTACTTCCTTGACTCCTTCTAGTGGAATTGGTTGGCCCAGACCGGCCCAAGATGGTTTGATTATGCTTGGAAATATTCTTGGTGAAGACCGCAAACTGGAAGGCGAACTTTCCGAATTCAGAATTTCATTGTCCATAATCTCCCCTGAATTCTCGGATACCGATTACAATAATATGGGCAGCCCAGGATCTTTTGCGTCTGCGGGAGTTCCCGAGGATGCCGGACAATCTGGTGGAGGAGGGTCTGGTGGCGGATATTGGACACAGACCGGCAGCGACATTTATTACAATAATGGCAATGTCGGGATCGGAACCACCGACCCCGGCACATACAAATTGGCAGTAAACGGAAAGATCCACACCAAGGAGGTCAAGGTAGACCTCGACGGTTGGGCGGACTATGTCTTTACGGAGGATTACCCACTTCCGACCTTGGAAGAGGTGAAGCGACACATTCTGGACAAGGGCCATCTGGTGAACGTACCATCGACAGCTGATGTGGTAAAAAACGGCATTGAGCTCGGAGAGATGGACAGGGTCCTACTCGCGAAAATAGAAGAACTTACTCTATATATCCTCGAACAGGACAAAAACCAAAAACAGCAGAACAGACTCCAAAATAATCTTGAAGAGCGAATAGAACTTTTGGAACATAATCGTTAGGAAATAGAGGGCTCCCTTTTGTGGATAAATACAACAATTATTCTTCACTTGTACAAATGGGAGTGAATGGCTCGGAGCTTAAACAAGACTTAACAAACGGGCAATCTGTTAAGTTTAGTTTTCTTATTCTCTCATGAAATCTAAATGGTTCATAACTTAAATCGACCTATGAAAGCATATTTAACGACATTGTTTATGGCTCTATGTTCTATTTGGTCTATGGGACAAGTTACTCCCTCTGAACTGGCGGCCCTTCAAGATTTTTATAATGCTACCGGTGGTCCCAATTGGGTAAGTGAAAACGATACAGTTTCCAATAATAACTGGGATTTTAGTGGTTCGGTAACTAATGATTGGAGAGGTATTACAATAAGCGGGAACCATGTTGTAAAACTAGAGCTTTCCAATAATGGTCTTAAAGGAACCATTCCTAACAGTATTGCCTATCTGACCAGCCTTGATATCCTTAATCTTAGTAATAACCAGATTTCCGGGAGCATCCCCGATAGCATAGGATTACTTTACAACCTGCGATATCTTATACTTAACTTAAATCAGCTCATTGGAAATATCCCGGCGAGTATGGGGCAGATGACCGACCTGTACGTTTTTAGGGTAGACCACAATCTGCTTTCCGGTACGATCCCCAGCAGCTTGGGGATGTTGACCAACTTGGCAACTTTACTTCTGTACAATAACCAATTGACAGGTAGTATTCCAAAAGCTCTAGGTAATATGACTCAATTGAGCTCCCTTGCACTAGATTCTAACCAACTTACTGGCATTATCCCAGAAAGTTTGGGATCTCTTACAAATTTACGAGCTCTAAATTTAAATGGCAATCATCTTTCAGGCAACATCCCGGCAAACTTTGTATCCCTAATCAACCTAAATTATTTCGACCTCCATCAGAATTTCCTGTCGGGCCCAGTCCCTGACCTATCCGATTTTCCCGATCTGCGAAGATACAGGATAACCTCCAACAGGTTCACGTTCGGGGATTTTGAGACTATTTATCAATCACAATCCAATTTTACTTATAGTGCGCAGGCCAAAGTCAACAACGAAGAAAACATAACGGTTGCCAAAAATGCACTAATAACCATGACTACCACCGTTAGTGGTAGCCAAAATCATTATCAATGGTTCAAGGATGGGGTTGCCATTCCTGGTGCTCCAGACAGTGCCATCTATACCATACTTAACGCCCAATTAGCAGATTCAGGGATCTACTATTGTAAGGTTACAAGTGATATTGTAACGGATCTCACCCTAGTTAGGAACAATATTGTTTTATCAGTGGTAGGGGATGGGGATGTCACCTCTGTAAACTATATAAAAACCATAAACCCGAAATCGGAACTTTCCATTTCTGAATTGGAAGCTGTTATGGAAGGAGGACCTACCATAAGCAATTTGGTTTTGGAAGGGCCTGTTAGTTCTGGAACGTTTACAGCAGAACAAGGGATAACTTTAAAGGATGGGTTTCACGCTACCGGAGACGTGACCATTAAAATAATGCTCGGGAATGGGAATATCCTAAAACAAATTTTATATCTGGATGGATTAGGAAGGCCTGTTCAAAGAATTGCCAAGAGACAAAGTCCCGATGGCAATGACCTAGTGCAATTTACCAATTATGATCAATTTGGGAGGGAAGCCAAGCATTATTTACCCTATGCGGCTAACCAAAATACTGGAAGTTATATTATTGATGCAAAAAATCAGCAAACTAATTATTACCAATCAAAATACGGCGATACATATAGCTTTGGGGAAACGGCTTTTGATGGCTCTCCATTAAATAGGGTATCGGAGACTGCTTTCCCAGGATACGATTGGCGAATTATTTCCTATAACGATAATGACCATACACAAAAACGGGAATATGAATCTAACACCGCCACTGACGAAATTATAAAATTTACCATTGATGATACTGGCGAGACCCCGATTGTGACCAAAGGAAGTTATGGAGTAAATGAACTCCTAAAGAATGTAGTGAAAAATGAAAATTGGCAAACATCCGATGGAAACTTCAATACCATGGAAAGTTATTCCGATAAGAATGGCAGAACTATTGCAAAGATGGCTTATGACGAAGGACCAAATGGATCTGTAATAAAATTGGTTACCCAAAATGTGTATGACGTTAAGGATCGATTACGGTATATTTTACCTCCCAAGGCATTAATTGGGGTAGATACCTCTCAAGGCACCTATGCCGTTGATGACGAATTGATTTATCAATATCAGTATGATGGGTATAATCGGCAAATAGCACAACGAATTCCAGGAAGGGATTGGGAACATCTGGTGTATGACCAATTGGATAGGCCGATTCTAACCCAAGATGCCATTCTTGCTTCCAACAATCAGTGGTTCTTTACCAAATACGATGTTTTTGGCAGGCCCGTATATTCGGGTATATATGCCTCCACCGATACAAGGAGCCAATTACAACAGGCCGTTGACGATTATATCAATGGAAATACCGATAATCTGGCAAATGTTGAAAAAAGGACTTCTGGAACCGCTACCATGGGCGACATTTCTATAAATTATACAAATAACGCATTTCCGATAAACAATATCGCCGAAATACTATTGGTGAATTATTATGATGACTATGCTTTTACCGATAGCGATAAACCGGTTGCCCCGACCACTATTCTGGGACAAACGGTTACAACCCGGACCAAAGGATTGCAGACCGCAAATTTTTCCAAAACTTTGGGGCAATCTACATGGACCAAGCTTTATAGCTATTATGACGAAAAGGCCCGGGAAATAAAAGTGTACAACAAGAATCATCTGGATGGATATACCACCACCGATAGTGAGATTGATTTTAGGGGCAAGACAGAGCTCTCGATTACCAAACATAAGAGAAACACCGCCGCTACTGAGTTGGTAATCAATGATCGATTCACCTATGATCATGCCGAACGGCCTTTAGGGCATTTTCAAGAAATAAACGGCCAAACCGAAGAACGTATTACGGAAAACGAATATGATGAACTGGGGCAGCTTATCAAAAAACGGGTTGGGGGAAGTTCCTCTTCCTCCAATGCCTTACAGGAGTTGACCTACGAATATCATATCAATGGGCAATTGATGCAGTTGAATGATGTCGATGCCCTTGGGAACAATCTATTTGCCTATAAGATCAATTATAACCAAGTTGCGGAAGGAAGTTCCCCGACCCCGGCTAGGTATGATGGGAGTATTTCCCAGACCATTTGGCGCTCCGCCTATGACGACACTAAAAGAAGTTATGCTTATTCATATGATAAATTAAATAGACTATCCACCAGTAATTTTCAATATAACGACAACCTTAACGGTAACACAGGGCTGGACTTCAATACGCAGCTTTCATATGATGACAATGGCAATATAAAGACCCTAAGTAGAAATGGCACTGGCAATATCATTGACCAACTAAACTATGATTATGGCTCTAGTGGCAACCAGTTGCTTTCTGTTTCGGATGCGTACGGTTCTGTAGGCTTCTTGGACGGGAATACCAGTGGCAATGACTACGATTTTGACGGGAACGGAAATCTCATTAAGGATTTGAACAAAGGCATTACCCAGATTACCTATAACCAGTTGGATTTGGTTAAAGAGGTTTCCCTTCCAAACAATAAAAGTGTCGCATTTACCTACGATGCTAGTGGACAAAAATTGAATAAAACATATCTCAATGGAACTACCACATTGGCCGCTACGGATTATTTGGGCGGTTTTCAATACCAAGATGGGGCATTACAGTTTTTCCCGACCCCTGAAGGCTATGTGTACAGATCAGGGAATACCTATAAATATGTGTATATTTATGGAGACCATTTGGGCAACAATAGGGTTTCTTATTCGGACATCAACGATAATGGCATTGTGGACAGTGGGGAACTATTGTCCAACACCGATTACTACCCCTTTGGAAATATCCAAGCGGGACAATTTACGGATGGGTTGGCCGCCGTTTATAAATATACCTTTCAGGGCAAGGAATACCAAGATGAGAACGGGCTCAACTGGCACGATTTTGGCTCCCGTATGTACGATGCCTCCTTGGGCCGGTGGATGTCCACAGATCCCCAAAATCAATTTGGGAGTCCCTATTTGGCGATGGGAAATAATCCCGTATCGTATACTGATCCAAATGGTGAATATACTGGAATTGATGATTTAATTGCATTTGCTGTTGGAGGTGCAATAAATACCGTAGCCAATTGGAATAATATAGACAACTTGGGGGATGGATTGTCCTATTTCGCTGTAGGCGGGGTTTCTGGAATGGCATCTTTATACGGTGGCCCCGTGGCTGGAGGTGCCGTATTGGCCTTTGGAAATAGTTTTACCACCCAATATAGGAAAAATGGAGGAGAAGTTGCACTGGGTCAGGTGTTGGGAGAAACCGTTATAGGAGCTGCTACGGCAGGGATTGGTTCTAAACTTTCACCCCTTATTTCATCCCAGACCAGCCGATTGTTCAGCGGGGCCAATTCGTTGTTTTCCCAATATGCATCGGATGCGGTTTCCAACGTTGCCTCAGGAGTTGTGTTGGAAACAACAGTAGGTGTGGTACAGGGACAAAGCTTGAACGATTCTTTTTCGGGAAGTCTTGAAAACATTCCCCAATCCTTGGTCATAAGCGCCATAGGTACTACAGGTACTCATTATAGAAATAAACATCTGGCGAAGCAAGAAGCCAAAAAAGCTTTATTTGAAGCAGAAAACAAAGCCGATAATGAAATACTTTCCATTGAATTAACAACATCTTCTAAGTCATTAAAACCAAGTAGAAACTACACCATATTTGACGAAAAAGGCGAGGTATATAAATTTGGTGTAACAGATCCAAATTTAAAAAGGTACGGGATATCTCTTAAAGAGGCTGGTCCTAATTCTACGGGTATCTTTTCTGATATAAAACCAAAATATGAAGCCCATATATCAGAAAAATATATGAGAAGTTTGTATTTTAACAGCACTGGAAAGTATTTTTTAGAAGGAATGAAAATTCCATTTCCTGTTAATTTTGACACAGGTTTACGTATAAAATTATAAACATGAAAATAGAAAGAACATTATTTTGGTTCGAGGATGAAGACAAAGATCTTTATGGTTTGACAACAGATTTTTTTGGACTGTCCACATTGCTAAACAGATTAATGAACGAAACCTATGTTGGAAAAAAAATAAAATTTATGAATATTCACTTTATAACAGAAAGAACATATGAGTGTTATCCGGAGCGGTTGAAAAACGAAGTTTATTATTATAACGGACATCTAAAATATTACTGTGTATTTGATATAGATAGTTTTATGAAATTGAAATATTTAGATAAAAATAAACTTTTATGGCAGAAGGCATACGATTGTTTAAAATTAGCTTCAAACAAATTAAGCAACAGTGAATTGAGGGAGTCGTGTGAATATGCTTATAAAAAAGGCCTCGAAATTCATTTAAATACGGATTATAAAGTGCTTGGAATAAATGTTGATATGTTCGGCAAGAAAATGAAAGCTAGCGTTTGGATTATTTTTAAAGAAGATAAGATGTATTCAAAATTCACCTTAGGGACCAAAGAAAAAACTATATATGAACAAGATATTGATAGTGCTAGAAAAGACATGGAGTTTTTTTTGGAGATTTATAAAAAAATAGAGGTGACGCACTATACATTTATCATTAGAGGTGCAAAGGATGTGGAATATCTTCCATTAGAAATTACCGTAGAGGAAAGTATGTTAAATTATTAGGAATCACATGAATTCAAAGATTTTAGGACTTAGAGTGAAGAATTAATTTCAAACCAAATTTTTACCAAAATTTTAATTAATTAAGTAAAACCCATCCCAACTTAATAAACCACCCAATTTTATAATTCTATTTTCAGCTACCCCTTCTTTAAACCAACCAAAATGAGACTACCTACGCATTTATTTTTTCTATTTCTATTCTGCAATCTGGCCGCCCAAGAATCGGATATTGTAACACCTAAACCTTCGCCTTTTCAAGTGGGAGCGAATATCGAGGGCGTGGTAAAGAACTCCGTGAACGAAGCAACGGGTAAAGTTACCTTTTCGGTTCGGTTGGGCAGTATGTCCGCTAGGACGATGAGTTTTCCTTTAAACTTAGCCTACAATGGGGCATCGGCTTTTCATATAGGACAAGAATTGAACAAATACAGTCCCACAAGTACTGTCGGGGTAGGTTTCAGTATTGGTGTCCCGCAAATAGTTGTGGACGATAGGGGAACGGCCGCGAAGGATGACGATGTTTTTTACTTAAAGGATAACAGCAATAATACAAAACTGGTCTGTACCAAAAAAGTGGAACCCAGTTTACCCGTTGGCAGCAAGTATCAAGAATTCGAGACTGAAAAATTTGTACCCTACAAAATAAGTTACAACCAGAGCACTACGGACATGGCTAATGGTGCTGTCGTTATCGTAGAACAGGATTTTTGGACGATAATAAACGATTCGGGAGTTACCTATACCTATGGGGCAACAGAGAATTCCAAGGAAAATATAATTGCTTGGGGCAACTGGATCGGTTCCTCCAAAAATATTACTGGAGCCTCCAAGCATACGAAAGTTTGGAACCTAACAAAAATTGAGGACCAATGGGGCAATAGAATCGACTTAACTTATGACAAGGTAGAACAAGGAATCAACACTTCTGGTCCAAAATACACGGAGGCCTCTTATGTCAGTGAAATAAAATCGTCGACTGGAGGGAAGATACAATTAAATTATGGTAACAAAAATCCTAATGAGTATTATGATCCGCATGCCGAAGCCCCAGAACCCGATGCTTATCAAGAAAGATATGAAAAGAAATTCCTGGAATCAGTTGATATTTTCAACAGAGATAATCAGGTGGTAAATACTTATGATTTTGCATATGACTTTGAATCACTAAATCTTGATACACTTAAAAGATATTTGAAGAGTATTACTTTTAAAGATAATAGTGGTACATCCCTTCCTTCTCATGACTTTGAATACTATTCTTCCGGAGATTTCAAGGGAGGGCTTCAAAAAGTAACCTACCCAACAGGTGGTTCTGTTACTTATAATTACGAAAATAAATTATTGTATACCAATACGGCGAACAGATATGAGGAGCCTTTGCCTAGTTCCTCCGGTTATGTCTTTCATTCGGCATATACAAGGGACAATTATGTGCTTCGTTTATATAGGTCTGCCGATTATATATCGGGGAACAAGTATAGGTTTAAGATGGTTCGGCATTGGTGGAACGGGAATAGTTGGGATACCAGTGAGTTTGTTCTTCCTCCATTACTGAGCGATGAAAATATCCAAGGCAAGGTAATGGATCGCTTCCTTTCTGTTTTTGAAGAAGACTTTTATGGCTTTCTTTGGTTTAATAGAGATACGGACGAGGGCGATTTGTACTTATTTCATCAAAATAAGGATGGACATACTTGGGATGAATCACATATTGCCGACATTACTATTGAATCCTATGATGATGCCAATAAGCAAGAAGATCCAGTTTTGAAATCAGGAAATGGATTTGTAACGATTGGAACAAATAGGTCTGGTAGAATATACACATATAACTGGAACGGAGACTCTTGGAACGAAGATCAGATACAACATGGCCATGGTCAATACTATTATGGGGTGGCCAATAACTTTATTTTGGTTTTCAATGAAGACGGCGGTCCCAATATGGTAACCGGAGTTACCTATCCAGATAATTATTACATTCATTATTTAAATGCCGAAAAAGAATGGAAGACCAAATCTTGGTCAGCTTATGCTACATCTCATCTCACCCCTATTGAGGACTATAGTGTCTTATATCCCGATAATTCAATAGCGGCTTTCGTGGCTCCGGACAATCCAGAATCCTTCTTAAGATGGGACGAAAATTACAATTTGATCGCTGTGGACGACATCCTTGGTTCTTATCCTGAAAGTTATCCGGTTTACCCTTCCCTTAGTTCCATGTTTACCATACAAAATAGCTGGTATAACAGCTTTCCAGAAAGATCAGCAAGGTTTAATGGTAATACATGGGATCCCATCAGCTTGAATCCGGATAACTTCAACAGTTATAGTACGACCGCTTTTGGGGAAGATTTTATTTTGATGTATGATCGGTTGAAGAATAATAGGAATAAGGCATCTTACTTCTATTACGATCCAAATAATAATAGTTGGATTTCAGGATTTTTCAATGAATCCTATTCTCCAAATGCGTACTGGGCCGCCGTGGCGTATAATAGGGAATTTATAGTAGCGGGAAATAAGGCCATTGAATTAAATAACAATTCATCTAAATTTGGTTCAAGTATAACCCTTCCCCTTTACAATAATTTCTGCTACTCCAATACACTTAATTATAGTTTTGTCGAATTGTCAACAGGCACAACACTTGACAATAGCCTATTTCTGTTTGTGGATAAGACAGATGGTAACATCAAGAGCATTGATGTAGGGGCGAATAGACATACGGTTGGATCCTCAAAATTTGGAGGATTTTATCAATTCATGAGTTTAAGAAGCATGTTTTTGAAGGGAGAAGTATCTAATGTCTTTACTCCATATTTATATAGACTTGTAAATGATGGCGTGGATAATGACATTAATGATGTTGTAGTTGGGCAAATAGAAATCGACAATGGAAATAATGAAATAAGGAAAACCAACTATACTTATACTAGTCCACAGCCCCTGCCCAACGATGAAACTACGTTTTATGGTGAGGTAGTAATAGAAAATAAAGGTTTTGGCAGTGGAAATAATGGTAAAATAAAGAAGTATTTTAACACTGGGGACGATGATGTGCAAATGGCGGGTTTGCCTACCAATACCATTATTGCGGATAAAAACGGGATTGTTAAAAGTAAAACTGAAACGGTTTGGAAAAAATTCACCAAAAACTATATGAACTCTTCATATAAAATCGTGGATATTGGCTATTATTTGAGACCTGAAAAACAAATAGAAACGCTTATCTTAAATGGGCAGGAGGTCATTAGCGAAACAAATAATACTTATAATCCCTTGGGCATGTTGAGCAATGCCTCCAAAACGAATAGTAATGGTGAAACGGAATATACTTCCATACAGTATGCCTATCAAAATTATGGTTTTGTAAACGATGATAATATGTTGAGTTTTCCTTATGAAACAAAATCTGTGGTTGCAGGTAAAACAGTCGCAGTTGAACGATCCCTTTGGAAACAGGAGGACGGAAAAATTTATGCTTATCAAAATACTTCCGGTGTCGAGCCGACCACTATGCGAGTCAATAATGAAACTACAATGGTAGATTCTCATGGTAACTTACAGGAAAGCAATAATGGCCTTGGAGTATATAAAACCGTTTTATATGGCTATGGGAATCTGTATCCGATAGCAACTATTTCCAACGTTAAATACACGGACGCGATAAATGCTTTGGACGTTTCGTATTATAATCTGCAAAACCTTGCTACCAGTAATTTAGAGCCTGAACTGCGCAAACTGTATAGTCGTCTTCCCGAAGCCATGATAAATATAAATTTATACGACAACATGGGAAGAGTGATAAGAACGCTCGATGAAAGGGAGGAAGTTGTTAATTTTGGTTATGACACTTTTGGACGGATTGAGTATACCACCGATGCCAATGATAATGTTATGGAGAAAAAGGAATATTACTTCGGGAGTTAATACGGTCATGAAGTACCAATAAGAGGTATTTTTGCAGTCTTTTCAATCGGAAATACAGAAATATACCAATAATTCTAAAACGGCAGTCCACAGCTTGTAGTCTAATAGTCTAAGTTGTTTATTTCGAATTATGATGGACAAATGCAATCAAGTCGTTAGTGCTTCCTACGAATAAAGATGTTCAGGAGGAGGAACTCCGCTTTTATCACTTTTTCCTGGCACCACTGATAAAAACCTCGATTACCTTTGGATTTTCAGCTCGAATATTGTCGGGTTTGGGCAATGTTATGGCCGTAACCTATGATATCTTCTCCTAAATTATTCAAAAATATGCGTAGGACTGTATTTCATCGAAAAACAGAAAAATACTGTTAATAAAAATAATATTTTTTGTTAATTGCCCATTCATACTATATAAGGTTAATCGTATGAATATTGAAAGAAGTAGATGTAATTTTAATGTAAGTCGATAGCGCCTGTTTCTTACTAATAGATTAACCTCAATTACAATCCAAAACCAAATTTCAAACCCAAAACTATGAAAAACCTACTTTGCATTGTGGTACTCTTTATGTTGAGCAACGTTTCACTTGGCAAATTTCTTCCTTCACATAGGGAGCATTCAGAACTTTTTATTGACAAGTTCGATTCAGCCCACATTTCCGTTGGCACTTCTACCTTTATAAATCCGTTTGACGATGCCGATTTAGACCCTATTTTGGAAGACAGGGCAAATCTTGTCGGGCTGTCTGACAAAACGGCCGATACAAACAGTGCTAATGGACCAGCATATTTTTACGGTTTCCAAGGATGGAACCGAAAACAGGCCATAGTTA
>JBLWZN010000010.1:0-35927 GCA_048266425.1 Sediminicola sp.
GGGATATCTATTTTCATCTGCAAAAATATAATCAAATCTTTTCCTTAGGGAAGTGATCACCCGTTCATGGGCAAAAATCGGAATATCCCCTTGTCGAAAAAAGTAGGGCCGTATATCGTCCAGCCCTGCCGTATGATCGGCGTGTTCATGGGTAAAAAGTATTCCGTCCAATTTGGTTACCTTTTCCTGCAACATTTGCTGTCTAAAGTCGGGGCCGCAATCAATAACATAATTGTAATCCTTCCAGGAGATTAAAACCGAAACCCTTAACCTCTTGTCTTTAGGGTTTTTACTAAAGCAAACTGGATGCGTACTCCCAATTACGGGTATGCCTTGTGAAGTTCCGGTTCCCAAAAAAGTTATTTTCAACCCTTCATCCATTATATTCAAATTTATGACTTATTTATTTAACTTTGTTTCATCTAAAGCACAATATAATGGCTTCTGTCCTCGATAGAGATACTGCGTTCGAAAATATCCCATCCATAAAGGCCAAGACCTTGAGAATAAATCTCAATCCGGATATTTACGGCACTTTTGCCGAAATCGGGGCTGGTCAGGAAACTGCAAGACATTTTTTTAGGTCTGGAGGTGCATCGGGCACCATTGCAAAGGCAATGAGTGCCTATGACAAGGATTTTAGTGATGCAATATATGGTGTAGAAGAAGATGGCAGGTACGTGACCCAACCGCGGCTCAAGAAAATGATATCGCATGAAATGCAGCTCATGGAGGAGCGGATAAGTAGGGAAAAACATCCAAACAAGCTGTTCTTTGCGTTTGCCAACACCGTGGCAACGATAGATTTTGCCAAAAAATTCAAGGGACATGGATGGCTTGGGATTCGATATCAGCTAGACCCCAAACAAAAGGAGTTTGACGAGATCGTGCTCCATGTCCGCTTTAGACAAAACGAGGCGAGATTGCAGCAGGAAACGTTGGGAACTTTGGGAGTTAACCTTATATATGGGGCCTTCTACAAATACAACAAACCAAAAAAACTTTTAAAATACCTGTACGATCATATCGATAAGGATACGATTGAAATAGACATGGTCAACTTTTCGGGACCTAATTATAAGGAGGTGGACAACCGATTGATGAGCCTGCAGCTTATAAGAAACGACATGACCGATGCCGTGATGTTCGGTGCGGATAGAAACAATCTTTTGCCGGCTACCGTATTGTACAAAAAGAACATTTTGGCGCTAAGAGGTAGTTTTAGGCCGGTGACCAAGGTAAACATGGATATGTTCAAAAAATCCTATGAAATATTCATAAGGGAATCTACGGTTGATGAGGAAAACACGATCGTGGTCTTTGAAATCACCATGTCCAACCTCACCGCTTCGGGGGAATTGGATGAACAGGATTTTTTGGACCGGGCAGAGTTGCTGTGCTCCCTGGGCCATACGGTCCTAATTTCCAAATTCCAGGAGTATTATAAATTGGTGGAATATTTTAACAATTATACCAAGGCTAAAATTGGTCTTACGATGGGGGTCAGTAATCTGGTCGAGGTTTTTGATGAAAAATATTATCGTCATCTAAGCGGTGGAATATTGGAAGCTTTTGGCAAACTGTTCTTTAAGGATTTAAAAGTGTATCTGTATCCGATGAAAAATCCGGAGACCGGCCAGATTATGACCAGCAACAACATGAAGGTACATCCCAGGATGAAGGAACTTTACAAGTTCTTTAAATATAATGGAAAAGTAATGGATATCATAGATTACGATCCAGAGGTCTTGGATGTATTTTCTAGGGACGTACTTAAGAAAATTAGCAACGGCGAAGCGGGATGGGAAGATTTACTCCCAAAGGGAACCGCCAAGATCATCAAGGAAAAACACCTGTTTACCCGAAAAATGGAGGAAGAGAAGGAAGAGGCATAAATATGCAAAACGCTTTGCTGCGCCTTTCGCTGTTCGCTAACCGCGCAAGTACTTGATACTATCTATTCCAAAAGCTGGGCTGCGTGATCTTTTGTCTTTACCTTGTCTATCACCTTGGTAACGATTCCATTTTCATCGAGAACAAATGTCATTCTGTGAATTCCGTCATAGGTCCTTCCCATAAACTTTTTGGGTCCCCAAACTCCAAAAGTATTAATTACGGTATGGTCTTCATCGGCCAATAACGGAAAGGGAAATTTGTATTTTTTCTTAAAATTGGCCTGTCTTTTTTGGGAATCGGCGCTTACTCCCAACAATTCAAAACCCGCTTTTTTAAGGTTGGTGTAGTTGTCCCTTAAATTACACCCTTCCATGGTGCACCCTGGGGTACTTGCCTTTGGGTAAAAGAATACAATCAATTTTTTGCCTTGATAGTCCGATAGATTAATCGTTTTACCTTCTTCGTCCAAGGCTGAAAAATCCGGAACCTTATCCCCTACTTTTAATGTGTTCATCGTTGTTGTTTTATAGTTTATAGTTGTTTGTTGGTGGGTATACAAAAAAATGAATCCATGAGTTTTGTAAACTAATTGGTCCTCCCTTTTTCCAAGGGGAGCCAGCCCGACAATTATTCTGGCAGGGTGCCGAAGGCGGAGGAATTAAAAGTTGATAGCTGATTGAAAGTGGCATTTGGTTTCCGTTGTTTCAGGTTTTATGTTTGAAAAACATAATTTTGACTTCGACTCTTTTTCTACTTTCTAGCGTCCAACTTCCGGCATCTGGTCAGTTTTTAACTAATTTCGCAATCCAAGCAAAATTAATCAAATTATGACGAAAGCCGAAAAAGTGGACTTTACCATTCGGACATTGGAAGAATTATACCCTACTGTACCCATTCCGTTGGACCATAAGGACCCCTACACGTTGTTGATTGCTGTCTTAATGTCCGCCCAAAGTACCGACGTCCGTGTAAACCAGATTACTCCGATACTTTTTGCCAGAGCCGACAATCCATTTGATATGGTGAAATTATCCGTAGAGGAAATTAGGGAAATTATAAAGCCCGTAGGCCTATCCCCGATGAAATCCAAGGGCATACACGGACTTTCCAAAATACTTATAGAAAAGTATGATGGAAATGTTCCTGAAAAGATGGAATTATTGGAAGAGTTGCCCGCTGTTGGACACAAAACAGCGAGCGTGGTAATGTCGCAGGCTTTTGGCATTCCCGCATTTCCCGTGGATACGCACATTCATCGATTAATGTACCGATGGGGATTTAGTAACGGTAAAAATGTGGTACAGACCGAACGCGATGTCAAACGACTGTTTCCCGTGGAAATATGGAACAAATTGCATTTGCAAATCATCTATTACGGCAGGGAATATTCTCCAGCAAGGGGATGGGATCTAAATAAGGACATCATTACCAAAACTATCGGCAGAAAAAAGGTGATCGACGCCTATTTTAAAAACAAAAAGCCCTAATATATAGAGGGAAATCTATATATCAAGACTTTTCTTATAAGTTGATAAGATTCTTGCCTAGTTCAAAATATTTTCGAACTTGATATTCTGGTATTCCGCAATGTGTAACGATTTGGAATAATTTAGCAAAAATTGAACAGTTTCTTTTGAAGCCTTTGTCAATTTACGGGTGCTTGAATTTGTAGAGTAAATTTTTTCCATATGTAAAATAGCTTTGTTATGTTAAGATAACGCAACTAAAATACAAATATTGCTCTACTCGTCCTAGAACCAATTAATTCGTTAAAATGATATTGTGCTTTTCTATGATTTTTCGCATGTTTATCAGTGCATAGCGCATCCTTCCCAATGCCGTATTGATACTCACTCCCGTATTTTCGGATATTTCTTTGAAGCTCATATCTTTATAGATACGCATTAAAAGCACCTCTTTCTGATCATCCGGCAATTCTTCTATAAGCAGCCTTAAATCTGTATCTATTTGATCCTTAATAATTTGCTTTTCAGCGTTTAATTTTTCGTCACCTATTACGGAAAAAATATTAAAATCGTCGCTACCCTCAAACTTGGGCATTCTTTTATTTTTCCTAAAATGGTCTATAATAAGGTTATGTGCTATCCGCATAACCCAGGGCAAAAATTTACCCTCTTCACTATAACTGCCTTTTTTAAGGGTTTTTATCACCTTTATAAACGTATCCTGGAAAATATCCTCTGTGACATCACGATCCAATACCTTGGAATAAATAAAACTAGTGATACGCTGGTTGTGGCGGTTAATCAGTATTTCCAGTGATTTTTCATTTCCGGAAACATACTCTTTTACTAATGCAGAATCATCGATCTGTAGTTCCATACAACTTACTTTTTTTGGTTAAAATTAGGGGCCTTGTCATCCATGGTTCCCAAAAAAATTTGGGGATAGGAAGAAAAGGACTTTGTACTAAAAGGTTAATTTTAAAAAAGTAATTATGCTGTATAGGCCTATCAGGTTTTTAATTACATTTCAAATATAGAAAAATTAGCTCCTTAAGAACAAACTTATGTTGTGAGAAAGGCATTTTTCGATGTTAAAACCCGCTTATTGGATATTAAGGGGGCCATATTGTATCTTTGCATACTTATTTATCAACATGTCTACAATCCTTCAAGCAGATCCTAAATACAATATTATCATTAAGGGTGCCAAACTCCACAATTTAAAAAATTTGGATGTAGTAATTCCTAGAAACAAATTGGTGGTGATTACCGGCCTTTCCGGTTCTGGAAAATCCAGTTTGGCTTTCGACACCCTATATGCAGAAGGCCAGCGCCGGTATGTGGAGAGCCTTTCCTCGTATGCACGTCAGTTTTTGGGAAAATTGGACAAGCCCAAAGTAGACTATATAAAAGGTATATCACCGGCCATTGCCATTGAACAAAAGGTCAACTCTACCAACCCAAGGTCTACGGTTGGTACTTCTACCGAAATCTACGACTACCTAAAATTGCTGTACGCCCGCATTGGCAAGACCTTTTCGCCTATCTCGGGCAAGGAAGTGAAAAAGCATTCGGTAACCGATGTGGTAAACCACGTGAAATCCTTCGAGGAAGGCACCAAACTGTTGCTATTGGCCCCCGTGGTCATTAACGAAGATAGGGACCCCATAAAATCACTCCAATTATTTTCCAAACAGGGTTACGCAAGAATTAAGTATAAAGGAGAGATATTGCGTATTGATGACAGCATTACGGAAATGGGCAGGGAGTTTTACTTGGTAATCGATCGAATCATTACCAAGGATGATGAAGATTTCCATAACCGATTGGCCAATGCCATAGATACCGCCTTTTTTGAAGGGAAGGGGGAATGTATCATCGAGGAGGTGGCCACAGGGGCCCAAACCAGTTTTAGCAACAACTTTGAGCTGGACGGGATGAAATTCCTAGAGCCCAATGTTCACCTGTTCAGTTTTAATAATCCCTATGGGGCCTGCCCTAAATGTGAGGGCTATGGAGATGTCATCGGGATCGATGAAGACCTTGTTGTACCCAACACGGCACTCTCAGTCTACGAAAATGCCGTATTCCCCTGGCGTGGAGAGAGCATGGGCTGGTATAGGGACCAATTGGTGGAGTCTGCCTATAAATTTGATTTTCCCATCCACAAACCTTGGTTTCAGCTCAGCGAAGCACAAAAACTAGTAGTTTGGGACGGCAACTCGCATTTTACAGGCCTCCATGATTTTTTTCAGATGCTGGAGGAAAAAAGTTATAAGATTCAGAACAGGGTAATGCTCTCCCGTTATCGTGGGAAGACCAAATGCAGTCTGTGCAAGGGTCGACGATTGCGAAAGGAATCGGATTTTGTAAAAATCGCCGATAAATGTATTTCCGATCTCGTTGAGCTCCCAATAACCAAATTGGATCATTTCTTTAAGGAGCTTACTTTAGGCGAACAGGACCTGAAGATAGCCTCTAGACTATTAAAGGAAATCAATGCCCGGCTGGGCTTTTTGGAAAAAGTGGGACTGGGCTATTTAACCCTTAACCGAAAATCCAATACCCTATCAGGAGGTGAAAGCCAACGTATCAATTTGGCAACTTCTTTAGGCAGTAGTTTGGTGGGTTCGATGTATATCCTCGATGAGCCGAGTATCGGACTGCACCCCAAGGATACCGAAAATCTGATAGAAGTTTTAAAATCCCTGCGCAATCTGGGAAACACGGTAATAGTTGTGGAACATGACGAGGATATTATGAAAGCCGCGGACGAAGTAATAGATATCGGTCCCGAAGCGGGAACCCATGGCGGGAAAATTGTTGCTGCAGGGACTATGGAAGACATTTTAAAATCTACCTCCCTTACTGCCCAATATTTAAACGGCACTCTACAAATAAAGGTACCTACTGCCAGAAGGACCTCTAAAAATTATATAGAAATTAAGGGAGCCAGGGAAAATAACCTTAAAAATATAGATGTTGTATTTCCTTTAAACGTGCTAACCGTTGTTACGGGAGTATCTGGCAGTGGAAAAACTACGTTGGTAAAGAAATTATTGTATCCTATTATATTGAAGGAAATTGGGGGTTATGGGGAAAAAGCCGGTCAATACACCTCCGTTGAAGGTAAATTTCAGTCGGTAAAACATGTGGAGTTTGTGGACCAAAATCCTATCGGCAGATCGTCCAGATCCAATCCCGTTACCTACATAAAGGCCTACGACGATATTCGTCAACTTTTTACTTCACAGAAATTGAGCAAGATCAGGGGCTACCTGCCCAAGCATTTTTCCTTTAACGTTGACGGAGGCAGATGTGAAAAATGCAAGGGAGAAGGTGAAATTACAGTAGAAATGCAATTTATGGCCGATGTACACCTGGAATGTGATGTTTGTCGTGGAAAGCGATTCAAAAAAGAGATTCTCGAAGTAACATTTGAAGGTGCCAATATCGATAATGTCCTTAATATGACCATAGACGATGCGGTGCAATTTTTCCATAAACACGGTCAGACCAAAATCACCACCAAATTAAAGCCCTTGCAGGACGTTGGCCTGGGGTATGTTACCTTGGGGCAATCCTCCTCTACCCTTTCCGGTGGGGAGGCCCAGCGGATCAAATTGGCCTCCTTCCTGGTCAAAGGGACAACCAAGGACAAAACCCTGTTTATCTTTGATGAACCGACTACCGGATTGCATTTTCACGATATAAAAAAATTATTGAAATCCTTTGATGCCCTGATCGACAAAGGACATTCAGTGATCGTAATAGAGCATAATTTGGATCTGATTAAATGCGCGGACCATATTATAGACTTGGGCCCCGATGGGGGAGAAAACGGCGGACATGTGGTGGCCTACGGAACACCGGAAGAGATCGCTAGGAATAAGGAATCATACACTGCCCGTTACTTAAAGGAGAAGTTGTAGGGCAAAATAGACCGGTTTAACATATAAGAGCGCTGGTCGGTTTATGCGGACGGCATGCTTAGTTTGTTATCAGCTCTTCAACATTATCAACTACTAATAATTTAGTATTTACCTGCTTTTCGGTAAGCTTAAAAACCTTGATGTCCATGGTCTGGGTAGGTTTTCCGTAGTTAAAATAGGTGGTGACCTTTAAGTATGTAGGGTCCATGGTTTGGTTCCCAAAATAATTGATATTTACCTTCCACTCCCCTGTCAAGGTATTATCCAAAAAGAATTGCTTGCTCGTATCGCCCTGCCCCTTTTGACTTGATATAACTTCTTCATTGTCACCTTCACCTCTATTGCTCCAACCATCATAATTATCCCTAGGATTTACGAACTGAAGTTCAAATTCGGCCTGGCTGTTGTTCCACTCAAAAACCAGCCTAGTATTTTGATTTTCCAACTCTTCCTCGCTCGACTTGGCAATTCCATCAATGGATAGTTCATTCCCTCTTAATCGGAGAATGTTGTTGGATTCTGTAATCATTATTTGATCCGCTTCAAAAGAACCAAAAAGAATCGTATCCAATTGTTGAACTCCCCTTGCATATTTGGCATAAATACCCAAGGCTTTTTGGTAGTTGCCCGATTCCGAACAAGCCTTGCCCAAATCTAGATGTGACTGGCCATCCCTTGATCTTAGTTTTAAAACCTGGAGATATAATCGGTAAGCGTTGTCCCATTCTCCTTTTTGCTCCCAAGTAAATGCCAAGGCCTTGAGGAGGTTAACATCTTTAGGGTGTTTTTCTTCTGCCATTTTCAAAATAGTATCGGATTCTTGGAAGTCTCCCCACTTTTTTTCGAAATAATTTGATGTTTCCAGATAGTAATAGGGCGTAATACCAACGTTTTCACGCTCTAGGTTATCGAAGATTTCTTTAGCGTTGCGTTCAGATGTGGCATCGTTGAAAGCTGCCATATACCCGGGAACTTTCGGTGCAAATACCTTCGTTGCGTTAAGCTCGGTTTTGATACTATCCCGTAAGGCGGAAATATCGTATGTTCTTTCTACACCGAGATCGTCTATACGGGTCTGTTCCTTTGTATTGATTATTATGACCCCACCTGTACCTTGCGGACCATATCTAATAAAAGTGCCATTTCTTGTTAGAAAAGCGACACGATCAATATCTTCAACCGAAAGAAAGGTCGGAGGGGTAACATATATAAATCCATCCACATCAAAAATTGCAGTGATATCATCTCTCGAACTATAGCTTGGTAGATAAAATTTGTCTCTAGTTGCATTTATTTTCATTCTCGGGTATAATAATTGTAACGAAGCTAAAAAATCGACACCCCTTAAATTACTTCCATCAAATATCATTATAGAATAGGAAGAATGATCCTCATTTAGAATCCCCCAGTTTGTTTTTATCAAACTTTTGTTGGTAGGATAGTCGGCCAATAAGTCTTTCTGGGTTTTGTGCCTATTCTTTTTAACGACTACTTCATTCAGTTCTTCCACCTTGGAAGATAATGGTATGCTTAAAAAGGAAGATTTTTCGGTAAGTGTTATCTCGACAGTTTGCAAGCCAACATAAGAAATTACCAGTATTTCTCCCTTTTTAGCTACGATATGGAACACACCTTTATCGTTTGTTTTGACTCCATTGGAGGTGCCCTTTACCAGAATGTTGGCATCGGGTACCGGTTCGTCTAAATAAGTAACCAAACCACTTATGCTTTTCACTTGCTGGGCAATCCCTTGAATGAAAAAGAATAAGAATACTATTGAAAATAAAGGTATTTTCATTACTGCCGTTTTACTAAGCTTTTGGATCGCTAGTTTAGTTCTGTCACCCAATAACCAATCTAGAATATCCGTTTGTTCCTACAATTTAAGCAATCTTTTCTAGGGCAAAAAAAATTGATATAATGAATTCGCCTTATTCCGGTATCGGCATTTAATCAAACTCGTATTCCGAAAAAATCTCCTTAAATCCTTGACGTACAAAAATTTGGAACGGTTCACGTGATTGCTCAAAAAACTAGAACAACCAATAACCAGGGCAAATAAGCAATTGGCAAGGCAAATGGGATTCCTATCTATGAGAAATAAAAAGTTGCATCCTTCAATTTCATCACGCAATACAATTTTATTATACTGAATATTAGCTAGTTAGCGTGATTTGGCATATTTTGGCACGTGTTTTGTAATATTTCTATCGAACGCAAATAATTGCTTTCTCGAACTTAAAACCTAACGTCATGAAAAATCTAGCACTTCTTTTTTTAACCCTTGTTTTTGGGATAACGAACGGCTCGGCGAATTCAATGGACAATTCCAATGCCATAACCCCTATGAACGGGTACGGCAATTCCTTTATTTTTGAGGAAAACGGAATTACCTTCTCCGTATATCCCGATGGAGAGTTCGATTTTTATATAAACAATAGGGTCGGTGTAAACGCCAACGTCAATTTGGGAGCGGCCCAAATCACCTTTAATTCAGGTTATAATTATGATCCCTATGTGCAGTATGATGATTACGGTGCCGTATTGCAGGTGGAGAACGTCCCAATCTATTACGATTATTATGGAAGGGTGTCCAGAATAGGGGATATAAATATTAGTTACAACAACGGTAGGGTTTATCGTGTTGGAGGTATGCACGTATACTATGACCCAAGGGGTTATTACAGTTATCATACCGGATTTATCAACGTATACAATAGGTATTATGTGTACCGACCCTATTACAACTATTTTGCAAGACCTGCCTATGGACATTGTATAGTTTACAATAGACCTTATAGGGCCTATTACAACCCCATAAGATATACTTATTATAGACCTTACCATTACAATCACAGAAAGGTATATGCACAAGTCGGTCACACTTATAATTACAACAAACACTATAACAATAGGTCTACCATTTATCGCAATGATAAAAGAGTGGTTGCCCATGATAATCAGGCAAGAAGAATCGACGTTGCGCGGAACACGAACAAATCCTATAACGGGAAAAACCAGAGTACGAGGAGCAGTGCTACAGCACAAAAGAACAATAATCCCACTTATAGAAGCTCCGTCAGCAGTGCATCAAGGAATAATGTTTCCAGAAGTACAGCAAAAAAACAGGTAGGTAGTGCCCCAACAAGGAATGCCGGAACCAGAATGGTATCCAGGAGCAATTCTACCTATAGCAAGCCACAGGGAAGCAACAATAGTCGGTCTACGGTCACCCGATCCAGAACTGAAAAAACAGTTACCGCTCGGCCCGTACAAAGTAGTTCCAGAAATAATGCAGTTGCGGATAGGGGTTACGGCAGCAGGACAGCAAGCAAATCCCCTTCGGCAAGTTCAAGGGCCCGCGCCAATACCAATAGCAATACTCAAAGTAGGTCGGTAGGCAAACCCTATAAGGCAAGTTCAAAGAATTATAATGTCGCAAGTAGGTCCGCTACCAAGAGGTCGGTTGACAAATCCCATTCTGTAAGTGCCAGGGATGACAATGGGAATAATCAATCGTCAGCAAGGAGAAGATAATTAGTTTTTTTGGTTGGTTGGTAGTTTTACCCCCGTAGTGGATCCGTCCATTGCGGGGGTTTTTTATGGGTTCAACAGAGCGCCCCAAATTTTTCTTCAACCATGAACTACAGAAGGCTTAGCCTTGTGTAATTCTATCGATCAATACTCACAAGTCGAATTATCGGCCTTGACATAATAGGATTTATAATTTTTAGCCTTCTTGTCCATACATCCACAAAGATTCAGGAGTTCTATGGACTTAAAGTCAATTGGGGCAGTCTCGGCTTGAATGGATATGTAACCTTCCTTGATAGGTGCCCCTTCCCTATAGGCAGATTCTTTATATCCGCTAATGGCTCCACCACCTATCGTCGGTTTCCGATATTCCATGACCACCTTGTTCTCCAATATATGTTGGATCAGGGAATCTCCCAATACCAAGGCTTCCACCTCTACCCATTGATCCCCAGGATAGGTTTTTGAAGTTGAGTTGACACAGTGTGGCTTAAACAAGGAGTCGTTTAAAATTACATTGGTCCCGGGCGTACAGAGGTTAGCGTTGGTACGTTTATGAACCCCATCGCCGCCTAGCAACTGCAGTTCCAGTGAAATAGGAAAATCTTGATCCAGTCCGATAGTAGAAGGTTCTTGACAATGAAGCATCAGGCCATTGTTTCGGATCGCCCAACCGGGGCCACCGGTCTGTTGTTCCCCGACAAAACGATATTTTGCCCTCAATTTGTAATGGGAAAATTTATCCTTGTAATAGAGATGTCCGAAATCTTCGTTAAACGTATCGATTGCGGCATATCGTACACTGAGCAAACTATCTTTGACCCTAAATCGGTTCTTATAATTTACACCGAGCTCGGAACCCTTAAATTTCGGGGTCCAGTTGTCGATATTGGACCCGTCAAAAAGAGAAATCCATTCTTCCTTGTTTGGATCTATTGCGGATTGTTTACATCCACTAAAGACAATTGCCAACATTAAAAACAAATAGATGGCCGGAAGTTTTGGAAGTCGATAATTATTCATGCTAATATTTATTTTGGGTTTCATTAAACAAGATAGTCATTTATTTTGGCCTCAAAAATTGGTTCAATACTCCAAATACATCCTCCGATATTTTAAATCGATATAATATGGCAATATATATAACAATGACAAGCACGCTTTTGAGGGCAATATTCGGAATGGGGTGAAAGGGAAAATTCAAATAATAAAAAATGGTCCCCAAAAGCAAGAGGAGTATTAGCACTTTAAACGTCTCCGAGGTAAACAGGAACAACCCATATTTCCACTTCACAAAAGCCATTTTTATAGAATTGTAAATAAAAAACGCCATAAAACTGGCAATCGCGGCACCATCCAATCCATATTCGGGGATAAGCCACATATTAAAAAGTACCGTAATTACAGCTAGAAATACTCCCATTGCCAATACGGTCCGATAATAGTCGGAATTGTAGAGAATGGCGTTATTGTTTCCCAATAGGGCGTCATAAACCTTGGCCAATCCAATCAGGAATACTATGGTAAATCCGCCTCGATAATCTTCGGGCAACAATAAATAAAGCTCATCTAGATTTATTATAATCAGCATAAACAGTAATCCAGAAGTAATGAACAGGGTAAGCGAACTTTTTTGGTAGAGCTTTTGCAGCCTCACTAGGTCTGAACTATTCAACAATTCCGCAGTTATCGGATAGGTGATCTGATGCATTGACCTCGAGGGGACGGCAATGGTCATTGCTATATATGAGGCTACGCTGTAGTAGGCCACATTTTCAATCTGAATATATTGGTTGATCATCACCTTGTCGATTTCCAAAAGTACAATGGCCGCAGATCCCCCAAGGATTATAAATGCACTATAGGACAGGATTGTACGCGTATTTTTCGGAAAACTAAATCCCAGCTTGGGCATTTTAATGCCGAAGGCGTAAATTTTCATGATCAGGGTACGAAATAGGTAGAGCGCCACCAGGAGTTTTAAAAATGTTTCCACCGAAATCACATCAAAATAAATCAGCAACAACAGGATGGTGACCCCTGCCCTGCCAAAGACTTCCTTCATGAAGTTGCCAAAAACCGATTTCATCTGAACCCTGGCCAAGGCATAGAAGACTTCAAAATAGGCCAAGGCCACCCCGACCCAAAAAATATACCATACGTAATCCTTTACTATGGCGTTTTCCCTGGACAAAAAATTGCCAATAGCGTTGTTGGCAAAAAAGGAAAAGCACCCTATGGGAACAATAAGTGCAAGCGGCAAGAACAACATTAACGTAAGAAAGCCGTCGGAGTCCTTTTTGTCTTGAAAACTGCTATAATACTTTACCAATGTATTTGGAACCCCAAAGGCAAGCACAGGCATCAGGATGGCCGAAGCTGAAAGAATCACCCCGACCAGCCCGTAGTACTCATCCGTTAAAAACCGGGTGTACAAAAAAAGTGTATTTACCGCACCTATGGCAAAACCCAAATAGGTGACGATCGTGTTGTTCAAGGACTGCTTTAGTACTATTCCCATTGGATCTGTGATGCCAGTTTTCTGGTCAATTCCTTACGGCTATATTTTTCGATGCCTATGGAGTCAACTCCCAATTTGCCAATTTTATATTCGGCAAACCATTCCAAAAGTAATTGTTTTAATCGGGAATGTTCCGCATAGTCGTACGTCATGCCCGATCGGGTCTCCTTAACCATATCGCTTACCTCCCACCCTTTGGGACCAATTCCTAAAATTGGTCTTCTTGCTGCCATATATTCGAACAATTTTCCGGGAATGATGCCTTTGGTTTCCTTGGAATCTATCTCGGCAAGAAGGAGGATTTGCGATTTTTGTTGAAACTTGATAGCGTCCTTATGGGATAGATATCCCTCCAACTTAATATAGGGTTCCAGGCCAAAACCTTTCAAGGTCTCCAAAACATCACTGCTTACCACACCGGCAAACTGAAGCTGTAACGCATTCTTAAAATCCAAATTTTCAGATATCAATTCCGACAGCACCTTCCAAAGATTTTTGGGATTTCTACCGGTAAGCAGGGACCCTACATGGGAAATGGTGAACTTGTCATCCAACTTTTCATTATTTTCCGGCCTCATATCATACCCATTGGTGATCACATTTATTGGCTTGGAAGTTATATTTGCAAATTCATTTTTGGTGGTAGTACTTGTTACCAATATCCTATCGGCTGCATTTAGCACCATGTACTCCAAACTTTTGTGCTTCCTTTGGGAGGCCTCGGTAAGTTTTAATTTTTTGTGATAGCCGATGGAGGTCCATGGATCGCGAAAATCTGCCAACCAATGTACCCCAGTTTTTTGTTTTAATCGATATCCGATAAGGTGGACACTATGGGGCGGTCCGGTTGTAATAATAGTCTTGATGTCTTCTTTACCTAATACTTCGGATAAAAACTGCACCGAAGGCTTTACCCAAAATTTACGGGCATCGGGGATAAATAAATTCCCGCGGATCCACAGCATGACCTTTTCTAGATACGACTGATTTTTAGTGTTGATAATACCCGAGCTAATCCGATCCGTTTTTTTACGGGATACCCATCCGGCAAATCGATAGGGTTCAAAAATTGGACCTTTGTAGATTTTGACGTCGCTCGGAATTTCACTTATAAAACTCCTATCAACCAAGGGGTAATGCGGATTCTTAGGAACATAAAGCACGGGTTCCACTCCAAAGTCCCTCAGATATTTTACAAATTTCAACCACCGCTGTACCCCGGGACCCCCTGCAGGAGGCCAATAGTAGGTGATGATAAGAACTTTTTTCATCGATGAAGTCGAATAGGTTGAATTATTATGAAATTCGGGGTGCGATACAATTTACGATGGTCTCACTATACATTGGGGAGACGCAAAGCATTGCGTATCTACAGCGAATTTAATTTTCCATCTTTACGCGATTTCCAAATTGAATATCCAATACCTCCCATAATAATTAGGATCAAAATAATGGAACTGGCCAAGGTTATTTTGCTTCCTGTTTGTACCAGTTTAGGTTCAAACTTAAATTCTATGGTATGATTACCGGACGGAATGTCCATGGCACGCAGTACATAGTTGACTTCAAAATACGGCTTCTTTACCCCATCAAGATAGGCGTCCCATCCATCCGCATAATACATTTCCGAAAAAACGCCCACCCCGGGATTCGGGTTACTGGATTTATAGATAAGATGATTGGGCTCATAATGGGTCAGGACAATGGAAGCGGTGGAATCCTTCTGAAATTCAAAACGGTTAATATTCGGAAAGTTCTTAGTGTTTATTACCGCTTCGTTCTTAACATCCAAGCTGTCCAAGGCCTTAATTTCGGCATTGGCATTGGTTACGGGCAACAATCTATCTACAAACCATGCATTGCCATTGGCGTATGGATTTAAAGCGGGGTATTGCTTTCCGTCCTTGTCTTGCTGAATAATGTATTTTACGTTGAGCATGCTCAGTACCCGAACATTGTTCCTATAAATATGAAAATCGAACAAATCCTGTATGCCGGCCGGTTTGGCCGCATGATACCCGCCTATGGATTTATGGAAGTAGGAAGTACGGGCGCCATTTAGTCCTTCTGTGGGATCATATACCCTATAGACCGTAGTATCCTTTTTAATTTGTTGATCTACCGCGGTCTCCTGGAACGGCTTGTCCATTTGCCTCATAGGCACAAAGTCCTCTTTATTTACGTAGCGTAGGTCTATCCCCACTAGATCGAACACGACCAAGGCCCCTAAGGCAATTAGCAAAAGATTATGCTTTATCCTTTCCTTTAAATAGGCCCAGATTGCCAATGCTGCCAAGAGCACGTATATTAAGGAGCGAAAAACATCATGGGTATAGACTGCTTCCCGATCCAGCTTTATCATCGTAACTACTTGATCGCCAAAATACTTTCGATAGGCTTCATCACTTTGACCCGTAAACGAAAACATTCCCTTAAAAACAAGAAGGGCAACACACAATCCCGCTACAATTAATAAACTTGCTTTTAGGGCGTTTAATTTTTTCTTGTTTTCAACGGAAGGCTTAAGAACTTCCACTAATCCCAAAACGGCCATGACCGGGGCGCACAGCTCCAAAATAACCTGAATGGACGAGACAGCCCTAAATTTATCGTAAAGGGGAAAATAATCGATCATAAAATCGGTCAAAAGACCAAAATTCTTTCCCCAAGAAAGCAAAAGTGAAAAAATGGTGCCGCCCAAAAGCCACCATTTGGCTTTTCCCTTTACCAGAAAAAGGCCCAATACAAACAAAAAGAAGATTATGGCCCCGATATAGGCCGGACCCGAAACCCCTGGCTGATCGCCCCAATACAACGGCAAGCCACTGGTAAATTCCAGTGCCTTTGAACGGGATAGGCCCTGTTCCGTAAGGTAAGTATAAGTCTTGGATTCCGTACCCAGATCCTCGCTATTGGACCCCCCAAAAAGCCTTGGCACCAGCAGGTTAAGCGATTCTACGGTCCCATAACTGTAATGCGTTATGTATTCCTTGCTTAGCCCATTTGTGTTTTCTTTTGGGGAACCATCCGGGTTGATGGTCAATTGTGATTTTCCGCGTGTACTCCAATCCGCATATTCCTTGGTGCCCATAAGACTGGTAGCATTGGCAGCAATACCTAGAACCACCGCCATAAGCAATATCCCAACGGAAATAAAGTAATGCTTTAATTTCCCTTTTCTTACAGCATCTACCAGGTAAGCGATTCCCAAAACCAGGACCAACAACATAAAGTAATATGTCATCTGGTAATGGTTGGCCTGTACTTCCAATGCCATGGCCACCGCTGTAAGAACAAAGCCCCATAAATATTTTTTCCTGAAGACTAATATTATACCTCCCAAAAGGATAGGCATATAGCCCAAAGCATGGGCCTTGGCATTATGGCCCGCACCAAGGATAATTATCATATAGGTAGAGAACCCAAACGCCAAAGCACCGAGCAAGGCCAATCTATAATCTACTTTTAAACAGCAAAGCAGAATATAAAATCCGATAAGATAAAGAAATAGGTAATCCGCCGGGCGCGGTAGAAATCGAATGAGATTATCTAATTTTTTGACATAGTTGTTTGGGTAATAAGCGCCCAACTGATAGGTTGGCATGCCTCCAAAGGCACCATCTGTCCAATATGGCTCTTCCCCGGTCCGTTGGCGAAAATCATTCTGCTCCTTGGCCATACCTGTAAATTGGACAATATCCGATTGAAATATAGCCTTTCCCTGGAGTATGGGATTAAAGTAGGCAACCGAGGCTGCCACAAAAATTACAAGAACAAAGAAATGTACAAATAAAGCCCTAACACTGTTCTTCATAGGTTGGTTTTACGACAAAGATACTCCTTCCGTTGTAAAAATCGAAATCCCAAATTGTTGGGGCGGACAGCCCATTTTTTTTTGCATTGCAAAACAGATTTTATGGGTATGGACTAATTTACAGTGATCCAGCTTAATGGCCGATCTGGGGAAACTGGGCAAGCGGTTCTGACAATTCGGGAATGGATTTTAAAATATAGGGAGTGCGTTATTCAATTTCCTCAAAATCTATGTATTCCCCCACTTTTTCCTTGGAAGAAGGTTTCTTGGACGATTTTTGATCTATTATTACCTCGCCATCTGGTCTTCCATTGGTAGGATCATTCCCTGGAAATCCACCAAATTGTTCCCGGAAATGCTTTTCGGTCTTCTTGGCCGCATACCTAAATAGCTGGGGTGCAAACAACCTACCCAGTATCTTTAGCAGATAGTACACGAGCACAATGATCAATATTGTTCTTAAAAACCCCATTTTATAAGCAAACTTTATATCAAAAGTACAATTCTAACGTTGTATAAGAAATGTAAAAGTCCTAAAGTTATTATAAAAGCCCCCGTTACGACTACTATAGTGCCCAAATAAAGAAATTTTTAGGGGTAGCAATTAGGATAAATAGGACGATAGGAGGATAAATATAATTAACGATCGAAAATTAACCAGTAACTCAATAAATTAATACCCATCAATGAAACAATTTGTTCTAATTGCCTTATTGACCCTTCCCTATTTAGGAATCTCACAATATACCGATGTCATCAATTCCAACCGACCAGGAGAATCGGTTAGTGCCTATGCCGTTGGTAAAAATGTGGTGCAGGCAGAAGGCGGATTTTCTTATGAAAAAAGGGATCATAGCAAAATGCTGACGGAATCGAACATCTTTGGTGTTGATCTATCCTTACGGTACGGTCTTTTGTTCGAAACTTTGGAGATCACCTATGATGGCGAATTCGATAGCCAAAACACAACTTACACCGGACGTGGCATTGAAGAATCATGGTCCGATTTTTCAAAAAACCGATTGGGGGCAAAATATTTGATTTTTGATCCGTTCAAAAACCCCGAAAATAACAAACCGAACCTTTACAGTTGGAAAGCGAACCACCGTTTCAAATGGAAAAACCTGATCCCGGCCGTATCGATTTATGGCGGTGCCAATTTCCTAATTGGAGATAATCCATATTACGTGGGCTACCCCTCTTTTTCACCCAGGGCCATGGTGGCCACCCAAAGTAGGGTTTCACCCCGGGTGGTACTTATTACCAACATTGCGTACGATTATATTGGGACAGAATTCTCGGAATGGAGCTATATCATTTCTCTCAGTTATGCGCTGAGAAATCCGAAATGGAGCGTATTTATTGAGAATCAGGGCATTCAAAGCGACCAGTATTCGGATGTTCTGCTCAGGGGCGGCGCGGCCTATCTTTTCAATGAAAACTTCCAGGTCGATATGAATTTGGGAACCGGCTTTAAAAACACGCCCTCCAGAATCTTTGGTGGAATTGGTGCCTCTTATAGATTGGACATGCACAAGGATGAGCTTAAACCCATAGAAGGTGAGGAAAGTATTGATAAAAATGCCATGAAAAAGAAGGAGAAAAAAGGTGTTGGGGCCGAAGATATCGATTTGGGTCCATCCAAAAAGGAAAGACGCAATCAACGTAAAAAGGAAAAAAATAAGTCCGATGAAGGTGACGGCGTGATTGATTTTTAACCCCTACACCCAAAATTCAATCGCTTATCCAATATCATAAAAAAGCACCAAATCCACAATGGGAACCTGGTGCTTTTTCTTTGAATGAAGAATATTACTCACCCATTGCTGCGGCAACTGCGGCAGACAATCTTTTATAGGTGCCATTTTCCAAACGTTCACGGATGGAAGAAAAGGCGATCAACGTTTCTTCAATATCCTTTAAGGTATGTGTTGCAGTTGGGATCATCCTTAGTAAAATAAGTCCTTTAGGTATTACTGGATAAACTACTATGGAACAAAATATCCCGTGGTTCTCCCTTAAATCCTTTACCAGGGCCATAGCCTCGGGAATGCTTCCCTTAAGATAAACGGGAGTAACACAACTGCTCGTATTGCCAATATCAAAACCTTTGGCTTTTAAGCCACTTTGCAGGGCGTTGACGTTTTCCCAAAGTTTTGCCTTAAGTTCTGGCATGGTGCGCAACATATCCAAACGCTTCAGTGCCCCTTTAACATATACCATTGGTAGGGACTTCGCGAACATTTGCGAACGCATATTATATTTTAGATAATCGATGATTTCTTTATCGGCTGCCAAAAACGCACCGATTCCGGCCATGGACTTTGCAAAAGTGGCAAAATAAACATCGATATCCTGTTGTACGCCTTGCTCTTCACCTGCTCCTGCACCGGTAGCCCCCAAGGTACCAAAACCATGGGCATCATCTACAAGAAGTCGAAAATTATACTTTTGTTTAAGGGCAACGATCTCTTTCAATTTACCCTGTTCCCCGCGCATTCCAAAAACACCTTCGGAAATCACCAGGATTCCGCCTCCGGTATGTTCGGCCATTTTAGTTGCCCGATCCAAGTTCTTCTCCAAGCTTTCGATGTCGTTGTGCTTAAATGTGAAACGCTTGCCCATGTGCAACCGCACACCGTCTATGATACATGCATGGGAATCCACATCATAAACAATAATATCGTCTTTGGAAACCAAAGCATCGATTGTGGATAGAATCCCTTGATATCCAAAATTAAGAAGATACGCAGATTCCTTATGGGCAAAAGCAGCCAATTCTTGCTCCAATTGCTCATGGAAATCCGTATGGCCGCTCATCATCCTAGCTCCCATCGGGTAAGCCGCCCCATACTCGGCAGCGGTATCGCCATCTACCTTTTTTATTTCTGGCAGGTTGGAAAGTCCTAAATAATCATTGATGCTCCAGGTGATTACATCTTTGCCTTGGAATTTCATTCGATTTGAAATGGGTCCTTCCAGTTTTGGAAAAACAAAATATCCTTCGGCTTGTGAGGCCCATTTTCCCAACGGACCTTTGTTTTCTGTTATTCTGTCGAATAAGTCTCTCATTTAGACTGCTTTTTTAATGAATCCATTTAAATTTTTCCTTTTACCTAAAGGCGCTATCCCAAGAACTGATTTAAAGTATAAAACAAAAAATCCAAAACAAATTCACTGCAAAAGTATAGATTTTTGACAAGCATTCATAAAATTTTTAACGCAGATATTCCCTTTCCTGATTAATTTTCGGACTTTTCTGTCCTATTTACCCTTTAACCATATCAGTCAAATGGTTCTTGGTCAAGAAACTAAATAAAAAAACAGCAAAGACCAAAAACTTGGGCCGGGATTAAACAATCCTAGCATGTTCCATTCAAAATAGCAGATAAAAAGTCAGCGCCCCAAATGGGGCGCTGACTTTTATCCTTATTAAGAAGATTGTCCTTATTTAATTACCTGTATCTTTTCGGTCGCTCCCACATTTTTGCTATCAAAAAATCCTTGATCGCTCATCCATTGGTCGCTATATATTTTGCTCATATATCTAGATCCATGATCTGGGAAGATGGCAACGACGTTACTGTCCTTGGTAAACTCACCAGCTTCATCCAACTGCTTTAAAGCCTGGGTCACCGCACCACTGGTATAACCGACGAACATACCCTCGGTCTTACAAAGTTCACGGGCGGTATGCGCACTTTCTTCGTCCGTTACCTTGACAAACTTATCGATAACATCAAAATCCGTTGCCGCTGGAATTAGATTTTTACCTAACCCTTCTATTCGATATGGATAGATTTCATTATTGTCAAATTCCCGGGTTTCATGAAATTTTTTCAAAACGGAACCAAATGCATCAACCCCTATAATCTTTATATTGGGGTTTTTTTCCTTTAAATATCGACCTGTACCGGAAATTGTACCACCGGTACCACTACAAGCAACTAAATGGGTAATGTTCCCATTTGTTTGCTCCCAGATTTCTGGGCCCGTACTTTTATAATGGGCCTCTATATTGAGTTTGTTAAAATATTGGTTGATATAAACAGAACCCTTTACCTCACTGTGCAATCGCTTGGCTACCTCATAATAGGATCGAGGGTCATCTGCACTTACGTGGGCCGGACAAACATAAACCTTTGCCCCCATGGAGCGAAGCATATCGATTTTGTCTTTGGAAGACTTGGAACTAACAGCTAATATGCACTCGTAACCTTTAATAATGCTCACCATGGCAATACTAAAGCCTGTATTGCCCGAAGTAGTTTCTATAATCGTACTGCCTTCGGTCAAAATACCTGTACGTTCTGCTTCGTCAATGATATAGGCTGCAATACGGTCCTTTGAAGAATGTCCTGGATTGAAGGCTTCTACCTTGGCATAAAAATTTCCTGTGAAGGAAGCCGCTATTCTATTGAGTTTTACGAGGGGAGTATCTCCTATAAGTTCTAGGATGTTATTATAAGCGTTTATCTTATGTTCCATACACTCTTCTAGGTTTGTAAATTATTGTTTTATTTAAAAACAACAATTTTCATGGGGACAAAATTAATATTTTTTTTTAATAATACCGGGTTTAGGTGGATTATTGCTAATTTTTAGTGGTTTTTCCGGGTTTTTTCGTTGGAATTTTCTTCTCTAAATCCAATAAAAAAGCATATTCCTTGGCCACTTCCCTTAAAGATTCAAACCTGCCGGAAGCGCCGCCATGGCCTGTATCCATGTTGATATCCAACAACAGCAAATGGTCATCCGTCTTGGTATCCCTTAGTTTTGCCACCCATTTAGCAGGCTCCCAATACTGCACTTGGGAATCGTGGAGTCCGGTAGTGACCAACATATGGGGATACTCCTGCGGCTTGACATTATCATAGGGAGAATAAGATTTCATATAATCGTAATACTTCTTTTCGTTTGGATTTCCCCATTCATCATATTCCCCAGTGGTTAGCGGTATAGACTCGTCCAACATCGTGGTAACCACGTCCACAAAAGGAACGGCTGCGATAATCCCGTTATAAAGGCTTGGAGCCATATTCGCTATGGCACCCATCAAAAGCCCCCCCGCAGAACCTCCCATAGCATATAAATGTTCCTTGCTGGTGTATTTATTGTCAATTAGGAATTGTGAACAGTCGATAAAATCGGTAAAAGTGTTCCTTTTTTTTAATAATTTACCTTCCTCGTACCAATTTCGCCCCAAATACTCACCTCCACGGACATGGGAAATGGCATAGATAAAACCTCGATCCAACAAACTAAGTCGCACCGAAGAAAAATAGGGATCTATGGTATGTCCATAGGACCCATAAGCATATTGCAATAGTGGACTGGTACCGTCTAAAAGCGTATCCTTATGATAAACAATTGACATTGGCACCTTTGTTCCGTCCGTTGCCGTTGCCCACACCCGCTCAGAAAGATAGTTCTCCTTTTTAAACTTACCCCCCAAAACCTTCTGCTCCTTTTTCACAACTTTTTCCTGGGTACGCATATTAAAATCGATAACAGAACTGGGGGTAACAAGGGAATTGTAACCGTATCGCAAGATCTCGGTGTCAAAATCAGGATTTGTGCCCACATAGGCCGTATATGTTTCATTATCAAACGGTAAATAATAGCCATCCGAATGGTCCCAACGCACAATTTTCAACAGGTTTAACCCGTTTTTCCTTTCGGAAAGCACGTAATAATCCTTAAAAATATCGATGTCCTCCAAAAGCACATCCTCTCGATGTGGAATAAATTCTTCCCAATGATCGGAAGAGGTGTTCCCCTCCCCTGTCTTCATCAACTTAAAATTTGTCGCCTTATCCTTATTGGTAAGTACATAAAACGAATCCTTATAATGGGCTATGGAATATTCCAATCCCCTTTTTCGAGCAGAGAAGACCTTAAATTCCCCATCGGGTTCGTCCGCCTTTAGTATTCGATATTCGGAGGTAAGGGTACTTGTAGATCCGATGACGATATACTTCTTGGATTTGGTTCGATATACAAAAGTGCTGAAGGTGTCGTCATTTTCGTGGTATACCAGTTCGTCTTCTTCCACAGAGGTGCCCAAGCTGTGTTTATATATTTTGTCCGACCTCAAGGTCACCGGATCTTTCAGCGAATAAAAAAGTGTCTTGTTATCCTGTGCCCAAACAGCGCCGCCTGTTGTATTTTCGATACGATCGGACAAAATTTCCCCAGTGATCAGGTCTTTAATTTGAAGTGTGTATTGCCTCCTGGAAACGGTATCGATACCGAAAGCGGCCAATTGGTTGTCGGGACTTATGGCCACTCCGCCCAAATTGAAATACTCGTGGCCTTGGGCCATTTCATTACAATTGAAAATTATTTCCTCGGTCGCTTTTTCGGACCCCTTACGACGGCCATAAATGGGATATTCCTTTCCTTTTTTATAACGGGTGGAATACCAATATCCGTTATGTTTGTAGGGCACCGAGGAATCATCTTCCTTTATCCTGCCCTTCATTTCCTTGAAAAGGGATTTTTGAAACTCGGAGGTATGGTCCGTCAATGCCTTGTAGTAGGCGTTTTCCTGTTCCAAATAGGCGATGACCTCCGGGTTTTCCCTGTCGTTCAACCAATAATAATCATCTATCCTTAGGTCTTTGTGATTTTCCAACCTATGTGGTATTTTCTTGGCCTGAGGTTTCCTCGTTCCTGTCATCCTAATCTTTGATTTTAAAAAAGCCAAAAGTAAGGAATTATACTCCAATGGAAATCGGTATGTTTCTTTCTGTACCAGTCCAGTACCTGTTAAACGTGCGTTTATTTTTCCAGGGCGTTAGAATAGTTAGGCTATTTAGGCCATACCAGAATTGTTTGCCAAAGTAAAATGAAGCCCCATTTTCTGACATTCCTTTCGGAGGAAGTACAAACAAAGATCAAAAGATGGGATAAAAAAAGGCCTATTTATCAATAAGCCTTTTGATATGGAGAGCGGGAAGTCGTAAAACCGACCCAAGTGAAAGATTCGGGTATGGGTCACTATGATCGGGTTACCCGTTATACCGCTATCCAAATATTCAACACAAGTAGAAAAGTATTTACTATAACACTGATTATGAGCATGTCGAAAACCATTTTGGATTTAAGTTGGGCCAAAATTGCCGCATTGTACAACATGGATAATAGGATGCAGATTCCAAGCTGTAGAATGTAGAACGGACCTTTGGCAGCCAAGATCATCATAGCCGCCACGGAACCAATACAACTTTGAAAAATGACCGATAAGGGAACATATTCCCAATATAAAGTTTTAAAATCGAGCAATAACTTGTTATATACCGCCATGGTTTTGTAATTTAGAATTTTCGGCAAAGATCGGTCCCAGACCACACCTATTTTATGATTTTAATCATAATAAAAGACATTTTTGTCCTTTATTTGCAAATAAACATGATTGACCTAGACGTTTTATTAGAATTTAAGGCAGAGGAAATAACCTATAAAAAGGATGATCTAATCCTGAATGAAGGAAAAAGAGCCGACTTTTACTATCAGATTTCAACGGGTCAGGTAAAAATGTTCAATATCACGGAAGACGGAAAGGAATTTGTCCAGGGAATCTTTGGTGCCGGGGACAGTTTTGCGGAACCGCCATTGTTCGGGGATTTTCTTTACCCCGCTTCGGCGGCAGCTACGACGGATGCATGCCTATATCGATTGCCGAAGGATCAGTTCATGGAATTATTACGGAAACATCCGAATATTCATTTAAAATTTACCCAAATACTGTGCAACAGGCTCCTATACAAATCCATGATCATGAAGGAAGTATCGGTATATCCACCCGAACACCGGATACTTTCCTTGCTGGGTTATCTAAAAAACGAAAATAGTCCGAATCTGCCCTACCAGGTAAAATTGACCCGCCAGGGTATTGCCGAACTTACGGGAATGCGGGTTGAAACCGTGATCAGGGCCATTAAAAAGCTGGGGGCCGAAAAAAAACTAACCTTAAAGGGATCTAAAATTTGGGTTTGAATCGCAACGCCTGTCAACCCTATTGTTTAGAAGAACAGCTTTCACTCAAAGTCAATCGCGATTGTATTATCGTCCGGTCTTCGGTCTATAAGTTTGTTGTACGGGTCTATACCGGCTTTTACAGGTTCGCCACGAACTTTTATCGTTATGGTCTTCTCCCCTGGAGCTAACTTATACTTCTTCAGGAATAAGGGATTGATTCTCGACTTTCCGTTTTTATCCTTATCCTCGGCAGCAAATACCCCTACATCGATGTAATCCCCAGCATATTTTGCATTGATCTCCATTCCCAGACTATCCGCATAGATTTTTTGCGAAGTCAATTTCAAGGTTACTTCATAGGTGCCATCATCCAATTTTTTACCTTTTGCCTCCTCCGTTTTATTTTCGTAAAGGGTGATCTTTTCCCAAGTATCCTCCAGGTAATACTGAAGACTATCCGGGGTTGCTTTCTTTAGATACCGGTACAGGTCATGGCTGCCCGCAAAAGGTGGATTTTCCTTAAAGGCAAATTCGTCCCGAAAATCATGGAGGGCTTGGTTCATGGTACTGTCCCCAACAAAATCCCGAAGTCCGTACAATATCAAACTGCCTTTGTTATACCATTGATAGGGGCGATTGCAGTTAATAAAGGTGTTTTCCTTTTTATTTTCCGATGCCCGGCCTCTTAAATAATCGTCTAGTTCATCCTTTAAAAAACGCTCCATATTGTTCTTGCCGTATCTTCGTTCCGCCAATACAAGTGCAGAATATTCCGCCAGCGATTCCGAAATAAGGTTAGAGCCCCTTGTATAATTTGGGGACACCTGGTGGCCCCACCACTGATGGGCCAGCTCGTGAGCGGTTACCCAGTAACAATAATCGAAATCATTGGGATCATCAAAATCGGCGATCCAACCGAAACTCTCGGCAAAGGGAACCGTATTGGGAAACGATTGTGCAAAACTGGCATAGCGTGGGAACTCCAACAATCTGATCTGGCGGAATTGATAGGGGCCATACGCCTCTGAGTAATAATCTATACCGTCCTTGAATGCAGCGACAAACCTATCAATATTATAGCTATGGGGGGCGTGGTGGAAAATTTGAATCTTTACATCATTGCCGTTTGGAATTTTGGCCATATCCTCATATACTTCATATTTGGCGGATACCAAATTATAAAAAAGACCGATTTTACCGTCCTGTACATAATGGAAATACCGCCTTTCCCCATCCATCCATTCCTTTTGCAAATATCCGGGTGCAATGGCGATCTGATCTTTAGATGTGCTCACCATCGCCTCAAAAGTAACCAGGTCCGCATCATCGTTAAAGAGAAAAGTTTTCCGTCCATAAACATCATCGTACGGAGGAAGGTCGTCTGGCTTTTGGGGCAGGCCATATTTTTTACGCTTTTCATCACTTTCCAGTTCAAGGCTTTGGTCGTAACCTATATTCGGAAGACTACCTCCCATAAATGTACCATTGTGAACTACTTCCCTACTGTACCCATTATTCACAAATCCGGTATTTATGATGGCCGAAGCTATTTGTAGTTCCAAGGTATCCCCGGGTTGCATTGGTCTGGGCAGGGCATATATCTTGTACCAGGGTTTGTCTCCTTTTCTTCCAAACCATTGTAAAATAGGTTTATCATACTTTAAAGGATACCTGTAATTCAAAGTATCCCCTTGATAAATGGCATGGAAATAACTTAGGTCAGGGGATAATAAATGCAGCGAATCTATTGCCTTGTCCGTTTTATTGACCATTAAAACGGTGGTCAGACTATAAGCGTCCCTTTCTTTGGGAAAAATGTCGGCATGCACGTTTACATCCAAAATTTTGGGTTGGGGAATAAACTCGTATTGTTTCAATTGCTTTTCATATGCGGCCTGTCTTTTTTCTTGATCCTTCTCCGTAAGATAAGCATTGGTATATACTACGGTTTTAAAAATGTAACCCCCGAGAATAAAAGCTATGAACAACAATCCGTAAGAAGTCAATGCTGTGGAAGAAAACAAACGGGATTTTGCCTGGGACAACCGGCTTTTAAAACCAACATCCGTACCTCTAGTAAAAGTGAGGGAAAAGAACAAGATCAAGAAAAGTCCAATGGCCGTCCAAAATAAATTGTACCACAGCAGCGGATTCCCAAAATGTCCCAGGCCATTCATATCGGACCAGATATATTCCGGTTTATAAGAAAAGAAAAACAGATTGAAATTATAGTCCAAAAATATCCTCAATACAATCATTACCAACCAAATACCTATACTTATGGCATGTCCCAAAAACTTACTGTTCACCAAGAGATGAACTGCAAATACGAGCATCAGCATTTGCAAATAATCCGGAAAGGAAATCAAATAGCTATCTACCAGATAAACTCCGAGGTCATAATCAAAATAACCCTTTAAAGTCTGCACAACGAGTCCTACCACGATCGGAATAGAGGTAAGAAAAAAGCAAATGGCCGCCATGCCAAAAAATTTGGAACCAATAACTACTCCGTCTTTAACGGGGAAGGTATCGCTTATGGAAGCATATCCCGTTGAGCGTTCCCTATGCAAGGTTTCTCCCCCAAAGAACACGAGAATGATAAAAACAAAAATCACATAGTCATACCCTTTAAACTCCATCAAAAAGGACGTTGAGGGATAGTTACCTACACTATATAGGGTACTGCCGATCCAGAAATCGAGTACCAGAAAAATAATGCCCCCTAATAGAATGGCCCTAAAGTAGCTATCCTTCAGCACATTTTTTATTTCGATTTTGGATAAGGTAAGGAGGCTGCTCCACTGATAAGAGGACGAAAAAGCAGCCTTTATCCTGTTCCCTGTCATTACCGGGGCCACATCGATTTTCTTTTCCTTCTTTCCTTTTTTTGATGCCCCTTGAAAGAAATATTTAAAATTAAAACGCCAGTAGGCGGCTATAAACAACAACACTCCTATCCCGATCCATAGCAAACGGTTATAAAGTAGATTCCCTGAAATGGAAACGAGATAGTGGTTTTGTTCGTAAGGCGTTAAATATTCGGTCTGAAAATTAAATGAATTGATGCCAAGCGGGTCAATAATTTGGACCAAGCCCTTATTTTCAATATCCTGAGCAAGAAAATTGGCGAGAAGGTACACTATAAAAATCAAGATGCCGCCTGAATAAATGGACTTGATGTTCCTGGTAAAAACGATAAGGGCAAAAAAGAGGGTAGCAAAAAACCATAGGTTGGGCACGACCAACGTTAGCCAGGGTTGAAAATAAATAAAAAAACTGTTGGGTCCATACCGATCAGCGGGCGTCCATCCAGTGGCAGCCCCGACAATGGTTCCCAGGTACATTCCAACGATAACTCCCAACGAAATAAAAAGCAGGGTGACAAAAGAACCCCAAAATCGGCCCATAAAATAGGCGCCTTTACTTATGGGAAGGCTAAAAAGAAAAGTACCTGTCTTGTGTTCTATATCCCGATATATGGGAACCCCCATTACTGCAGATGCAATAATAATTCCAAAGAGGGATATCAATAGTTCCAAATTGGCCAGATTGATCGGTGCGTTATGGTATACCTTGTCCGTTGCCGGTGTACTTCCAGATGCGAATAATAATAGGCTAACAACAAGCAATAGCCCAAAATACATATAAGTGGCAGGTCTTGAGAACCTGTAACGCAGTTCGAATAGAAAGATGTTAAAAAACATAAAGTTGTAATTAAAGGGTGGCAGGATCCATTACGTTGGCAATATGGCTGAAATACACATCTTCCAGACTGGGGTCGGATGGTTCAAAACCATCGCCCGGATCGGCATCGGCCTCTATTCTCATGGCCAATTTCCCTTCTTTGAGCTTCGTGGAAATCACCTTGTATTTCTCTTTGTTAATGTCGAGCTCATTTTTTGAAATAATTTTTACAAAAATTTTGTCCTGAAGTAGCTTGATACCATCCGAAGGTTTTCCCTCCATTAGTACTTCGCCTTCACTAATAATGGCCATTTGCGAGCACAGTGTACTCACGTCTTCCACGATATGGGTAGAAAGTATTACGATGGTATTTTCCCCAATTTCACTCAGAAGGTTATAAAACCGGTTCCTTTCGGTAGGATCTAGTCCGGCCGTTGGCTCATCCACAATAATCAAAGATGGACTACCGGCCAGGGCCTGGGCAATACCAAAACGTTGGCGCATACCACCCGAGTAGGTTCCCAGTGCTTTTTTTCGATGCTGGTAAAGGTTAACCTTTAATAATAAATCATGTACCAGTTCCTTCCGATCGCTACGGCTGGCAATTCCCTTCATCTGGGCAATATGATTGAGCATCACTTCACCGCTTATACGGGGATAAAGACCGAAATCTTGAGGTAAATACCCCAACCTTTCCCTGATGGCCTGGGGTTGCTCCATCACGTTGATATCATCGAGCATAATGATACCGGTGTCCGCATCTTGAAGGGTGGCAATGGTACGCATAAGACTGGATTTACCAGCCCCGTTGGGACCGAGAAGTCCGAACATACCCTGTGGAATCGTTAAATTGATATTTTTTAATGCCTGAACCCCGTTGGGGTAGGTCTTTGAAAGGTCTTGAATGGTTAATTTCATAACAAAATGGTTGGTTAATAGATGGTATCTAATTGGTTATTAGATGGGTAAGGTAATGAATTTATTTATAGAATTCCATATTGGTGTCAATTTTCATAAGCACATTGGCACCATGTATGATCTGCAAGGATGCTTTTGGGGATGTATTAAAATAACAAGCACATTTTTCCCGAATAATCCCTATTTTTGGGCATGATTTCCATTGTCCTTATCGGTACAGGTAACGTGGCCAGACATTTGTTCGACACCTTTATGCTTTACAGTGAAATTATGGTCGTACAGGTTATGGGAAGGAATAAGGAAGAACTGGCCTATTTTGGATCCTACTCCAAATTCACTACCAATTTCGACAAACCTAAACCAGCTGATGTTTGTATCCTTGCGGTAAGTGATAATGCTATCCCAATTATTTCCCGATCAATGACAAATTATAGCGGGTTGGTTGTCCACACTTCTGGTAGCGTTCCTATGGATGTTTTGTCCGATCATGATCCCAAAGGGGTTTTTTATCCATTGCAGACTTTTAGCAAGAACAGAAAAATTGATTTTAAGAAAGTTCCGATCTGCTTGGAAGCAAATCGCAAAGAGGATTTTGAATTGCTACAACATTTGGCGCACCTTATCTCGGACCACGTGCATGAAATAACCTCGGAACAACGAAAATCCCTTCATTTGGCTGCGGTGTTTGTCAATAATTTTACCAATCACCTGTATCAAATTGGGAGTTCAATTTGTGGGAGCAACAACATCCCTTTTGAAATCTTAAAACCCTTGATTCGTGAAACGGCTGCCAAAATTGAAGAACTGTCCCCCCATGATGCGCAAACCGGTCCCGCAAGGCGAGGCGACATATATACGGTCAAACAACATTTGGGCGAACTAAAAAATGATGATTTCATCCAAATATATGAACTCATGAGTCGGTCAATAGAAAAGGAATATCAAGGAAAATAGAAGTAAGACGCAGTATATGGGAAGTTGGAATAATATGAATATTGGTAATAACCACTTTATCCCTTTTCTATATTCTCATTTAATATACTCCGATCAGAAACCAACAAGTGAAACCTTCCAAAATGGAAAAAAACTATAAAGAATATTTAAAGGACATCACCACCTTTGTTTTTGATGTGGACGGAGTCTTTACGGATGGATCTATACTTATTACCACTAGTGGGGAAATGCTTCGCAAAATGAGCGTCAAGGACGGGTATGCCCTTAAAACGGCCATCCAGAAAGGGTACAACGTATGTATTATTTCTGGGGGCACCAATGAAGGGGTTAGGGAACGCCTTAGGGGACTCGGGGTTACCGACATTTATATGGGGGCCCACCACAAGGAGGAGCCGCTTTTGGAATATCTAGATATATACGGCATCAAACCGGAAAACGTCCTTTATATGGGAGACGATTTGCCAGATATACCCCCGATGTTAAAGGTTGCTATGCCCACGGCACCGCAAAATGCCGTTCCCGAAGTCAAAGCTGCTTCCAAGTACGTTTCCCATAAAAACGGGGGCGATGGTTGTGTAAGGGACGTGATAGAGCAGGTAATGAAAGTCCGTGGGGATTGGTATGGAAATTTTGATGCCCAAAATGATTAATGCCATGTTCGCCGAAGTACCAAAATCCTTTAAAATCATTCTAGCATCGGGATCCCCTAGACGGCAACAGTTTTTTAAAGAAATTGGACTGGAGGTCGACGTTCGGTTAAGGGCGATCAAAGAGAATTATCCGGAAAATTTAAAGGCCGGCGAAATTCCCAATTATTTGGCGCAACTCAAGGCCATGGCATTTGATAAAATCCTATCGCCAGATGAGATTTTGATTACCTCGGATACCGTAGTCTGGCACAAAAACAAGGCCTTGGGCAAACCCTCCGACGAAATGGACGCTATCTCCATGCTAATGTCACTCTCCGATGACTGGCATGAGGTAATCACATCGGTCTGTTTTACTACTTTGAAGACCCAAAAGACGGTAAAACACACCACGAGGGTAAAGTTTCGGGTGCTGACCGAAAAGGAAATACGATATTATGTCCAGAATTTCCACCCCTATGACAAGGCCGGCGGATATGGTATTCAGGAATGGATCGGTCTTGTGGGAATCGAAGAAATACAGGGGTCCTATACCAATGTGGTAGGGCTGCCAACACATCTGGTTTACGCCACCCTAACAGAATTGATGGGGTCATCACTCATGGATAATATAGAAAAAAACAAATTGTCATGAAATCATATATCTTAAATCATCCTCTAACCGTGGCGCTTCTGGGCGGTTTTTTTCTGTTCACGGGCTGCAACGGGAAGGACCAACAAAAAATGGGATCGGTAGACCGTAATAACCAACCTGTCAGTACTGCCAAAAAGAAGGTGTTGTCCCAAGAGTTTAAGGATTATTGGTTTGGTGGAAAGGCAGAAATTACTTCGTATGAATTAGAGCAGGCCCGTTATGGGGAAATGAGGCAGGGAAAATCGGTATTGATCTTTGTTACGGAACCATTTTTGGCCAAGGAGCAGGTAAAGGCAGATGAACACCATGTGGACAATGTAACCGTTTTAAAGCTCAACAGCACCAAAAATTTTATAACCGGAATTTATCCCTATTCCATAATGAGCAGCTGTTTTTATCCGATTTGGGACAATCAGCACGCGATTAAAGTATCATCCTCTATTCAGGAATGGTGCGGACAGCAATATATACAACTTAACAATAGAGCAAATTTTGAGGTCGTTTCCCACTCCTATTTTGAAGGTGAGGCAGACCAAAACCTTTATTTGCCCCAAGGAATACTTGAAGATGAACTGTGGGCCAAAATTAGGATAGACCCGAAGGATCTTCCGAACGAAAATTTACATATTATTCCTTCCTTGGAGTATTTAAAACTGAACCACAAGGAAATAAGGGCCTATGATGCAACAATCACTTCAAGTAGTGGAGATGGCTTGGACACGTATGAAATTTATTACCCAGAGCTTCAACGCCGTTTAAAAATAAACTTTTCCACTGAGTTTCCTTATACTATAGAAAGTTGGTCCGAAACCGCTCCCAGTGGTATGGGGCCCACTTCAAAAATTCTTACATCCACCTCTAAAAAAATTAAAACAATTACCACAGCATATTGGCAGGAAAACAAAAATAGTGACCTATTTTTGCGTGATACTTTGGGATTATGAATTATTTGGAAGAATACTTTATCGCATACAAAAGTGAGCTATGGGGCACGTTAATATCGATTGGCGTACTCCTCCTCCTTAAATACATAATCGCAAAGATGATCCGTAAAGTAGGGAAAATCAGTGACCTGAACGAGGTACGGACCCGATTGATCATCAAGTACGTCTCCATTGGATTGACGGGATTCGGCATTGTAGCCCTAATTACCGTTTGGGGAGTCGATTTTAGCGAATTAGGGGTGTTGCTTTCTTCGGTCTTTGCCGTAATTGGTGTGGCATTGTTCGCCCAATGGTCAATTCTCAGCAATATAACCGCTGGCGTTATCCTTTTCTTTTCGTTTCCCTTTAAAATCGGGGACCGTATAAAAATATTGGATAAAGAGATTGTTGAAAAGGAAAACGAAGAGCGGGAAACCTATGTCATTGAGGATATTAGGGCATTTCATATGCATCTAAGAAACCCAAAAGGGGAATTGCTCACTTACCCTAATAATCTTATGCTACAAAAGGCGGTGGCCTTGATAGACACCTATGAACATACACACGAGGGCAGTGAGGCCTTATAGGTTGTTAAAGAAAATCTAAATGTCAACCCTAAACAGTTAATCTTCCTATATTTGGAAACCAACTATAAATCAATACTATGCGTCGAATTTTGGTGTTTTTTATCGGGACCGTTCTTTGCACCCTTCCCATTTGGGCACAACTACCATCCGAAAAAAGCTCCACGGAGATATTCGAATCGATCCAAAAACTAAATTTCTTGGGTACCGCACTTTATGTTGGGGCCCATCCAGACGACGAGAATACCAGACTCATCTCCTATTTATCCAATGAAACAAAAGCACGGGTGGCCTATCTCTCCATGACCCGTGGGGATGGTGGACAAAACCTTATAGGTCCTGAACTAAGGGAATTGTTGGGAGTACTGAGGACGGAAGAACTTTTGGCAGCTCGTAGCATTGACGGTGGGGAACAATTTTTCACCCGGGCAAACGACTTTGGTTATTCCAAAAATCCTGACGAAACTTTTAATATTTGGAACAAGAAGGAAGTTTTAAGTGATGTGGTATGGGTTATTCGAAATTTTAAGCCCGATGTGATCATCAACCGTTTTGACAATAGAACCCCCGGAACCACCCATGGGCATCACACGGCATCTGCTATGCTGAGCGTGGAAGCGTTCGATAAAACCAATGATCCTAATGCATATCCAGAACAGTTGAAGCTTACCCAACTTTGGCAACCCAAACGCCTGTTTTTTAACACCTCCTGGTGGTTTTATGGAAGCGAGGACAAGTTTAAAAAAGCCAGCAAGGCAAAACTGACCGCTATGAACATAGGGGTATATTACCCATTAAAAGGACTTTCAAATACGGAAATTGCCGCATTGGCCAGCAGTCAGCACCGTTGTCAAGGATTTGGCCGCATGGGATCACGGGGAAACGAAATGGAATATGTTGAGCTGCTTAAAGGAACCATGCCCCAAGGGGCGGACAATATATTTCAAGGTATCAACACCACTTGGTCCCGTGTGGAAGGCGGTGAGGATATAGGAACAATTCTATACGGGATCGAAAAGAATTACAATTTCACCGATCCCTCCACACATCTGCCCCAATTGTTGGAGGCCTATAAATTGATCCAAAAAATTCCGGATCTCCATTGGAGAACGTTGAAATCCTTGGAGCTTAAGAAAATAATAACCGAGGTGACGGGGCTTTATCTTGAAGCATCGGCCAGCGTACCAGCCACGGATCCTGGCAGCGCAATAGAGGTTCATGTGGAAACGACCAACAGAAGCAATTCGGATATCACCTTAAAATCGATTACCCTTTCCCCTACCAATTCCGGCATAGCTCCAAATATTAAACTTGGTGACAATGTTCGAGAGACATTTGAAATTCCGTTGCAAGTTCCTTTAAACACCCCGTACTCAAGTCCCTACTGGCTTACCGAAAAAGGTAGTTTGGGCATGTATACGGTAAACGAACAAGAGTTGATTGGCAGGCCAGAGACGCCACCCGCCTTTACCGCACACTTTATTTTAGAGTTTAACGGAATTGAAATTCCCGTTGATCTTCCCGTAAATTACCATTATGCAAAGCCGGACAAAGGAGAGATCTATCAGCCATTTGAGGTACTTCCGAAGGCTACTGCACGGTTGCTGGACAAAGTGATCATATTTGCCAATCGGGATTCCAAGTCCATCCCTGTCAAGGTAAAGGCCGGTGAAGGAAATATAACCGGAATAGTACAATTAAAAGTCCCCAAGGGCTGGCAGGTATCACCCAGTGAAATTGATTTTTCCATTGCCCAAAAAGGGGATGAAAAAACCGTTCTGTTTACTGTCGTACCACCACAAAACGAAGATGAAGGAACCATTTCACCCGTTGTTACCGTGGACCATAAACAATATACACAGGAACTGGTATTTATAGACTACGATCACGTTCCCAAGCAATCTGTCCTGCAACCCGCCCTTGCCAATGTGGTGCGGCTCGATATTCAAAAGATCGGGGAATCGATAGGATACATAATGGGTGCGGGGGACGAGGTTCCCGAGAGCTTAAGACAAATTGGTTACAACGTACAACTATTGGATCCGAAAAATATTACAACCGGGTCACTTTCCAAATATGATGCTGTGGTAATAGGTATTCGGGCCTACAACGTACTTGACGAACTGAAATTTAAACAACCCATTTTATTGGATTATGTTAAAAATGGTGGCAATCTAATTGTGCAGTACAACACAGCTGGTAGAAACGACCCTGGATTGGACTATCTTGCCCCCTACCAACTCACCCTTTCAAGGGACCGGGTAACGGACGAGAACTCTCCAGTTAAAATTTTGGATCCCAAAAATTCACTGGTCAACTTTCCCAATAAGATAACGCAAAAGGATTTTGAAGGCTGGGTACAGGAACGGGGACTTTACTTCCCAAACAGTTGGGGCAAGGAATTTACCCCTATTTTTTCTATGGAGGACCAAGG
>JBLWZN010000010.1:35937-94641 GCA_048266425.1 Sediminicola sp.
GGTAGCCCCCTATGGAAAAGGGCATTATATTTATACCGGACTTAGTTTTTTTCGCGAATTACCTGCTGGTGTGCCCGGGGCATACAGAATTTTTGCCAACATGCTTTCTGTAGGGAAAGAGAAATTGGAGCAACAAGTTAATTTGAAAGGATAATATGCAAGACAAGTTTGTTTGGAAAAAGGAATACACCCTGTTGATAATCCTTAATACCATCTACATTGTGATTTTTTATTTTATTATGATAGGAAATAGGTAGGGTATGGGAGCACTGGATTGGAGCATACTTGCGGGAACGCTATTGTTTATAGTCGGGTATGGGGTTTGGAAGACCAAGGGCAGCAAGGATGTAAACGATTATATTTTGGGTGGTAACGAAGCCAAATGGTGGACAATAGGTTTATCCGTTATGGCAACACAGGCCAGTGCCATCACTTTTTTGTCCACCCCAGGACAAGCTTTCCATGACGGGATGGGATTTGTGCAGTTCTATTTTGGACTGCCCTTGGCAATGATTATTGTCTGCATCGTTTTTGTTCCAATTTATCATCGTTTAAAGGTTTATACCGCTTATGAATTATTGGAGCAACGATTTGATCTTAAAACACGGACCCTCGCCGCATTTTTATTTTTGATCCAACGGGGTTTAGGTGCGGGAATTACCATTTATGCGCCTTCAATTATCCTTTCGGCGGTGTTGGGGTGGAACCTTCATACTTTGAACATTATTATTGGCGTATTGGTCATTATTTATACGGTTTCTGGTGGCACACGGGCGGTAAGTGTCACCCAAAAGCAGCAGATGTTCGTAATAATGACCGGGATGTTTATAGCCTTCTTTTTTATCCTAGGGTATTTACCGGCCGATATCACCTTTAGCAAGGCCTTGAAAATTGCTGGTGCAAGCGATAAACTCAATATTCTCGATTTCAGTTTTGACACCCAGAGTCGGTACACTTTTTGGAGTGGTATTACTGGTGGCCTTTTTTTGCAATTGGCCTATTTTGGAACCGACCAAAGTCAGGTTCAACGTTATTTAACAGGGAAATCCGTCAAGGAAAGCCAGCTCGGTCTTATCTTTAACGGCCTCCTTAAAATTCCGATGCAATTTTTCATCCTGTTGGTCGGGGTAATGGTTTTTGTATTCTATCAGTATAACCCTTCTCCCCTTAATTTTAATCCTGCTGCTACCAACGCTATTTTGGCCACCCCATATGGAAACGATTATCAATTGTTGGAAAAGGGACACGAAGAATTGGAGGAGGCAAAGAAAATGGCCCAAAACAAATATTCGGCGGCTCTGGACCTGAAGGAATATGCCGCTACTATTGAAGCCAAAAAAGGAATTATAGAAATCAACAATAAGGAAAGAAGCAGCAGGGAGGCGGCACGTACTTTAATACATAAAGCGTCCCCAACTGTGGAAACCAATGATAAGGACTATGTGTTTATACATTTTATCCTCAATTACCTCCCAAAGGGCCTTATTGGACTTTTACTAGCGGTTATTCTTTCAGCGGCAATGTCTTCCACGGCCTCGGAGTTGAATGCATTGGGCACCATTACCTCCCTAGACTTGTATAAGCGGAATAAGAAAGGGGATTTTTCACCAAAGCACTACGTAGTCGCCTCAAAATTGTTCACCTTGCTTTGGGGCATAATCGCCATATGTTTTGCAAACGTTGCCAACCTGTTCGACAATCTGATACAACTGGTAAACATCATTGGATCCATTTTTTACGGCACTGTCCTCGGTATATTTCTATTGGCCTTTTTCTTTAAGTACGTTAAGGGGAATGCCGTTTTTATAGCTGCCATAATCACACAGGTCATCGTTATAATAGGGTGGAAACTGGATTGGATGTCCTATCTATGGCTCAATGTCTTTGGATGCGTTTTGGTCATAACGTTGGCCAGTCTCTTCGAAGGATTCGACAGGTTGTTGAAACGTCCACCCATACAGACTTAAAATTAAATCATGGTTTTTTCAATGATACCTTGATACCGGGTGGCAGTTGATGGTTTGTAGGGATGTAGCGCTTCCGTTTCATTCCAGTATATTACAGAACAATTCATATGGAGACGCAATCATTGCGTCTCTACGACAATAGATATCACCTCAATATATTTATTCCCAGCTTTCCATCGACATTATGGTTTTGGGATTGCCCGCAAATTTTTGGGGCCTATTTCCCCCGCTATTACGGATTCATTGCGGAAGCATTTCTTGCCAGCTCCGCTTCATCTTCCTTGCCACCCAATTGGGAGTCCAGATAAAGTAAAGATTCGTTTGATGCCTTAGGCCCACCTGCAATTTTTAATTTATCCAAGAGATCAAGTGCCAAAGTTTCTTCCTCTATTTGTTCCTTTACGAACCATTGGGCAAAATTCCAGGTAGACCAATCCTTTTCCTCCTGGGCCAAGGAAACGATTTGATAAATTGCGGTGGTGTTCTCCACTTCGTGCTTAAAGATATTCTCAAAGCACTCCTGTATGTTCTTAGGGTCTTTGGGTGGTGCGGAAATAGCAGAAATTTTGGCCCTTCCCCCCCTATCCAAGATGTATTCCATCACCTTGGTCATATGATTTCTTTCCTCTTGGGAGTGTCTAAAAAGGAAGTTGGAAATACCTGAAAAGCCTTCGCTATCCGCCCATGCACCGTAAGAAAGATATATCTGTGCCGCATTGGCCTCTTTAGCAAGTTGTTTGTTCAATATCTCCTCTACCGGCTTGGATAATCTATTTGTGTTCATTGTGTAATTTGTTTTCTTTCGAACAAATTAACAACAACTTCCAAAGAAAGGCGTGCGTTTTCGAATCAAACAATAACTCAATTGGAAACAATATCAGTAAAATATACGGTCACCGATTCAACTACTTCTAAGTTGCCTTTTCAATTCGTCCATGGACTCCTGCAATTGTCTCAACAAGCCGGTTTCGGTCGATGCGTCTACCCCAAAGGTAATCTTGCTGCTTACCTGCCACATTTCCTGAATTTGGCTGGCCTCTACCGTATAGGGTGGATAATTGTGATTCAAAGAGATTAGTGAGATTTTAGTGGTAATGGGCGATTTTTCCACTTTTTTGACCAAAACGGCATCCTCCAGAACAACCACATAGATTTTGTTGGGACTGATATCGTCCAAACTTTCTACAGCTTTCGCCAATACCCATTCCCCCGGGCGCAGATTGGGCAGCATGCTATCCCCTTCCACCTGGAAACCACGATAGGTTGCGTTTCTAAATTCCGGCAATGGGAGATCAAACGCCGGTAATTGTCGGTACCAAGAGGCATCCTGTATGTTTTGGGGGTAGCCGGCAGCGGCCTTGGCATTTACCAGGACCATGTTTTCCTTATCCGAACTATCTACCGTCACCACTTTGGGTATGACGTTGGCATTGGAGGTTGCCAAGTGTTTTTGTTCGCTTTCCCCGAACAACCATAACGGGTTTATCTTGAACCTTCCGAGCAGCTCCATAACGACCTTGCCGGATAATTTTGTTCTTCCCCTTTCTATATCTGCCGTTGTATTGGGAATCCCCAGAAGATTGGCGAATTCGGATTGCGTACACCCCTGTTCCCTACGTACCTCTACAAAGCGTCTAACTTCAATGGCCAATTCATTTTCCATACCCAAATATATCCCTTTTTAGGATATAATCCAAAATCACATGGAATATTTCCATTAAAACCACCTTCGTACTTGGATACAGTATTGTTGATAGGATTTTCCGAATTTGGATGCGAGGGTCTTTTCCTCAAGGGCAATCTGAAAATTGTTCATAAATGCCACAAAAGCGGCTGCCAAAAGACTATTAAAAGCATTCCCCAGCCATAGGCCCCATGCCAATAAAATAAGCAATAAGGCCAAATACATCGGATTTCTAGAATAGCTGTAAATTCCCCCAGTAACCAATGAGGTCGCTTTTGAAGGGTCCATTGGGTTTGAGGTGGTGCTGAATTTTTGAAATTGCCATTTGGCCGCAACCACTAAGATGACCGCAATTGCAGTTAACGTATAAATAAGAAACTCTCTACCGAAGAAATCAAAATTCCCAACGGGCAAGAACCGATTCAATACGTACATGGCGGCGCCAAAAATCAAAGCTACTACGGGAGGCGGAATCCTTAATTGCATATCTGAATTTTAAGTTAATAAATTTACTATTTTTGCCCAACTATTTTGCAATATTGCGAAACAAACCAACCAAGACCAAATTGCAGTGATTCTTATGAAGCTTGTCTTCGCCACCCATAATTCCAATAAGTTCAAGGAAGTTGTACAACTTATCCCTCCTTCTATTCAGTTGTTATCGCTTAACGATATTGGTTGTTACGATGAAATTCCCGAAACCGGAAATACTTTGGAGGAAAATGCCAAGTTGAAAGCCGATTTTGTGACCGAGAATTATGGTCTTCCATGTTTTGCGGACGATACCGGACTTTTAGTAGATGCGCTGCACGGCGACCCAGGAGTCCATTCTGCCCGTTATGCCGGGGAACAAAAAAATTCCGAGGACAATATAGACAAACTTTTGGCCAAGCTTAAGGATATACCACAAAGGTCTGCAAGATTCAAAACCATTATTGCCCTTAATCTGGAAAATCAATCAATTCTTTTTTCAGGGGTCGTTGAAGGTGATATAACGCTAAAAAGAAGCGGGAATCTAGGGTTTGGGTACGATTCTATTTTCAGGCCAACCGGATACGAAAAAACATTTGCAGAACTCCCTTTGGCGGTAAAAAACAAAATTGGTCACCGGGGAAAAGCCATTTTCCTATTAATCAATCACCTAAAATTACGATATGACAACGAATGAAAACAAGGTCGATCAAATAGTTGTTTCCTCCAATGGCAAACGAACGCAAATGGCAGGGGGTATCCTCATTGTCATTTTTGCTGTATTGATGGGCATAGTGCAACTTGGGAACAGTAATTTGGGAGAGAAAATGATGATAGTACACAATAAATTGGGAAGTTATTCCAATTGGTACCAATCTAAAAGCATCAAGCAAAACCTAAAGGAAAGCGAACTCGACTATCTACAGACGCTGCTGGAAACAGGCATGGTGAACAATGACAAAATAGATGCGGTAAAGGAAAAGATTGAGACCACCAAGTCCAAAGTATTAAAATATGAAGCTGAGAAAACCGAAATTTTGGTGGGATCGTCCAATATTCCAAGGGAATACTGGGCGCAGGATCTTGATGGTGAAATGGGAAAGATCATAGGGGTAAAAGAGTGGTGGGCCCAAGCCGATGCCTATGAAATTGCTGCGCAGAAGTTCGACCTGGGAGTGCTTTTCTTTCAAATTAGCATTGTTCTGGGGGCGGTGTGCATCATTATGTACGACCATCAAAAAATGCAGAAATTGTTTATCGGCCTAATGGTGGTGTTCGGAATGTTTGGAACATTTATCGCGGCCTACGGCTACAGCCTGATCCCGTAGGTTAAAGGACACCACTAAAGTTCGATTAAAAAAAATCATCCTATTCTTCCTATATTCAGATAATTAACAGTACCTTTGCACGAAATTTTTTAACGCCGCTGGTATAGCATGTGTTGCGCTGAGCATAATGGGTTATGACGATAATCGCTCTATTCAACATACATATTTGCGATTAACAATAACCTTATTATGACAAAATTTGAAGCATTAGGGCTGGACAAGCCCCTATTGGATGCCATTGCCGACCTTGGTTTTGAAACTCCATCAGAAGTACAGGAAAAAGCCATCCCCTTATTATTGGAAGGTGAAATCGATTTGGTTGCCCTGGCACAGACCGGCACGGGTAAGACCGCTGCCTTCGGTTTCCCCCTAATTCAAAAAATAGATAGCACCAGTAGAACTACCCAAGGACTTATCCTATCCCCTACCCGTGAGCTCTGTATGCAGATCACCAACGAAATGCAATTGTACTCCAAATATGTAAAAGGAGTAAATGTAGTTGCCATTTATGGTGGGGCCAGCATTACGGATCAAGCCCGACAAATAAAACGGGGAGCCCAGATCGTTGTTGCTACCCCAGGTAGGATGAAAGATATGATAGGCCGTGGTTTGGTAGATATTTCCAAAATAGATTATTGCATTTTGGACGAAGCCGATGAGATGCTCAATATGGGATTTTATGAGGATATTCAGGATATCCTATCCAATTCCCCGAAAGAAAAATCTACTTGGCTGTTCTCTGCTACCATGCCCAAGGAGGTTTCCATCATCGCCAAAAAATTCATGCATTCCCCTCAAGAAATTACGGTTGGCGACAAAAACGCAGGTACTTCCACCGTACATCATGAATATTATGTTGTAAGCGGTAGGGACAGGTACAATGGACTAAAGCGGTTGGCCGATGCCAACCCGGATATCTTTTCCGTAGTATTTTGCCGTACCAAAAGGGATACCCAAAAAGTAGCCGAAAGCCTTATCGAAGATGGCTACAACGCAGGGGCGCTCCATGGCGACCTAAGTCAGAACCAACGCGACTTGGTTATGAACGCATTTCGAAAAAAACAGGTACAGATGTTGGTTGCCACCGACGTGGCCGCACGTGGAATCGATGTAGATGATATCACGCACGTGATCAATTATCAATTACCGGACGAGATCGAAACATATACCCACCGGAGTGGAAGAACCGGAAGGGCCGGTAAATCCGGGATTTCCATGGTGATTATTACCCGAAGCGAACTTCGAAAGATCAAATCCATAGAAAGTAAGATCAAGCAGAGTTTTGAGGCTAAAAAGATTCCAACAGGAATGGAAATCTGTGAAATACAGTTGTACCATTTAGCGAATAAAATTAAAGAGACCGAAGTAAACAAGGAGGTCGACAACTATTTACCTGCCATAAATGAAGTTCTAAAAGGATTGGACCGGGAAGAGCTCATTAAAAAAATGATTTCGGTAGAATTCTCCCGATTCTTTAATTATTATAACAAGACCAAAGATCTTAATGTCGAAAGTTCTGGGGAACGGGGTGGTAGAAAAGGAGATCGGGAAGATCGAAATGAGGCTCCGTCAGATGGCTCCGTCCGTTATTTTATAAATATTGGGGAAAAGGATGGATATGATTGGATGTCCCTAAAGGATTTTCTAAGGGATACCGTAAATTTAGGCAAGGACGATGTTTACAAGGTAGATGTAAAGGAAAGTTTTTCATTTTTTAATACGGATGCACAGGTTACGGAAGCCATTTTGAGCACTTTTACGGATTTTAAAGTGGATGGCAGATTTGTTAACGTCGAGATTTCCAAAAACGGCGGCGGCGGTAAAGGCCGGGATCGTAACCGCGGTAAAGATAGGGGCCGAGGTAAGAGAAGAAGTGGAAATCCTGAATGGGCCCATAAAAAGGAATCTTCGGGAAGACGAAGCAAAGGAAAGAAGAACCAGGGGTTCTATTAAGTTAATTGTATATTAAAAGAATACGCTCCGGCGTATTTTTTTAATTTGTTGATTATTTTTAGCGTTGGATTTGCTACATGAGAAAAATTATAATGTTTTGTGTTGTCTTAACAAGTCTTTCTGCTCTTGGCCAGGACAACAATGAAGTTACCGAGGGCGAAAAGTTAAACGCCTTGGTGGTCAATGCGCAATCTGACTTTCCGTTGGAAAGTGTGCATGTTATTAACCTGAACAAAGTAATTGGTACCATTACCAATGAAAAGGGTGAATTTTCTATTACGGCTTCTGCTAACGACACCTTATATTTGTCCTATTTGGGATTTAAAACCCAAAAAATTAGGGTCACAAATGACATGCTCAAATTCAAAAATACCAAGATCGCGTTGACCGAAATGGCGTATGCGTTGGAAGAAGTCATCGTGACCCCCTATGAATTAACGGGTTTCCTGGAAATCGACGTTAAGAACATACCTATCAACGAGGGCTATCAATACAGCATTTCAGGACTGGAAAAGGGTTATGAAGCTGGAAGCAAAAATCCTAGCGCAGTAACCAAGGTTTTGGGTGCCATTCTCAATCCGGCAGATATGTTGCGCAATCTTTTTGGAAAAGATGCCAAACAGATGAAAAAGCTCCGATTGATGAAACAGGACAATCAAATACGCGATCTATTGGCTTCTAAATTTGACCGTGAACTGCTTACCGAACTACTTCATTTGGAAAAAGTGGATATCGACGACATCCTCACCAATTGCAATTACTCCAGATCGTTTATCGCTACGGCAAACGATCTTCAGATACTGGACGCTATCAGTGGCTGCTATGAGGACTTTAGGGTCTTGAACCGTGGCAAGTAGTCGAATTGATAATTATCCCATTCATAAGGAAAAGGTAATAGAACTTGGAAAAAAGAAATTTTCTATTTCAGTTATCATTTTATAGCTTTAGGGCATAATTAAATCCATCGAATCCAGACATGCGGAAATTACTTGTTGCCATTGCAATAGTATCCTTTATTTTTTCTTGCAAACAGGAAAAAAGTGAGCCTACCAAAGAATCCGTCGTTCTGCAGGATTCCGTCCCTAAACCCAAAAAGACCTCTCCTTTTTTCTGGGAAGGTGCCAACGTTTATTTTTTGTTGACCGATCGCTTTTATAACGGCAATCCTGGAAATGATATAAATTTTGGAAGAACCGATACCACTGGAGTCCTCCGTGGATTCATGGGCGGCGACATTGCCGGCATAACCAAAAAATTGGAAGAAGGCTATTTTACAAACCTAGGGGTAAATGCCATTTGGTTTTCGCCCCCAGTGGAACAAATACACGGGGTGGTCGACGAAGGTACGGGAAAAACGTATGGTTATCATGGGTATTGGGCCAAGGACTGGACCGCGGTGGATCCCAATTTCGGAACTAAAAAAGACTTGGAAAAGATGGTGAATACCGCGCATTCCAAAGGGATTCGAATACTTTTGGATGTTGTTATGAACCATACCGGACCTGTAACCGAGGAAGATCCTGTTTGGCCATCAGAATGGGTACGCACTGGTCCTTTGTGCGACTATACCAGTTATTTGTCAACCACCGAATGTACCTTGGTAAAAAACTTACCGGATATCCATACAGAAACCGACGAGGCTGTGGAATTACCTGATGCCCTTCTGGCCAAATGGAAGGATGAAGGGAGGTTGAGCCAGGAATTGGACGAATTGCAGTTGTTCTTTGAACGCACCGGATATTCCAGGGCTCCCCGGTTTTATATAATCAAATGGTTGACAGATTATGTGAACGATTTGGGGATTGATGGATTTAGGGTTGATACGGCAAAGCATGTCAACGAACAATCTTGGTCCGAATTGTATAAGGAAGCGTCCTTTGCCCTGGATTCATGGAGAAAAAGACATCCAGATCAGGTGTTTGACAGTACCCCTTTTTATATGGTTGGTGAGGTTTACGGTTATAATATTTCCAATGGAAGGGAATTTAATTTTGGTGATAAAAAGGTAGATTACTTTAATTACGGATACAAGAGCCTTATCAATTTTGAATTGAAGTCGGACGCCCATAGCGATTATGAAACTGTCTTTAAAAAATACAGTGATCTGCTACAAACCAAACTAAAAGGGAAAAGCGTCCTAAATTATTTGACCTCCCATGATGATATGGATCCGTTTGACAAGGAAAGGAAGTCCCCGTATTACGATGCCAATATTTTGTTGCTTACACCAGGTGCATCCCAGATTTACTATGGTGATGAAACCTCAAGAAGCCTTACTATAGAAGGGGCTGAAGGCGATGCCACCTTGCGGTCGTTTATGAATTGGGCCGAAACGGACAGCCTGCCGGAAAAACAGAAAATCTTGCACTACTGGCAAAAGTTGGGCAAATTCCGACATGACCATCCAGCGGTAGGTGCCGGCATGCATATGCGCTTATCCAAATTGCCCTACGTCTTCAGCAGGACCTTCATAGATGGCGAATTCAAGGATAAGGTCGTTGTGGGCCTGGATTTGCCCAAGGGCAAGAAATCATTAAATGTAAAAGGTTTCTTCGGGGATAAGACCATGTTATACGACACGTTCTCCGAAACAACGGTGGAAGTAACCAACGGACAGGTGACGTTGGATAACGATTTTGACATTGCGTTGTTAGAACTGGCCAAACCATAGCCCTCCCCTATTTTCCCGACTGCATATCATAAATACCTAATCTTTCGTTAAACTAAAAATGGATATCGGTTCCGCCATTCCGTTGGTGTAACTTTGAATCCGATTTTTGTTGTACAAATTTGTAACGGTGAATAGAAGAAACTTTATTCTTAAAATCCTTTCATTATTTTCCTTGACCCTCGGAATGATCGTTCTAGATGCATTTTGGTTTGAGCGATATATTATCCAATGGAATAAATTTGATATTTCCGAAAGGGGTTCCGACAAAATAAAGACTGTCCAATTAACAGATCTTCACATCGATGAAATCCTTTCCTTCCACCATTCCATAGCCAAAAGAATCAACCGGGAACGGCCCGATCTGATTTTTATTACGGGCGATTCCGTTAACCGGACCAGTAAGCTGCGCATATTTGAGGAATTCCTAAAACTTATCGACCCAAAAATCCAAAAGATCGCGATCATGGGCAATAAGGAATACGAAGCAAAAGTCGATATTGATTTGTTCAAAAGAATATTGGAAGCCCATAACGGAAGACTTTTGATCAATGAGGCCATCGTATTTAAACGAAAAGGCAGGAACATCAACATTATAGGGCTTGATGATTACATTGGTTCCAACCCAGATTATTATACTACGGCCAAAAATTTGGATAAAACACTGGAAACGATAGTGCTGAACCATTGCCCCCAATATAGGGACGATATTGAACGGATCAATCGAGGTCTAAAAATAAATTTAAAGGCCATACTTTGTGGTCATACCCATGGGGGACAAATCACATTTTTTGGACAGCCGTTTATTACGCCAAAAGGAAGTGGCAGATATGTAAAAGGATGGTATAGGTCCAAAGAGACCAAAATGTATGTTTCTAAAGGTGTAGGTACGACCGTTTTCCCAATTCGTTTTTGGTGCAGGGCCGAAGCCACAATCTTTTATGTTTAACAAAGGCCTATTGTTTATCTGTCGTCATTATACCTGGCCATTATATCCTTTAAACTCCGAATCGATTTTTTGGTCCAATCCAATCGTTTTTCCATTTTCTCATCAGGGGTCAAGGGCCACGACAAATTGGATTGTCGCAATTTGTAGGTTAGGCTCTGTAAAATAATGGCGGCAGAAACCGAAATGTTCAGGCTTTCCGTAAATCCCACCATAGGAACTTTCAAAAAACAATCCGCATTGTCCAATACGGTTTGGCTCAGTCCTTCCTTCTCCGTTCCAAAAAAAAGTGCGGTCTTCGAGTCGAGCTTAAAATCTTCCAACAAACTGGCATCGTGGTGGGGGGTTGTAGCAACGATTTTGTAGCCTTTTTGCCTCAGGGCATCCATACAGGTCAAGGCATCATCATATCGAAATACATCGACCCATTTTTCGGCACCTAGGGAGATATCCTTGTCCAATCGTTTTCCGTATCTGTTTTCAATAACATGGGCCTCTTGGACCCCAAAAACTTCACAGGTCCTAATAACTGCACTTGTATTGTGCATTTGGTACACATCCTCAATAGCTATGGTAATGTATTTGGTCCTTGCTTCCAACACTTGTAAAAAACGGGCCTTTCTTTCTGGGGTTATAAACCCTTCCAGATATTCCAAAAGCTGAAAATCTATCATAGAACTCGGTTAAACTTATTCCTTTGGCTACAAATATCACATTTTACCTCCATATTTAGCCATTTTGGATCGCTTTAAGGCCACTATGTTAGTGATAATTGCCCCATCGGGGCAGAATACGTCCGAACGAAAAGGACGACCAGCCGATACTTTATGTAATAACAAAAAATTTACAAGTGTTCCTGATTCAAAAAATTAATTGGTAATAATGTGTGCACACTTTATATTTAAATCCCTTCCAAAAGAAATCATTGGATTAATTCATTAGATTGGAAGGTTACCCTTATTTTTAATGTAAAGTAATAAATTTCTACAATGAAAAAGAAAATTGTAATCCTAACGGGTGCGGGAATGAGCGCCGAGAGTGGCCTTAAAACGTTTAGGGATGCGGACGGACTATGGGAAGGTCACGATGTTATGGAAGTTGCCTCCCCCGAAGGGTATAGGAAGAACCCGGAACTGGTCTTGGATTTTTACAACCAAAGAAGAAGGCAACTTTTGAAGGTTGAGCCCAATATGGCCCATTTGGCACTGGCTGAACTCGAAGCATATTACGAGGTGACTATAATTACCCAGAATGTGGACGACCTTCATGAAAGGGCAGGTAGCTCACATGTCGTCCACCTGCATGGAGAGCTGCTCAAAGTGAGGAGCAGCCATAACAAGAATTTAATATTGGATTGGAAAACCGATCTCCATTTGGGCGATTATTGCGAGAACGGATATCAATTGCGACCACATATTGTATGGTTCGGGGAAGAAGTGCCGTTGATGGAACAAGCCATGGAAATTACCCAAAATGCCGATGTGCTAATAATCATTGGGACATCTATGCAGGTATATCCGGCAGCGGGGCTGGTAAATTACGCCCCAAATGAGATTCCAATTTATTTTGTTGATCCCAGGCCCAATATTGGGTCCAGGGATTTCAGGAATCTCAAGGTAATTTCCCAAACAGCTGTAAATGGTGTACCAGATTTGGTCCGGGAATTGATAAAGGGAAATTAAATTAGGAAGTATAAGCAAGTATTAATTGCTGATATCAAATATCCGGGATCTGTAGTGTTTTAAAAAATACACTTTACCTTCCCTGCGTTCAAAACAAAAAGGAAAAAGGAACAGGGCCGTTCCGGATGCAATAATCAAAATGGCTTGCAGATTAATATTCAGATCTTGGGTATAAAAGGCCAATGCTCCCAGAACAATGGAGCAGAGAACGATAAACAACGTACTCTGGGCATGGTTTAGGCCCAGATCTAGCAAACGGTGATGTATATGGTTTTTATCGGCAGTAAAGGGGCTCTTGCCTTGATAGGCCCTAACTACAAATACCCTAAGGGTGTCCATCAACGGATAAAATACAATTGCTATACCTAATATCGCACCATTGCCCAAGGTCTCGGGAATCGCTAAGTTTTGGTTAATACTAATAAAAGAGACACAGAGGTACGCCAACAAAAATCCAACGATCATGGTGCCGGTGTCCCCCATAAAAATCTTCTTTTTGCCAGAAAAATTATAATATAGAAAGGGTACCAGGGCACCCACCAAAGCAAATGCTACCAAGGCTGGCCCTACCAATCCAATAGTAAAGAAAAAAATCCCAAAGGTAAGACTGGATAAAAGTCCGACACTACCAGCTAGGCCATCGATACCATCAATAAGGTTGTAGGCATTGATCAACAGGACGAAAACAAAGACGGTAAAGCTAACCGAAGGCACATAGGACAATTCCTCCAAGCCAAACACACCACCAAAGCTTTGGATCCTAATATCCATCAATATAATGATCATTAACGAGACCAATATCTGGGAACCAAACTTTTTGCCTGCCGTTAGGATAACCAAATCGTCCTTAACCCCTAAAAAAAACAGGATAATAAGTCCGGCCATTAAGAACATAAGGTCAGAAAGCCTTAGACAGCCACCAATGATTGCGAGAACAAAAAAGACCCCCATAAAAATACCTACACCACCGAGGTTCGGTACTTTTTTGGTGTGTGCGCTCCTAGAACTTGGCACTGCCATAATATCCTTTCTATAAGCCACATAAATAATTGCTGGATAAGCAATTGCAGCTACAATAAAAGAGATGCAGAAAGTAGCAAGAATCCAATATTCAGCTGGCAAATTTGCAAGATATGATTGTATAGTTAATGGCATTATAATGTTCTCTTCATTTACCTTATGTTCGCAAATTTAAATCAAAATAATTTAAAAGGTCATTTTTTCCGATGTACTACGCTTATTTTTTTTGTTGGGGCGGCGAAAAATTCCTATAATTCAAACAGGGCATGTAATCTACAACCTATCCTTCCCGAGGCGCAAGCCCAAAAATAGTTTTAGGACAAAATAAATACTCCCCCACTTTGGGAAATGGGAATAAACCTTTTTCTATTTTTATAGTCCAAGATGCAAATTAAGTCGATTCCATTGGTAGGAGAAGAAACCTTAGTCCATCAATTAAAGCACAAGGATAGTCAGGCCAAGGCTTTTGAAGTATTGTTAAATACCTATAAAGAACGGCTCTACTGGCATATCCGAAGGATAGTGCTGGACCATGACGATGCGGATGACGTGTTACAGAATACGTTTATCAAGGTTTTTAACCACATTGATGGATTTAAAGGGGAAAGTAAACTCTATTCCTGGCTTTATCGCATAGCTACCAATGAAGCATTGACCTTTCTGAAATCAAAATCAAAAAAATTAGGGATTGGCGACGATGACATACAGGAGAGAATGATTGATAGACTAGAGGCCGATGTATATTTTGAAGGGGATGAAATACAATTAAAGTTGCAAAGGGCAATCGCCACTTTACCGGAACGTCAAAAATTGGTATTTAATATGAAATACTATGACGAGTTAAAATATAACGAGATCGCGGAAATTTTGGGAACTTCTGTTGGAGGGCTTAAAGCCTCCTACCACTTGGCCGTAAAGAAATTAGAGGAATATTTAAAAGGGATTTAAATTACCTTGGATCAAGCAAACGAGAAATCCCCTGAAATAATTGTTCCAAAAACAGGTGTTAGGCAACAAAACTAAATACTTTTAGGATTAAACCATTTAGCATACAGACAGTCAAAGTATTAGGATGAAATGAATATGAATTTTCTCCATCATGAAAAAAAATAACAGAAATTCCGGATTTAAGGTGCCCGAACACTATTTTGAGGAGTTCACGGATAGAATTTTGGATAAGGTTGCCCAAACTAGGGATTCCATCAAAGAGAATATACTTCCAAAAGATCAAGGTTTTACCGTTCCACAAGGATATTTTGAAACCTTGAATCAAGAAATTCTTGGAAAGCTTGATAAAAAGGAGTCAAAGGTCATCCCATTGCGTGCCAATAGAAGAATATATTATGCAGTAGCTTCTGTTGCTGCAGGGCTCCTATTGTTCCTGGGATTGAAGTTGTCCCTTGATAAACCACTTACCTTTAGTGATCTGGCGATTCAAGATATTGAAAACTATTTTCAGAACAATGAATTGGACATGAGTTCTTACGAGATTGCGGAAATGCTTCCCATAGACCAGGTGGAAATCAATGATATTTTAAATGATGGGATACAGGATGCTGCAATTCTGGATTATTTGGACAACAACACGGACGATTTTGAGGAACTAAATTTGAATTACAATGAATAGGATAAAGAAATTTATAACCATACTTGTCTTTCTGATGGGCACGTTGGCCTTTTACGGGCAGAATAAATTTGACAAGGATAAGATAAAGGCCCTAAAAGTAGCCTATATCACGGAACATTTGGAATTGACAAGTAAGGAAGCACAAGTTTTTTGGCCCATCTATAACAAATATGAAGACCAAATGAACGCCCTTCGGGAAAAGGAATGGGGAGAAATACGAAGAAAAATGCGGGACATGGATAGTCTTTCCGAAAAAGAGGCCAGTGACCTGCTCACCTCCTATATCAGTTTAAAGGGCGATCAACAAAAATTGGACAAAGGCCTTTACGCACAGTTGAGCAAGGCGCTTTCCGCCAAAAAGACATTTTTATTGATCAAGACCGAAGATGATTTTAAACGTCAGCTCATCAAACAATTTAGGCACAATCATGAGGAAAAGAATTGAAAAGTGAATTCCAGTTTTCAAAACTTAGTCCCGAAAGCTGCAGCTCAAAATTTCAATAAAATTAACGAAAGGTCAATTTGGAGATCCTACCTTTTCCTGCAGCATAGGCAATAGAGTCGTTCAAAAATCTAAGGGTAAAAAAGGGTTCGTTCGAAAGTTCTTTCCAATGGGTCCCTGAATCCATCGAATATGAAATCCCGGTAAACCCAACGGCCACCATGGCCTTTCCTTCAGAATTTGGGACAAATTGAATACAGCTCTTGTAGGCAGGTTCCTGTCCATCGGCCATCAACTGCCAAGTCCTGCCGCCATCCCTCGTAATCGCTTTGTTCGCCATGTTATTTTCCGGTTTTGTATAGTCGCCCCCAATGGCCACTCCCAATAAATCGTCGTAGAAGGCAATGGAATAAATCCCTTGGGTGGACTGATCCTTAACGATTGGCGTAGTAAATACCTCCCATGATTTTCCCTTATCCCCGGAGTAGTATACCCTACTACTCGTGGTGGCGATCCAAGTTTTGTCCCCAACCGTGGCAATATTGGTATTGCTTGCCGCAAAAGCACCCTCACCCTCAATCCCTTTGGGCAATCTGGAACAATCCAGTTTTCTCCACGTATTGCCACCGTTCCGCGTAATAAGGATGGATAAGCAACTGGCCCCGTCATCAACAGCACGGCTATCCCCTACCGCAATTCCTTCCTTGTCGTTCCAAAAGTGCATCGCATCATAAAAAACACCCTCCCCTTCTTCTTTATAGACCAACTCCATTCTGCCTTGATTCCCTGTTTTATATAGCAATGCTGGACTTCCTACGGATAGCATAAAAAAGTCGGTGGCAGTGTGGGCCACGGCCCTAAACTCGGGTAAAATACTGTCGTGTTTTTGGATGTTGGTGCGCACCTGGTTTGTCCTTAGGTCTACCGCGCCAAATTTCCCGTTGTTGGCGGCAAACGCCAAACTCCCATCCATAATCTCGATCGCACGAACGCTCAAGGAATCCTCGTAGATGGTCCTCACTTCTACCGAGGTAAATTGAGGGTGTTTTTCGATCTCCGCACAGGAAGAAAGAACAAGAAGGGTCAGAATTACAGGGGTAATGGATTTCATCATTTGTCTTTTAGCTTTTGTCTCTTATTTTTTCGACTTTTAGTAAAATGTAAAAGTAATCCCTGCCAATGCCATATCTTTGCAACCTTAATTTTTCGGCATGCAACCGAAAGGACAAAAATAAACATTAATCATAAAGGTTTATTGTCAGCAGTTATATGACGCCCCGACACGTTCGGGAAAAAATCGATAGGAATAAACACATGAAATTACATAGAAATCTGGTATTTGCGGTGGTCGATGCATTAAATCTCATTTTCAATGAGGGTGAATATGCGGACAAGGTGGTGGAAAAGGTTTTAAAACACGACAAACGGTGGGGTGCCAGGGATCGAGGGTTTATTGCGGAAACCACGTACGATATGGTTCGCTGGAAAAGGCTCTATTCGGAAATTGCCGAAGTAAAGGTGCCCTTTAGCCGGCCCGATTGCTTTCGACTTTTTACGGTATGGGCGGTGCTTAGGGGCATCCCTTTGCCCGATTGGAAACAATTGGAACCTGCCCCTACCAGGAGGATCAAAGGCCGTTTTGATGAACTTTCAAAGATCAGAAAGTATAGGGAATCGGTCCCGGATTGGTTGGATGAATTAGGTGAAAAAGCCTTGGGCGAAGATTTATGGACCAAGGAACTTGCTGCATTGAACCTGCAGGCAGAGGTGGTGCTTAGGGCCAATCCGCTAAAGACCACAAAGGATAATCTGCGAAAGGCCTTGCTGGCAGAAAATATAGAATCGGATCCCATAAAGGGCTATCCCACCGCATTAAAATTGAGGGAACGCGGCAATGTATTTACCACTGAGGCCTTCAAAAATGGTTTTTTTGAGGTACAGGATGCATCTTCCCAACTCGTCGCCCCATTTTTGGAGGTATCACCGGGGCAACTCGTAATCGATACCTGTGCTGGAGCAGGCGGGAAAACCTTACACTTGGCAGCGCTTATGGAAAACAAGGGGCAATTGATCGCCATGGACATCTATGCCAACAAGCTTCACGAACTAAAACGCAGGGCCAAACGCGACGGAGCCTTCAATATTGAGACCAGGGCAATAGACACAACTAAAGTCATAAAGAAGTTACACGGTCGTGCCGATAGGGTCCTGATCGATGCCCCCTGCAGTGGTTTGGGGGTTCTCCGCAGAAATCCGGATGCAAAATGGAAGTTACAACCCGATTTCTTGGACAAGTTAAAAATTACGCAACAGCAGATTCTGAGGGATTACAGTAAAATGGTAAAGCCAGGAGGAAAAATGGTGTATGCAACCTGCTCAATTTTGCCGCAAGAAAACAACATACAAGTTAAAAAATTCCTATCTGCCGAAGAAGGTAAGGACTTTACCTTGGCCAAGGAAAAGAAAATATACACTTCCAAAACGGGATACGATGGCTTCTATATGGCCCTTTTGGAAAAAAAATCTACAACCTAAGCTTCTGTGCTCGCCGTTTAAAATTGTAAAAACTGAATTGACCTGCGTATTTAATCCAAATTATATATTTTTTTGGGAGTAATATAATTGGCCCAATCACTTCTTAACCAAGGCCAATTGGCCATATCCAATGAATTTTATTGTACGCTTGGATTGCCTCAGGATTTATCTTGAGGTATAAGAAACATCGTTATCAAGGTCAGTGGCCCAAGCTGCCCATTTAGTCAAGATTGTTCCAGATTATCAACACCCGGTCTATTATCAATTAACTTTTCTGCAAATATTATTGCCCAAAAAGATGTAAATTTGTGGCTTCTTAAACCAAGGGGCTTTTTTGCGATAGATCAAAGAAGACCCTTCCAAAACGGATTCCATGATTCACTTTTTTGGGGACATCAAAAACAAAATTTTTGCCGTACAAACACACAGCGTTCTAACAGAAGAAGATACCGATAAGCTCGTTTGGTTGTTTGGTGACCTTCCCAAGATTTCCCGGGCGTCCCTAGACTCCTATTTTGTTGGTCCCAGGGCTGCAATGATTACACCATGGAGCACGAACGCCACGGAAATTACCCAAAATATGGGTATATCCGGAATTATTAGGATTGAGGAATTTTATGCAATTGCCCAAGATTTTTCTGGCTTTGACCCTATGCTATCCCAAAAGTATACCGGGTTGGATCAGGATATCTTTAAAGTCGATATTGCTCCAGAACCTGTTTTGGAAATAGAGGATATTGCCACCTATAACAAGCAGGAAGGGTTGGCCCTTAGTGATGATGAGGTTGAATATCTCCAAAATCTTTCCTTGAAATTGAATAGAAAGCTGACCGATTCGGAAGTTTTTGGGTTTAGTCAGGTGAATTCCGAACACTGCCGGCATAAGATCTTCAATGGAACGTTTGTCATCGACGGACAAGAAATGCCCTCGTCACTCTTTAAATTGATCAAAAAGACCTCTCAGGAACACCCCAACGATATAGTATCTGCATATAAGGACAATGTGGCTTTTGTAAAAGGGCCCAAAGTGATGCAATTTGCACCAAAAAGTGCCGATAAACCCGACTTCTACGAAGAAAAGGAATTTGAATCGGTCATCTCCTTAAAGGCCGAAACCCATAATTTTCCTACTACCGTAGAGCCTTTTAATGGGGCCGCTACCGGTTCTGGGGGAGAAATTAGGGACCGATTGGCAGGTGGAAAAGGGTCGCTTCCATTGGCGGGCACCGCAGTGTATATGACCGCCTATTCCCGATTGGAAGCGGGCAATCCCGATAACCAACGCGATTGGGAAAGGGCAATGCCCGAAAGGAAATGGCTCTATCAGACTCCAATAGACATCTTGATAAAGGCTTCCAATGGGGCTTCGGATTTTGGCAACAAATTTGGACAGCCACTTATTGCCGGTTCCGTTCTTACTTTTGAGCACGATGAGGCTTCGGCTCCCTTCGACTCCAATATTCAGGCGGACGTCCAGGGGCCGAAAGGCACAGTGCGAAGACTTGGCTACGACAAGGTGATTATGCAGGCAGGGGGAATTGGATATGGCAAGGCAGATCAAGCCATAAAGGACAAACCTAAATCCGGGGATAAGATTGTTATTCTTGGAGGGGACAACTACCGGATTGGAATGGGGGGCGCGGCCGTTTCCAGTGCCGATACCGGAGCTTTCAATTCCGTCATTACATTAAATGCCGTACAACGCTCCAATCCTGAAATGCAAAAAAGGGCCGCCAACGCCATTCGAGGCATGGTGGAAAGCGATAACAATCCAATAGTATCCATTCACGATCACGGGGCGGGAGGCCATTTAAATTGTTTGTCGGAATTGGTGGAGGAAACCGGAGGAAAGATAGATTTGGACAAATTACCGGTCGGGGACCCTACCCTATCGGCCAAGGAAATTATAGGAAACGAATCCCAAGAACGGATGGGACTGGTAATTGGCCAGAAAGACGTTGACCTTTTACACCGTATCGCAGACCGCGAACGGTCCCCTATATACGAGGTGGGCGATGTGACTGGCGATCATAGGTTTACTTTTAAATCATCCTCCACGGGGGAAAAGCCCATGGATATGGACTTGGAAGATATGTTCGGCAGTTCCCCTAAAACGGTCCTTACCGACTCCAGGATCGTAAGGGAGTACGAAGCTACGTCTTATGTTTTGGAGCATTTCCATGAATATTTGGACCAGGTATTGCAATTGGAGGCCGTGGCTTGCAAGGATTGGCTGACCAATAAGGTAGACCGATGTGTGGGAGGCCGTGTAGCAAAACAACAATGCGCAGGACCCCTGCAGCTGCCATTGAACAATTGTGGGGTTATGGCAATGGATTTTAAAGGAATTGAGGGTATCGCCACATCAATCGGCCACTCCCCCGTTTCCGGACTGATCGACCCGGCCGCCGGGAGCAAAAACAGTATTGCGGAAGCCTTGACCAATATTGTCTGGGCCCCGATGAAGGACGGATTGAAATCGGTTTCCCTATCCGCCAATTGGATGTGGCCCTGTAAAAACGAAGGGGAAGATGCGCGGTTGTACGAAGCGGTAAAAGCCGCCTCCGAATTCGCCATCGAGCTCGGCATCAATATACCGACCGGCAAGGATTCCCTTTCCATGAAGCAAAAGTACAGGGATGGAGAGGTAATTGCACCAGGAACGGTCATCATTTCCGCCGCAGGTAATTGTAGCGATATCACAAAAGTTGTGGAACCTGTTTTACAAAAAGATGGGGGTTCCATATATTATATCAACCTATCCAAGGATAACTATAAACTTGGCGGTTCTTCCTTTGCACAAGTGAGAAATTCAATCGGAAATGAAGCTCCGACCATTAAGGATTCGGGGTATTTCAAAATTGTTTTCGATTCAATTCAAACTTTAATTAATAAAGGTCAATTAGTTGCAGGACACGATATTGCATCGGGTGGATTGATAACAACCTTACTGGAGATGTGTTTTGCCGACAACGATTTGGGCGCAAAACTGGATTTATCCGGTTTAGGTGAGGAAGACACCATCAAATTGCTGTTTTCAGAGAATGCCGGTATCGTGTTCCAGGCTAAAAACAATTCGGTTGAAAAAGTTTTGAACGATGCAAAAATCGACTTTGTCAAAATTGGCGAAGTATTGGAGGAAGGCACCTTGACCATAAAGCACAACCGTGTAAAAATGGGATTGAACATTTCCTCCCTTCGGGATACCTGGTTCAAGACCTCCTTTTTATTGGACAATAAACAAACATCGAAAGGTTTGGCAAAGGAGAGGTTCGAGAATTACAAGGGGCAACCACTCGCTTATAAATTCCCTAAGAAGTTCACTGGCGCTTCGGCTCCGCTCAGCGACCCATCTTCGGTTACTGGGAAAAGTCGAAGTAACAAGCCCAAGGCCGCCATTCTCAGGGAGAAGGGAAGCAATTCCGAACGGGAAATGGCAAACGCCATGTATTTGGCCGGTTTTGATGTTAAGGATGTGCACATGACCGATTTAATAACCGGTAGGGAAACCTTGGAGGATATCCGATTTATTGGTGCCGTGGGAGGATTTTCGAATTCGGATGTCCTTGGAAGTGCCAAAGGTTGGGCAGGAGCTTTTAAATACAATGAAAAGGCAAATATGGCGCTAAGGAATTTCTTTGCCCGCCCCGATACCTTGTCCGTCGGGATATGTAACGGTTGCCAGTTGTTTATGGAACTGGAACTGATACATCCTGAACTGGAGGCACACGGAAAAATGACCTACAACAATTCCAAAAAGCACGAGAGTAAATTTGGTTCCGTCAAAATTCAAAAGAACAACTCTGTCATGCTATCTTCGCTTGCCGGGTGTACCTTGGGGGTATGGATTTCACATGGGGAGGGTAAATTTGTATTGCCAGATGCCGAAAAAAACTACGATATAGTGGCCAAATATGCATACGAAGGCTATCCCTCCAATCCAAACGGCAGTGACTATAACACGGCAATGCTGTGTGATAAAACCGGAAGGCACCTGGTAACCATGCCGCATATAGAGCGTTCCGTGTTCCCTTGGAACTGGGCCTATTACCCACCCGAAAGAAATGATAAGGTTTCGCCTTGGGTAGAAGCTTTTGTGAATGCCAGGAAATGGGTGGAGAAAAACAGTCGGCAGTAGGCAGTATTCAGTTCGCAGTGTTCAGTGAGCAGTAGTCAGTAAATAAGTTCAACAAACCTGAAACCTGAAACAAAAAACAGTTGGCGCTCAGTTTACATCACAAGGTGTTTCTCAGCGACATTCCTTGAAACAATCAAGCTTGGATAATCACATCCGCTGAAATCCGTAAAATCGTTGATTATCCGTGTTATATCAAAACCCGAAATAGTTCTTGGCATTGTAGTAGGAAATGTCGCCGACAATTTTCCCCAACCATTTTTCATCGGCGGGAAGCTCTCCATTGGCCACATCGTTTCCGATAAGATTGCACAACACCCTCCTGAAATATTCATGTCTCGGAAAGGATAAAAAGCTACGGGAGTCGGTCAACATTCCAACAAAACAGCTCAGCATGCCCATATTGGACAGGGTGTTCAACTGTTTCTCCATACCATCTTTCTGATCAAGGTACCACCAGCCCGAACCAAATTGTACCTTTCCCTTAACTGAACCGTCGTTAAAGTTCCCGACCATGGTCGCAAATACCTCGTTATCGGATGGATTAAGATTGTAGATTATCGTTTTGGCCAGTTGATCGTTGCTGTCCAATTCGTTAAAAAAACCGCTCAATGCCCTGGCTTGCGCAAAATCCCCAATGGAATCGAACCCAGTGTCCGGTCCCAATTGGGTAAGCAGGCGCTTATTATTGTCCCTCAATGCCCCAAGGTGAAATTGTTGCGTCCACCCTCTTTTGTGATAAGCTTTTCCTAAGAACAATAATGTTTTGGCCTTAAAGTAATGCACCTCCTCTTGGTCCAGTTTCTTCTTGTTCTTTAATTTTTTGAAGATGGATTCACAATCCAGTACATCTTCCTTAAAGTAATAAAGTTGTTCCAATCCGTGATCCGCCAAACGGCCGCCATGGGCCTGGAAATAATCCATCCGACTTTCGAGTGCGTCCAACAAATCGGAATATCCCGTAATAGGTTTATTGGTAACGGCTTCCAATCGCTCCATATAATTGAGATATGCAGCCGTATCCTCGACAGCATAAGCCTTATCTGGACGAAAAGCGGGCAAAACCTTGAATGGAATATTAGTTTGGGTCTTTATGTTCTTATGATGCTCCAACGAATCGGTAGGGTCATCGGTTGTACAAAGTACTTCTACCCCGTATTGCTCCAGTAATCCCACGGTGTGATGCGTTGGCTGTTGTAATAAACTGTTGGTTTTTTGGTAAACCGCCTCCCCATTTTCTTCTGAAAGCAGCTCATCAATATCAAAGTATCCCAACAATTCCATATGGGACCAATGGTACAATGGGTTTCTAACCGTATATGGTACGGCTGCTGCCCATTTTAAAAATTTTTCCTTGTCCGTAGCGTTTCCTGTTATGAATTTTTCATCGACTCCCAAAGTGCGCATAGCCCGCCACTTATAGTGATCGCCGGCAAGCCAAACCTGGCTGATATTCTCAAAAACCCTGTTGTTCGCTATATCTTGGGGAATTAAATGATTGTGATAGTCGATGATCGGCAGGGATTTGGCATAGTCATGGTAAAGTGATTTTGCAAAATCGGTCCGTAAAAGGAAATCTTCGGTTAAAAATGTCTTCATCTCCTATCTTGGTTAACCTCTCAATTTTTTGATCAACGCTAGGGTCTCCCTAACGGTTTTTTCCAATCCCGCATAATCCTCTTTGGCAAGAACTTCCTTGCTGATCAGTTGGGACCCCATACCTACACAGGTTACACCGGCATCGAACCAACCTTTAAGATTTGCCTCTTCTGTACTTACACCTCCTGTTGGCATAACGCTTGTCCACGGTTGTGGTCCTTTGATAGCCTTTACAAACCCGGGACCATATAAATCCCCGGGGAATAATTTAACGATCTCGCAGCCCAGTTCCTCTGCCGCATTTATCTCGGTCAAGGAGCCACAGCCGGGTGACCAGAGCACTTTGCGCCTATTGCAGACCTTGGCGATGTCCTCGCGGAGCGATGGGGTCACCACAAAATTGGCCCCCAACTGCATATACAGTGAAGCTGCACCGGCATCGGTTATCGAACCAACCCCCATGATCATGCCGGGGAGTTCCTTCAAGGCGAATTTGTTGAGCTCCCCAAAAATTTCAAAGGCAAAATCGCCCCGGCTGGTAAATTCGATCAATCTAGCACCGCCATCATAGCAGGCTTTCAGTGTTTTTTTTCCAATTTCTACATCAGGATGATAAAACAAAGGCACCATGCCCGTTTCCTTCATTACGTTGGCTACCTCTGTTCTTGTATACTTTGCCATTTCTTTGTCAGTTAATTGTTATTTGTAAATTGTAACGGACACTAATTACCGAGCCACACGGCCGGAAGCGTCCCCACCCATCAGTTTGTTCACTTCGTCTACAGTGACCAAGTTGGCATCGCCCACAATGGTATGCTTTAAGCAGGAGGCCGCAACGGCGAAATTCAGTGCGTTCTGGTCATCCTCCGGATACTTTAACAGGCCATAGATGAGTCCGCCCATAAAGGAATCCCCTCCACCGACCCTATCCACAATATCGGTGATTTGGTATTCGGGGGATTTGTACATGGTTTTCCCATCGTACAATACCCCTGCCCAGGTATTGTGGGATGCCGAAATAGATCCCCTTAGCGTGGTGATCACTTTTTTGGCATTGGGGAATTTTTTCATCATCTGTTTACAGACCGACAAAAAGGCCTCCGCTTTTACGTGTTGGCCCTGGGTGGTTATATCCAATCCTTCCGGCTTAATTCCAAAGTGCTTTTCAGCATCCTCCTCATTGCCCAAAATGATGTCGCAATACGACGTAAGTTCGGTCATTATAGCTTCAGGCTCCACACCGTACTTCCACAATTTTGCCCTATAATTTAAATCCGTTGAAACGATAAGGCCTAGTTTTTTGGCTGCTTTTACGGCCTCCAAACAAACATCGGCAGCACCTTGGGAAATAGCTGGGGTAATCCCCGTCCAATGGAACCACTCGGCACCTTTAAAGACTTTTGCCCAATCGATCATTCCCGGCTTTATTTCACTTATGGAGGAATGTGACCTATCATAAACCACTTTGCTGCCCCTACTTACGGCACCGGTTTCCAAAAAGTATATTCCGAGCCGCTCGCCCCCATAAATAATCTGGTCCGTACCTACCCCTCTTTTCCGCATTTCCATCAGGGCGCATTCCCCTATGTCATTTTTGGGCAACCGCGTTACAAAATCGACCGGTACCCCATAATTGGCCAAAGATACGGCCACATTGGATTCGCCACCTCCATAAACCACGTCAAAACTGTTGGCTTGGGAAAACCTTAAAAATCCTGGAGGCGATAACCGGAGCATTATCTCTCCGAAAGTAATTACTTTTTGCATGGAAACTGATTTGGATTAATTATTAAAATTCTTTGCGTTTGTTGAACCTATTTAAGGATCCGCCAATAATTTATGATTATGGGCCTATTTATCCCTAAAACCTTAGCGAAAATAAGAAATTATAAACATCAAATCTTGGTTGGGACAAAAAAGATAAAAACCATTTTTTTAATCAACTGTTTATCAGATAAATGCAAAAATACATTCGATTGCATAGATCAAGTATTTCCTTCAATTTTCCGATTTAATTCCAAGATGGGAATCCAACCTTATTTTTTGCATTCATGTTGCATAAGAAAAATATTATCTTTGAACCGTGAAAATATGGACTTACATTCTATCCTTCTATTTTTTGGGACTTACAATGGTTCCATGCGGTGATACCGAGGCTGCTTTGGACCTAGGTCAAAATCTCACTGCACAAATAGATTCCGGACATGACCACGGGCATTCCTGTGATGAATGTTCCCCATTCTGCCAGTGCCATTGTTGCCAAGTGCATGTTGTTCATTTTGCTACAAATCCCAAAAAGATCATTACTCCCGAAATATCTAGCGTGCAACCCTTCCACTTTAATAGGCGCGTATTGGATTTCATTCCCTCCATTTTACAACCTCCCAAGATTTAATTTCATTTTTATACTTCTTCAAAAGAGAGGACCACTGCGTCCCTTTGTGACTTTATTATTTAGAGTCAAAATTCGATTTCGGAGGATTCTGAATATCCATACGAAAAAGTTTAACTGAGAGCTTGTTTTAAAATAGATCCATTGTTTTTTAATGCCATTTTTGCGCATCATCTAGTAATCCCGAATAGTCGGGATTAAACCGTAGCGCAACTAAATGCACAAAAATTTTAATCCTCTATTCCAAAAACAGTCTCTAAATTATTTATTAAAATGATCAATAAAATCATTGATTTCTCAATTAACAATAAATTCATCATTGGTCTGTTCACCTTTGCCCTGATAGGATTTGGTATTTGGAGCATGACAAAGGTACCCATAGATGCTGTTCCAGATATTACGAACAATCAGGTGCAGGTCATCACACAAGCTCCAAATCTAGGTACTGAAGAAATAGAGCAATTTGTTACCTATCCGGTGGAACTTGCCTTGAGCAATTTGCCCGAAGTTCAGGAAATACGATCTATTTCTCGATTTGGTCTCTCCGTAGTTACAATCGTGTTCAACGATAATGCAGGAACCTATCTCCCCCGTCAGTTGGTTTCGGAAAAACTTCCCGAAATACGACAACAAATTCCGAAAGGTTTTGGTCAACCTGTCATGGGACCTATCTCTACAGGTTTGGGAGAAATCTATCAGTATACGCTGGATGTGGACGAAGCTCATAAAGATAAGTATGATATAACCCAACTTCGGACATTTCAGGATTGGATCGTTCGTAGGCAAATGGCCATGGTTCCAGGAGTTATAGAGGTAAATGCATTTGGCGGAAAGATTAAGCAATACGAGGTTGCCATTAATCCCAATGAGCTTAGAGCAATCGGTTTAAGCATAGCAGATGTTTTCGAGGCCTTGGAAAACAATAATCAGAATACCGGAGGGGCCTATATCGAAAAAAACCATCAAGCCAATTTTATTAGGGGCGAAGGTCTCGCAAAATCCATTCCGGACATAGAGAATATCGTTGTAAAGACTATCAATAAAATTCCCATTCGCATAAAGGACATAGCTAAAGTTTCTATCGGAAGTGCCATACGATACGGAGCTCTTACGAAGGATGGTAAGGGGGAAACCGTAGGAGGTATGATTTTGATGCTCAAAGGCGCCAACTCTAATGAGGTTATCAACAACGTCAAGGAAAGAGTGGTCCAAATCCAAAAATCCTTGCCGGAAGGCGTTACGATAAAACCCTTTCTAGATCGTAGCGAACTCATCTCCAAAACCACCGGAACCGTTACAAAGAATCTATTGGAGGGCGGACTCATAGTCATTTTTGTTCTGGTACTATTGCTGGGTAATTGGCGAGGGGGCCTTATTGTCGCATCCACGATACCCTTGTCGCTACTTTTCGCTTTTATTCTGATGAATATATTCGATGTGTGGGCCAATTTAATGAGCCTTGGAGCCATTGACTTTGGTATTATTGTTGACGGCGCCGTCATTATTGTGGAAAGCACCGTCTTTCTCCTCGGTTCCCGATTGGGGAAAACAAAATCGCTCTCCCCAAAAGACAAGGATGCCCTTGTGGCCGATTCTTCTAAAAAAATGATGAATACCGCTTTCTTTGGTCAACTTATTATTCTCATTGTGTTTATTCCCATTTTGGCCTTGGAAGGGGTAGAAGGCAAAATGTTTAAACCCATGGCCCTTACCTTTATCTTCGCAATGATCGGGGCAATGGTACTGTGTTTAACGTATGTGCCCATGATATCTGCGCTGATTTTGCCATCGACTCCCTTCGGTTCCCTGCCCGACTCAGACATTCAGGAGGGCGATCAGGGGCCGAACACTCCGTTAACCGGGACCATCGACAAGACTCGGGATAACCGCCGTCGAAGCTACGGCGACCGATTTGTTCATTGGGTAGAACGCAAGTATGAGCCCTTACTTTCCAAATCGCTGCAGAAAGGAAAATGGATAATCGGTATTGCCTTGGCACTGTTTGTCCTTACCATATATGCTTTCACCAGATTGGGAGGTGAATTTATTCCTCAATTGGACGAGGGCGATATCGCTTTTCACGATATTTTAAAACCAGGCAGTTCGCTAAGTGAATCAATTGCTACCACCACAAAAATTGAACAGATCATCAAGGCTCAATTTCCAGAAGCTGAATCGGTAATTAGCCGCATCGGAGTCGCGGATGTACCTACGGACCCTATGCCTATGGATATGGCAGATGTATTCATAATTCTAAAAGATCCCTCCGAGTGGATTTCGGCTAGCTCAAAAGGGGAACTGATCGATAAAATCAAAGAAGCGATCAGCATTGTTCCTGGGGTCAATTATGAGTTTACCCAACCTATTGAAATGCGCTTTAATGAACTGATTACAGGGGTACGGGAAGATGTGGCCATTAAGTTGTTTGGGGACGACCTGGATATTTTGGCATCAAAGGGAGCGGAAATCGGCAACCTCGTTAAAAATATACCTGGTGTTGCCGATATGAAAGTGGAATCCATCTCAGGGCAGCCCCAAATATCCATTAATTATGACCGAAGAAAATTGGCACAATATGGCCTGCAAATCAATTCGTTGAACAGTACTATTCAGGCTGCATTTGCCGGAGGACATGCCGGAGTCATATTTGAAGGGGAGAAGCGATTTGACCTAGTAGTGCGTTTGGACAAACAGAATAGGACGGATATCTCGGACGTTAAAGATCTTTATGTCAATTTGCCAAATGGAAGCCAAATTCCCCTCAGGGAGGTTGCGGAGATAAGTTACAAACCGGGTCCCATGCAGATCAGCAGGGACAATACCAACAGGAGGACTTACGTCGGTATTAATATCAGGGATAGGGACGTAAAATCGGTCGTAGAGGATATCAAATCACGTTTGGATGAAAAACTAAAATTGCCCCCCGGATACTATATCCGCTATGGTGGGGCGTTTGAAAATTTGGAGCGTGCCAGCAATCGCTTAAGGACCGTTGTGCCCATTGCACTATTTCTAATCTTTATTCTAATTTATTTTGCCCTAAAGTCCTTGCCACAGACCTTAATGATCTATATGGCCATTCCCATGGCGACCATAGGCGGAGTTTTTGCCCTTTGGCTGCGTGATATGCCTTTCAGCATTTCGGCAGGGGTTGGTTTTATAGTACTGTTCGGAGTTGCCGTCCTCAACGGATTGGTAATGATCAGCGGACTTAACGAATTGAAACAGGAAGGCAAAATGAATCTAAAAGAACGAATTCTGCAAGGAACCAAAAGACGGATACGCCCCATTATGTTAACTGCCTTTACCGATGTCCTAGGGTTTTTGCCCATGGCACTTTCCACCTCGGCAGGCGCCGAAGTTCAGCGGCCCTTGGCAACGGTTGTAATTGGTGGACTCCTTACGGCTACCCTATTGACCTTGTTCGTACTACCTATTCTTTACCATTGGGTGGAAAAGCGTTCGGGAAAGTTCGAGTTTAATAAAAAATGGATATTGGCAACGGGGATTTTTATATTCGTCCTGGCAAACCCCACCAACCTGCAAGCGCAACAACAGCCTAATACTGTACCTGAAATTGGTTTGTTGGAAGCTGTGCAGATTTCAAAAGAAAACTATCCTCTATTAAAACAGAGGGTTTTGGAAATTGAGAAGGAGGAACGATTGAAACATACAACCCTAGATCTAGGAACTACGGAAGTCTTTACTGGAGGGGAAGAAATCAACGACGAAAGAGGTATTTACACTCTTGTCGGGATAGGTCAAAAAAATATGCAGATTTTTGAAACCACCGCTAAAAAACGGCTTCAGGAACAACGTGTCCTACTGGCCACTAGTAATTACGAACTGTCCCAACTTCAAGTAGAAAAGGAGGTAAAACAGGCTTGGGCATCCGCTATGCTTGCAAGAAAAGAGGTTCGATTGTATGCCGAATTGGACTCTATTTTTGTCGATTTCTCCAGAGAGGTGAAGCTTAAATATGAAGTGGAGGCTATTTCCAAATTGGAATATCTTTCGGCTAAAAATAAGGCTTTACAGATTAATAATAAAAAGGAACAAGCTCTTAACGATTATATAATCGCATTGGAAAAACTGAACCTTTGGCTTGCTTCCGATACCTTATATGCAGTTACGGATGAATTTGAAATGGATTTCGAAATTATTGATACAACAGATTTAAAAATCCATCCAGAAATGTCCTTGGCACGGAATAAAATGGACGAGGCCGATGCAAGTTACAAAGCGATCAAGGCACATAACTTGCCCAAACTAAACCTGCAAGGCGGATTGCAAACCGTAAATGGAGATAATGGTTTTTATAGCTATCAGGCCGGCATTTCCGTTCCTTTTTTATCAGGGGATATCAGATCTCAAGTAAAAACGGCCGAAATTAATAAACAGATTGCCGAATTGGATGCAACGCTCATGGAACGCGAGGTGACCTCTAAATTCAATCAAGCTAAATCTGAATATGAAAAATGGAAATCCTCGTGGCTTTTTTATAAAATCCAAGTGGTACCCTTGGCCAAGGAACAACGAAACGGTGCATTGCTGGCCTATAAGGAAGGTGCCATTGACTATACCGGCTTTACCCAAATCGTGGAAGAAGCTATCCAGTCCGAACTCGATGCCCAACAAGCCTTGAGCAACTATCTATCAAGTTTATTTCAAATCCAATATTTTCAAAAAAATTAGAAAATGAAAAATTTTAGCCAAAAAATTATTTTTCTCCTATTTATATGCCTAGTGGCAGTTTCGTGTGGAAATACTAAAAAGAACAACGAGGAAGATGTTCACGGACACGAAGAGGAAAATCACGACCAAATGGAAGAAGTAATGCTTACCGCCCATCAATTCGATGTGTTAAATATGAAGGTCGACACCCTGTCCAGGAGATCCATGAGCGCTTATGTGGAAGCCAATGGACAGTTGGAGGTACCTCCGCAAAACGAAGCTTCCATTACTAGTGTGGTGGGAGCCAACGTGGTTTCCATCCAAGTAATAGAAGGGGATAAGGTGCAGAAAGGGCAAATTGTGGCTTTCCTATCCCATCCCAGTATCATCCAAATGCAGACCGACTATCTGAACGCGTTCAATAATAGCATTTATTTAAATAAAGACTACGAGCGTCAAAAAAAGTTGTACGAGGCGGGTTTAGGTTCTGGAATGAGCTACCAAAAAACAGAAGCAAAATATGATGCTTCCAAGGCTTTGATAAAAGGTATGGAAGCTCAACTAAAATTACTTCAACTAGATCCCGCTGGCATCCGTCAAGGAACTATTTATCAAAAAGTGGCCCTTAAAAGTCCAATTGAAGGCTTCGTACAAAAGGTTAGGGTCAAAACCGGGCAATACGTTGCTCCGGAAACAGAACTTTTTGAAATAGTGAACACACATCATGTCCACGCCGATCTAATGGTATTTGAAAAGGATGTAAACAAGGTGAAGGAAGGACAAACGGTTCGTTTTCAGTTACAATCCCTTTCCGATCAAGAATTTACGGCAAAGATATACGCAGTTGGCAAAACCTTTGAAGATAACCCAAAGGCCATCCACATTCATGCGGACATAGAAAATAAAAGAGGGAATTTAATTCCCGGGATGTACATCCAAGGAAAAATAATAGTAGATAGCACCAAAACCCAGGCCCTACCGGAAAGTGCTATTGTAAAGGATGGTGATAAATTTTTTGTATTTTCGGTAGAGAAAGAAAATGAGGATTGGAGCTTTAAACCGGTTGAAGTTTTTAAAGGCATCGAAGATGATAGTTGGACCGCTGTGACATTCCCTATAAAAATACTTTCCGGGACACAATTTGCACAAAACAATGCCTATTATCTTTTGGCGGAAATGAAAAAGGGAGAGGCTGAGCATCCACATTAAAAATGTCAAAAGACCTGTTCTTAACCCAATGAATTAAATATTCCACATTGGATAAATTCTTAGGTTCTTAATTGCTGGTCCTCCATTATTTCCAAGAAGTGGTACCGATGGCGGAGGATTAAAGGTAATTAGTATGACCTTTTAAGTTTGCTGACCTGTAATACACTTCTGTGAATCTCTTAGGATTCAGTCACAAAAACAAAAAGCATGACACAAAAAATAGAACATTTACTGGAAAAACAAGGCATCCGTCCCACGGCAATGCGGATTTTAATCTATAAATTCTTGGTTGAAAAAGAGGTGGCCGTAGCCCTTACGGATATAGAAAACGCATTTTCCAAAGCCGATAGGACAACCTTATACCGAAGCATAAAGACCTTTGAAGAAAAAGGAATCGTACATCCGATAGAGGATGGCACGGGGATCATGAAATATGCACTTTGTGAGGATGGCTGTAATTGCGAGATAGACACCGACCTACACCTGCACTTTCACTGCACCACCTGCAATGAGACCGTTTGCCTTACCGAACATAAAATCCCACATATCAATTTGCCATCAGGGTTCACAGCGGAAAACGTAAACCTTGTTGTGAAGGGGATTTGCGATAAGTGCAGCATTCAATCATAGGAGCCAAGAACCTAGAGTCAAGGGACAAAACATAATTTTGTTGGGTTTGGTGTCTTGTTTCTAGTTTCTTGGTTCTTACGTCTTATTTCAAAATGCACTTCCATTGCATCGGACACTTCCCGACCTTTGGGTTTTATAAAATTATGGAAGCTTTAGAAACCCAAAAGGAACAGGCAGCATGTTCTACTTCAACGGCCAATAGCTGTTGCTGTGAACCTGCCCATAGCCAAAATGAACATGCCACCGAAGTCACAGGCTATAAAAGTTATCTCCCGGCCATACTCAGTTTTGTCATGCTACTTCTAGGACTGATAGCCGATCATTTTGTAAAGCTACCACTTTTCAAAGATTGGGTCCGAATTGGTTGGTATACCATAGCGTATCTCCCAGTGGGATGGCCAGTGATGGTCGAAGGGTGGGAAAGCATTAAAAAAGGCGATTTTTTTACAGAGTTTCTATTAATGACCATCGCAACCATCGGGGCATTTGCCATTGGCCAGTATCCGGAGGGCGTGGCCGTAATGCTTTTCTATGCGGTTGGTGAACTCTTCCAAGGGGCGGCCGTAAGAAAGGCCCGTGGAAATATTAAGGCGCTGTTGGATGTACGTCCAAACTCCGCCCTGGTGTATCGCAATGGCAACTATGTCGAAATAAACCCTGACGAGGTAAAAATTGGCGAAAGGATCCAAGTGCGGGTGGGGGAGAAAATACCGTTGGATGGCAAACTATTGTCCGACAAAGCCGTGGTGAACACGGCCGCCATCACAGGGGAGAGTAAACCCGATGCCATAGGTAAAGGAAACCCTGTTTTTGCAGGAAGTATAAACCTTGAAGGAGTCATAGAAATAGAATCCACCAAATTGTTCAATGACAGCTCAATAGCCAGAATATTGGATCTTGTTCAGAATGCCACCGCCCGGAAGTCAAAAACGGAACTCTTTATTCGAAAATTCGCGCGGGTATACACCCCTATCGTGGTCTTTTTGGCTATTGGCCTAACCCTTCTCCCCTACTTTTTTGTCGATGATTACGTGTTTAGGGATTGGCTGTACAGAGCTTTGATATTTTTAGTGGTTTCCTGTCCCTGCGCCTTGGTCATTTCTATTCCATTAGGGTATTTTGGCGGACTGGGGGCAGCGTCCCGCAACGGCATTTTGTTCAAGGGAGCGTCCTTTTTGGATGCAATCACCAGGGTCAATACAGTGGTCATGGACAAGACCGGCACGATTACCAAAGGGGTATTTAAGATTAAGGACATTAAAACCTATACGGGGACCGAGGAAGAAATAATGTCCTATCTCTTGGCGATCGAAGCGCAATCTACCCATCCGATCGCCCGGGCCATAATGGATTATAAGGTTGGGGGGGAAGGTTTCAGTGCCTCCGATGTCATGGAGATAGCCGGAAAGGGCTTAAAGGGAACCGTTAATGGTAAATCCGTTTTGGCGGGTAACAAATCCTTAATGGACACCAATAATATTGAAGTTCCTGCCGAAACCGATTCTATTGTTGAATCGATCGTAATGGTCGCTATTAACGGCAAATTTGCAGGTTATGTAACCATTGCTGACGAATTGAAGGACGATGCCCACCTAGCCGTAAAACAGATTCGCGATTTGGGGATCCGGCAAATCATCATGCTGTCGGGAGATAAGGTTTCCATAACCGAAAAAATTGGGAAAGAGCTAGGTTTGGATAAAGTCATGGGAGGATTGTTTCCAGAAGATAAACTGAATGAAGTGGAATCCCTAAAGGAGATCCCGAACACCAAGTTGGCTTTTGTGGGCGACGGTATTAACGATGCCCCGGTTTTGGCGGCAAGTGACGTGGGTATCGCCATGGGTGGCCTTGGTAGCGATGTGGCCATTGAGACCGCGGACATCATCATACAGACCGACCATCCCTCTAAAATCGCCAAAGCCATCCGGATAGGACGATCTACAAGACACATTGTATGGCAGAACATAGCTTTGGCTTTTGGCGTTAAATTCATAGTCCTGCTTATGGGCGCCCTGGGCATGGCCACAATGTGGGGGGCCGTTTTTGCGGATGTTGGGGTTGCATTGTTGGCTGTTTTAAACGCTGTACGGCTGCAACGGATGGAGTGGAAATAGAACTTCCAAATGCTTTCAATATACTATTTTGTGTTTTTAAAATTCGGGCTTGATCAAAATTGTAATACCTTTGTTTATATTTAGTCTAAATAAACATCTTTTACAATTTTAAGCTTGTCATCCATGAAAATACAAGCGTATCCAAAGACGATAATCGCTGTTGTTTTATATTTCTTTTTTGTGGCATTCCAAGTTTCGTCCCAAGAAACTAATGTCCAAATACAGAATGCAATCCACCTACTGGACTATCTATCCAAAGATTATCCAGCTGCCATTGACCAAGGCAAGGTCATAGATAAAGTGGAATATGCCGAAATGCAGGAGTTTAGTCAAAAGATATTCCTCTTCGCACAAGGCATATCCATGGACGATAGTACAAAAGACACCGTCCTAGCCGACCTCGGCCATTTAAAATCCCTTGTGCTTGGGAAAGCTCCCCATCAAGCTATCAAAACGTTGGCGGAAAATACAAAATGGACAATTATTAATGCCACCGGCTATGAAGTTTCGCCTTTGATATGGCCGGATCAAGAAAATGGTCAAGTGCTTTATAATCAGAACTGTTTTCAATGCCATGGCCCAAAAGGCGATGGAAACGGACCCATGGCAAAGGGTATAAATCCGGCACCCACCAACTTTCTGGACGATACCCTTATGGTCGCCTCCTCTCCCCTGGGAGCCTACAATACCATCAAACTGGGCGTAGCTGGAACTGCTATGCGCGCCTTTCCCGAACTCACGGATAAAGAGGCCTGGGACCTGGCATTCTATATCAAATCTTTGCGGTTTCAAAACAAGGAACCGGATATTGCCTCCCTTCAAAAAATATTCGATGAGACAAAGGGACAGTTTTCATTAAAAGAAATAGCTACCCTATCCGACGGCGAACTGTTGCATAAATTGGGTTCGAATCCGCAATCAGGGAGAAAACTACAGGCCCTGCGAATTATATCGCCTTCTGGCCAGTCATCTAGCCTGGCCGTGGCAAGGGACTATCTACATCAAGCTTTGATCAGTTATAAGGATGGGGACCAGAATCAGGCCCGGCAGCAGGCTTTGAGTGCTTATCTAGAAGGAATAGAGCCCGTAGAGGTCCGTCTAAAGGCCAACGACCCCAAATTTACCTCCCAATTGGAACAAAAAATGATGGAGGTACGGCAAAGCGTTGAGCAAGGTAATAGCACGGAGGTGGTTCAGGAAAAAATCAACAACGCCCTCTCGGCCATCGGGGCCGCCGAGCAAATGATGGCCGATCAAAGGCTCAGCTACTGGCTTTCCTTCTTCTTGGCCGCTTCCATAATGTTAAGGGAAGGCCTGGAAGCGTTCTTGATCATTGCCCTCATTCTAGCCCTTATCCGCAGCACGGAGGGGGCCAAAAAAGCACTGCCCTACGTGCATGGAGGATGGATGGCCGCGGTTTTGGTCGGAATTGCAGGCTGGTTCCTGTCCGATTGGATTATTGGAATAAGTGGTCAAAACAGGGAAATAATGGAGGGGGCAATCTCTTTGGTCGCGGTAATCGTCCTTGTATTTATTGGCTTTTGGCTTCATGACCATTCCCACACCAAGAAATGGAAGGAGTTCGTAGAAAATAGAATCGGAGCGCAATTACAGGGCAAGAATATGATCGGACTCGGCGTCTTTTCATTTATGGTGGTGTTTAGGGAGGCGTTCGAATCTATCCTTTTTTTACAGGCGATCGGTTTGGAAACCCCAGTTGGCGAACGGTCCTCCATTGGGTTTGGGGTATTGGCGGCCTTTGCCCTAATTGCCGTGTTGGTTTTTATTTTTGTTAGATATTCCAAAAGAATCCCCGTAAGGCAACTTTTTCGTTACTCTTCCTGGGTCATTACGCTCCTGGCAGTAATTCTGATCGGAAAAGGTATCCACGCCATTCAAGAGGCCGGTTGGCTTTCAGTTACCGGTTTTTCCTTTTCCCCGAGGATAGATTGGTTGGGAATATATCCTACCACTGAATCCTTGATATCACAAATATTGTTGCTATGCCTTCTCTTGCTGATGTATCATTTTAGCAATTCAAGAAATAAGGCGGGGCATGTAAAATAATGGAGCGCCCGCCAAATTTAAAAATATCCCTACACCGTCGTCTAAGTACCGTATTTGCTTATTTGCTGCATAGAACATTGGGTTTAAAGTAGAACCGAAACCCTATGGATAGTGGGAATATATTTGTAATATTACACCGAACACTTATTTAAATGGTTCATTTTATAGATCCCTATGCCTTTTAAAAAATTAAATTCCGATATAAAAGAGTCGCTGGAAAGACTCCAAATTACAACGCCCACTCCTTTTCAGCACAGCAGTATTCCTGTAATAAAAAGCGGGGCCAACGTCTATTGTGTGGCACCAAAAAATAGTGGAAAAACAACCACGCTCATTCTTACAACCTTGCATATATTAAAATGTGAAGCGATTGGCAATGCACCACGGGCCGTAGTCGTGGTAGAAAATAAAGAAAAGGCCATGGAATTGTACCATGCCTTCTTATCCTTTACCAAAAATAATTCATTACGGGTTTTTGTAGGGTATGAGGAACTGCATATAGATGTGCAAAAATCGGAAATCTTCGAGGGTATAGACATTCTTATTTCCACTGTCAAGTCAATGAACAGGTTGTTCTTGTTAAACGGGGTAAATACGGCCCACTTAAAGATATTTAGTATAGACGACGCCGAATTTCTACTTCCCAGTTCAGAGACCAGCACCATTCTTTCCCTAACACAAAGCATTAAAAAATGCCAGTATGTACTATACTCTGAAAAATTAGATCCTAGATTAAAACATTTTGAATCTTATTTTATGGAACCCTCCAAAGTTGTTCAAATATAAATTTTAAGGGTATCCCGTTTTTGGAAGACACCTCAATATTGAAAAACAAAAATCTAGGGGGTCTATCCACAATCCAAACCCCAAATTTTCGTTAACAAAGGACAACTTTGCCCATTTTTTGCTAATTTTGCATTTACGTGAAAAAGCTTTTTCAACAAATAATGTCCCTTTGCCTAGCACTTTTGGTGCTCTTCTCCACGATGTCCTTTACCGTGGATATGCATTTTTGTGGCAAAAGTTTAGTGGATGTGTCCATTTTGAAAAAGGCTGCTACCTGCGGGATGGAAATGCAGGGAAATAGTACTTCGGATAAGTACGGTTTGGAAGAAAAGTCGTGCTGCAGTGACCATACCCTTACCGTAGCGGGCCAGGAAAACATAAAGGCCTCGTTTGAAAAATTAAGCTTTGGGCAACAACTTTTTGTCACCTCACTTACCTATTCCTATCTAAATCTTTATCGGTCACTTGAAACCCAAGTAGTTCCTTTTAGGGACTATTCCCCACCCCTATTGGTCCGGGACGTATTGCTGCTGGACCAAACCTTCCTTATTTGATTATTGCGTTTTGAACTTTTAAAGCCCTCCTAATTTCTGGTAAGGGATTTCTGTGTGTTTGGCTCTTTTTGGACCAATCAATTTCATTACCCAATATTCATTCCTATGCTGAACAAAAGCATTAAATTTTTAATAGAGAACAAACTGGTCGCGCTTTTATTGCTGATCCTAATTACATGTTGGGGCCTCATAAATTCGCCCTTCCAGTGGGACGTTCCGTTTTTGCCCAACCAACCCGTGGCCGTAGATGCCATCCCCGATATTGGTGAGAACCAACAGATCGTTTTTACCCAATGGCCTGGCCGTTCCCCCCAGGATATCGAGGATCAGATTACCTATCCCCTAACCTCCAGCTTATTGGGTGTCCCCGGGATCAAGACAATACGGAGCTCCTCCATGTTCGGCATCTCCAGCATCTATATCATCTTTGATGAAAAAGTGGAATTCTATTGGAGCAGGAGCCGTATCCTGGAAAAACTGAATTCCCTGCCCTCGGGCCTTCTCCCAGAAGGAGTAAACCCCACTTTGGGACCGGATGCTACCGGTCTGGGGCAGATCTTCTGGTACACCTTGGAAGGCCGGGACAAAAGCGGTAAGGTGACAGGAGGCTGGGATCTTCAGGAATTGAGAAGTATTCAGGATTATTACGTAAAATACGGGCTCGCCGGTGCCGGTGGGGTTTCAGAAGTTGCCTCCATTGGCGGCTTTGTCCAGGAATATCAGATTGATGTTGATCCTGAACTGATGAAACAGTACAATATCGATCTTGGACAAGTTGTAAAGGCTGTTAAAGAAAACAATCAGGATATAGGTGCCCAGACCTTGGAAATCAACCAAGTGGAATATATGGTTCGCGGTTTGGGGTATGTTAAGTCAGTCGCGGACATCGAAAATTCCGTCATTGCATCCGAGAATTTTACCCCCATCCACATTAAGGATATCGCCAAGGTATCTTTAGGACCGGCAGAGCGGCGCGGTATCTTGGACAAGGAAGGGGCCGAAGTCGTAGGTGGGGTCGTAGTGGCCCGTTATGGTGCCAACCCGATGGAGGTTATTGGCAATGTTAAGGATAAGATCAAAGAGATAAGTACCGGACTCCCGTCCAAAGAGCTATCGGATGGCCGGACCTCCCAGTTGACGATTGTTCCCTTTTACGATCGTACGGAACTGATCCAACAAACATTGGGTACGCTGGATGAGGCGCTGACCTATGAAATCCTGATCACCATCCTGGTCATTATTGTCATGGTCTATAATTTAAGGGCATCCGTCCTTATTGCCGGACTGCTTCCGATCGCCGTACTTATGGTATTTATCGCGATGAAAATATTCAATGTAGATGCCAATATTGTGGCACTTTCCGGTATCGCCATTGCCATTGGTACAATGGTGGATGTAGGGGTAATCCTGTCCGAAAACATCATCCGGCATTTGGATATGGATCAGGGGAACTCGCCCACCGATACCGTCGTTTACGAAGCTACTTCCGAGGTTTCCGGAGCCATTCTAACGGCCGTGCTAACTACCATTGTAAGTTTCCTGCCCGTATTTACCCTGACCGGAGCCGAAGGCAAGCTCTTTCATCCCCTCGCTTTCACTAAAACAGCGGCGTTAACGGCATCTTTGATCGTAGCCTTGTTCCTAATACCTCCCTTTGCTGCCTACCTATTCCGCAAAAGGTCGGTTAGAAAAACGATGGGATATACAATAAATTCGGTATTGGCCTTATTGGGAATCGTAGCAATTGCTTATGGCTTCTGGCTGGGCCTGCTTTTGATCGCCTTTGCAATTACCAGGCTATTGCGGGACGGGACCATCGCTTCAAAAATATTCGGGAATCCCGTACTTGGTGACAAGGAGTTAAATATTATCAACAACGGACTTTGTGCCATTGCCTTACTTCTCCTATTGGCTACCTACTGGCGACCCATGGGCTTTGATCGCAGTGTCGGAATGAATATAATCTTTGTTGCCTTTTTATGTGCGTTTGTATTTGGGGTATTTGCCTTGTTGCGATATTACTACACCCAAATCCTGGGCTGGGCCTTACGAAACAAATTGCTTTTTCTGAGTATACCCACTACGGTGGCCGTTTTGGGAACGGTAATTATGCTCAATACCGGTAAGGAATTTATGCCATCGCTCAATGAGGGCTCATTCCTTCTCATGCCCACCTCCTTGCCCCATGCAGGGACCCAAGAAAATAAACGGGTGTTGCAGCAATTGGATATGGCCGTTGCCGCGATTCCAGAAATAAAAACGGTAGTCGGAAAAGCAGGAAGGACAGAGTCGGCTTTAGATCCCGCCCCCCTATCCATGTACGAAAACATTATTGAGTACAAACCGGAATACATCTTAAATGAATCCGGTAAGCCACAACGGTTTAAAACCAATCAGTCAGGTCAATTTTACCTGAAGGAAGGAGGATTTACGGACAATCCGAACCATCCGAAATCCGATAAATCGGCAACGAAAAATACTGCAGAGGAACAGAGGGTAATTCTTGATCCAAGTATTACATCGGACAAACTTGTTGCCGATGAGGACGGGGAATATTATCGCAATTGGCGGCCACAAATAAAATCCCCCGACGATATTTGGAACGAAATTGTATTGGCCACGAAGTTTCCAGGGATTACTTCCGCACCCAAACTGCAGCCCATACAGACGCGATTGATCATGTTGCAGACCGGAATGAGGGCCCCTATGGGTATCAAAGTGCGCGGTCAGAGCCTAGAGCAGATCGAAGCTTTTGGCCTTCGATTGGAATCGATCTTAAAGCAGGCCGAGGGGGTTAAAAAAGAAGCCGTGTTCGCCGATAGGATCGTGGGGAAACCCTATCTACTTATCGACCTGGATCGGGATAAGTTGGCCCGGTACGGCATCAGTGTGGCCAATGTCCAGGAAATATTGGAAGTTGCCGTTGGGGGCGAGATCCTCTCCAAAACTGTTGAAGGCAGGGAGCGATACGGTATCCGTATTCGCTATCCAAGGGAACTTAGAAGCAGTCCGGCCGATCTAAAAAACATCTATGTCCCGGTTGCGGGAGGAAATAAGGTGCCGCTCGGGGAATTGGCCAACATCCGCTACGAGAAAGGGCCACAGGTTATAAAAAGTGAGGACACCTTTCTAGTGGGCTATGTGCTATTTGATAAAATGGATGATTTTGCGGAGGTCGATGTGGTAGAAAATGCCCAAAAGTTGGTTGCCCAAAAAATAGATTCAGGAGAACTACAAGTGCCAAAGGGCATCAGTTATTCATTTACCGGAAATTATGAAAATCAGTTGCGTGCAACCAAGACCCTATCCCTGATTGTCCCCCTCGCCCTGATAATAATCTTCCTGATCTTGTATTTCCAATTCCGATCTGTTTCCACCTCACTAATGGTATTTACCGGAATTGCAGTGGCCTTTGCGGGAGGTTTTATCATGATCTGGCTGTATGGGCAAGATTGGTTTCTCAATTTCAGTTTTTTTGGTGAAAACCTACGCGACCTTTTTAATATAAAGGCCATTAATCTGAGCGTTGCCGTCTGGGTTGGGTTTATCGCCCTTTTCGGTATCGCAACGGACGACGGGGTTATCATGGCGACCTATCTCACACAGACATTTGACCGGGAAAGCCCTAAGAATATTATGGACGTTCGACTCTCAACTCTGGAGGCTGCAAATAAACGGATTCGACCTTGTTTGATGACCACGGTAACTACTATTTTGGCCTTATTGCCCGTGTTGACATCTACGGGAAAAGGGAGCGACATAATGATTCCGATGGCCATCCCTATTTTCGGGGGAATGATCATAGATACAACATCCTATTTCCTTGTCCCGGTACTCTATAGCTGGAGAAAGGAATTTCAACTTAAACGAGCAAGCAAATGAAAAATATATGCTTTATAGTCTGTTTTTTACTTGTATCCGCTTTCGCAAAAGCACAGAAATTGCAATCCTATATTGATGAGGCGATAAAGAACAATCCCAATATTCATGCTGTTGAAACGCAGTACAAGATTTATACCGAAAAGATATCGGAGACCAACGCCCTAGGTGAAACCCAATTCACAGGAGGCTATATGGTGGGGGACAATGCTATGCCAATGATGCAGGAGGGGGAATTTTCAGTGATGCAGATGTTTCCCTGGTTTGGCACTAATTCTGCCCGAAGCAAATATGCCACTGCAATGGCAGATGCCAATTTTTTGGAAATCGAAATCGCGAAAAGAAAAATTACAATGGACTTGTCCCAATCCTATTACCGATTATATGAGATTTCTAAAAAGCAACAAGTGTTGGATTCCAACATTCAACTTTTGAAGGTCTATGAGCAACTGGCCCTTACCTCGATAAAGGTTGGTCAAGCCTCAGCGGTCTCTGTGTTAAAACTGCAGATGCGGGAGAATGATTTAATTGAACGAAAATTAGTTTTGGAGCAGGACTATTCGTCCGAAATAACTTCTTTCAATAAGATTATGAATCGGCAGGAGGTTTCTGAAATCCCAATTCTAGATAGCTTGGCACTTCCTGTGAAGGATTTGGAAATAGATTTTGCCAATCTTAACCTACATCCCGAATTGATAAAATTTGAGGAACTGAACAAAGCGGTGGCACAGGCCGATATACAAAACAAAAAAGAAAGCGCACCAGACTTTGGGGTAGGGATGCAATATATGCTTTACAACGAGGCCCCGAATATGCTGATGCCAATGGTTTCGCTTTCCGTTCCCATATTCACCAAGAAGTATAAATCCATTTCCCAACAGAACCAACTGAAGTATGAGGAGCTGAGTTCCCAAAAACAGGCTGTCCAGAATTCCTTAATAGCACAGTTACAAACGGCGGTCAAAAGCAGGGACGCGGCACGTATAAGTGTGGAGACACAAGATAAGAATTTGAAACAGGCCAAGGTGGCCACCGAAATATTATTGAAGAACTATGAAACTGGCACCATCAACTTTGAAGACGTTTTGGATGTGCAGGAATTACAACTAAAATTTCAAATAAATCGAATTGAAGCAATTGTTGCGTATTACAAGCAAATGACTATAATCAATTATTTAAGTAACCCAAAATAAATACATCATGGGAAAATCAATTAAATTAGTAACAATGGGATTCACCTTGTTAGCAGGAGCTATATTCTTTGTAGCCTGTAAAGATCAAACAAACAAAAACGAGCCAAAGATGGTTGAATCATCTGGTGCCGTCGGCAAGGAGGTAGCCCAAAACAAAATAGGGTTCAAAGACAGTGAAGTTGAGGATGCCTACCAACACTATACGCATATTAAAACAGCTCTGGTGAATTCCGATCAGGCCGAAGCCAAAAACGGAGCCGAAATGTTGGTGAAGGTTTTAGGAGGTTCAAATAGGGAAATTAAAACCCTGGCCCAAGAAATAGCCGCCAGTACTACCATCGATGAACAAAGAAGGGCATTCGCCGGATTATCGGAAAAAATGCAGCTTCTTGTCAATGGTTCCTTATCTTCCGGTGAACTCTATCTACAGTATTGCCCTATGGCGTTAGATAATAAAGGTGCCAGTTGGTTGTCGGACTCCAAAAAAATAAAAAACCCATATTTTGGCAGTAAAATGTTGAGTTGTGGGTCAGTGCAAGAGACCATTAATTAGACTTGGAAAAGTTATGAATAATCGAGCATCCAGTTTCCAATTTCTTACATCAAGCTACTAAATTATAATATCCAAACAATGAAACATACTTATCACATACACGGAATGACCTGCAACGGTTGCCGAAGCCATGTGGAAAAAACCCTGAATTCGGTTCCGGGAGTTTCCAAAGCCACAGTAGACCTTGAAAAAGCAGAGGCTACTATTGAATCGGAAAAGCATATTCCCATCGAAAAATTTCAAGAGGCCTTAAAAAATGACGGAGGTGGCTATAGCATTCATACCCCAGGAAACCATAATCTAGATAAAACCATTAAGAAAAAGATTTCCGCCTCCGGGAATGGGACCGGTGTCTTTTACTGCCCTATGCATTGCGAGGGCGACAAGACCTATGACAAACCAGGGGATTGTCCGGTTTGCGGCATGGATCTAGTACAGGAACAAAACGTTTCCGGAACTTCATCTACACAATATACCTGCCCCATGCACCCGGAAATTGTCAGGGACGAGCCTGGCAGTTGTCCTATCTGTGGGATGGATCTTGTACCTATGGAGCCCGATCTTTCCGCGGAGGAGAAAACCTATCAAAAGCTAAGGAAGAAACTATGGTGGGCCTCGGCCTTTACATTGCCGATCTTTTTAATAGCCATGAGCGACATGTTGCCCACTAACCCGTTCTACAATCTTATGCCCGAAAAATATTGGAACTGGGTGCAGTTTGGGCTTTCCCTCCCAGTAGTGTTCTATGCGACTTGGATGTTCTTTGAACGGGCCTATAAAAGTATAAGGACCTGGCACCTGAATATGTTTACCCTAATAGGTATCGGTGCCGGGGCAGCATGGTTGTTTAGTCTCTTCGGACTTTTCTTTCCCGATTTCTTTCCGGCGCAGTTTAAAACAGAATCGGGAGCCGTACATGTTTATTTTGAAGCTGCAACGGTCATCCTAACGTTGGTACTTTTGGGGCAAATGTTGGAAGCCAGGGCCCATAGCAAAACCAATTCGGCCGTAAAGGAATTATTGAAATTGGCCCCGAACACTGCCGTAAAAGTAGTGGATGGCGAGGAAAAGAAAGTTTCCATTCACGAAATCGAAATCGGTGATATTCTTAGGGTAAAACCCGGCGATAAAATTCCGGTGGACGGTGTGATTACGGACGGACAGACCTCTGTGGACGAATCGATGATATCCGGGGAACCCCTTCCAGTAAGCAAAACGATCGATGATCAGGTGAATAGCGGAACGATCAACGGCAACCAATCCTTTTTGATGAAAGCAGAAAAGGTCGGTACCGATACCCTGCTCTCCCAGATTATCAAAATGGTTAATGACGCAAGCAGAAGTCGGGCCCCTATTCAAAATTTGGCGGATAAGGTTTCCGGTTATTTTGTTCCCATCGTGGTTCTGGTATCGGTGATAACCTTTATTGTTTGGGCCATTTGGGGCCCTGAGCCAGCCTATGTCTATGCTTTTGTGAACGCCATAGCCGTTTTGATCATTGCCTGTCCCTGCGCCCTTGGCCTTGCAACGCCAATGTCCGTCATGGTAGGAGTTGGGAAAGGTGCCCAAAGTGGGGTGTTGATCAAGAACGCCGAGGCCCTTGAAAAAATGAACAAGGTAGACACCTTGATCGTGGATAAGACCGGAACCCTGACCGAAGGAAAACCAACCGTGGAAAAAATAGGAACGGTTGGAGATAATTTTAACGAGGAGACCGTATTGCAATATATCGCTTCCATTAACAGCCAAAGCGAACACCCTCTTGCAGACGCTACCGTAAAATACGGAAAGGAGAAGGGAGTCAAAACCCTTAAAACAGATGAGTTCAATGCCGTAACCGGAAAAGGAGTGGAAGGAACCATCAATAAGAAAAAAATAGCTTTGGGCAATGTCAAGATGATGGAATACGCCAGCGCTAAAATTCCATCAACCTTGGAACGGGAAGCCCAATCCTATCAAAAACAGGGCAAAACCGTTTCTTATCTGGCCGTTGACAACGAGGCGATCGGATTCGTTGTGATAGGGGACAAAATAAAAAAGACGACGGCCAAGGCCATAAAGGAATTGCAAGAGCACGGAATTGTTGTGATCATGCTCACCGGGGACAATGAAAATACCGCCAAGGCGGTTGCCGATGAACTGGGCCTTACCAATTTTAAAGCCGGCATGCTCCCCGAAAACAAAATGAAGGAGGTAGAACGATTACAATCCGAAGGAAAAATCGTTGCTATGGCCGGCGATGGGATAAATGATGCCCCTGCCTTGGCAAAAAGTAACGTGGGCATCGCCATGGGTACGGGGACGGACGTCGCCATTGAGAGCGCTGGTATTACCTTGGTAAAGGGCGACCTCCACGGTATCGTCAAGGCCCGCAACTTAAGTGAGTCCACTATGCGCAACATCAAGCAAAACCTATTTTTCGCCCTGATATACAATGCAATTGGAGTTCCCATTGCTGCAGGGGTACTATTTCCATTTTTTGGGATTTTGCTGTCCCCGATGATAGCAGCTGTGGCCATGAGCTTTAGTTCGGTGTCGGTTATTGGCAACGCCCTGAGACTCAGGAATGTGAAAATTGATTGAAAGAGAAGGGAAAAGAGAACAGAGAGAAGAGAACAGAGAAAATAGAACAGAGAAAATAGAATAGAAATGGACTAAATTTAAAGTCTTTTGTCCTTCGTCCTTTCTCCTTTTGTCTTTTGTTTTTTGTCCTTTTCCAATTACATCTAATACGTATAAAATCAACAACTTATGAAGCGTAACTTCATTTATATAACCGTGGCCCTCCTCATCGGATTGTTGGGTGGATATTTCATTTTTGGCGATTCCAATATGGAAAGTCGAGCCATATCCGATTCCCACAACCATGGTGATGAAAAAGTAGATCAAATGTGGACCTGCTCCATGCACCCCCAGATCATGCTTCCGGAACCAGGGGACTGCCCTATCTGTGGCATGGATCTTATACCCGCCAACAGTTATGAAGACGGACTTGCCGCGAGTCAATTTCGACTTTCAGAAAATGCACAGGCTCTTGCCAACATACAAACCTCCATCGTCGGGGAAGGGAACCTCATGGGGAACGAGATGACACTGTCCGGGAAAATTATTGTCAATGAGGATACAAAATCTACCCAACCGGCACATTTTGACGGGCGGATAGAGCAACTGTACGTAACTTCCCTAGGGCAAATGGTGAATATGGGACAGCCTGTGGCCTCTGTATATTCGCCCGAGCTCCTAAGCGCGCAGCAAGAACTTCTGACCACCTATAAAATGAAGGATTCCCAACCCCAGTTGTACAAGGCGGTAAGGGAAAAGTTCAAGAACTGGAGAATACATGATTCTCAATTGGATGAAATAATAAAAACGGGCCAGCCAGTTGATGCCCTGACCCTTCATTCCCACGTTTCCGGTGTAGTTACGGAAATCTTGGTGGCTCGAGGGGATCATATCATGACTGGAGTCCCAATATTTAAGGTAGCCAATCTCAATACCGTATGGGCTTCTTTTGATGCTTACGAGAATCAGATCAGTCTAATCAAAAAAGGCCAAAAAATAAAGGTCTCCACCAACGCTTATCCCAATAAGATTTTTGATGCAAAAATATCCTATATTGATCCAATACTCAACACTACAACACGTACCGTAATTGTAAGGGCAGTTCTGGATAACAAGGATAAACTCCTAAAACCGGGAATGTTCATTGAGGCGCAACTGGAAGGGCTACCAAGTAAGAAAGCTACTTCACCCGTGGTTCCCAAAAGCGCAGTTCTCTGGACGGGAAAAAGATCGATAGTGTATGTGAAACCAAACCCTAAAGAACCCGTTTTTGAAATGCGGGAAGTACTGTTGGGCAAGGAAACGGAAGACAGTTATGAAGTTGATGACGGTCTGCAACCTGGAGATATTGTTGTTACACGGGGTGCCTTTACCGTGGATGCGGCGGCCCAATTGGAAGGTAAGAATTCAATGATGACAACAGAATCGGCTTTGGAACAAAAAGTTTCGCTTTCCGAAGATTTTCAAGCCGGTTTGGAATCCCTTCTTCCCTCCTATTATAATCTAAAGGATGCCCTTGTATCGTCCAAACCGGGCCTAGCCATGGAAAAGGCACAGATTATGGAGCAAAAAATAGGTGAAATCAATACCTCACAATTACAACCAGTGGCTTCTAAAAAAATGGATAAAATAAAGGATATGGCCAACCTGATCGCCAAAAACGACGACCTGGAATATCAACGCAATCATTTTGCCACATTATCCGATGCCATGACCACCTTGGTTTTCGGATTAACCTCCATTGATCAAAAGATATATGTTCAGAGATGCCCCATGGCAGATGAACACAGTGGAGCGCTCTGGCTGAGCAGTGAAAAAGAGATTCGAAACCCCTATTTTGGAGATTCTATGTTGGATTGCGGGAGCACGATTCAAGAATTGGGCGAGTAAACGATTTTTTTACCTAGTGTGCATGGTACAATGCGATTCGCGTTGTATCTTGCACTCTTTTTATAAATTATGCCCTAAAGGCATATTTTTCCCCAACTATGGAACAACCCTCCATTTACCCATTTGGAATTCGAATTGACCAACCAGTGACTACCTTGACGGATATGTTGGTAGCCGTTGTCTGCTTCTACGCTTTCTATAAGCTGCACAATTACAAGGCAGATTACCGAATTTATGTACAGGCCCGCGCCTACTTCTTTTGCATGGCGATCGCTACTTTTATAGGATCCATAGTAAGCCATGGATTTCTTTATGCACTAAGTCCTTCATGGAAGTTTTTGGGATGGGCCTTTGCCATGTACTCCATAAACCGTTTGGAACGAGCCATGATCTTCTATTCCAGACCCTTGATGAACCGGAAATTGACCCAGTTTTTCGATTGGTTCAATGTCTTGGAGCTTATTGTTTTTGCTGGTTTGGCCTACGGGAATTTGCTGTTTGGGTTCTTTGACATTGACTCGTTTATTTTTGTTGAGATCCATTCTGCCTACGGATTGGTCGTATTTGTATTCGGTTTCAGTATTTTCAACTATATCAAAAGGGGCCATAACCGGGATGTCCTATATTTTCTTTGGGCGGTTGGAGCGGCAGCTTGTGCCGCTTTATTCTTTTCCTTAAAACTAAGTATCAACAAATGGTTCAACCATGTGGACATTAGCCATGTATTTATGGCGATATCGGCTTTTTTATTTTATTTGGGATTCACCAAAGTTCTGTCACGCACCAAAAATGGACTTATAGATGCGGATGGCGAGCATCCCGAAAAAGTCCAAGTGGCGGAGATCGTAGAATAAACAAAATGGCCAAGCAGGGATCCACGTTTATTTCACAGGCCACCACACCGAAGTCATTGCAAAATGGAATGGCATGGGATTTCCCCTTTAACGCTTAGCAAAAGCGTGCTTCCTGAAAAATATTGGTATTCTAGATCTTCTTCCAAAAATATGGGGTGAGCAATATAAGTACAGTAAATAATTCCAACCTACCGGAAAGCATTAGAAAACTGCACCACCATTTGCCCAAGGCCGGCAGGCCATCATAATTTGCCAAGGGGTTCAAGGTGCCAAAGCCCGGGCCTACGTTCCCCAATGAGGAGGCAGCCCCACCAACGGCAGATTCAAAATCCAACCCTAAAAACCCGAGTACCAGGGCACCAATGATGAACAACAGCATATAGAGCACAAAAAAGGCAATGATGTTGTACACAATATGTTCCTTTACGGTTTTTTTATTGTATCTAACAGGAATTACGGCATTGGTATGCAGGGTGCGCTTAAATTCGAGCACTCCGTTCTTAATGATCAAAAGATGGCGCATTACCTTAATGCCACCGGCGGTAGATCCTGCGCAGCCTCCCAAAAACATCATCCCAAAAAAGAAAATGGTCAGGAAAGGCGTCCAGTTGGTAAAGTCGGCCGTAACAAAGCCTGTAGTGGTAATGACCGTCAATACTTGAAACAAGGCATGTCTAAAGGCACTCTCCGCTTCCCCCCAAACCATGGGATGGTAATTGGAAACGGGAACATGCGCCTGGAAATATATGACCAAGGTGGCAATTATGGTGAACGAGATAATAAATCCCGTATAAAACCTGATTTCCTCATCCCTTAGCACCCTTTGTATCTTGCCCTTAAAGGCAAAATAACTCAATACAAAGTTACTGCCGGCCAAAAACATAAAAAGAATAACAATATATTGGATCAACGGTTGATTGTTCCAGTAGGCCAAACTTGCGTTCTTGGTAGAGAAACCACCGGTGGAAAGGGTGGCCATGGAATGATTGATGGCATCAAAATAAGACATGCCCGCCAGCTTTAGCAAAATGGATTCGGCTATGGTATATCCCAAATAGATCAGCCACAAGCGTTTTGCGGTATCCGTAATCCTAGGGTGCAATTTGTCACTACTAGGGCCGGGAGCCTCCGCTGCAAACAACTGCATGCCACCGATGCCCAACAAAGGAAGGATGGCAATGGCCAAAACGATAATTCCCATGCCCCCGATCCAATGGGTAAGGCTGCGCCAAAAAAGGATTCCCTCGGGCATACCCTCTATATTGTCCATTATAGATGCCCCAGTGGTAGTATAACCGGACATCGTTTCAAAGAAAGCGTTCGTGACCGTGGGAATAGCTCCGGAAAAAAGATAGGGCAACATCCCTGACACGGACATAATAATCCAACCAAAGGTCACGATTATATATCCTTCCCGGGTCTTGACCTCTTTTTTGTGGCCTCGGGTAAAAAACATGGCTACAACCCCTACCAACATAGTAATGATCGCGGCCAAAGATATATGAAGCGTAACCCCGTCACCATATATACCGCTCACCACGGCCGCAAAGAGCATAAAACAGCCATTGCAGAGCAAAAGAAGCCCCATAAGGTGAATGATAATTTGAGAGTTGAGACGCATTTTTTAATTTACGGATTTTACAAGAATAGTTTTTCAATTTTTGTGATTGCCCTTGGCAAGCAACAGACCACTACCCGATCCCCTTCCTTGATTTCAAATCCTCCCAAAGCAATGATTCCTACCCCATCCCTTACAACTCCCCCAATGGTGGCCGACTGGGGAAAATCCAAATTTCGAATGGCTTTTCCGTTGACTGCCGATGTTGCTTTTACCCTGAATTCGAGAATTTCTGCATTTACATTGTTCAGTCGGGTAAGGGCTACAACCTCTCCCCTGCGAACGTAACGGAAAATATTGTTGGCCGCCAATAGCTTTTTATTGATTAAGGTATCGATGCCAATAGAGTGCGACAACTGAAAATAATCCACATTCTCCACGAGGGCGATCGTTTTACGAACGTTTTTGGATTTGGCCATTAGACAGGACATGATATTTGTTTCCGAATTTCCGGTAACAGCGATAAAGGCATCCATGGAGTCGAGGTTTTCCTCTTCCAATAATTCCACATTTCTCCCATCCCCATTGATTATCAACGCATTTGGAAGTTCATCCGCTAAATCAAATGCCTTTTCTTTGTTCTTTTCTACAAGTTTAACGTTCAATTTACTGGCACAAAGATCCCGGGCCGTTTTAAAACCTACTTTGCTGCCCCCCAAAATCATTACGTTTTTGATCTCCATTTTCTGTTTGCCCGAAAGCTTATAGAGCTCATCTACCCCGGTTTTGGTCGTGATAAAATATACCTGGTCTCCCGTACTAAATAAAGTGTCCCCCCTGGGGATTACCGTGAACTGCGTTCCCTTGCGTTGGAGGGCAATAGGCATAAAATGAAGTGTGGGAAACATTTCGGCTACCTCTTTTACCATTTTGCCAACAAATGGTGCAGACTTTGGTATTGAGACCCCGATGATGATCAAGGCCCCCCCTTCAAATTCAAAAGTATCGTTGAAGGCGGACTGGTTCAGCAGCAATTGAATCTCCGATGCCGCCAGTTCCTCCGGTGAGATAAGTTCATCGATCCCCAATTGGGCAAAATTGATAGCTTCCTTGTTATCTATAAATTCGGTGTTGGATATACGCGCAATGGTACGCCGGCAACCCATTTGCTTTGCCAGCAGGCACAAAGTTATATTTGTAGTTTCCGAAGAGGTAACCCCGATAACCAAATCGGATTTATCCACGTTGGCGTCCTTTAATACCGCTATCGAAGTAGCATCCCCTTTCAAAACACGGATATCCAAATGGCTATCCGCATAGGCCAAACTCTCCTTATTGGTATCAATCAAGATAATGTTCTGGGATTCATAGGAAAGTAGTTTGGCCAAATGAAAGCCTACTTCGCCCGCTCCTGCAATGATAATTTTCATTTGCGATTATGATTAATTAGATCGAAAGCCATTTCTAAAATTTTATACTTAACCTAAGTACAAGGTATAAAATATGAATTCTGAATTCATCACCAGCTCTACTTATAAACTTTCGCTTGCCAGTTCCGGCTTTTTAAAATGATATAAGATTCCGCAAACGGACACCAATGCGGTAATCAAAAAGAACACCATGCTTATACTTACCGAAGTGCTTTGGTCCAGGGCTAGCCAAGTAGCACCATAAAAAAAAGTCACCTCCCTACTTCCTATCCCACCAATGGTCAAAGGTAGCACTGAAACAATGGAAGATACCAGAAAAATAAGCAAATAAGCCATAATATTCGTGTCAATGTACAATGCCTTCAAAATAAAAAAGGCACTAGCCAACTGGGCCAGCTGCACCAAGGCTGAGTAACCTATCGATTTCCAAAAAATTTGGAGCACATAGGCAAAGTACCTTTTGTTCAAAAACCAAAATACCGTCAGGCCAGCAAAAATAGCAAGAAAAAAAAGTGTCCTAAAATCCGATAGAACGCCATTATTCATCACCAAAGCCAACAGACACGCATATATGAACAGAAGCAGCATCCCACTAAGCCGATCCAGCACCAAAACTGCAACTACCCGTTTGGTTGCCACATCAAACTTCTTTTTTATTAGATATCCCTTGTAGGCATCGCCCCCAATACCACCGGGCAAAAAAAGATTGTAGAACATTCCCAACAGGTAAAGCTGTAGGTTGCTCTTTTGGGTAAGGGGAATATCCAGTTGATGAAAATAGAGATTTAAGCGGAACGCCGCAATAACTTTGGAAAGTACAAAAAACAAAATCGCCAAGACCACAAAAAAGGAATTGGCCCTTTTTATTACAGAAAGTACATCTACAAAATTGATTTTAGTAAAGACAAAATAGACCAATACAACACTGATGGCTATTTTAAGAACCGTAACTAAATGTTTACGCTGCTTTACCACCTACGTAAACTTTTTTAATGCGGTAAGGTCTTTTCTTCTGTGATTCGTAGTATGTGCGAATCAATAATTCCATCACGATTCCAATGGTAAACAATTGTATCCCCGCCAAAATGAACATCAATCCAAAAATCAATAGGGGCCGATTGCCGATATCATGACCCATAAATTTGACGATAAGGAGATATATGTTTATAAAGACCCCTAAAATAATCAACAGGACCCCCAGAATTCCAAAAAGATGGATGGGACGCTGAAAATATTTACGGATAAAGAGCAGCAGCATCATGTCGGCCACCACTTTAAAAACCCGTTCCAGGCCATACTTGGACTCCCCCGCGTGGCGGGCATGATGTTTTACGGGCACTTGCTTGATCTGGGCGCCCTCCAAATAAGCCAACAAGGTTATAAACCGGTGCATTTCCCCGTATAGGTTCAGATCCTTGGCAATATCCCTTGTAAAGACCTTTAGGGCACAACCGTTGTCTTGGATGTCGAGCTTTGTGACCCTTCTTGCCAGGAAATTTGCAATTTTTGATGGAATCTTTTTTATCAGGGAATCCTTTCGCTTCTGGCGTATTCCAGTAACCAGATCGTACTCCCCACTTACCGCAAATTGCAACATCTGTGGAATATCACTGGGGTCGTTCTGTAGGTCCCCGTCCATGGTGATGATGTATTCGCCGTGCGCATAGTCCAACCCGGCGGCCAAAGCCAAGCTTTGGCCATAATTTTTCTTTAACTCAATGAGGTTCACTTTATCATCATTCATTTTCTTCAACACTTTTCGGGTGGCATCCTTGGAGAAATCGTCCACATAAACTATCTCGTATTGATACCCAACCAAGCTTTCGTGGATCTTTTGGGTAAGCAGTACCACATTGTCTTCCTCATTGTAAAGTGGGACAACAATGGACAGAAGGGAGTCGGTGACAGGTTTCATTTAAATTGGTTTTAGGTTGAATATATCCGCTATACTTTTTGTTGGGGCTACCCTTGGGCAAATTTAAGGTTTTTATTTCCACCTGTGGATTTATTGCAGGTTCCCATAAATAAAATCCTGAAATGAAAAGGGCTAGGTTCAATTTCCATCAATGCGTTTTTGGGATTTCATTGTTGTAGCCCATAAAATGAAGTCAAAAGCTTTTCAGCGGCCTTCAACGGAGACATCCAATTCTCCATGACCGCTTTTAGTAATTCGTCCATTTCTGATTTTATCTTTGGGTTATTGTAAAAATTGTGATGCAATCCCTCCTCAACGGCATTTAGGAACCAATATCTATTTTGTTCTTTTCTCTTGGATAAAAAATGTCCGTTTTCCTTGGTATCCCCAATGTATTTTTCAATCATTTTCCATACCTCCCCGATTCCGGAATTTTCTTGGGCCGAGCACAGGACAACTTTCGGAACCCAACCATTTTCTTTGGGTGGATATAGATGAAGGGCCCTGGCAAATTCCATTTTGGCCTGTTTCGCCATGGGAAGATTGCCCCCATCGGCCTTGTTAATAGCGATGGCATCGGCCATTTCCACGATGCCTCTTTTAATTCCCTGCAGCTCATCGCCTGCCCCCGGCAGTTGTAATAGCAGAAAAAAATCGACCATTTGGTGAACCGCTGTTTCGCTCTGGCCAACGCCAACAGTCTCAATTAAAATTATGGAGAAGCCCGTCGCCTCACAAAGCACTATGCTCTCCCTGGTTTTATTCGCAACGCCACCAAGGGAATTCCTAGTGGGCGAAGGTCGGATAAAAGCATTAGGGTCTTTGGCCAAGTTTTGCATTCGGGTCTTATCCCCCAAAATACTTCCTTTGCTCAAAGAACTACTGGGGTCTACCGCAAGAACCGCCACCTTGTTTCCAAGTTCCGTCAATAAGCTGCCAAGAACATCTATAAACGTGCTCTTCCCTACCCCTGGGATTCCTGTAATGCCGATTCGAATACTGTTGGCAGAATATGGTAAACATGCTTCTATAACATCATTTGCTATTTGATGATGTTCCGAACGTGAGCTCTCTACCAAACTTATTGCCTTGGATAGGGCAATTTTATTACCTTGAAGGAGCTCCTGGGTAAGATTTTTGGAATCCAAATATTTAGGAATAGACCGTGCCGATCTAATTTTGGAAATGGCATCGATATTGAGGTTGGATGTGGGCATTTTTCCATCTCCTCCATTTTTCTTCGATTCTTTCTTGGGTGCGTTCAAAAGTCCAACTTAATTTTACATCCCCAAAGTAAGGAAATAAGGATATTTATCAGCATTTATTCAAGTCCAAAAATAAATTTTGATTCATTTAGATACGTCTCGCCCGGCTTTAAAACACTGGAAGGAAAATTGTCCTGGTTAGGGGCGTCTGGATAATTCTGGGTTTCAAAGCAAATTGCCGCGAACTCTAAAGGCGTATACACCACTACCGCTGGCTGATTTGTAATTATTTGCATGGAAATTCCGGTTTTGTCGGAATGTACATAACCTACGATATTTGAGTTTTTTCCGATAACAAACGGATCATCCAGTCGGGTCTCCCCAATTTTCTTCTTTATTTGAAAATCGTATTTGGTGTTTTTAACCGGCAGAATTTTTCCCGTGGGAAGTAGATTTTCCTGGGTTTCCAATACTTGTGGACAGTTGAGCTGCAAATCGTAACCATTAATGCTATCGGTTTCGTCCAGTTTATAATACGAATGGTTGGTCAAATTAACCACAGTTGTTTTATCGGTTGTAGCCTTATGGTCTATATGGAGTACATTGCCCGATAATTTATACGTTACGGATACCTGCAGGTTTCCAGGATAGCCTTCTTCCATATCCACGCTGAGATAGGAAAGTCTAACAAAAGGCTCCTCTCCATCGTGTACCTTTTCTATTTTCCAGTATTTCTTTCCAAAGCCTACTTTCCCTCCGTGGAGGTGCACTCCGTCCTTGGCATAGATAGGATACTTTTTCCGCTCCAATACAAATCCGCCTTGGGAAATTCTCCCGGCATACCTTCCGACACATACACCCATGGCTTTTCTATCCTCTAAATATTTCATGGGTTCATCATAACCGGCCACAATATTTGTCCAGGAGCCTGTATTATTTTTCACTTCTAATTTTTGAATAATGGCACCATAGTCCAACACCGTTAGAACTATAGAATTATTTTTTATGGTAACTTGGTTCATGTTGTTCATTTTTGAATATTAAAGAACCCATCTTGGTTTTTTCTGTTGCCTTGTAAAATGAACCTCCCCCCCCCCTCAATAACAAAGTCGGGGCTGTTACAGATTAAAAAATCAAAATAAAATCTTTATATAAAAATACCCTTTTTTGTCACATTGAAAAATTTAAATCGTCTTTAAGACAAGGATCTCAAAAACCAAAAAGAAACCGGCCTTATGTTTCAATCAGATTTGGTGGCGCAATGCATGGCGAACGACCGAAAAGCGCAAATGAAACTTTACGATCAGTATTGTACTGGCATGTTCCATATTGCCATGCGCTTTCTGGGAAATAAGGATGACGCCGAAGACGTGGTGCAGGAATGTTTTATCAAGGCGTTTCAAAAAATAGACCAATACAAAGGCGAGGTCACATTCGGGGCTTGGTTAAAAAAAATAGTCATAAACAAGAGTATTGATTTTGTGAGGTCGAATACAAGGAATTTTGAAGAACTTAATGAAAACCTAGCCATCGATGAGGACGACGATTGGAGCGTCCCCGATGGAACGACTACAAGATTAGTGGAAAGGGCCATGAAAGAAATACCGGAAAAATACAAATATGTGGTACAACTATTTTTACTGGAAGGCTACGATCATAGCGAAATTGCGCAGATACTCAACATTACGGAATCGGCCTGTAGGACCAGGCTCCTGAGGGGGAAGGGATATTTGAAACAACTTTTAAAATCAAGAAACTATGTCACAAGATCTTAGAGAAATGTACGGGGCCGACAGGGAAAAACCCTTGTCAACCTTAAATGAAGGTCACCGGGATCGTTTTCTAAAACGTTTGAACTCCGAAATGCCCCTTCCTAAAAAATCGAACTTCCATATCCTAAAGATTGCCGCGGCCATCCTGGTATTGGTGAGTGCCGGCATATTTATCATTACCCAGAAAAACAAAGTAGCTCCCAACATTCCGGCCACAACAAGTGTAGAAGTTGTTGACAAACCGATTAAATCCAATATTTCGTTGGGCGATCTCTCACCAGATCTCAAAAAGGTAGAACAATATTATGTGGCAAATATCAACCTGGAGCTCTCCCAATTGCAGGTTTCCCAAGAGAACAAGGGTCTGGTGGATAGCTATATGTCCCAGTTGTCCGAACTGAACGATGAATACCAAAGGTTGAACAACGAATTGAACCAAATGGGCCCAAACGAACAGACCGTTACGGCCTTGATTAAAAACCTGCAACTACGGTTGCAATTACTGCAGAAGTTAAAAGAAAAATTAAACGAAATAAAAACCAATAAAAATGAAACAGTTGCATAGTTCCATCCATCCCATTATTGTAGTTGTCCTGGGTTTAACCTTGGCGCAATCTTTTGGTCAAAAACAGACCAAAACATACAACGAAACATTTAAAGTTGATGACGAAGCTGTTTTGGAGCTAAATACCAGCAATGCGGATATAGAGTTCGACACTTGGAACAAAAATCAGGTGTCCGTCGAAGCGGTGGTGGAAATCGAAGGACTCACTGCCGAGGAAGCCGAAAAATATTTCAAATCCCATGAGGTCAAGATAATGGGAAACAGTAAAGAAATAGAGGTGTCTACGGGAGGCGGATACCACTGGGATTTTGATAACGATATAAGGATTGAAGGATTGAATTTCGCAATACCCGAGATACCCGAGATACCTGAAATGCCCGAAATGCCCGAAATGCCGGATATGAGCGAAATGCCTCCATTGCCAGCGGCGCCGCTTCCCGCGTTCGATTACGAGGCTTTTAAAAAGGACGGTGAAAAATACCTACAGCAATGGCAAAAGGATTTTCAAAAGAATTATGGGGAAGACTACCAGAAAAAAATGGAAGCATGGGCAGAAAAAATGAACATAAAAAGGGAGGCCATGGATGAAAAAAGAAAGGAGATGACCCAAGCCAGGGAGGAAGCTAGGCAACAAATGAACGAGGTGCGGGATCAACAAAGGGAGGCACAACAAACGGCTAGGGTAAAACAGCGGGAAGCCATGGAAGAACAAAGGGAGATCATGGCACAACAAAGGGAACGGAAAAATGCGGATAGAATCATCTTTCTGGATAGTAATCGCGGTGACAATATTTATTATCGGTCCGCTGATGGGGAGAACAGAAATATAAAGATTAGGAAAACCA
>JBLWZN010000011.1:0-90058 GCA_048266425.1 Sediminicola sp.
TTTCCTTGTCCTGCACAAGTACAAAACCCGCGACCGACCTTTCAACTGCCGTCAATGTGTTCCATGACCCAAGCTCTAAAACAATACTTGTGGCCGCCCATAGGGGGGCACATATGGGTAATTTTGAAAACTCCATTGCTTCTACCAAGCAGTCCATCAGATTAGGGGTGGATATTATTGAGGTAGACGTGCGTACCACCAAGGACGGCCATTTGGTATTGATGCACGATTCCAAAATTGACCGTACCACCACGGGTAAGGGGAAGGTGGAAGATCTTACTTTGGCGGAAATTAGAAAATACCATCTAAAGGCACCTTATGGGAGGATAAGTGAGGAAACAGTTCCGACTTTTGAAGAATTTTTAAAAGTGACCAAGGGCAAGATCATGGTAGACGTTGATATGAAGACCGACAATGTGACGGGGATACTTGCTGCGGTAAAGGCAACAGGGACAAACGACGATGTATTTTACTTTGACGACGACTACGATCAATTGGACAGGATCAAAGAACTGGACCCATCGGCCAAAATTATGCCCAGGGCACGGTCCTATCAAATGGCAGATTCCGCCCTCACCAAGTTTTCACCCCCGCTGGTCCATATAGATTCCGGCTTTTATTCGGACTCTCTTGCCAACATGCTCAAAAACCGTAAAGCCAGGATTTGGAGCAATACTTTGGGAGAGGCCGATTGCAATATTCGCTATGGTAATGGGGAAGCAATCTTGGAGGAGCAAATGAAATATGGCGTAAACATGATACAGACCAATGAACCGGAACTATTGTTGCAACTTCTAAGGTCTAAAGGACTGCACCAATAGTCGATTAGGGCGCTTTTTTATTTTTTTTGGCCGGTTCTTTGTATTTGGGCTTATCCATAATTATTCCCCTCCCTGTGAGGGGGTAAACTCCCTTCTATTTTTATAACTTTGTCCGTATGGACAATATAACCCAAATTCCGGCAAGTTTTATAGAGCAAAACACCGATTTTCCCGGTTTGATCGAAGCGTTGGGAATAGCGTTTTCCGATCGGGAAACCCTGGTGCCCATGAGGCATCATCACGATTTTCCCAATCCCAGTGTACAAGAGGATTCTACGTTGCTATTAATGCCAGCTTGGAAACCAGGAAAACAGGCGGGTGTGAAAATCGCAACGGTAAGTCCGAAAAACGGGCAGTTTAACCTCCCCGCCATTCAGGGCACCTATATCTATTTGGATGCGCTAAAGGGAGGAATCCTTGCCCTTCTGGAGGCCAAAAGTCTAACGGCAAAAAGAACGGCAGCGGCCTCGGCCTTGGCATCAAAATATCTGTCAAAGGAAAATTCCAGTTCCCTACTGATGATCGGTACCGGGGCACTGGCCTCCAATTTAATCTTGGCCCATGCCAGTGTACGGCCATTGAAAACGGTATATGTTTGGGGCAGGGATTACTCCAAAGCGGTAAAACTCTGCGAAAAGCTTGTAGACGCTCCCTTCCTTATAGAACCCATAAAATCTATTGAAGAAAAAATATCTGAAGTCGATATCATTTCCACAGCTACCCTGTCCAAGACGCCTCTCGTGTTGGGAAAATACCTGCAACCAGGCCAGCATGTAGATCTGGTGGGTGCCTATAGGGTCGATATGAGGGAAGCCGACGATGAAACGGTGAAAAGGGCTGAAGTTTTTGTAGATACTTTTCAAGGTGGCTTAAAGGAAAGTGGGGATATAGTCATTCCGTTAAAAAGCGGTGTTTTGAAGGAAACGGACATCAAGGCCGATTTGTTCGAACTCTCCTCCCAAAAGAAAACCGGAAGGCAAAACGATATGGAAATTACCATGTTCAAGTCCGTCGGGCATGCACTGGAAGATCTTGCCGCCGCCACTTATTACTACAACCTGTTTAAGGAAAACCATGTATAATCAAATACGTAAAAGCACGGATTTTGCAGCCCCAAAAGATTGGCTTCGGATAAAAACAATCGATATGCACACCGGGGGAGAACCGCTGCGTGTTATATTGGAGGGTTTTCCCGAATTGAAGGGGGATTCCGTTTTGGCGTATAGGCAGGACTGTAAGCAAAATCACGATTATTTGCGGACGGCCCTTATGTTCGAGCCAAGGGGACATAAGGATATGTATGGTTGCATTATTACGCCGCCAAACGATGGGGAAGCCCATTTTGGGATACTTTTTTTGCATAACGAAGGGTATTCTACCATGTGCGGCCATGCGATTATTGCTATTTCAACCTTGGCCATAAAAATGAAATGGCTCAACACAAAGGAAGGGGACAACACCATTAAGATCGATGCTCCCTGTGGCAGGATTACCTCTTTTGTCCGCCTTAAAAATGGAAAGATCCACTCGGTGCGGTTTCATTGTGTGCCAAGTTTTGTGGTGGGGCTGGACCGGCAAGTGGAAATCCCTGGTCTAGGGACCGTTACCTATGATTTGGCCTATGGGGGTGCTTTCTACGCCTATGTCGATATGGCGAAAAATAATTTTGATTTTTCACTATCGTCGGATAATATAAAGGAAATAACGAGGGTAGGCATGGAGATAAAGCATGCCGTAATCGATAGGGACGAGGAGATTATGCACCCTTACGAAACCGATCTAAGCTTTTTATATGGCACCATCTTTATTGGGAAGTCCAATAAACCCCATATCCACAGTAAAAACGTATGCATATTTGCAGACGGGGAGGTAGACCGAAGTCCGACCGGCTCCGGAGTATCGGGCAGGATGGCCATTCACAGGGCCCGGGGTGAAATGGATTTTGGGGAAACCATGGCGATCGAAAGCATTACTGGATCGGTATTCGAAGGCTCCATCGTTGAGGAACTGGAATTTGGAAAATTTAAGGCTGTAATCCCGCAAGTTAGCGGCAGCGCTTATATTACGGGCAAACAAACATTTTTGATCGATCCCGAAGACCCGTTTAAGGATGGCTTTTTGTTGCGTTAAAGATCCAGATCGAACTCCTGTCTAAGTTTATCGATGATTGGGTTTTTCTCCCTTAGCTTTTCGTATTTCTCTTGTGGGGTAAAGGCAAATTTCTTGGCAGTCTGCTCATTAACCGTAATCTTGAGCTTGATGAAATGGTTGTTGAGCTGCTCTTTTAAATAAACCATCAGGTCGTATTGCTCCCGCTCCACCTCTTTTTTCATGGTATTATTCGGCAATTCTATCCAAATTGTATGCTCGTCCCTTAGCTTGGGAACATCGGTATGAAGATTGGAGGCCAATATCTTTCTGCCTTCTGCATCGATCTTCGTCACAAAGTCGGTCCAATGCTTTTGCATTTCAGCTTCGGTAAAAGGGGATTTTGGAAGTTTGCTTTCATCCAATACCTCTTCTTTTTTATTGAGTTGATGCTCCTTTTTGGCCTTTAGGCTGGACAAGGACAGCCCCGACACTCTTTTGGAGGGAATATTGATATTTAACTTAGAGGCTTTACCCTCTGTTTTTGTGTCCGTTTCCTTGGCGGAAATCGGAGCAACAATGTCATTATCTTCCCCTGGTTTGCTAGATTGGGTGGGCAGTTCTTCGGTTTTGGGGTTATTATGCCCCGGTTCGGCCGTAGGTACATCTTCCTTTAAGGGGATGGCCTGCTCGGGTTCCGTAGAAGACGATTCCTTAGGTAAGGCCGAACCGTTAGTGCTTCGATCCTTATAGAAGGCTGCAGGCGCCAACAAGCCCTCCTTGACTACGGAATCAGAATTTTTTTTTTCTCCATCAAAATCGATGGAGGCCAGTTTCATTAATGTGAGTTCTACCAGCAATCGCTGGTTTTTACTGGCCTTGTACTTTAGGTCGCAGTCGTTTGCCAGATCGATCGCTTTAAGTAAAAAAGCCTGGGAGGTTTTCTTGGACTGCTCCAAATAGTTCTTCTTTGCACCTTCGCCTACTTCCAGCAGTTCAATGGTGTCCTGATACCTGCACACCATTAAGTCCCTAAAATGGGAGGCCAGGCCGGTAATAAAGTGATGACCCTCAAAACCTTTGGCCAAGGTAGTATTGAACAACATCAACAAAGAGGGAATATCGTGTTCCAGAATAAGATCCGTGGCCTCAAAATACGTATCATAATCCAGTACGTTAAGGTTTTCGGTCACCGCTTTTCTGGTGAGATGTTTGCCGGAAAAACTCACGACCCTATCAAAAATGGACAGGGCGTCCCTCATGGCGCCATCCGCCTTTTGGGCAATGATATGCAATGCATCGTCCTCGGCCTCTATTCCTTGGTTCTCAGCGATATATTTCAAATAGTCGGCCGCATCCTTTACTGTAATGCGCTTAAAATCAAATATTTGACACCGTGAAAGTATGGTGGGAATAATCTTGTGCTTTTCAGTGGTCGCCAAGATAAAGATGGCATGCTTGGGCGGCTCTTCCAATGTTTTTAAAAAAGCATTGAAGGCCGATTGGGACAGCATATGGACCTCGTCAATGATATATACTTTGTACTTCCCTACTTGGGGGGGAATCCGAACCTGGTCCGTCAAATTTCGGATATCGTCCACGGAATTGTTGGAAGCGGCATCGAGCTCAAAAACATTGAAGGCAAAATCCTCACCTTCCATTTCCGTACCGTCGGAGTTTATTTTTTTGGCCAGAATCCTGGCGCAAGTGGTCTTTCCTACCCCCCTAGGACCGCAAAACAACAGCGCCTGGGCCAATCTATTGCTCTCTATGGCATTGGTAAGCGTATTGGTAATGGCTTGTTGCCCCACCACGTCCTTAAATGTCTGGGGTCTGTATTTCCGTGCCGATACGATAAAGGGTTCCAAGCTGTATTTATTGTTAGGTTATTGTGTTATTTTGGGTTGTTTGGATGTGAACGTTCAACGTTCAATGTTTGTCCAAGTTCAAGGTTAAGACGTATGGTCACCGTGTAACCTGGATATTCATATTAAAACCTGCCTACTGCAACTGTTGACCGATAACGGAACATCCGCCCACTGCAAATATAAAGATAGCAATTGCATATGCGCTTCAATTAAGAATTTTTAGGGAATTTTTTATCAACAATAGCGGTATATTTGCCGCAAGCAGGTCACCTTATCGCTGCATGCTGAACTCGTTTCAGCACCTTTTTGAGACTGTTAAAGTGTTGAAGAGGTCCCGAATCAAGTTCGGGATGAAGAGGAAAGTCCGGACACCAAAGTGCAGCATAGCGGGTAACACCCGTCCACCGTGAGGTGAGGACCAGTGCAACAGAAAGCAAGTACAGTTCGGCTGTAGTGAAATCAGGTAAACTCTATGCGGTGCAACGCCATGTATATCAGCGTCAAGGGCTGCACGCCCGTGCTGAAGGGTAGGCGGATAGAACCTTTGGGCAACCATTGGTCTAGATAAATGATAAGGATATTTTTGTTTGGGATAAAATCCCGAAACAAGTTCAGGATACACAGAATCCGGCTTATGACCTGCTTTTTTAATGAAACCCAAGTTATACAAGCGCAAGCGCAGTATAACTTGATGGTTGAATTAACCCTGAGCGAAGCCGAAGGGTCTTTTGAATTTATCAAAATTTGAAGGTGCGAGTTGCCGAAGGGGCCCATGAATTTATTTCCGATCTTAGTTTGGAACGGCACGCAGTATAACTTGATGGTTGAATTAACCCTGAGCGAAGCCGAAGGGTCTTTTGAATTTATCTCAAAATTTGAAGGTGCGAGTTGTCGAAGGGGCCCATGAATTTATTTCCGATTTTAGTTTGGAACGGCACGCAGTATAACTTGATGGTTGAATTAACCCTGAGCGAAGCCGAAGGGTCTTTTGAATTTATCTCAAAATTTGAAGGTGCGAATAGCCGAAGGGTCCTACGATGATATCACCAGATTTATTTGGGAAGTGAAGTGCATGCGATATATTTAACTAAATTAACCTAGGGCACTATGACATTCCTCCCCACCCCGCCATTCAGATCGGTATTCGACAAAACGATATATTTTCCACAATTTTTGTTGATAACTTAGCGACGTAAAAACAACGAAATTACCATATATCATAGGGTATTGCGTATATTTGTAGGATTGCCAAATTATGAACTAACAATGAATTTGTTATATGAGCGAAGAAGAAAAAAAAGACGACGAAATTAACAAGGAAATGGTACCCAGCAAAGGGGAAGATAAAAAAGATAAACAGTATTCGGCCGATAGCATCCAAGCCTTGGAAGGTATGGAGCACGTGCGCATGCGGCCCTCTATGTATATTGGCGATGTTGGTCCACGTGGATTGCACCATTTGGTTTATGAAGTGGTGGACAACTCCATCGACGAGGCCATGGGCGGTCATTGTGATACCATTAGCGTCATCATCAACGAGGATAATTCCATAACCACAAAGGACAATGGCCGTGGTATCCCTGTCGATTTACATAAAAAGGAAGGCGTCTCTGCACTGGAGGTGGTAATGACCAAGATCGGGGCTGGAGGTAAGTTCGATAAGGACTCCTATAAGGTTTCCGGTGGACTTCACGGTGTTGGGGTTTCCGTGGTCAACGCCCTGTCCAAACATCTAAGGGCAACCGTGTACAGGGACGGTAAAATCTGGGAACAGGAATATGAAAGGGGCAAGCCGCTCTATCCGGTAAAAAGTATAGGGGAAACCGACGAACGGGGTACCGTGGTGACTTTTGTTCCGGACGACACCATTTTTACGCAAACTGTTGAATATAGCTACGAAACCTTGTCCAACAGGATGCGGGAGCTTTCGTATTTAAACAAAGGGGTAAGGCTTACCCTGACGGACAAAAGGGTAAAGGACGAGAAAGGGGAGTTTTTATCTGAGAGCTTTTATTCTGAAGAGGGACTGAAGGAATTTATCAAGTATCTAGATGGAAATCGCGAACCGTTGATTAAAAACGTAATCGCAATAGAGGGCGAAAAAAATGGCATTCCCGTTGAGGTCGCCATGGTTTACAATACGTCCTATACAGAAAACCTACATTCCTACGTAAACAATATCAATACCCACGAAGGGGGTACTCACTTGTCCGGTTTTAGGAGGGGTCTGACCACCACCTTGAAAAAATATGCGGATGCTTCCGGGTTGCTGGAAAAATTGAAATTTGAGGTAGCCGGGGACGATTTTAGGGAGGGCCTCACCGCGATAATCTCCGTTAAGGTTGCGGAGCCCCAGTTTGAGGGACAGACCAAGACCAAGTTGGGCAATAGGGAGGTCTCCGCTTCGGTAAGTCAAGCAGTTTCCGAAATGTTGACCGATTATCTGGAAGAAAACCCGGACGATGCCAAAACCATCGTACAAAAGGTGATCTTGGCTGCCCAAGCCCGCCATGCGGCCACAAAGGCCCGGGAGATGGTACAGCGCAAGACCGTGATGAGCATTGGGGGATTGCCCGGAAAGCTATCGGATTGTTCCGAGCAAGATCCTTCCCTATGTGAAGTGTTCCTGGTAGAGGGAGATTCTGCAGGGGGAACGGCCAAACAGGGACGGGACCGAAATTTCCAAGCCATTCTGCCATTGCGTGGTAAAATTCTGAACGTAGAAAAGGCGATGCGGCACAGGGTGTTCGAAAACGAGGAAATTAAGAATATCTATACCGCCCTTGGGGTTACTATTGGTACGGAAGAGGACAGCCAAGCGCTAAATCTGGAGAAACTGCGCTATCATAAGGTAGTCATTATGTGTGATGCGGATGTCGATGGTAGCCATATCGAGACCTTGATCCTGACCTTCTTTTTCCGATACATGAGGGAGCTTATCGAAATGGGGCACGTCTATATTGCAACCCCGCCCTTGTATTTGGTAAAGAAAGGAACCAAAAAACGATACGCTTGGAGTGAAAAGGAAAGGGACGAAATTGCCGAAAGCTTTAACGGCAGTGTATCCATTCAGCGTTACAAAGGTCTTGGAGAGATGAATGCGGAACAATTGTGGGACACCACTATGAATCCCGAGTTTAGGACTTTGAGGCAGATCAATATTGATAATGCAACAGATTCCGATAGAACGTTCTCTATGTTGATGGGGGATGAGGTGCCCCCAAGACGGGAATTTATCGAGAAGAATGCTGTTTATGCCAATATTGACGCATAATCGCTGAGCTTGATTACAATAAATTTAGCCCCAACAAGGTTGGGGCTTTTTTATTTTTTATGCTTGTCCGTTATGGACCTAAAGTTCGATTTTGTCATGCTGAGCGCCCGCCTGAATGAATTTTTCGGGCTGGCCCGCCAGAATGAATTTTTCGGGCAGGCCCGCCAGAATGAATTTTTCGGGCTGGCAGTCGAAGCACAGGCAAATGCATCCCAACTTTAGTTTACCTTGAGCGAAGTCTAAAAACTCGATGTTACAAGATGATCGCCTTTTTAGGTATTTTGGCTAAACGCTTTTCAATAGCGCAAAGGTTATAAGACCGCCGTGGACCGCGTTAGTCCCTTGATTTTTATTTTTAATGCGATGAAGGAGAGGATAAATGCCATTACCGCAATGATCAACATATTAAGGATGTAAGGATAGGTTAAATGTACCGGCCCGTTTTCAACAATGAGAATTCTAAAGGCCTGCAAAAAATGGGTTAAGGGAATAACGTCGGCCAAATACTGTATCCATATGGGCATCTGACTTAAAGGCCAAGTAAAGCCCGATAAAATAAAGCTAGGCGTGGCGATTACCATTAATACTTCTGTTGCCTTTAATTGGTTTGGCAATAGAATACTGACCAAGATTCCCATAAAGCTAACCGAGGTAACCAATACCCCTGCGATCAGGGTCAATGCCCCTAGGTTTTCCGTAAAGGGTATTTTAAACCAAATCGTAAACAACCCATACATTAGCCAAATTCCAAAGCTCATAATTATATAGGGTAGCACCTTTACCATAATCAATGAAAAGGTGTTTTTGGTTTGTGCCACCAAATTCTTAAAGGTATTATTTTCAAATTCCGAGGCAAATGATAAAGCCAGGCCCAAGAGCAAGACTTGTTGCAATACCGTTGCCAGGACCCCTGGCCACAGGAAATACATATAATTGGTAGACCTGTTGTTCTTCTTAATAAATGTTGTTTTGAACGGTTCATATTGGCCCATCAATAGATTTTCCGGTACGCCTTGTTTGCGCATACCCTCCAATTGTGTGCCAACCTTTAAGGTCCCGAACACCAACTGTAATGCCGAAGAGGCATAATTAGCCGTAAGCACGTTTGAGGTATTTACAATCGTAGTTACTTCGGGATAGCGTTTCGTCAGTATATCTTTCTCAAAGTTTTTAGGAATCAGGACGATGCAGGCGGCATCTTCTTTGATGCTTAATTCGGTAAGATTGCTACGGTCCGATTTTAATAATACGATGTTTAGGACTTCGTTGTCCTCCATCATTTCAATGGCTTTTTGGCTCATGGCGCTATGATCTTCGTCCACTACTACAATGGGTAGTTGCGTAACCTTACCCTTGCCGTAAACATAGCCAAGCAAAATACCGTAGAAAAGGGGCGCTCCTATAAAAAGAAGAACCAACACCTTATTTCCCCAAAATAATTTGAACTCTCTCTGGAGCAATTTAAAGAAGACTTTCACGATTTATTTTTTAATGGTTACCATAGTTTTATTCAAAATTTCCTTGGCTTGAGCCGCATTTTTAGGTGCCACAATAATTTCATATAATGGATCTTGCATTTCATAATCCGGATATGCTGTGGCAATATTGGCATAAGCACCAATTTGCTTTATGTTTCTAATGGTACATTCTACTTGAAAATTGTCCAGATAGGGCACGGAGACCGTAATATTTGCGCCCTTTTTGTATCGGCCCAAGCTGCTTTCCGGGACCGTAAAGCGGAAATAAGTGGAATTTTCCAAGGTGCCGTTGAATAAAGTGTAGCCGGGCAAAGCCAATTCCCCTACGTTTAAGGTGATGGTTTCTATGGTAAAATCTTGGGGAGCGATGATGTAGCGCTCTTTTTCAGCGGTCGATACTTCTTGCAAGGCACCTTCCGCCCTGGCCTTTTGACCCAATGCCATTTCTTGTTGTTCTATGCGAACGCCGTATTGAACATCGGCTATTTCTGCATTCACCGCGGTGAGCTGGGCTAGGGCACCTTGATATTTTGCAAAAGTCTCATCGTACTGTTGTTGTGGAATAAGGGAATCTTTTACCATGGCGTTCAACCTGTTCAGGGATTTTTGGGCAAAGGCATATTGCTCTTCCAAGGCTTTTTTCTTGGCTTCCAATTGTTTTAACTGGTTGGCCGTAGCACCCTGTTGTGCCATTTGATATTGTGCATTGGCCGAGGTTAGGGCACCTTCTGCCTGAGCTCTCTTGGCCGCAACTTCTGGAATGTCGAGAATAGCAAGGGTATCTCCTTTTTGCACAATATCACCTTCACTAACGTTAATGGCCTGTATCCTACCCGCAAGTTTTCCAACGACAGCTATTTGCTCCTTTTCAGTTTTTCCCTGAAGGATGTTTTTATTGTTATCATTGCAACCGTAAACGGTTAATAGAAGACTCCCTAAAATGGTTGGTATAAATTTTCTCATTGTTTTTTTATTTTACTTGAATGAAATTTTCTAAAGGTTCGGCTGCGGAATAGGCATCCAAGGCCGCTTGTCTTTGGTTGATCAAGGTCTGCACTTTGTTCATGGAAACCTCAAAGATATCCGTTTCGGCCACGATTCTTTCGGTGACACTGATTAGGCCCAACTTGTATTGTTTCTCGGCTGTGATTAGGTTATTGCCGGCAATTTTCACTTTCTGATCGGCGATGGCCAATTGGTCTAGTTGGACCTGGTAATTGACCATATTGTTTCTCAATTGTAGGTTTATCATACGTTCGGTATCTTCTTTTTTATTGGCAAGTATTTGTTGGTCAATTTTGACGGACTCAATCTTGTGCTTTCGTTCCATTCCTCCAAAAATTTCCCACTTCATTTGGGCGCCGACGATCAAATTTGGGAAAAGGGTAGCCTGGTCCAACTCAAATTTCGTTTGATTTCCGGAGATAGGCAGGGGTATGGTGCTGTTAGCATCGAACAAACTGCCATAACCGTAGCTTGCAAATGCCCCTACCGTGGGTAAGAGGCTGCCTTTTTCTTTCTTTAAATTATACTCCAACGCCTTGGAAAAGGCACCCAGCGCCCTTAACTCATTGCGATGCTGTATGTCGAGCATTTCCGTGATTATTATGGGCTCCAAGGAATAAACCACGGCATCGATTTGTGTATCTTCATATCCGGTAAGGGTGTTGATCTTTATATATAGCAATTTTCTCTTACCTTCAATTTCCGCTTTTTTTGATTCAAGGTTTAGACTGGCCAATTCAATTTTGTCTCGATCATAAGGTACGGCCAAGCCTTGCGCAATTCCTTGTTCCACGCGCTGTTTTTCTTTGTTCAGACGGATTTCACTCTCTTTTACAAAACTGCTTGCATAATCCAATAGCCTTAACTGATCAAAGGAATTTACAATGTCCTTTACAATTTCATCCTTTTTTATTTCGGACAGGAATTTTGTTCCCTCATTTTTTGCACCCAACGCTTTTGCCCCGTTCATTATCTGACCGCCACTGAACAGTACCTGTTTGGCATTGATCCCCGCTGCGAATATGTTCCCTTCATTGTGAATGTCGGTACTTCCCTCAAAAAGGGGCGTCCCGGATACAGGAAGGAGCACCGTTGGGATATCCAGTTTTAAATCGTTGTTAAGGTAGGCATAGGTTGCATTGGCAGATACCGTGGGAAGATATTTGTTCAAAACCGTTTTGCGATCAAGCTCTGCCTTTTCCAATTCCAGATCATGATTTTTTATGGTACTGTTATAATCCAATGCCACATCAATGGCCTCTTTGAGGGAAGGTGAAACCACGAATTGGGCAGAGCAGGGTATGATCCATATACCGATGATGAACATCGTAGATAAAATTGCTTTCTTCATTCTATTGTATTTTTTCAATGTTGGAATAAATGGTTCTAAATACTTCCCTCACATTTTGCATCTGTTTTTCTGTGAGATCGTCGGTAAGCGTGGTAAAAGTTTCATCAACCACAGCCATAATTTTTTTTTCCGATTCCTTTCCTTTAGAGGTTAAAAAAATTGAATTCACCCTTCTGTCGTTAGCGTCTGCACGTCGTACGATGTAGCCCAACTTTTCCAGGTTGTCCAAAAGTCGGGTAGTACTCGGTTTATCCCGGCCCGTTTCGTCCGCAATTATTTGTTGGGGTACACCATCATGTCGCCACAAGACTGCCAAGACGGTCCATTGTTCTTTGGTGATGTCAATTTCCGAGGCCTTGAAGTTATGGTTCAGCAAACGTGTGGTATGCATAAACAATCGGCCGGTCAGTAAGTTATATTTTTCTTCAAAAGATAATTTAGAACCCATATCGTCACTTATTTTCGATACAAAGTTAGTGAACTAATAGTTAGTTAAACAACTAAATAATGTTAAACTTTGTTAAGCATTGCTTTTTGGGGTATTTCCAACCCTCAAAGAGTCCAAAAAATAATCCAAATGGTTACTGTAAATAGAGTTACCCATATAGGTAGCAGACCAAAACGGTATAATCTTTTTTAGAATTGAAAATTGTTTTAAAAAGCCCTGTTTCCCTTTAGGGATAGGGTAGAATAGGGCTATTTCAAACTTCCCCCCCTGCTCGAATACGTTCAGGAGGGCCTTAGGACCAGGTTAAAAAAGTTTGAAAATTGAAGATTTAGAATGTATTGATAACCACTTTTCGGAGAACTATATGGGTAACCCTATCATCATATTATAGCATAGTGCGTTTACCTAAATGCAGGTGGTGGTGGCAAAATGATTACTGCAACATAACTTGGAACCAACACCGATTTAGAGCAATGGGCATTTTTATTTTCGCACCGCCCATGCCAGGCCGTCAGGTGTACCACCAACATCGATATTGCGGATAATCTCCAAAGTCTTAAGATCGACGATGGCCACATAATTATTGGGGGAACAGGCCACAAACGCTCGGGAACCAACGGGATCCATCAGAATACCGGCCGCACCGGTGCCAATTTTCAGTCGCTTCACTTCAGTTCGGGATTTGGTATCATAAACGGTCAATTCCCCTGTTTTTAGGCTGGAAATGAATACTTGCTTCCCGTTGGGAGTAAATTTTAATCGATTGGCACCCATAACTTTGGCATCGATTTTCTCTGCTAGCATTTTTGTTCCAAGATCAATTATGGAGATTTTCCCATTTCCACTAGAAGCGGTCCACAGCTCGGTCCCGTCAGGCGATACATCAAATCCCTCTGAGCCCATTGCGGTTGGAACCACGGTCTGTATCCATTCTTTGTGAAGTTTTGTTGGCGTCGATTTTCCAGGGTCTATGTCCCGGGCTTCAAGGATGCTGACCGTGCCGGAATTAACATTGGTGGCGTAAACCTTTTTGCCATCCGGAGTAACGTGGATCATATGGGTCCTGTCCTGACCCGTGCCCATGCTCCAGTCCAGCTTGTTGGTTTTAGGATCATAACGACCAACCGCCTTGGATCCTTCTGCCGTAAACCAAGCCTTGCCGTCTACAAAGCTTATATCATGCGGGCCAAACAGCGGCCTTGTATCAATATTCCGCAAGGGTTTTTGCGCAACCAAGTCGATTATGTTTATTTCATGGTAGCTTCCACCACCATAAATGCAGACGTAGGCTGTCTTTCCATCCGTAGAGGCAATTACCTCATGTGGGTCTTCCCCAACGGGAATTCGGGCAATAATCTCCAACGATCCGGGATCGACCAATGCCAGCATATGATCGGCCTTCGAAAGCGCGAGCAAAACCCGACCGGGTGTAGCTTGGGCATAGCATTCGGTTAACGGGAATGCCAATGTAATTAGAACAACACTTACTGTAATAAGGGGCCGGATGTTCCATTTAAATCGCTTCATAACCAAAAAATGTTTAGTTAATTATTTATTATGAATTTCCAACAAATTACCTAAGAGCCTTAAAATAGTTGTTATGATGTCCCATCGAGTGTCTGCCGGAATGCTTTTGTCTGTGCTTCGACTGCCAGCCCGAAAAATTCATTCTGGCGGGCCAGCCCGAAAAATTCATTCTGGCGGGCCAGCCCGAAAAATTCATTCTGGCAGGCCTGCCCGTTCCATTCAGGAGGGAGCTCAACATGATAGGCTCTGCATGACAAAAACAAACTTTAGGTGTCCAAATGGACAGGTAAGGTATATTTTGGGTCATTCCATCTATCTCACTAAAATCTCCAAAATCTGGATAGCGGCCTCGCTGATTTTAGTTCCGGGACCAAAGACGGCCACAGCGCCTGCATCGAATAAAATTTGATAATCCTGTTTGGGTACCACCCCGCCTACGATGACCATTATATCCTCTCGACCTAATTGTTTTAGTTCTTCTATAACCTGGGGCACCAAGGTTTTATGCCCCCCTGCCAGGGAGGAAATCCCTAAAATATGTACGTCGTTTTCCGCGGCCTGCAGGGCCACTTCCTTAGGGGTTTGGAAAAGCGGACCGACATCTACATCAAAACCGAGGTCGGCATAGGCAGTGGCAACGATCTTGGCACCCCGGTCATGACCGTCCTGTCCCATTTTGGCGATCATGATCCTAGGCCTCCTGCCTTCCTGTTCGGCAAAGCGATCCGTAAGCTCCCTAGCTTTTGTAAACTGTTCGTTCCCCTGTATTTCTTTGGAATACACCCCTGTAATCGTTTTTGTTTCTGCCCTATGCCTGCCAAATACCGCTTCTAGGGCACTGCTGATCTCCCCCAACGTGGCCCTGGCCCTGGCAGCTTCCACCGCTAAAGATAATAAATTATTACCCCCATGAAGATGGGGGTCTCCTTCTTCTTTGCCCAAAGTGTCCTTCCCATGAAGATGGGGGTCTCCCTCTTCTTTGCCCAAAGTGTCCTTTCCATGAAGATGGGGGTCTCCTTCTTCTTTGCCCAAAGTCTCCTTCCCATGAAGATGGGGGTCCCCACCTCTTTCACTAGTTGCCTTTTTCAATCTAGCAGCTTCCGTCAATTTCAAAAGCAATTCCTTAACGGTGTTGGAATCCCGTTTATTTTTAACCGTTTGTAACCTTGCCAATTGTTGTCTTCTAACCTCGGCATTATCCACCTCCAGGATCTGCAGCGGGTCTTCCTCCGTGTTTCTGTATTTATTGAGTCCCACGATAATTTCCTGACCGCTATCGATACGGGCCTGTTTTATAGCCGCTGCGGCCTCGATCCTCATTTTTGGAATTCCCGTTTCTATGGCCTTGGTCATGCCCCCCAATTCTTCTATTTCTTGGATCAGTTCCCAAGCGCTATGGGCCAGATCGTGCGTAAGCCTTTCCACAAAATAGCTGCCGCCCCAAGGGTCTACGGTTTTGGTAATCTTGGTTTCGTCCTTGAGAAAAAGTTGGGTGTTGCGGGCAATCCGGGCCGAAAAATCGGTTGGTAAAGCAATGGCCTCGTCCAGGGCATTTGTATGTAGGCTCTGGGTGCCACCAAAGACGGCTGCTGCAGCTTCAATAGTGGTACGGGCCACATTGTTGAACGGATCTTGTTCGGTAAGGCTCCAGCCACTGGTCTGACAATGGGTACGGAGCATCAGGGATTTTTCATTTTTTGGGCTAAACTGCTTCACCAATTTTGCCCAAAGCATACGACCGGCGCGCAACTTGGCGATTTCCGTAAAGTGGTTCATCCCAATGCCCCAAAAGAAGGAAAGCCGGGGTGCAAATTGATCTATGCTCAGCCCGGCGTTCAGTCCAGTCCTGATATATTCAAGTCCATCCGCCAAGGTATATGCCAATTCCAGTTCTGCCGTGGCCCCGGCCTCGTGCATATGGTACCCAGAAATGCTGATGCTGTTAAACTGGGGCATGTATTTGCTTGCATACTCGAAAATATCGGATACGATATGCATGGAAGGTTTGGGAGGATAGATATAGGTGTTCCGTACCATAAACTCCTTAAGGATGTCGTTTTGGATGGTTCCGGCGAGTTGATCTGGGGTAACTCCCTGTTCCTCCGCTGCTACAATAAAAAAGGCCATTATGGGCAAGACCGCCCCGTTCATGGTCATGGAGACAGAGATTTTGTCCAACGGGATGCCGTCGAACAATATTTTCATATCCTCCACGGTGTCGATTGCTACTCCTGCCATCCCAACATCGCCAACAACACGTTCGTGATCGCTGTCATAGCCTCGGTGGGTAGGGAGGTCAAAGGCCACGGAAAGTCCTTTTTGACCCGCGGCCAAATTGCGACGGTAAAATGCATTGCTTTCCTCTGCAGTTGAAAATCCGGCGTATTGTCGGATGGTCCATGGGCGTTCCACATACATGGTGGGGTAGGGGCCACGGAGGAAGGGAGGAATCCCGGCGGCGAAATTCTGGTATTTAAGGTACGAAGTACGAGGTACAAGGTTAGAGGTTTCTATTTTAACTTCATTTACATTTAATCCTTCCCCTTTCGTCTTTCCCCTTTCGTCTTTCGTCTTTCGTCCTTCGTCTTTTGTCCTTTCCCCTTCGTACTTCGTACCTCGTACCTCGTACCTTAACCTGATATGTTGTAGATCTTTCCTTTTCATCGCTCCCACTTTATCCTTCTTTTTCCAAACGTTCCTGTTCCCTACTTTCTGACAACCTTCTTTCAATAATGGGCTCTATCAATGTTTTCCGGGCATTCGATTTTACGAAGGGATAAAGCTCCAGCTCATCCTTCATCCGATCGTGCTTATTTTGATATTTATTGGAGCCTACCAACACTTCTTGTGCTTCATCAAACCTTTGCTGTTCCCTTTGTGCGCTTTCCTTGATCTTTTTCTGAAGGGTGTGGTTCTTTAGCTGGACCAAAAACCCGCCCCCCGTTTCGATTGATTTAAAGAGTTCCAAGGCTTTTTCAGCCGATTGACGGGTGAGGGTTTCAATGTAAAAGGAACCGGCGGCTGGATCTTCACCTTGATCAAAATAGCTTTCGTTCTTTATGATCAACAATTGGTTGCGGGCCATCCTTTCGGCAAATCTGTTGGACTTGTGATAAACAGAGTCGTATGGTAGGTTGAGAACCGTATCGGCCCCGCCAAGGATGGCCGACATACATTCCGTTGTTGTCCGGAGCATGTTGGTATTGTAATCGTATAAAGTCTTGTTGCGCTTTGTAGGCTGGGCGATGATATGGCATTCGGATGAAATCCCATAGTCCGATACCAGGGTGTCCCACAATAACCTCAGTGCCCTTAGTTTGGCTATTTCAAAGAAATAATTACCCCCCACGGCCACTTTAAAGGTGATCGATCGAATGGATTTCGCTTCAAAATGATTTAGGTACTCGTTGGCGTGGGCCAGGGAATATGCCAACTGCTGTACCATGTTGGCCCCCGCATTTTGATATTGTGTCGCATCTATGCTAAGCGCAGGAATGTCGCATTTATTTAAAATTTCCCCGACGATACGATGGTCTTCATTAAGGTTATGGAACCAGTTTCCCGTACGGGTCAAATTGCCTATGATATCGGTGTGAAGCCTAATTTTATGGGGCTTGCCCTTCACAAGGTCACAAATCTTTTTTACGTATGTGGCCGATAAAAATTGAAGGTCAAATTGTATGGGAATCTGGCTTAAATCGATACCGGTTAAGAGGGCTTCGACAGCAATATCATCCGTAGGAATCTTAAAAACAAGGCTTTCCGTTCCGTTTTGAACGGCCATTTGTGCCTTTTTATTCGCTTTTATCGCGTCCCCTGCATAAATTTCCTGTGCGGCGGGCCAGTGCTGGGGCAGGGGGCAGGAATATATGGGCAGCCCTTCCAGATCCTCTGCATGATAAAAGGGTTTTACCTTGATTCCTTCGGGTGATTCCCAAACCAGGGTCTCGTTGTAATCGGCACCCTGCAGCCCGTACTGGATCTTTTGTTTCCAAGCTTTGGCGGAAACCTCAGGAAAATCGCTAAAAAGACCAGTCTCATTCATCTTTTTTGTTTTTGATGCTATCCTCGTACTCGATCAGGTAGATTTCCTCGTTCTTTTTCTTTAGATAGTATTTTTCCCTCGCAAATTTCTCCAGCTCCTTTTTATCGGAAAGGTTATCCAACACCTTTTTGTCCTTGGAAATTTCTTCCTTCAAAAATTCCTTTTGCTTTTCCAGTTTGTTGATTTCTTTTTTCAGTTCTAGGTGTATCAACAGGGAATTGGTGTCGAAAAACATCATCCATATCACAAAAACGGTGAGCACCAAAACGTACACATTGGTGACAACGCCAAACCACTTTTTCTTTCTTAGACTCTTGAGGCCCATAAATGCTTAGGTTAATTTTTCGTTGATAATGGTTCTTACTATATCCACTGCTACGGTATTGTAGCGGTTATTGGGGATGATAATATCCGCAAATTCCTTGGTGGGTTCTATAAATTGATCGTGCATGGGTTTTAGGGTGGTCTGATAGCGGTTCAGCACTTCATCCATATCCCTGCCCCGTTCGTGAATATCCCTTTTCAGCCTTCGGATAAGCCGCTCATCCGAATCTGCATGGACAAAGATTTTGATATCGAACAATTTGCGGATATCGGGATGGGTCAGGATCAAAATGCCTTCCACGATCATTACCTTTCTTGGATGTGTAACCAAAGTATCAGTAGTCCTGTTGTGCTTTACAAAAGAATACACGGGTTGTGCAATGGTCTTCCCATCCTTTAATAGTGACAAATGCTCCGCCAGTAGATCAAAATCAATGGCTTTGGGGTGGTCAAAGTTAATATTTGATCGTTCCTCATAGGAAAGATGGGAAAGATCTTTATAATAGGAATCTTGGGAAATGACGACCACTTCTTCGTGGGGCAATTCGTTGACAATCTGGTTGACGACCGTTGTTTTACCGCACCCCGTACCACCTGCAATCCCAATTATTAGCATGCTTTTTTCTTTTTCCCAAAAATACGGATTTGGAACGAGATTTTCGTTCAAAGAACAGGAACTTGCCTTGACCTTTATCTTTTATCTGTACGCGAAATACCTACCTAAAGTTAAACAATAACCACATTCAATCTATTGACCGTCCTTCGGCCTGCCCCGTGGATAGTAGGTTTCAAGAAATATGTTATTTTATTCTTCTAAATCTTTTTTGATGAGAGGGGCCAATTCTTTCCCATATTTATATCCTATCTCATAGATTTCCAACATTTTGCTCACCGTGAACGTACCGTAATTTTGTAATTCTGGAGGATTGATTACCCAGGTACAATGTTCCAGTTTTCTAATGGACTCATACCTATTTGAAATTCTATAAGCCCTATCTGCTACGTCTATAGAACTCACCAATTTATCTTTTGTGATATGGCGTAGGGGACTAACGTATACGCCCAATGTTTTCTCCGATCTTGCGACTACCGTCTCCGTGGGGAAGTTATTTATGATTCCCCCATCTGAGAATAAAGAATCTTCGATATCTACCGGGGCAAAAATAAAAGGGAAGGCACAAGATGCCATCAAGGGTTTTAAAATAGGTCCAGACCTAAAGACCCTAGCGTTGCCGCTAATAATATCTGTGGCCATTATATGTAATTCGATATCTAAAGATTCAAAAGTCCTGTCTTTAAAATAAGGGTTAAATACACTCAATGTCCTTTCAACATCCATCATACCGGCCTTGGACCAAGCAATGGCCTTTATATTGAAAAACCTATTGGTGAGCATAAGATTTAGAACCTCGTCCGATTTATATCCACATGCAAAAAACGCAGCTGCAAGCGCTCCTGCACTGGTCCCTGCTACTAAACTGGGAGTTATCCCATTTTCCTCCAACGCTTTAAAAACACCAATATGCGCAGCACCCTTAACACCTCCTCCTGCGAGTGCCATACCCAATTTATGTTTCTTTAAATCTTGCTTTTCAGGCATTTTGATTACGCTTTGATTTTATACTTTTTTGATATTAACTGGGCACTACCATTATTTTCGTGGAAATTAATTATTTTTTGCCCAGTTGAAAACGTTTTTGAGTTGAACACCTAGGAAATTTACTCGTTCTAAATTGAGTATATTTTTAGTATTTTGAGCCTTTGTGCCAATATGCATTTAATATTCATACTTAAAGGGAAAAAACCTGAAAGCATTCATGCCGAGGTTATTGACCCTTTTTCTGTGGTATGGACAAGACTGATTTCGAGTCGTCATCGGTTTGCTTATAGGTGCAGTTATCGACCCATTCGATATCAACTTTAACTTGCCACTAGATGGAAGGTAGGAAAAGTACCCCTCCGGTACAATCCCTTGTCGCTCCTGTGACCGAGCTAAAGCAATTGATTTTTTCTTCCCATCGCAACACGCCCATCAACGCAAAGATCAAGGCTTCCTTAAAGTCGATCAATGTTTTGGATGGAACAACCACTTCCACCCCGTCTCCTAATTTTTTTTGCAAAGTGGCTATCAAGAAATCGTTCAGTGCACCTCCGCCGGTTACCAATAAGGTGCTTGTCGGTTTCTGGGCATGTACCCTCACTTGTGCCGCAATTTGTTCGCAGATATGATGAACGGCGGTGTGGAGCAGGTTCTCCATACTATCTTTGGTCTCTACTATCAGCGGCACCACTTCTTCCACAAACCATTCATAACCAATGGACTTTGGGTAGGGCAATCGATAAAATTCCAGTCCATTTAATTTTTCAATTAGGGTCGAATTGATTTTTCCCGAACCTGCCAATTTGCCCCCAGCATCATATTGCAACCGATGTTGTTGGGTGATGTGGTTAAGGACCATGTTGGCCAGGCCTATGTCATAGGCAATGCGTTTGCCCTGTTTTTCAAAGGAGATATTTGCGATCCCACCAAGGTTGAGACAAAAATCATAGTCGCCAAAGAACAATCGGTCCCCAACGGGTACTAGGGGTGCGCCTTGACCCCCAAGGGTCACATCGTTGGTCCTAAAATCACAAATAGTCTTAAGGCCGCAGGAATTGGCCAAATGTTGTCCGGAACCAATCTGAAAGGTAATACCCTTTTGTGGCTGATGGTGGGTGGTATGACCGTGGCTGCACACAAAATCCACCTCCAAATTTTCTTCGGCAACAAAAGTCCATACCTGTTCCCCCAGCCATGCGCCATACGCATTGTGAAAAATAAGAAGCTCTTCCGCCGTTAAATAGATCGAACTTTGGAGCTTGTCCTGCATTTTGGAGTCATAGGAAACGCTTTTGGTGTTTTTGATGTCGTAATGCCAACGATCGTCAGTTTGCCAGATATGGCAATAGGCAAGATCCAGGCCGTCCAACGAGGTGCCGGACATAAGACCGATAATTTGGTAAACTTTAATTTCCTTACTCATATATCGAAGTTGGAATTACGAATGTTCGATGTTTCAAATTTCACAGTTGCAGAACATAGAACATAGAAAATAGACATTCAACAAGTTTACATCTTTGGTTACTTCCTTTCTATATTCTCTTGTCTGTACTCTTTATTCTTTATGACCTCACGGAGCGATTGTAACAGGTAACCTCCCTTTAGCTCCAAATTTACCCAAAAAATGCGCCCCGGCAAGCATTTGAAAAGTGTCAAAATTTTGATAGGCGATGACTAACGATCTAGCTTTTCTAAGATTCAACAAATTCAAAACATACGGATTGCCAAACAAGTAGAGCACTACATTTTTTGTGTCGATGAGTTCTTGGGCCAATTTCAACTGAGCATCGGTAAGATCAAAGTTATTCTGGGGTTTTACCTTGGGGGGAAACAGGGCCAACAGGATATTTTCGGCGCTAATGACGCTGGTCCTAATTTCTGAAAGGGTACTTTTATCATCCGAAATTGTCGTTATTTCCAGCTCTTCCGAGATCCGATTGAAAAATGCATTGTCGTGATTCCTGCCTATGGAAATCCCTGTAAAGTCACCTTGCCTGAAGAGGTCAAGGTCCTGGGAATTTCCTTTGCATAAGGTTAGACTTTCATAGGCCAATTTTTTATTCAATTCTACTTGTTCCTGATGTGGCCTTATTTTTTCTGGTGTAGCTTGGAAGGCTTTTTCCTTGAGTTTCCATACCCGTTCAAAGCTGGACTCGATTCTGTTCCGTGGGGCATTTTTCAGGATGGTTTCCAGGCCTTCGTCCACATGTTCCGCAAAACAAAGGATGTCATTGCCGGCATCGAAGGCCAGCCATTCCAGTTCTCCCTTTGAGGGATAGAGTTTGGATACGCTGTGCATGTTCAGGGCATCGGAAATGACTACTCCATCAAAACCGAGTTCATTTCGCAAAAGGCCTGTAATGACTTCCTTGGAAATACTCGTGGAACCGGTTTTGCCATTTGCCAACGTAGGAACGGACAAATGGCCTACCATGACGGAATCGACCCCATTTTTTATCAATTCGATAAAGGGATATAACTCATTCCCGTACAATTCTTCTTTGGATTTACCGATAACAGGAAGCCCTAAATGCGAGTCCGTGGCCGTATCCCCATGGCCCGGAAAATGTTTTATGCTGGTTAGTATGCCTTCTTGTTGCATCCCTTTTGTATAGGCGATGGCCTTTTCCGTGACGTTCCTCTTGTCCTCCCCAAAAGATCGGTACCCAATTACGGGATTGTTGGGATTGTTATTGATATCCACTACAGGGGCTAAATTCCAATGGATACCTGCTTCCCGACAGTCCCTCCCAATGTTCCGGCCTACTTCAAAGATCAAATCGGAATTATCCTGGATCGCCCCCAGCGTGATGGCGTATGGATATTGGGGCGTGTTCTCTATGCGCATGGCAAGTCCCCATTCGGCATCGATACTGATCAGCAAAGGATACTTTGCGGCCTTTTGGTAGCGGATGATCAATTTTTTTAGGGTTTCCAGACTGTTCTGGTTGTATATCACCTTTTTCTTTCCTTCAAAGTTGGTAGCGGCACTGGCCCTGCTATGGAAAAAACAGAGTCCGCCAATGCAGTTTTTTTTGATAAGGTTCTCTAGGGTTTGTATCTCTTCCTCGCTATCGTTGATAAAGGCCGCTGGCATAAAAAATTGACCCACCTTTTCCCTTGGTGACAGCGTATTTTGGGCTTCCGTATAAGATAGGGTGTTATAGTTCATCCGGACTTGATTTTTTGCCATAGTCGGCGGGGTACTTTAAAAATTTAAGTAAAAATAGACTGGGCAAGGCTGCAACGACCACCCATACGAAAAATCCGTCATATCCCAACCATTCCTGAACGTAGCCGCTAATCATTCCTGGCAACATCATTCCCAATGCCATAAATCCCGTGGCAATGGCATAATGGGACGTTTTGGAGATTCCCTCGGCAATATAGATAAGGTAGATAAGAAACGCGGCGAATCCAAAACCATACCCAAATTGTTCCATGACCACGGTACCAACAACAGCCACGATATTGGTACTCTTGGTAATAGCCAACAGGGCGTACAGGGCATTGGGAATGTTGAGGGAGAGCACCATGGGCAACATCCATTTTTTAAGCCCGTCCCTCGAAATTAAAATGCCCCCTAAGATCCCCCCGATCGATAACATGATCACCCCCACGGTACCGTAGATGGTACCGACCGCTTCGGTTGAATAGCCCAATCCACCCACTTCAACCTTGTCCAATAAAAATGGGGCCGCCATCTTCACCAGTTGGGATTCCCCTAATCGATACGTAAGGATAAACGCAAGTGCAATGCCGATATTCCTCTTTTGGAAAAAGCTTTTAAAAACCTGCATAAAACTGGAAGGCTTGGGCTGTACAATGGCCAAGGACGACTCGTATTTTGGGGTGACGAAGAAATTGGAAACGGTCAAGATCAGCATTAACAAAGCCGCCGCGATCATGGTAAAGGACCACGCCTTCGTATTGTCCCCGTATTTATTTTCCAAGAATCCGGCAAGGATGACGATTAGGCCTTGTCCCGTAATCATGGCCAAACGATAAAAGGTACTTCGCATGCCCACGAAAAATGCTTGTTTTTTTTGGGTAAGTCCCAGCATGTAGTAGCCGTCGGAAGCGATATCATTAGTGGCCGAGGCAAATGCGGCCATCCAAAAACAGGCTAGGGTGGTGGTAAAAAAGGAATCGGTGGGCAAGCTGAGTCCGACCCCCAAAAGTGCCAAGGAAATAATGAGTTGCATGGTGAGGAACCAATTCCGCTTTGTACTCTTTAGGTCCACAAATGGACTCCACAAGGGTTTGAGTACCCATGGGAGATATAACCAACTAGTGTACAATCCTATATCAGAGTTGCTGATACCCAGTCTTTTGTACATGATCACGGAAACTGTTACTACCAGTACGTAGGGAATGCCTTGGGTAAAATAAAGGATGGGAACCCATGCCCAGGCCCCTTTGTCTTTATGGATCATAGTTTGTAATTGAGGTTGATTAATATAGGTTCGCTTTCACGACCATTCTGGTCCAGAAATGTAATTGCAATATGTTTATTCCCTTGAAGTAATCCTTTTCCCAAGGTAAAGGAATTTTTCCCTTCCAGATCAATTTTGTCTACCCAGCGATCTAATTTTTTCGACCTGAGCTTCCTTGCATTTCGGGCAGTGTAGATCAAAACGTATTTTGAGGTATCGCCATAGGGCCGGTTTAGATCAATAGCAAGAATTCCGTCTTCTACCTCAATTCCGCCAAGGCTCGGCCATATTTCAGGGGTTTTATTTATCAAAGGGGAAATAGGGGTAAGGGCGGGCCGGAAGTAATACTTTTCCTTAAGATATACCAAGACATCCGGATTGTCCTGCATCAAGGATTTGGCACTGAAAAACACATTGCCTTCGATATCCGGATTTTTCCGGGCCAACAAAATTTGATTTGGCAGTTCTTCTTTTTCGTCCCAGGCCTTGTCCGAATTGTTCCGCACCTTGTAGGCCCCGTTGCCAATATACAAATTGGTCCGGGTCTTGTTCTGTGCCCACCAATCCGCAATTTTCCTATGGGAAGCAGCGGGATAGTCCATACTCCAGTAAATTTGGGGTACCAAGTAATCGATCCATCCGCTTTGCATCCACATCAGGGGATCGGCGTAGAGATCGTCATAATTGGTCTGTCCCGCTTGGGTATCGGATCCCCTAGGGTCGGTCGACTTGTTTTTCCAAACCCCAAACGGACTGATGCCAAACTGCACCCAAGGCTTGCGCTCTTTTATCGTTCTGTGAATGTCCAGCACTAGGGAATCAACATTGGCCCTGCGCCAATCGGCCAAGGATTGCTTGGGCAGGGCATAGGAGGCGTAAGCTTGGGAATCGTCAAACGCTTCGTCCTTGATTTTATAAGGGTAAAAATAATCGTCAAAATGGATCGCGTCCACGTCGTAATTGGCGACCACTTCGTCCATGATGGTGATGAGATGTTGGCGTACCTCCGGCAAACCCGGATTGTAATAATATTTTGTGCCATATTTAATCATCCATTCCGGATGAAGGTTATAATCGTGGTTTTTGGCCAGTATTTCCGTGTTTTCATTCATTGTGGCCCGGTACGGGTTAAGCCAGGCGTGGAACTCCATTCCCCTTTTATGGGCCTCGGCAATCATCCATTCCAAAGGATCGTAGTAGGGATCTGGTGCTTGGCCCTCGACACCGGTAAGGAATCGGGACCAAGGGGCTAGTTCTGTCGGATAAAAAGCATCCCCTGCATCCCTTATCTGAACGATGACGGCGTTAAAATTGAGGTGTTGGTAAAAATCCAGGATGTCAATGAAGTCCTTTTTTTGTTTCTCCACATTGTCCAGCCCATTCTTGGGCCAGTCTATATTGGCCACTGTGGCGATCCAGACCCCACGGAATTCCCGTTTTGGCTGGGGAATGTTAGATTTGAAGATCCCACAGGAGGTGAGGGTCAAAAGGAAAATAAAAAGATAGTTTTTAGTCATTCAAGTTATTTTTTTTAAAGCTCCCCTCTTTGGACAAAGAAGGGAATGAATTCCGACAAATCGGAAGAAAGGGGAGTTTGAAATCCCGAACATTGGCCCTGATCAGCAGGTTAAAGTCTCAAATCCCTTGACTTGTACTTTCAAACCCCGCCCGTACCGGATCGGGCGGGCCTCCGTCTTCTCCGGTCCGCTCGAATCCACCTCCCTTTGGACAAAGGGAGGAGCTTTTGATTTTGCCCCATAATTTTGAGGGACAAAGAAAAAGATTCATTTTTTTGACTAAAATAGGCCTTTCAAAACATTTTTGGATGTTTGTAAATTGAATTTATACCTTACTTTTGTTCAAATTTGAACTACCTAAAGCCCAGAATTGCTATAAGGCCTGCATTATAAGCGTTTTAAATGCAATAGTAAGGGATGAAAGTTCGGATGACGATTAATCGTGTTCATTCAAAATAGAAATTTACATTATTCAACCACCTATGTCCGACTATAAAAAAATTACAGAGTCCCCCTCCAATTATAACGACCTTGAGAAGATGGACACCAAGTCCATTCTGGTAAACATGAACCAGGAGGATAAAAAGGTAGCGGATGCGGTTGCCTTGTGCATCCCCCAGATAACCAAATTGGTAGATGCCTTAGTGGAACGTTTTGAAAGAGGAGGTCGGCTTTTCTATATTGGGGCGGGTACAAGTGGCCGATTGGGTATTTTGGATGCTTCCGAAATCCCACCAACATACGGGCTGCCGCATGACCGTGTCATTGGCCTCATTGCGGGTGGGGATGTCGCCATCCGGAAGTCGGTCGAAGCCGCCGAGGACGATCCCCAGCAAGCGTGGAAGGACTTGGGGGTACATGAAATATCCAAGGAAGATACCATTGTGGGAATAGCCGCCTCTGGAACTACTCCCTACGTTATTGGCGGCGTAAAAGCCGCTAGGGAAAAAGGGTTGCTTACGGCCTGTATTACCAACAATCCCAACTCGCCTTTGACCAATGCCGTGGAAATACCGATTGCCGTTAACGTAGGGCCCGAATTCGTCACGGGAAGTACCCGGATGAAAAGCGGTACCTCCCAAAAGCTGGTCTTGAACATGATTTCAACGGCCCTAATGATTCGAATCGGGAGGGTAAAGGGGAACAAAATGGTAAATATGCAACTCAGCAATACCAAATTGGTAGATCGTGGTGTCCGTTATGTGATGGAGGGACTAAATATCGATTACGCCAAGGCCTCTGACCTGTTAAAAAAACATGGGTCGGTGAAAAAGGCATTGGAGGCAGAAGGATAGTTTCTTGGCTTTTCGTCATACGCCTTGCTCAAAAAGGGATTTTGCACCGACCAGCTCTAATTTCGCACTTCGTATTTCGCACTTCGTATTTCGTACTTTGTACTTCGTATTCCGTACCTTCAATCTTCCGGCACCAATTTATATATTCCCTTCCCTTCTACGGCTACGTAGAGATAGCCATCGGGGGCTTGTCGTACATCGCGTACCCTGCCTATATCCTGCAGTAGTTTTTCGCGATAGACTACCTTGTTGTCCTTGAGCTCCAGACGTTCCAAATACTGAAATTTTAAGGAGCCTACGAGCAGGTTGCCTTTCCATTGTGGGTATTTGTCCGAGGTGACATAGGCCATTCCGCTTGGAGCGATCGAAGGCACCCAGTAGTACAGGGGCTGTTCCATACCCGGCATCTCGGTCTTATCCGTTATGGGGGTGCCGCTGTAATTTATGCCATATGTAATTACGGGCCAGCCATAATTTTTTCCCTTTTGGATGATATTGATTTCATCCCCACCCTGCGGACCGTGTTCGTGTTCCCAAATTTCGCCGGTCTGTGGATTTTTTATCAATCCTTGGGGGTTTCTATGGCCATAGCTGTAAATAGCGGCCTTGGCACCGGATTCGTTTACAAAGGGGTTATCGGACGGGATGGTGCCATCGGCATTTAACCGGTAAATTTTACCGTTGTCCCTTTTGATATCCTGTGGATTGACGTCCCTCTCTCCTCTTTCCCCGGCAGAAAAATAGAGGTAGCCCGCGTTATCAAAAGCGATACGAGATCCAAAGTGGTTGCCACCGTCCGTATTGGGCGTTGCCTTATACAGCAATTCATTGTCCACCAATGAATTATTCTTAAGTTTTGCACGCATTATGGCGGTGTTGCCACCTTTGTCGTCGCCCGCTGGCGAAGCATAGGAAATGTATATCCATCCATTATTTGCATAATCTGGATCGAGGACAATATCCATCAGTCCACCCTGTCCATGATTATAGATTTCAGGTACGTTGCCAACGTTCGATTTTTGGCCGTCCTTAAAATGGATGAGTTCACCTGATTTTCGGGTGATAAGCATACTGCCATCAGGTAGGAAGGCCATACCCCAAGGATTATTGATATCACCTACCACCAACTCAGGGGAGACCAGTATTTCCGTAGGCTCATTTATTTCCTTATCCTCCTTTTGGGAACAAGAATATTGTGCCATTATCAAAATAAAAACTAGAAGTGCAATACTATTTTTCATAATCGAACGTTAAAAGAATAATAATATAGTCAATTTTGGCTAAAGATAAAAGGAAAATTATAGTATAAAAAATTACACCAAAGAATATCCTGATCCCAAATCTCGTGTATTCTTATAAAATTCGACTTAACCTATGCTCCCTAAAAAAACAAGGCATCTTTTGTATGCCATACTGTTGTTGGTACTATCAATAGTAGGTACGTCTGCCGTCGCAAAAACCAAAGTCTTTGATCTGTTTACCAATCTTCCGGTTCTCGGTGAGATTCTAACCTCGTTGCCAAATTCGGGCAATGCTAGCGAAATTGAATTAAAACCAGAAATTTCCGCTACCAAGGGGAAATCAACGGATAATTTGGTCCAATCCCCTTCCACTGCAAGTGCTGTCATGTTCGCGACCATCATTGCCAATGCCGATGACGTGAAATCTTGTACCAATGATGGAAGTTCCGTGGCTCGTTTTAACCTATGCGGAAATTTTGACAATAGGATCGTTGTCCTTAACCAGGCTTATAGCAGCTATGAATGGCAACAATTATCGGGCTGTGCCTTTGATGTGAACAATGATTGTCCCGCTTATTCCTGTGGGCCCTCAAACTGGCAGACCGTGGGGACCGGACCCACCTACACCTTGGATGCTGCAGCTCTTTCGTCGGTCAATGGAGGCGAATTTCGGGTTCGGGTAAACGGAGGTGCGTATTACTACTTTAAGGCCAAGAAGAGCTCAATCACCCAAACTTACGTTAAAGAGGATTTTATCTGTGGGAATCCGGGCAGGATCCAGATTACGAACCTCTCCAGCTCCTATGAATACAGTATTGATTCCGGTAGTGGTTTCGGCCCATGGCAGGGAGCCGTTTTTTCTGGCCTTAATGCCGGAACTTATGTCGTTAAGACCCGCCTGATAAATACCCCGAGCAGTTGCGAATATCAATATGAACCCATAACCATCGAGACCAAGGATATCGACATCGATGTTACCTTTGTGGATGCCCAATGTAGTGGGGAAACGGGTAGTATAACCGTTAAGGTAAACAATGTTCCCGGCCCCTATAAATACACCTTGTTAAATTCAAGTGGCCAACCCCAAGAATTCACCTCCTTTATAGCCAGCAACACCAATACGTTTGCGGCCGTAGGATTTGGAACCTATAGCGTTAAGGTAGAGACCCAAAAATGTAAGGGTGATCTTGCCAACGGTATCGACCCGCCAACGGAAGCTTATGATATAAACGGAAATCCCATTATAATAGGGAATGGACTTGTAGCCCTTCAGGCTTCGACAGAGGTTAACAATAGTTTTGGCTGTAATGTCACCAATGTGGATATCACCGTTAAGACCTCTGGGGGGGCACAACCGTATAGATTTATTGTTAACGGGGCGGGACCTTCTAGTCCATCCTATACGACTTCCACAACCTACAACGTTACTAGCCCGGGCACTTACGATTTCTTGATTACCGATGCCAATGGTTGTACCATAACCGCATCGGCAGATGTCAAGGAACTTACCCCGCCTGTCGTTAGTGTTAGCGGGACGGATGGGAACTGTACCAACGGTGGGGCCAAGCTCAATATCAACGTAATCAATGCCAAGGGATACAATTTGTCCTTTAGGGCAACTCCTAGCGATCCTTGGAGCAACAACCCACAATTATCCGTGCCGGCAGGAACCTACAACGTTCAGGTGCGATATCAACAGGGTACGTTCGACTGTACGTATAATATTCCCGGATCGGTCACCGTGAACACTACGGGGGTTATCGTCGGCAATGCGGTTAAATTGGCAGATAGAACCTGTTCCATTGGGGGAACCGTGGGCGGTAGTATCGAATTCCAAGGGCCATTTTCGGGAGGTTCGGGCAGTGGTTATCAATTCAGTATTTCTGGCAATTCCGGCTTTTCCAACCAGACCTTGTATACGGGGTTGGCCCCAGGGACATATACGCCTATGATACGGGATAGCGGGGGATGTCAGTTGGTGCTGACCGATATTACCATAGGGGATGTAAATCCACCATCGAATATCAATTTTGTTCAAAGTAACATGAGCTGCGTACTTGGTACGTCGGATGTAGAACTCACTCCAACGAGCGCCAATCCCATTGTAAAATATGAGGTCATTAGTCCAGTTAGTATCGACAATGGAGGGAACGACACATTCACGGGCCTGAGTATCAATACGGCCTATCAGTTCAGGATTACGGATGATAAAGGCTGTACTTATACCAAAAGTTTTACCCCGGCCAATATTAGTTCCATCCAGGTCCGCGAAAAATCGGGTGGTGATTTAAAAGTGTGTTTGGGTGCAAACGATGGCTCAGGCACGTTTATCGTGGATGGTTTTGCCAACAACTATACCTATCACATTAATACGGGTTCTGAGAGTTCGCCCCAAAACAATAGGGAAGTAAATCTTACCGGCCTAGGGGCAGGAACCTATACCATTACGGTAACCGACGCCGATACGGGTTGTACCGATTCGGCTAGTTTTGTTGTCCAAGAACCGGCTACCGCCATTACTTTGGGCGGAACCGTAACCCCGATGAGCTGTGCCAATGGCAATCAAGGCAAGGTCGTTGCAAGCGCGAGTGGGGGTTGGGGAAGCTATAGATATACCTTGACCGAACCCAATGGAAACGTGAAAGGACCCAAGTCTGGTCAGACCTTTGGAAGCCTTTCCCAAGCCGGTAACTATACGTTGTCCGTTATGGACGTGGAAGGGTGTACGGAGACCTTCAATTTCACCTTAACCCCTTTAAGTGCCCCAACCATTGCGTTGGACACTGGTGCTTCGGAATTTTGCTATGTTCCCGGTACTGGGGCTACCTTGGCGGTAACCGCTAGTGGTGGACTGCCAGGACCTGGTTATGAATATAGGATCAATGGGGGTTCTTGGGGGTCAATCTCTATTTTCAGCAATCTAAGTCCAGGCAATTACAACATAGAGGTTAGGGATGCCAACAATTGTAAAGACAATTTAAATTTTGAAATAAAGCCCCAGGTGCGGGTAACGGTCAGTGTGGATGGTGAAATTCCGTGCGGCGGACTCCCCGGAAGTCTTCATGTAGACGTTAGTGGGGGTTACTCAACAGGCCCTGTATCCAAACAATATGAGGTCATTAGGGATGGATCACTTGTAGATACCCAGCCTTTCTCCTTGAACAGTTTTAATTACAGCACCAATGTCCCAGGAGTATATATTATACGGGTAACGGACAATCAAGGCTGTCAGACCGATTCCAATCCCTTGGTTTTGAATCCACCTATGGCCATAGCGGCAAACGCTGAAGTAATTCCTGCAAGTTGCGGTCAGTCCGATAATGGGATCATTATCATAACTCCCGATGCCACCATTGGGGTGCCTCCCTATGAAATTAGTTTTGACGGGGGAGCCTTTGGAAACCAGACTACTTTTTCCGGTTTAAATGAGGGACAAACCTATACGTACATTGTAAGGGACTCTAGGGGATGTGTAATCGGTGGCAGTGAAACCATCGGGCCAAACCCCAATCCAGCTCCAAATGCAACGGTTAGTGCGGTGGATGCCACTTGTAGTTCCAACGTAGTTTCCGGAGACATCAATATAACCAACGTAACGGGGGGAACACCGGACTTTACCTATATTGTACAAGACCAATTTGGTGTGGAGGTAACCCGTACCGGTCCTACGGCCAGTACTACGCACACTTTTACGGGACTTGCACCAGGCACCTATAACGTGGTAACGTTAGACCATGCCGGTTGTAGGGACGAGGATACCGTAACCATAGACCAAACTACGGTGACCGTTGTTCCCAATGCGGTTGCGCCAACTTGTAGTGCAACCGGATTTTCCAATACCGTTACCATAGTAGGGGGTACAGGTCCCTTTGAAATCCGTTTGGTTGAATTTCCAGTCAACCCTTTTGTGCCGGTAAACGGGCCACCAAGAAGTCATACGTTTGCGGGGCTGCAGCTTGGGGTCTCCTATACCGTCGAAGTTCGAGATTTAGGTACAGGTTGTACATATGAGGATATTATCGATCCGGTGGACGGGCCAACTCCTTTGGATGTGACCGCAATTTCAACGGTTGGATATTGTAATAATAGCCATGGACAGATCGAATATACGGTTTCCGGATTTACTGGAGCTTTTACCGTGGAAATTTTAAATTCGGATACCGGGGTTAGAAGTGTTATTGATTCCCAACCCGCTAGTGCTCCTGATCCCTATAGCAATACCTATGAAGCCCTACCTGGAAATTATCAGATCATTGTAACCGACGCCGATACCTGTACGGATGCTGCTGCCGTAACCGTAGATCAGAACCTGCCCTCCTTGGACATTTTGGTGCAACGGCCGGCAAACTGTAATTCGAACGGGGAGATTACCGTTCGCGGTTCAGGAGGGGACGGTGGTCCCTACACCTTTGCCTTTATGCCCCAAGGGTTCCCCCCTGGCCCGGGCGACTTTACCTCCGTGACTACATTCTTTGGACCGGGAGGGGATTATGATATTTATGTCAAGGATGGAACAAATTGTGCATCATTTAGTATCCCTACGACCATAGTGATGGATCCTGCATTGCCCGCGCCAACATTAGATGTGGTCAATCAATGCGACGTCACGGCAACTTCTTTTCAGATTACGGCATCAATGCCAGAAACGGTAGATACGCCGAGATTTACCTTGGGCGGGGTTACCCAATTTGGGGTGCTGAATTCCACGATTACGGCCGCCCATCCAGATCCTACCTATGATGTTACGTTTACCGTAAATTCAACCGGCTCCTATCCCGTGGACGTGGTAGATGCCAATGGCTGTACCAGTACCGGAATAGCGGATGTATACCGATTTCTGTCGGCTTCGGGCGACTTTACAACGCAACCGACCTGTAACGATCCCGATGGGGTAATTACCGTAGTCCCAGTTGGGGGTAGCGGGGATTTTACCTATGATCTAAGCGGAACCGATTATTCGGGGACTTCGATTACTGCATCGGTCGCTGCAGTTCAACCTGTAAATGGAATATTTATCAACATGGCACCCGGGGATTATCAAGTCCAAGTCACCGATAATGAGACCGGTTGCGACAAAATAGTGGTTATCCATTTGGAAGCTGCCACCCCTCCTGTCATCGCCTCTGTTGCAGATACGGATATAACTTGCCAAGGCGATAACGATGGCAGTATCAATGTTCAGGTGCAATCGGGAACCGATGTGGATGGACCAATGGTATATAATTTACTTAATTTTGATACACGTGCTTTGATCACTTCCAACGATTCCGGTTCGTTTAACGGTTTGTCTGCGGGCCGCTATGATGTTGAGGTAGTTTCTGCTAGGGACTGCTCCGGTGTTTGGGGTCTTATTGAAATAATTGAACCTCCGCTATTTGCCATAACAGCAAGCGCACCGCCTTTTGATTGCGTACCAGGAGGGGCAAATAGATATAGTTCCACAATAATTAAGGTCGTCGTAGATCCGTCAAACCCCGGAACTTCACCGGGTTACCAATACAGCATCACCGGCTTTGGGAACTATCAGACCAGCGATGAGTTTGAAATTGTCGATGATGGTACGGACCAGGATATCACCGTTTATGCTATCGACGGAAATGGCTGCCAGGCTACGTTTGTTGTGCCAACCATAACTCGACCAACCACGGTCGTTCCGACTTTGACCGTTCTTAGCGCGTTGGATTGTAAAGATCCAGAGCGAGTGCGGATCGACGTTACGGGGACTACGAATTTTACCGTTAACACCACATCGATTACCCCAGTGGCGCCGAAAAATAGTGGTGGCGCTAGCTTTGTGGAAATAGATTTACCAGATTCCGGGGACTACCTTTTCGAGGTTGTCGACAATACCGGTGGCTGTACCTATCCGCTTCCAAAACATCATGTTGACGAACCTGTAAAACCGACGGTTACTATAAGCGAGGCCAAGCCGGTAAGCTGTTTTGGGACCAATGATGGAGCGCTGAACATAACGGTCGCCGATTATATTGGCGTATACGATTACCAGGTATTTTCACTTGATCAGACCGGTACTGAGACTCTGTTCAAATCGGGTACTTTCAATACAACAACTAATCCCGAGACCATCACTGTTCTGGCCGGCGGAAATTATATCGTAAGGGTCGCCTCACAAGGAAGTCCCTACTGTTCTGCCGAGAGCAATGTGGCCACCGTAAGGGCGCCACTTGCCGCATTGGCTGTAACAACTTCCGAAATCGGCAATGTAAACTGTACCGATGATGCCGGAAAAATAGTGGCCAATGCCACTGATGGTTGGGATCAATCGGCTTATGAATACCAATTGTCAAAAGACGATGGCACTGGAAATTATTTGGAAGTAGTGCCTTTTGGGGCAATCAATGAATTTGATAACCTTTCCAGTGGCAATTATCGGGTTACCGTTAAGGATATTCAGGGATGCGAGGATACTTCCGATATCACCTTAGATCCAGTTCCGCCTATTACCGCGGGGATACGGGAACCGGTTGGACTGATCTGTCCAGATGGCAACAACGCGGTTTTGGAGGCCTACCAGATTTCGACAGGGAATCCGGGTGCTGACGGGGGTGTTCCTGGTGCTGGATACAAATACCAATTGTTGTACTTGGGCAGCAATGATAATACCGATATCAGCTCAACCAGTGGTTTGCAGGATGTACCCCAGTTTAGTGGTGCAACCGGCGGATTTATAAGCACGGGGTGGTACGCTATTAAAATAGTATCCGGATATGGTTGTGAGGGCGTCACTGATCCTTATTTTGTGCAGCCCCCACCACCGCTTATCCCCAATTTGGTACAGGTACAGGCACCGGGCTGTGGCGGTCAGGGCCAGATGCGTTTGAGCATAGTAAACCCACAACCTGGATTCACTTATGAATACCGTTCCGTAACGGAAGTAGATCCCGCGCCATATACCCCTATTACGGGCACTTCCGTCATAATCAATGGAAACGCCGGGTTCTATCAATACAACGTGCGTAAAACGGGGTCCACATTAACTTGTAAGGAGATTAAATCGCCCGGGGTGACCTTGGTAGATGCCGAAATAGTCCAATTGATCACAAACCTGCCCGATGATATATCCTGTTACTCCGAACTGGATGGTAGGATCGAATCCTTTGCAGATGGAGGGGTGGGCAATTACAAATACACCTTGTACGAAGGTGATCCTGGATCTGATCCGTTTAACCCTGCTGCATCGGCAACCCAAGTTCGGCCTGCTCAGGATTATGGTACTTTTGAAAATCTGCCCGAAGGATATGAGTTCTATATCGGGGTCACCAGTGGTGCTTCCTGTGGTGCTGTTCAAGGTCCGTTCTCAATTAAACGGCCCGACGCTATCCTGTTCAACGCCACGTCGGTCCCAGTGAACTGTAATGGGGAAGGCAACGGATCGATCTCTGTGGAAGTGACAAGCGGTGGGGTCGGACTTATCCAATTTGCCATATCGCCCAATTTCAGTGAGTTTTTCAGCGATCCGGCCAATCCTGGGAAGTATGTGTTCGACGATCTGTCGCCAGGAACCTATGAGATATTGCTCCAGGATGAAAAGGGGTGCTCCGAAAAACAGACCCTGACGATCACGGAACCGGATCCCCTAAATGTAACATCGGTACAGACTCCGGAGACGTGTATCAATGCAGCCGATGGAACTGCCCAGTTGACTATCACTGGGGGTACACCATTTACGGCTGTAGATGGAACCAAATATTACGAAACCAGTCTCAACTCTTCCGATGATGCGGATTTTGTAAGGAACGACAATCTTTTCTTTGAAAATCTTGTTGGAGGGGAAACTTATGTTGCCTTTATAAGGGATGCCAATGGCTGTACCACTAATGTAATCTTCCCTATAGTAATAGGGGTAGATCTTACCGCAGAGGCCAGTCCGGAATACGGATGTCAGGGGATATTCCCCAACAGTACGGTTACCGTTAAAATGAAAGATGAAAGTATAGTGCCACAACTGTTGTTCTCCTTGGATGTTGACGATATAGCACAAGCTGATACCCAACGTACTTTTGGCGACTTGCCGGCCGGAGACCACACGGTTTACATTTATCATGAAAATGGTTGTGCCACCTTTGTGGAATTTACGATCGACGAATATGATCCACTGACCTTGAGTGCCGTAAAAACTGGCCCAAATGAGATTACGGCAACTGCTACCGGCGGCTTTGGAAACTATGAGTACTTCTTCCAGGGCAATGCTGCAGGTAACAATAACGTATTTACCTTAAATGAAGACGATAATGTTACCGTAACGGTAAGGGATTCCAAAGGTTGTGAGGCAACGGTAACAATACCATTTGAATTTACGGGAATGGTAGAGATCCCCAATTTCTTTACTCCCGATGGGGACAATAAGAACGATGTATGGGCGCCAAAGAATATGGATTACTTCCCCAATATCGAGGTAATCATTTACGACCGCTACGGCAGGGTAGTGGTACGTTTAGATCAGGTAACCTCATGGGACGGAAAGTATGATGGCAAGGAGCTGCCATCGGGCGATTACTGGTATGTGGTAAATGCCAATGATAAAGACAAACAGCAGTACGTAGGGCATTTTACCCTCTACAGATAATTTGGGAATATCTTTTGTTTGTTAAGTCGAAGAAATGGGTGCTGAAATTATTCAGCACCCATTTTATTTTTAATTGTCCTTTAAGACACTCCAATATTTGGGGGAAACATCGATCATCCTAAAAATGGATATCGGTAATCTATAGGAGTAACAAAAGTTTCCTTGATCAATCTTGGGGATACCCATCGCAATAGGTTTTGTGCAGATCCCGCCTTGTCGTTCGTGCCGGATGCCCTTGCACCTCCAAAAGGTTGTTGGCCCACTACCGCACCTGTCGGTTTGTCGTTAATGTAGAAATTACCAGCAGCATTTTGCAAAGCTTTGGTTGCCTCGTCGATGGCATATCGATCGGTTGCCAATACCGCTCCGGTTAGGGCATAAGGCGATGTTGTATCCACCAACTTTAACGTTTTGGCCCAATCCTTGTCATCATAGACATATACGGTGACGACAGGACCGAAAAGTTCGGTTTCCATGGTAGTGTAATGGGGATCAGTGGTCAAAATCACGGTAGGCTCCACAAAATACCCTTTGGATTTGTCGTGACCTCCACCAGCAATAATTTCGGCGTCCTTATCCTTTTTCGCCTGATCGATATATTTCGCCAACTTGTCAAAGGAACCCTCATGGATCACAGCGGTTATAAAGTTGGACATATCTTCGGGAGACCCCGGCTTGTTGAACGAAGCAATGTCCTTTTTGACCAGCTCCAATATTTCCTTGGAAAGGGACTCGGGCAGATATACCCTGGATGCCGCGCTGCATTTTTGACCCTGGAATTCGAATGCCCCACGGGAAATGGCAGTGGACACCTGTTGGGGATTGGCTGTAGGGTGGGCCAGGATAAAGTCCTTTCCCCCCGTTTCCCCAACAATTCTAGGATACGTTTTATAGGTGTGGATGTTGTTTCCGATTTGTTTCCATAATTCTTTGAAAACGTGGGTAGAACCCGTAAAATGGAGTCCGGCAAAATCAGGACTCGACAAAACGGTTTCGCTTATCATGACCGGGTCACCATAGATCACATTGATAACGCCATCCGGAACACCGGCTTCCTTAAAGACATCGACAATTATTTTGGCTGAAAATACTTGACTGTCACTGGGTTTCCAAATGACTACGTTCCCCATAAGGGCCGCACTCGCTGGAAGATTTCCCGCAATGGCCGTAAAATTAAACGGGGTAATGGCATATACAAATCCCTCTAAGGGACGGTATTCCACGCGGTTCCATACCCCTTCCGAGGATTCTGGCTGACTTTCATAGATCTGCGCCATGTATTCCACATTGAACCGCAGGAAATCTATAAGCTCGCAAGCTGCATCGATTTCTGCTTGATGTATGTTCTTGGATTGTGCGATCATGGTCGCCGCATTGATCTTGGACCTATATGGCCCTGCGATAAGGTCGGCCGCTTTGAGAAAAATGGCGGCCCGTTGTTCCCAGGTAAGATTGGCCCATGCATTTCTAGCTGCCAAGGAATTCTTTATCGCTTCGGAAACATGTTTTTTTTCAGCAAGATGATACTGGCCTACTACGTGCTTATGGTCATGCGGAGGGGTAAGGGACCTGGTGTTTCCGGTTTTTATTTCCTCACTGCCAATATAAAGAGGTATGTCTACCTTGCTGTTGTAGTACTCTTTGTATTGTTTTAAGACGGCATCTCTTTCCGGGGTGCCCGGAGCATATGACTTAATAGGTTCGTTGATTGCGGTTGGAACTTGAAAAAATCCTTTGCCCATTTTAGTAGTTTTTTAGTTTGAAATATATGGATGGCAAAGGTACTAAAAGCAATATCGCTATCTGGTTAAAATAAAATTAAATCCTGCTTTTTTCGCATCACCTTCAGGCATTCGGGCATATGCTGAACGCCTTATGCACTTCGTACAAAAAAAGAGCAACGAGAGATATCCATAGGGATAAGCTCTGGAAAGACAATAGTTTTAATTCAAGGAGAAAGGGGCATTGAACTTAAAGTTGGGCACATAAACCCTGAACTTCTCGGTAGTACCTAGATTTACCATGTTGTAATGGCCTTTCATGGCTCCAATAGGGGATGTTAAGAGACAACCCGAGCTGTAGGTATGGGATTCCCCAGGGTATATAACCGGCTTTTTACCAATGACGCCCTCCCCGTCAAGAACTTCCCTTTCATTTAAGGAGTCATAGATTTGCCAATGTCTTGAAGTGAGTTGAACAGAATCTTTCCCTTGGTTTTCAATGGTTATGGTATAACCAAAAGCATAGTGCATTTTGTAGTTTTTAAAGAAGGTGCCTTCAAAACTAGTCTGTACCGAAATCTTTATTCCTTTGGTTACCTGTGTAATCATAGATTTATGTCTATTATATATGCGCTTGTCCCCGCCCGTTGAATAGCTGGGCTATTAAGTTCTGAAAACAGGTCTGCAAAGATATGAAAACCAATGGATTTACTGTGGTAAATGACAGTTTTCAAAACAAGCATAACGCAGTTATCGGACTTTTTAGGAGGACACTAATATGTGAAAAGGCTTCCTGTTAAAAGCAAAACAATCCCCATTCCTGCTAATATAAAAAAAATGATGTTCAAAAATAGATATTTAACAATTGTTGTGAAAATGCCTTGTCCATAGAATTTCCTCATCGCCTGAAAGAGATAAATCGAAAAAATGATCAGAAAAACCCAATTGCTGTCCGTTTTAAAAATCAAATCTATCAAATAGCTAATAATGAGCAAGATAAAAAACAGGGCCGTATTATGGAAACTAAATATAAGATGATCGGCATAAGTGTAATTTTTCCTGATATACGTCAACCAAAGGAACAGTGCAAACGCGGGTAAAAAGAAAAAGATGGCAAATGGCAACCTAGATATGACTGCACTGGCAAAAGTACCGGGCTGCTGTCCAATCTTGAAAAGGCTCCTTGCCGTTTGGAAGGACATTCTATTTCCCAGGGAATGGGGAATGCTGTATTTGTCGGCAAGCTGACCGAATGTCACGCCGGGGTCCTTTCTAATAAAAGCGTTGAAAAACCTTTCTTTTTTTAAATATCTTTCTATTAGCGAGCTGTCCCTTATGGACTTAAACGTTTTCACTGGATTTGCCAAAATCAAGGAATCCCGTTCTTTTGCGGTTCTATCTTGGTTTTTTAAAAGTGCAAGGGAATCCAGCATGTTTTTGTGTTCCTGCTGATCCAAATCTTCTCGTAAATCGATATTCACATTAAAAAAATCCGGATCATTATTGGTTCCCAACTTATCAAGTTGATCAAAGTCGCGCGTAATGCTGAACATCAAGAAGTAGATTATTCCCAAACTCAGCAAAAATCGAAAAGGATTGGTATAGGCTGTCCTTTTACCGGCGATATAGTCCTGCGTTATGCGGCCCGGGCGGAATAGAAGAGCCGAAAGTGTTTTCCAAAGTTTGGAATCATAGGCTATGAAATTAGAAAAGAACTCTTCAATAAAATCCTTTATACCAAGATTTTTGGTACTATTTGCTTGGGAACATTGAGGGCAAAATCTATCGCTGATATCTAGATTATGTCCACAGTTGAGGCATTTCGTGCCCCGATATCGCATTAAATACCTGCCTCTGGTCCATATGGAGCGCTTTATTTTCAAGGAATTGGTGGGTTAGTGGAATAGCGATTTAGTGAATTGGTGGATTAGTGAATTGGTTTTTAATTTTATTTGTTCCCATAATGCGAATCGACTTTTTATTGAACTTGAACTTGTATTTATATTTGGTTGCTAAACGACCGCCTAAATGAAGCATTCGGGCAGGAAGTCGGGGCATTAATTGGTAATATCCTGGGAATTACCGGTACCTATACCGATAATGCTATCGTACAGGTCACCAAAATGGCGATAGTAGACCAAAACCAGATAGTTGTTTTCGGTATGGTTAAAGTTGCCACTTACCGTACCGAGGTCTACCGTACCATCCTCCTTTTTAACTACGTATTTGTAGTTATAGAAACCTTGCTTCATTTCCATGGCGACCTCCATCATGCCATTGGATGCGTTGTAAGTCATTTTATTGTCATCCGTTAGTTCGTAATTGTTGAATTTCCCAAACACATAAACTTCATCTAGCCCTAATTCCGGATTAAAAGGAAGGCTAAAATGGACAATTGTATACTCCGATTCAGTGGACATATCCTCCCCTTGTAATGTCCTAATTTCAAAATCCCCATTGATGTCCGGGAAATAGGTGTATTCCTTGTTATATCTGTAATAACCCGCAAACAAATAATGATTGTACAGCTTGCTGCCCAACTCTACCCTGGCAATGGATGATGAAGCGGCGTAAAGGTCTTTGGTGTCAAAGTTAAAAAATTCATTGCCTCCGTAAAAGCTGGTTTCCTTATCATATTTGTATGCCAAATTTTGACCCATGGTAAATTGGGGCAATATTCCCTTTATTGCAGAGGGCCAGTAATAGTTTTGTAAAATGGCAACTTTTATTTCCTGTTTGGGATTGACAACGGGTACGTTCGCAATGTTGATGTTGAACTGTACTACCTGTTTCTCCTTAAAATAGGTCAAATCTCGGGAATTTTTTAAAACCACCCCAACGGTAGCCCTATTCTGGTAAACCACGAACCGCCGGGAAAACTGAAGTTCGTCTCGATTGTTGTATATCTGCAGAACATAATTGCCACTTACCTTTAACCGTACGTTCTCGTTAGGAATGGTGAGCTTGTAATTGGAGTAGGATTGTAAAGTGTTAAAGCTATTTTTATAGTGTATTATCCGCTGGTTGTCCATCCCGGAAAGATATTGGGACTTTAACAGCTGGGAAGGCATCCAGTTGTAGTCGCAATGCACGATCCTGTAGTAATAGTCCTGTTCATTGGCCAACAGGTCGTCAAATTCCAAATACATGGGGTCATCCAAGGTTATCACAGGAAATTGATCCTGGGTGGGGCCCTTGAAAATAATGGTCTTTATGTATTCCGGAGGATTTGGTTTTTCCTCAACCTGGCCAAAGGTGGTTCCGGTAAAAAGAAGCGCAAAAACACAATATAAAAAGTGCCTCATAAATACGTGGGATTTTGGGCAAAGGTAAGTAAAAACAGTACTGGATAAATTTACATCGGTATAATGCCAAATTTATAGGTAATAATTATGATAACTTTTTTTTAAACACTAAATTTGACCCGAAATTTTGTTAACCTAAGGTCTACGAGCACATGTCTAAAGACATTCGAATTAAAAAGGGCTTGAACATTAACCTTGTCGGTGCTGCCGAACATACAACTTCCAAGGCTGCTTTAAGCAATGTTTATGCCATTAATCTAGATGATTTTCACGGAATTACCCCAAAAATGCTGGTTAAGGAAGGAGCCGAGGTCAAAGCAGGGGAGGCACTTTTCTTTAACAAGGAAAGGGAGGATATGCTCTTCGTTTCCCCAGTTAGCGGTGAATTAACCGAAATTGTTAGGGGTGCTCGCAGAAGGATCCTTACTTTGAAAATCCTTGCGGATAAAGCCCAGTCTTCATTGGAGCACAAAACCATTAACCCCGAAAGTGCCACTCCACGTGAAATCAAGGCGATTTTGTTAAAATCTGGTTGTTGGCCATTTATAATGCAGCGGCCCTACGATATTATTGCAAACCCGAATGACACCCCCAAAGCGATCTTCATTTCTGGATATGTAACGGCCCCTTTGGCCGCTGAGATGGATTATGTCCTAAAGGGAAAAGAAAAGTATCTACAGGCTGCCATTAGTGCCCTGGGGAAACTTACCCCTGGCAAGGTCCATGTTTCGGTTGGGAAAAAATCCAAATCGCCTTTGGCGGACCTGAAAGGTGTCGAACTTCATAAAATTTCCGGCCCCCATCCAGCCGGGTTGGTGGGTACCCAGATAAATAAATTGGACCCCATCAACAAGGGCGAAATCGTTTGGACCATTACTCCACAGGATTTAGTGATTATCGGGGAATTGCTGATTACCGGAAAATTCAATGCGGAGCGGACCATCGCATTGGTCGGTTCCTCTGTTAAATCGCCCAAATATTATTCGACCAAAATTGGGGCGGAGGTTGCTACCTTCCTCTACGCCAGTGGAGTAACTACAGAAAATATAAGGGTCATTAACGGTGATGTCCTAACGGGGACAAAAACCAAACCCGACGGTCATCTCGGATTTTATAACAGTACCGTAAGCGTTATTCCAGAAGGGGACGATTATGAGCTATTTGGTTGGAACAAACCTGTCTTCAATAAGATCTCGGCCACACGGGCTTTTACCTTTTCTTGGTTGACCCCCCATAAGAAATACGACCTAACCACAAATACAAATGGTGAGCACAGGAATTTTGTGGTCACAGGGATGTACGAACAGGTCTTCCCGATGGATATTTATCCCTTGCAATTGCTAAAGGCTTGTATGGTAAAGGATCTGGACAATATGGAACAACTGGGACTATACGAGGTGATTCCGGAAGATTTTTCCCTTACCGAGTTTATTTGTATTTCCAAACAGCCACATCAACAGATTATACGGGAAGGTTTGGATTTATTGTATAAAGAAATAGGATAAAAGATGAGCGATAAAAGATTGACTTTTAAGAAAAGGCTGCATATTCTAAAGCACCATTACCGCGATACTAAATGGGCACCTGCTTTTAATGCCTTGCACACCTTTTTATATACCCCTAACGAAACTACGCATTCCGGTTCGCATATTCGCTCGGCCGATGATTTAAAACGTACCATGAATACGGTCATTATGGCCCTGATTCCGGTATTGTTGTTCGGTATTTTTAATACCGGTTTTCAGCATTACGCTGCCATCAATGGGTTTCCATCGGACTTTTCCGTGATGCGGGATTTTCTTACTTGGGACAATTTTTGGTTGGGATTTATAACAGTACTGCCTTTGGTCATTGTGTCCTATGGGGTTGGACTGGGTATCGAGTTCCTGTTTGCCGTTATTAAAAAACACGAGGTGGAGGAAGGGTATCTGGTTACAGGGATGTTGGTTCCGCTAATTGTACCTATCGATATACCTTTGTGGATGCTTGCCATTGCGGTTGCCTTTGGGGTAATAATTGGAAAAGAGGTCTTTGGGGGAACTGGGATGAATATCCTAAATCCCGCCCTGACCATTCGTGCTTTCTTGTTTTTTGCCTATCCTACTTGGATGAGCGGGGATCTGGTATGGGTGCACGGTGCGGTAAAAAGTGCAGGTACTCCAGATGCTTTTTCCGGGGAGACCGTTTTGGGCTATTTGGCCCAGAACAATGCAAGCGAGTTCGGTCATTCTGTTTGGGATATGTTCTTCGGATTTATCCCGGGCTCCGTTGGGGAAACCTCCACTTTTTTGATTTTGCTGGGTGGACTTTTTCTGATATTCAGCAAGATAGCCAGTTGGCGAATTATGGTAAGTGCCGTTATCGGGGCCTTGGTGATGGGGTTGATCTTTAATGGGGTCGTAGATTCTGGTTGGATTACCGACAGCAGTCCGTTTTATGGTTTGATGAGCTTTCCGTTTTGGGAACATCTTATCGTGGGCGGTATCGCCTTTGGTATTGTCTATATGGCCACAGACCCGGTTACCGGGGCACAGACCAATAGGGGTAAATGGATCTATGGATTTTTCATAGGATTTATGTCCATTATGATTCGTGTATTCAACCCGGCCTATCCAGAAGGGGTTTTTCTTGCTATCTTGCTAATGAACGTCTTTGCGCCTACGATTGACCACTACGTGGTTCAAGGAAATATAAAACGAAGAATGAAACGTTTAAAAAATGCAACTATCATAGCAAGTACGGATAGTGAAATGGAAAAATTAAAAGCAGAAACAATTTAATTATGGCTATCAATACAGATAAAAACCTATATACTGTTGTCTTTGCTGCGATCATGGTTGTTGTGGTGGGATCAGCGTTGGCCTTTGTAGCCTCCTCCTTAAGTGGGAATATTGCGGAGAACCGACGATTTGAAAAGCAACAGAACATCCTGTACGCTATGGGAGTGAATAATAATGAGGATGAAGGCACTGTGAATTTTATCCCTGCCAATAAGGTGGCGGAGCAGTTCAAAAAGTATATAAAAGAACAACTTGTTATTGAAGGGGACAAGATTACTCCGGACACCACGGCATATCTGCTAAACGTAAAGAAAGAGCAGGATCTGGTAAAGGAGGGTAAATCGGGTAAATTACCGGTGTTCATTGGCGAAAAGGACGGTAAAAAGTTCTATATTCTCCCCATGTACGGTAAGGGACTGTGGGATGCCATCTGGGGCTATATTTCATTGGACGATCAAATGAAGGTAGAAGGGGTCTATTTTGACCATAAAGGGGAAACGGCAGGGCTTGGGGCCAACCTGAACCAACGCTATTTTATGGACGATTTTGCCGGGGAAGATATTATGAAAGGCTCCAAATATGAGGGTATAACCGTTTTTAAGGGCAATAACGACCCTCTAAACGAAAGAAAGGATGATAATAGGGTGGATGCCTTGGCAGGTGCCACAATTACCAGCAACGGTATATCCAACATGATCCATGCCACCATCAAACTATACCAACCCTATTTGGAAACCATAAAAGCTAAAAATTAATATTATGGCGCTATTATCTAAAAAAGACGCAAATTTGATTTTGGATCCCTTGGCGGACAATAACCCTATTACCGTTCAGGTGCTGGGTATCTGTTCGGCCCTCGCCATTACGGCGGAATTGAAGGCATCCATCGTCATGGCCCTATCCGTTATGTTCGTGCTTGCCATGGGAAACGTGGTCATTTCCTTGATGCGAAACATTATCCCGTCAAAAATTAGGATTATTGTTCAGCTGGTCGTGGTTGCAGCCCTGGTAATCATAGTTGACCAAGTGCTCAAGGCTTTTGCCTATGAGCTGAGCAAGACCTTATCCGTATTTGTGGGGTTGATCATAACCAACTGTATCATCATGGGACGTTTTGAGGCATTTGCCTTGGCCAATGGTCCCAAAAGGGCTTTTTGGGACGGAATAGGTAACGCTGCAGGTTATGGACTTATCCTGATAATTGTCGGTTTTATTCGGGAATTGCTTGGAGCCGGTAGCTTGCTGGGTTTTAAAGTGTTGGGCGATCCTATTGCAAAAACGGGATTATATGCCATTGGTTACGAAAACAACGGATTTATGTTATTGGCCCCCATGGCCTTGATCGTTATTGGGGTTATTATCTGGATACAGCGTGCTCGCAATCCGGCGCTTATCGAAGAGAGTTAATAAAAATTGAACAGTTGTCAGTTGTAAACCGCTGCTCCATAATATTTTGGAGAGTAATGAATGTCTGATTTTTACGTATTTAACGTAGTACTGATTTTTAAATTTATAATATCATGATGGAGCATATCGAATTATTTTTCAAATCCATTTTTATAGACAATATGATATTTGCCACCTTTTTGGGAATGTGCTCCTATTTGGCCGTATCCAAAAAAGTAGCCACCGCAGTCGGACTGGGAGCAGCGGTCATATTTGTTTTGGCCGTGACGGTACCGATGAACTGGTTGTTGGATCAATATATATTAAAGGATGGTGCTTTGGCATGGTTGGGACCGGAATATGCGGATTATAACTTGGGATTCCTTTCCTTCATCCTATTTATTGCAACTATCGCTACGATGGTACAATTGGTAGAGATTGTAGTGGAAAAATTTTCCCCTGCCCTTTATAACTCCTTAGGGATCTTCTTGCCGCTTATAGCTGTAAACTGTGCTATTCTTGGTGGTTCTCTTTTTATGCAATCCCGTGAAATCCCGTCTTTGGCCTTGGCCTTTAACTATGGGTTGAGCTCCGGAATTGGATGGTTCTTGGCCATTTTGGCCATTGCCGCTATTCGTGAAAAAATTAGATACTCCAATGTCCCCCCAGCATTACGTGGATTAGGTATTACTTTCATCATTACCGGACTTATGGCCATTGGGTTTATGAGTTTTGGTGGGATGCTTACGGGAGGTGGTGACGATAGCGCCCCCAAAAAAACCGCAGAAACCGAAACCGCCCAAAAAGCGAACGGGGTAAATGCACCTTCGGTTCGTCTAAATGACGAAACTGGACAGGAAACGACAAAGAAAATTAAAAAAGAGGCCGATGAAAATACGGTTTCTTACAACAATGCGATAAATAGATAAAAATGATCTTAACTACAAGCACTCTTGGTACAGTCGTCATAACAGTGGTTGCCTTTATGGTTTTATTGTTATTATTGGTGGCTCTTCTGCTGTTTACCAAGGAAAAACTATCGCCTTCAGGCCCTGTGACCATTACCATCAATGGGGAGAAAAAAATAGAGGTCGGTTCCGGAGGCTCCTTACTCTCAACATTGGGCAATCAAAAGATATTCCTTCCATCCGCTTGTGGGGGTGGTGGTACCTGTATTCAGTGCGAATGCCATGTGATTTCTGGTGGGGGGGAAGCCCTGCCTACCGAGACGCCACATTTTTCAAAAAGGGAATTGCGCGAAGGGATTCGTTTGGCCTGTCAGGTCCGGGTAAAACAGGATATGGAAATCACTATTCCCGAAGAGGTGTTCGGTATTAAAAAATGGGAAGCTACCGTGACCAGGAACTATAACGTAGCCTCATTTATCAAGGAATTTGTTGTAGAGATCCCGGAGGATATGAATTATAAGGCGGGAGGGTACATTCAAATCGAAATACCCGAATGCGAGATAAAATATTCCGATATCGATATAACAGCACATCCAAAAGAGCATGAAACCCCGGATAAGTTTCAAGCCGAATGGGATAAATTTAATCTTTGGCCCTTGGTAATGAAGAACCCTGAGGTTACGGAAAGGGCGTATTCCATGGCCTCTTACCCTGCTGAAGGAAGGGAAATCATGCTGAACGTCCGTATTGCGACCCCGCCTTGGGACCGTGCCAAAAATGGATGGATGGCAGTTAACCCTGGGATTGCATCCTCCTATATCTTTGCACAAAAGCCCGGGGATAAGGTTATTATTTCCGGACCTTATGGGGAGTTTTTTATAAATGAATCCAAAGCAGAGATGCTTTATGTCGGTGGTGGGGCAGGTATGGCCCCTATGAGGTCGCATCTTTACCACCTGTTCAAAACGTTAAAAACAGACCGTAAGGTTACTTTTTGGTACGGGGGACGTTCCAAACGTGAGTTGTTCTATCTGGAACATTTTCAAGAATTAGAGCGCGAATTCCCTAATTTTAAGTACTATTTGGCACTTTCTGAGCCTTTGCCGGAGGATAATTGGAAAGTAAAGGAAACTTTGGATGGCCCGGGTGATGGTTTTGTTGGATTTATTCACAACTGTGTAATCGAAAATTACTTGAAGCATCACGAGGAACCCGAGGATATAGAACTTTATTTCTGTGGACCGCCACTGATGAACAAGGCTGTACAGAAAATGGGAGAGGATTTTGGTATCCCTGATGAAAATATCCGCTTTGACGATTTTGGGGGCTAACACCTAATCTAATAAAATACACACCTGACAGATTTTTAAAAATCTGTCAGGTTTTTTTTGAACTATGCGACCTTTAACGGAACAGGAACTGCACAATTTGGCGATGAATTTGGTCGGCCATGAACTGGAGGCCCAGGGGTATGAATTTATGGGGGTGAACAGTAAATTGAAAAAGAACCCCCAATTTGTATGCCTTAAGAATAAAATGCTCCATTTTGTTGTAGTTCGATACGTTCCCTACCCAGAAAATCCGAAAATTTACGATTTGGCGGTAATGCAGGAGTTAAAGGAACACGCCTCGAAATTTGAGGCCAAGACCTTTTATGCAGGCGTCGGACTTTCAAATGCAGCGGATCAAAGTCTGCCTGTTTATTTAAATGAAGATTACATCGTGGATTATGATGGTCTAATCGAGGTTTAAATCCCTTTTTGATTTTGATGTTCTTGAAAAAAATCATTTTAAAAGGGATAGGGAGTATAGATAATTGAAAGGCGGATTTACTTTTGGAATTGGTTTTTTAATTTTGGATGCCTTTTGTCTTTGCTCGTATCGTTTGTTTACCCTACTTGTGTTCCATTTTTAATTTAATCTTAATCATACCTTGAAGAAAATAGGACTTATAATTTTAGTAGCTTGTTTCGTTTCTTGTGGGAAACACGGTAATCTGGTTAAAAATATGTCGAGTGGTGGAGCATTGGGGACAACGTATCACATAACCTACATATCGGACAAACAGCTGGATTACCAGCCCGAAATCGATTCCGTTTTTGCTGCGATCAACCACTCCATGTCCACCTACATCCAAAATTCTGATATTTCCAGAATTAATGATGGAGATTCTACGGTGGTGGTAGACCAAATGTTTCGGGATGTATTTGAGCTTTCCAAGCAGGTGCACGACAGCACGGATGGGTATTTTGATCCCACCGTAGGGGTATTGGTGGATGCCTGGGGTTTTGGACCAGGGAAGCAGATAGAGCTGGACAGTGCCAAAGTTGACAGTTTGTTGGATTATGTAGGTTTTGAAAAGGTCGGGATTACAGATGACAATAGAATAACAAAATCCGATTACCGTATTCGCTTTGATTTTAACGCAATCGCCAAGGGTTACGCTATCGATAGATTGGCCGCTATGCTTGATGCAAAGGGCATTGCTAACTATTTGGTAGAAGTAGGAGGGGAGATTGTCGCCAAAGGAAAAAACATTATGAAGGAAAAATCCTGGGTGGTAGGTATAGACAATCCGGAAGGAAAGGACAGGAGTAAGCCCATCGTTTTGCTGAGTTTGGAAAACGAAGCTTTGGCATCCTCCGGAAACTACAGGAAGTTCCGAATTGATTCGATTTCCGGGAAGAAATACGTACATACCGTGAATCCGAAAACCGGGTACACCAAAAATTCCAATGTACTTGGATCAAGTGTCATTGCAAGCAACTGTGCCAAGGCCGATGCCTACGCCACGGCTTTTATGGCCATGGACTTGGACGAATCCATAGCGCTTTTGGTACGTGAAAAGGATATGGAGGCATTTATCGTTTATCTCGATGCGGATGGAAATATAGAGGAATTTATTACCGACGGGTTTAAGAAGAGGATTGTGGAATAAAAATTGGACTCCGTCAAAGCAGTCGCCCCAAGGAGAAAGGATAAAGGATGGAAAGACCAAAAACAAAAGGAATCTAGTGAGTTTTCTCCCAGCTATAAATAGATTCAAAAATCAATTATAATTGTACTTTTATAACTGATTTGTCCATGGTCCTTTGTCTTTTCGTCATTAATCAAGATAATTATACCTCAATTTTAATTCGCAAAAAAGAAAGTAGAAATCCACTACTTACTGACAAAAGGAATTATTTCCCCCTTGGCCAAACGGTTTTCATCCAATTGTTCCAAGGTTAATTCCTTGGTGTAATCCTCTTCCATGACGGCAAACCCAACCTTTCTAAGTTTGTCAAAATAATCCCTTCCGTAGATACGCACATGGTCGTACTGGCCAAATATTTTTGCCCTTTCCTTTCGATCTGTTATGGTATCGTCCTCAAAAGTAACCGTCCTTTTTAAATCTTGCGGTATTTGGAATATGCCCCAACCCCCAGGTTTTAATATTCGATAAAGTTCCTTCATTGCACCGAGATCATCCGGGATATGTTCCAATACGTGGTTGCAAAGTATAACGTCAAAGGAATTGTCAGGAAAGGGAAGGTCGCATATGTCCGCCTTAACATCGGCCAAGGGTGAATTAAGGTCCGTGGTAACGTATTCCAGGTTGGCTAGTGCCTTAAAGCGATTGTAAAATGCCTGTTCCGGTGCAAAATGCAATACCTTATGGGGGGAGGTAAAGAAATTGGTCTTGTTTTTTAGGTAGAGCCACAACAATCTATGGCGTTCCAGGGAGAGCGTCGAGGGGGAGAGTACGTTTTCCCTTGGATTTTCGTAGCCATAAGGTAGAAATTTACGAAAACTCTTGCCGTCAATAGGATCTGTATACTTGGTTCCCCTATACCAAACAGCAAGCAAGGGTCGTACCAGATAGCTAAATTTTATAAGAAGAGGCCGGGGAATCGTATTGAGTACGGTTTTAAAAATTTTGGACACGGATTACACGAATTTTGTCGATCTAAATTCATTCTCCTCATCACTTTGGATCCCCAAGGCTTCATAGATATATTGAAACGTGGATAACAATTCCGGTCTGCCGTTGACCAATGCAACATCGTGCTCATAATGCGCGCTGGGTAGCCCATCTGCGGTCAGGATGGTCCATCCGTCCTTTAATTGCTTAATGCGATGGGTCCCCATATTGATCATGGGCTCTATGGCGACCACCATTCCCTCCACAAAGCGCTTTCCACGCCCCCGTTTCCCGTAGTTGGGCATCTCCGGACTCTCGTGAAGTTTTTTTCCAAGGCCATGGCCTACCAATTCCCGTACCACCCCATATCCATGGCTTTCACAATAGTTTTGGATAGCATAACCTACATCGCCCACCCGATTGCCTTTTTTAAACTCACGGATACCAATATAGAGGGACTCCTTGGTTACCCGTAACAATTTTTTGATTTCAGGCGCTACTTCCCCTACTTCAAAGGTGTAGGCATGGTCGCCGTAGAATCCATTTTTATAGGCACCACAGTCCACCGAAATTATATCTCCATCCTTAAGTGGTTCCTTGTTCGGAATACCGTGCACCACTTGGGCATTTGGACTCATGTTCAGGGTATTTGGAAAATCGTACATTCCCAAAAATCCCGGTTCCGCCCCTTGGGATCGGATATAATCCTCTGCCAATTTATCCAGAAAAAGTGCGTTTACCCCTGGTTTTATTTCTGAGGCCAACATCCCCAGCGTTCTTGATACCACCAATGCGCTTTCGCGCATCAGCTCTATTTCTTCGGGCGACTTTGTTTTTATCATAGCCGCAAAGATAAAACAATAGTTTAAAAAAGCCCCTAGAATGATTAGATCTTGCTTCTTTTACAAGTGTTTGCCGATTATTGCGTTATACGAGTTAGTCCCCTACTGGGAAGGGGTTGGGAGATGTACAAACCCCGATTATTTTGCATCGTATTCCCTTTTATATTCGCCAGGGGTTCTGTTCGTAATGGATTTAAATTGTTTGTTAAAATTGGACAAGGTATGGAAGCCGCTTTCATAACAGGCTTGGGTGCTGTTCATTTTTTGTTCGATCAACAACTTGCAGGCATATCCTATTCTAAGCTCACTTAAAAAATCGGAGAAGGTTTTGTTGGCGTGATTTCTAAAGTATCGGCTGAAAGAGGAAGGTGTCATATGGGCCAAACCGGCCACTTCGGACAAGGTTATTTTTCTCTTGAAGTTTTGCAGAATAAAGGCGTGGGCTATCCCCATCCTTTTAGTGTCGGTCTCCCTAAGGGTATTGGTATATCCAGGGCTTGCCAAAAGCCTGTATTCCGCACTTTTCGCCAGACAGTTCAATATTTGCAAAAGCGCAATAAATCCTTCAAGGCCTTCCATGGGGACAAGGTCCAAAAGCATTTTTTTTATTATATCACCAGTTTCCCCAAATATTTCAATGCCCCTTTTGCTATTGTGTAAAAGTTGCTTCAACCGAATCATCTCCTCTTTTTGCAAAAGGTGTTTCCCGATCAAGTCCTCATCAAAATACACGACAATTCCCTCCGTGTACATTTCCGGTCCTCCATCGCTATCCTTCTGATCACTTCGCCACAAATGGGGTAGATTGGGTCCCGTAAAAGTAATATCCCCCTTATTAAAGTGCTTTATATGATCTCCTATAAAACGGGTCCCCGAACCCTTTAACACCATAAACAGTTGATATTCCGTATGAAAATGCCAATTGGGGTCAAAATTGGGCTCTTTCAGCAATTTTGCCACATAAGTAAGTGTGCTTGGTATGGGAGATTTCTCGAGGGCTGCTTTCATTACTGTATTCCGCTAATTTATCTATCCAAGATACCTATTTTTTCGAATTATGTCAAAATACAGTCAGAATAGGATGAAATCAAGGCAATTTATTATGGATTTAATTCTTAAAATTGAAGATATCTTTTAATTGCCATTGTTATGAGAACATTTATCCCTCGATTAGGTCTTGCCATCTTGTTTGTGTGCGTACTTGTTGGATGTAACCGATCTAAAAAGGAAAAAGATGATACAGGTCCCAGAAGATTGGAAATCCTTTTTTTGGGCCATGCCAATGAACATCACAATTCTAGGGAATACGCTCCAATTTTGGCCTCTGCCCTGTCCAAGGATGGAATCAATATTTCCTATACCGAGAATCTTGAAGACCTTAATTACTATAATTTGTCGCTTTACGACGGACTTATTATTTATGCCAATTATGATACAATATCCAAGCCGGAAGAAAAGGCTGTATTGGATTTTGTAAGATCGGGACATGCCTTTATCCCAATCCATTCCGCCAGTTTTTGTTTTAGAAACTCCCCGGATTATATAGATATGGTTGGAGGTCAATTTATGAGCCACGATACGGCCACTTTTACCGCTAAGATTGTCAACAAGGACCATCCTTTGATGAAGAGTGTCAAAGAATTTTCTACATGGGACGAAACTTATGTGCATGATCATTTGAGCAAAGACCGTACGGTTTTGGAAGAGCGCATTGAGGGCGATCATAACGAACCATATACCTGGGTCAAGAACTTCGGGCAGGGCAGGGTATTTTATACGGCCTACGGTCATGACGAGCGAACATGGAACAACCCCGAATTCCAAAACTTGATTAAACAAGGGATTTTGTGGGGAGTAAACGATAAGGTGAAGGCACAATGGGAAGCTTTTGGAAAGACCATTCCAAAATTGGTATATAAGCCTATGCCCAATATTCCCAACTATGAAAAGCGGGATCCCGCACCTGAATATCAAGAACCGTTAACCCCAGAGGAATCAAAAAAGTTGATCCAGGTTCCGGCAGGATTTGATTTGGAGCTGTATGCGTCCGAACCCGAAATTATCAATCCAATTGCTATGAATTGGGACGAGAGAGGTCGTCTTTGGGTGGTGGAGACCGTAGATTACCCGAACACGGTAAGGAACGATAAGGGAACCGGGGATGATAGGATAAAGATTTGTGAGGACACGGACGGGGATGGCAAGGCGGATAAGTTTACCGTTTTTGCGGAAAACCTAAATATCCCGACAAGCTTCACCTTCGCGAATGGTGGAATCATAATCTCCCAAGCTCCTGATTTTCTATTTTTAAAGGATACCGATGGGGACGATAAGGCCGATATTAAAAAAGTAATCATGACAGGTTGGGGCACCTTCGATACCCATGCAGGACCCTCCAACCTCCAAAGGGGAATGGATAATAAAATTTATGGGGTCGTCGGTTATTCTGGCTTCAAGGGGGAAATAGCGGGTCAACATTATGAGTTTGGACAGGCAGTGTACCGTTTTCACCCAGACCTTTCTGATTTTGAAGTGGTCACAAATACCAGTAATAATACTTGGGGTCTGGGATTCACCGAAGACAATAGCCTTTTTGCCTCCACAGCGAATAATACCCACAGCGTGTTTGTGGGCATTCCCAATGCTGACTTTAAAGGTGTTGAGGGCATTCCGACGGAAGGCAGTAAAAAGATTGATGGTCACTATGCCATGCACCCGATTACAAGCCATGTCAGACAGGTGGACGTATTCGGCGGGTTTACGGCCGCATCGGGACATAACTTTTATACGGCACGTAATTACCCGGCCCAATTTTGGGACAAGGTGGCCTTTGTTTGCGAACCTACCGGCCATTTGGTGCATATGGCCAAAATATCGAAGGATGGTGCCGGATATACCGAAAGCGATGGGTGGAACCTCTTTGCCGGTGCGGACGAATGGGTTGCTCCCGTGGCTGCAAGGGTAGGTCCGGATGGGGCGGTCTGGGTGTTGGATTGGTATAATTTTATCGTACAGCACAATCCGACGCCTACAAATGAAAGAGGTGGATACAATGCCGAAACCGGTGAAGGAAATGCCTATGTAAACCCATTGCGCGATAAGTCCCGCGGACGTATATGGCGCGTAGTTTGGAAAGGAGCCAAAGATTTTGAACCCATTGAATTGAGCAAGGATGAGCCCAAAAACCTGATTGAAGCACTATCCAACGACAATATGTTCTGGAGAACAACCGCCCAACGACTTTTGGTAGAGCGCGAAAAAAGGGATGTTCTTCCCGAACTATATGGTTTGGTGAACAGAAAGGAAGTTGATAGTCTTGGTCTAGATCCGGGAGCTCTTCATGCACTTTGGACCATTCAGGGGCTCGGTGCTATCGGTACGGAAAAGAAAGCCAACGAAATAGTGATGGGAGCTTTAAGGCATCCATCCTATGCGGTTCGAAAGGCAGCGATAGAAGTACTACCAAAGAATGAAATAGGAGTGGATGCATTGCTGAAAAAAGATTTGTTGCACGACGATAATCCAACTGTGCAATTGGCGGCCATCCTGTATTTGGCCGAAAGTGACCCCTCGGATTCGATTGGTGAAGCGTTGTATAGATTGGGCAAGGAGGAAAAGATCATAAATGATCAGTGGTTGTCCAAGGCGGTATATGTTGCTGCAAGCAAACATGCCAAAGGGTTTTTGATGGCTTATAAGCAGGAACATCCCCAAATGAAATCACCAAAAAAGGTGGGTATTGATAGAACTCTGGAAAATTTGGATGTTAGCGGTTGGAAGGACATTCAGCTGCCCCAGTTCATTGAGGATGCGGGGCTGAATATCGACGGAATTATTTGGTTTAGAAAAAACTTCGAGGTTTCCACTTCCGATTCCGGCAAAAAAGGAAGTATTTCCTTGGGGCCCATAGATGATTCTGATGTTGTCTATATCAATGGGAAAAGGATTGGTGAAACGCAGGGCGATTATTTGGTAAGTAGGAACTATGTCATTCCCTCAGGTATCTTGAAGTCGGGAAATAATTCAATTTCCATTCAAGTTGAAGATACCGGGGGTGGAGGAGGTCTCTATGGGAAATCCGATCAAATGCATATAAAAGTTGCAGGTAGCACTATTCCGCTAGCCGGTAAATGGAAATTTCAGGTGGAAGCGGATTATTCCGATCGGCAGAGCAATCTATTCAAGGACGTGGACCTAGCTGATGTTTTTGCCAAAAATTATATAGGCAAGCAAACTTCGGGGGAGTCCAACGCGGAAATGGAAGAGTCTGCAAAAAATGCTACTATCATCCATATCAAGACCATTAAAAACGAAATGAAATACGATATTACGGAGTTTGTGGTCCAAGCTGGAAAACCGGTTGAAATCATATTTGAAAACCCGGATTTTATGCAGCACAATCTCGTAATCACCAAACCAGGGGAAAAGGAAAAAGTGGGATTGGCCGCGGACAAATTGGCAACAGATCCCAACGGGGCGGAATTGGGATACGTGCCAAAAATGCCAGAAGTACTTTTCTCCAGCCCGCTATTAGATCCCGAAAAAACGGTCAGAATGAAATTCACGGCACCGGACAAACCTGGGATATATCCTTTTATCTGTACCTTTCCTGGGCATTGGCGTGTAATGCAAGGTACGATGAAGGTGGTAGTTGGCAATTAGGTACAAGGGTTAAAGGTAAAGGGTAAATGTTTATATTCTAATGCAACCTACGAAATGTTAGTTATGACTACTACAACTACTAACTAAAATAATTTGCGAGTATTTATGTATAGAAATTTATTTTTCAATGGCCAAATCAACTACTATAAATTAGAAACCATCAATCACTAACCTGCTAAAGACATCGGCTGTTAACGAACAATCAGTAATCCGCAAAAAAAATATAAACTCTAAACTCTAAAAAAAGGAATGTCGAAAAAAATAGAATTTGGGGTGAGCACATGGCTTTGGACCTCCCCTTTTGATAATACCACCATTTCGTTGTTCCCAAAAATAAAGAGGATGGGATACGATTTTGTAGAGATTCCCGTGGAGGACCCGAGCTTAATTGATGGACATTTGGTAAAGTCAGCATTAAAAGAAAACGGGCTTAAGGCAGTGGTTTGCGGAGTATTTGGTCCTACCAAGGACCTAACGAGCGATAATGTGGAGCTACACCGGAATTGTTTTGATTATATCCGGCAATGTTTTGAACTTTGCAATGTCTGGGATTCGAACTTTCTTGCCGGACCCATGTATTCCTCGGTGGGCAAGGCCCGGATGGTGCCTTCGGAGCAGCGCAGGATAGAATGGGAGAGGGCGGTCACCAATATTGGCAAAGTCTCCAAAATGGCCGAAGAGCAAGGCTTGTTTATTGCATTGGAGCCATTGAACCGATTTGAATCGGACCTCATCAATACGGCCGACGATGTTATGAGACTCATCAAGGATGTAAATCACAGCAGTACCAAAGTGCTGTTGGACGGATTCCATATGGCTATAGAGGAACCCAATATAGAAAAGGCCATACTCACGGTTGGGGATAAATTGATCCATGTGCAGGTGTCCGAAAACTATAGGGGAACCCCGGGAACTGGACAGACCCAATGGAACGATTTTAAAAGTGGATTGGAAAAAATAGGCTATAAAGGAGTGATTTCTATTGAAAGCTTTACCCCCGATATAAAAGAATTGGCCGGTGCGGTTTGTATTTGGAAACACTTGGCCCCAAGTCAGGATGCATTTGCTTCGGACGGACTAAGCTTTTTAAAAAAAACGTTTAATTCATAAAATATACATGTTATGGACCATAAAAAAATAAACATAGCCATCGTAGGTTTGGGATTTGGGGCCGAGTTTATTCCCATTTATCAGAAACATCCCAATGCCAATTTGGTAGCAATTTGCCAGCGCAGTCCGGAGAAATTGAACGAGATCGGGAATGCCTTTGGAATTGGAAAAAGGTATACTTCTTATGATGAACTGCTCAAAGATCCCAGTATTGATGCAGTACATATCAATACCCCAATACCCGATCACGGTGTACAATCCATTAAGGCACTAAAGGCCGGGAAGCACGTGGCCTGTACCGTACCTATGGCTACCACGGTGGAGGAATGCGAGGAAATCGTAAGTCTTGCCCAGAAAACCGGACTTGCCTACATGATGATGGAGACCGTAGTTTATGCAAGGGAATTTCTCTTTATGAAAGAGCTATACGACAAGGGAGAATTGGGCAAAATCCAGTTCTTAAAGGCCAGTCATCAACAAGACATGGACGGATGGCCCAATTACTGGCCAGGATTGCCGCCTATGTATTATGCTACCCATTGCGTTGGCCCCGTATTAGGGCTTACCCGTGGCGAAGCGGAATACATATCCTGTTTTGGATCGGGTACCATCCGTGAGGAATTGCATAAATATTATAATTCACCATTTGCCGTAGAAACCACCCATATAAAATTTAGAAACTCCGATCTTAGCGCCCAGGTCTATCGTTCCTTATTCGACGTTGCCCGGCAATATAGGGAAAGTTTTGAGGTGTACGGTTCCAAAAAATCGGTTGAATGGCCACTGATTGAAGGGAAACCTTTGGTGGTCCATACCGCCAAAAAACCAGAGCCCGAAATCCCAGAGGAAGTAGAAAGTCCGGATTTCGCCAAATTATTGCCCAAGTCTATTCAGCACTTCACAACCAAAGGGGTTTATGATTCCGACGAACATCAGCATCTTTCCTTTACCCAAGGAGCAGGCCATGGAGGCTCACATCCCCATTTGGTCCATGAATTTTTGTCCTCTTTGGTAAATGGCACCTCACCCTATCCCAACGCCAAACAGTCGGCCAACATTACCTGTGTCGGAATTCTTGCGCACAAATCGGCAATGAGGGGAGGGGAGCTGATAAGATTACCCGAGTTTACGCTATCCTGATTTTGGTTTGTAGCTTCAATATTTCCACCTAACAAAGGCTTCCATGGCGGCATAGCGCGCCAATCCCATGGCATCGTATATGTCGGCGGTTTCCTTGTTTCGGTCCTCCGCCCTTTGCCAAAATTCGCGACTGTCGGTTCCTTGAAAAACTACGCCATCTTTTTGGGACTGGTGCTTAAATATCCCCTTTCTCTTCTCCAAAACTTGATCGGGACCCATGGGTACGGCCATTTCAATTTCCTCGATGCCCCATTCCTGCCATGCCCCCCTGTAAAGCCATAGCCAACAATCTTTCATAAAAGGTTTGTCCTTTAACCTTTTAACCGCCTCAAAAATTGCATCCAGACAGACCTTATGGGTGCCGTGTGGATCAGCAAGATCACCCGCGGCATAAATTTGATGGGGTTTTATTTTTTCGATGAGGGCCATGGTCAATGCGATATCCTCCTCGCCGATAGGGTTTTTCTCAATTTTGCCCGTTTCGTAAAACGGTAGGTTCATAAAATGAATTTGATCATCGGTCAACCCAATAAAATGACTTGTAGATCGGGCCTCTCCTTTTCTTATCAACCCTTTTATATACCTAACCTCTTGAATATCGATTTCACTCGCTTTCTTGTTCTTCAAAAATTCGTTTGCCTTATCATAGATAGATTGGGCCTCCTTTCCCTTGATGTCGAATTTGTCATTGTAATCACAGACGAAACTGGCAAATCTAAGCGCTTCGTCATCTGCAACTGCAATATTGCCAGATGTTTGATAGGCAACATGAACTTCGTGACCCTGCTCGTGCAGTCTCTTAAATGTGCCTCCCATACTTATGATATCGTCATCGGGATGGGGACTAAAAATAATAACTCTTTTCTGGGCGGGTTTTGCACGTTCGGGCCTATTGCTATCATCGGCATTCGGTTTTCCACCGGGCCATCCCGTAATGGTACTTTGTAGTTTATTGAAAATTTTAATATTGATGTCGTACGCCGGACCGGAATCGGCCAAAAGGTCGCTCATCCCATTCTCTATATAATCTGCATCCGTTAGCATTAAAATAGGCTTTTTTAGATGCTGGGCCAATCCAAGCACGGCTTTGCGTATCATCATATCGGTCCACTCCACTTGCTCCACTAACCACGGAGTCTTTATTCGTGTCAATCTTCGTGCGGCCGCCTTATCCATAACAAATACCACATTGTCGTGCTCCTGCAAGAACGAAGCTGGTACTTTGTTCGTCACCTCGCCCTCGACAGATGCGGCAATGATATTTGACTTACCTTCCCCCCAAGCCATCAAAATGACTCGCTTGGCTTCCATTATTTTCTTTACGCCAAGGGTAATTGCCGTTCTTGGTGTATTGCTTAGTCCGGAAAAATCCTTGCTCGCGGCTACCCTTGTAATGTGGTCTAGTGCCACAAGTCGCGTTCTGGAGTTTTGTAATGACCCTGATTCGTTAAAGCCAATATGGCCGTTGCCACCAATGCCCAAAATCTGCAGGTCGATGCCGCCTAAAGCCTCAATTCTTAGTTCGTAATCCGCGCAATATTTGGAAATCTGCTTTTTAGAAAGTGTACCATCGGGGATATGGCAATTCTTGGGAAGGATATCGATTTGGTCAAAAAGCAACTCCTTCATAAAACGAACATAACTATGGATGGAATCGGGTTCCATCGGGTAGTACTCGTCCAAATTAAACGTAATCACATTCTTAAAACTCAAGCCATCTTCTTTGTGCATCCGCACCAATTCAGCATATAGTCCTTTGGGGGTGGAACCGGTCGCCAAACCCAAAATACAATGGTCGTTGGTTTTTTGCTTTGCTTTGATGAGTGAAGCAATCTCTTTTGCGACCGCTTTTGATGCGGCTGTAGAATTTTCGAAAATTACCGTGTTTATATTCTCGAACCTTTTTTCAAAACCCGTGGCTTTGTCTATTTTGCTTTCTAACATGCTAAAATGTGTTGATTTTATTGAATTCTATAATATAAATGTAGGCCCCAGTTAGTTCCCCAAGAAGAGGCGTAAATGTTTCCAAAGTTTGCCGGATGAAACAATATTCCAAAAATAGCCAAAATATAGTTCATCCGACTGTTATCCTGAAAATTTCACTCTATTTGATAAAAACATACATTTAAATGAGGAAATTGAAAAGATTGAGCTGTTTATTTATGATTTTGGGATGGGCAATTTAAGGATTGCCCGATGTTTGGGGCACATCCCCATATTGTCATTTGCCATCGCCTATATGGCACTAAAGGTGCGGGGGGGATGGACCGGACCCCGGGGATGTTCCATTTTAATTTTTTTGTAATGGTAGGGGTCGAATAGTTTCAAAAAGTCATATCTTGTTAGACCTTAAGTAAATGGGATTAACATTTTGTAAAATAGTTTTAGATGAAAAGTTCAGAAAAAAAAATAATTTCCAGACGTAAGTTTTTGGGAACTTCCGCGACGATGGCAGCTGGTATGTCCCTCATTGGTCCATCCCTATTTGGAGCTCCGTTTAAACTTGAAATCTATAAAAAGCCCAACTCCCTTATCGAAGGGGTACAAATTGGAGCCATTACCTATTCCTTTCGAAGTATGGAGGACCAAAGCGCGGAGGCTACTTTAAAGTATGTAGTTGACAGCGGTATAAGTGCCATTGAGCTAATGGGAGATCCAGCCGAAACTTTTGCCGGAAAAATTAAAAACCCGGTCAACGGCCGAGCTTACTATACTCTTAGGGAATCCAATAAGAATGGAACAATTTCTGAAGATCAGAAAAAGGAACTTGCCGATATGGAAGCGCAAAGATCTACTTATAAAAAAGAGGTCGCCGCATGGCGGGCCAAAGTTTCCATGGATAAATTTGAACAACTCCGGAAAATGTACGAAGATGCAGGTGTTTCCATTTATGCATTTAAACCAAGTGCTTTCGGGAAAGATAATACGGATGCCGAGATTGATTGGGGTATGAGGGCCGCTAAAGCACTAGGTGCCAGTCACGTAACGTTAGAGCATCCCGGGGACGATGCTTGGACCCAAAAGTTGGGGGATATGGGCGGGAAACATGGTATTTATGTGGCCTATCACGGCCATTTGCAGCAGACGCCAACCTTATGGGACACTGCCTTGGCCCAATCAAAGTTCAATGCTATTAATCTGGACTTAGGTCATTTTGTGGCAGCAGGAAATTCTGCTCCATTGGAATTTATCAAGGCCAAACACGACCGTATAAAAAGCATGCATGTTAAAGATCGACAAAATAAGGTCCATGGCCAAGAAAATCTTCCGTGGGGCCAAGGGGATACCCCAATTACCCAAGCACTACAGTTGATAAGGGATAACAAGTACAGTTTCCCTGCCTCCATAGAATTGGAATATGAAATTCCAGCAGGGTCCGATGCCGTAAGCGAAGTGTCTAAATGCCTAGAATATTGTAGGGAGGCATTGACTTAGGGTTAGGGAATACTCGAATTGATAGGGCTTACTTATCATTGGGTTGCTGCTGTGTGCTTCTGGCGTCCGGGAAAGATTGAGATAGATTTGAATTAAACCTTTATTTAAAATGTTGCTGCGTTGACCAAGAGTGCGATCTATTTTCTTTTTCTTTTTGTGGCTGCCACTGCATTCCCACAAATTTCCAAGTTGTCCAAAGCCGATAATGACCTTATAACAACTTTGGGGTTCGCGGCCAAGGACCAATTGTTGGATAAATGGTATCCCTTGTCCGTAGATTATGATGATGGGGGATTTTATAGTGAGATTACATTTGATTTTAGTATAGGGGAACATCAGGACAAAATGATAGTTACCCAGGCAAGGCATGTTTGGACAAATGCCAAAGCCGCGGATATCTATCCGGGGGACAAGGATTATTTGAAGTACGCCCGGCATGGCTTTGAGTTTTTAAGGGATAAGATGTGGGACAAGGAAGAGGGGGGCTTTTTTACGCTTGTTACCAAGCAGGGGAATCCGATCTTAAATAAAGGTGTTGTAAAATCGGCGTATGGCAATTCCTTTGCCATTTACGGCTTAGCTTCTTATTATGGGGTATCTGGGGATAAGGGAGCCTTGGAGTTGGCGAAAAAAACGTTTTATTGGCTAGAGGAACATAGCCATGACCCTGTCTACAAAGGTTATTTTGATGCCATGGAGCGGAATGGAAACATTTTGACAAGGACGGATGAAACACCGTCAACATCTCCCGTAGGCTATAAAGATCAGAACAGTTCCATCCATTTGTTGGAATCCCTCACCTCACTTTATCACGTATGGCCAGACCCGTTGGTCAAGGAGCGCCTTTACGAGCTTCTGTTGCTCATCAGGGATAGGATTACGACGGACAAGGGATATTTAACATTGTACTTGCAACCGGACTGGACCCCCCTTTCATTCGCCGATAAATCCAAGGAAGAAATCAATAAGCACTATAATTTGGATCATGTTTCTTTTGGGCACGATGTTGAAACGGCTTATCTTATGTTGGAGGCCTCCGAAGCCCTGGGTCTAAAAAATGATACAATTACCTTATATAAAGGAAAGAAAATGGTTGACCATGCCCTAAACTATGGATGGGATAACAAATTGGGCGGGTTTTATGATGGCGGATATTATTTTGAGGGAGACAACAGGCTTACCATCGTAAACAGCGATAAAAATTGGTGGTCCCAGGCAGAAGGTCTAAATACATTATTATTGCTGTCGGGCTATTATCCCAACGATCCCATAGCATACAGAAAACATTTTGATACCTTATTGGAATACACCCAAACTTATCTTATGGATCCAAAGTACGGAGGCTGGTACGAATGGGGACTGGATGGTCGACCCGATTCCAAAACGGCTCCCAAGGGCCATATTTGGAAAGCGGCCTACCACAATTTTAGGGCATTGAGCAATTGTGTGGCTCGGTTAAAAAATAGTGGGGAGTAATGGGGTATACTACTACTTCAAATCTACTTGCAGCACATCACTATCGGCTGTTAGGTACAATCTTTTCCCATTCCCAGAGAAGGCACAATTGGAGGTTAGTAGACCGGTATGTATTCTTGCGATGGCTTTAGCTTCTGGATTAAAGATCCATATTCCACCTGGTCCGGAAGCAAAAATATAACCGTCCTTGTTGACTTTCATTCCATCGGGCAGACCTTGCCGCCCTGCTTTTCCTATTTGGTCGGTTACGTCATAGAACAATTTCTTATTGTCCAACTCCCCCGGAGCTACCACATTATATACATACCAAACCGCATGTTTTTCATCGGAAACGGATACGTACAGTTTGGATTCATCCGGGGAGAAAGCAATTCCATTGGGCCTGGAGAGGGAATCCAATAAAATGGTTTCCCCTGTTCTTAAATGGCAATAAACTCCCTGGAAGCTCAATTCTTTGGTAGGATCGTCCATGCCCTTTGGAAGTCCATACGCTGGATCGGTAAAATAAAGGTTTCCTGCTTTGTCGAAGACGGCGTCGTTGGGACTGTTCAATCTTTTTCCTTCATAATTATTTACGATCGTCGTGAAATCGGATTTTGGACCGTCCAGGGGAGCGTTCATTTTGGCAAGCCTGCGGTCCCCGTGTTGGGCCAATACTAGGTCGCCTTCCAGATTCAGAAGAAGTCCGTTGGAACCTGATTCATTGCTCTTGGGATTGTTTCCAGTAAGTCCGGATGGTTCCAAGTAGATCGATACAGTGCCCGTGGAGTCTAGTTTATGTATTCGATTGTTGGGAATGTCGGAAAACAATAGATAGCCGCCATCCTCTATCCAAAGTGGCCCTTCCGTCCATTCAAAACCACTGGCCACACTCCGAATCTTAGTTTGGGGATCTATGAGACCAAAGGCCTCCTTATCCAATATTTCAACAGGAGATTCAGAAAACTTCCTCTCCGGGGTCTGTGATTCCTTTTTGTTGGATTGTTTACATCCCAAAAGACAAAAAGTTCCTAGAAAGACAGTACATAATAGGTAGTTTTTCACGTGAATAAGTTTAAACAAGTTTAATATGGATAAGAATAGAGAGAATAGAATATAGAAAATACATGATTATCTTATTTAGAAAAATTATTTTTGAACGTTGGTTTATGTTCTTCATTCAACATTCTATGTTTTTTCTCCCAATTATGCATGCCTAGGCAAAAATTTGGGTGATAATAAAAATAACCGAAATGGCCGTAATACCGAATATACAGGTCCCTGCGGTCTGAACCATGTATCCTTGCCGTACGTTCATTCCTGTTAGTTGGGTTAGTACCCAAAAAAAGCTGTCATTCACATGGGAGGTAACGGAAGAACCTGCGCCTATTGCCAAGACTGTCATCACTTGCAGAAAGGGCTCGTTCAGTCCCAATGCCGGCATAATTGGCGCCACAATGGAGGCCGTGGTCACCAAAGCAACTGTAGACGACCCCTGTGTGGTTTTTAAACAAGCTGCTAAAAGAAATGGAAAAAATAAACCAATTTCAATACCTGAAAGTCCCGCAGTGATGACCTCCGCGATTCCTGAGTTTTGAAGCATTTTTCCAAAGATTCCTCCCGCACCGGTAATAAGGATAATTGGTGCGGCCAGCTTTAAAGATTCCCCGATCCAACCTGTAGATGAAAAAACCTTTTCATCCAACTTTTCCGGTAAGGTCATGGATAGTAAAACGCCGATCAGCAATGCAATTACCGGCGTACCCAGAAAGGACATAACGGTCCTAAAAATCGAGTCCTGGAATTCAAACTCCGGGTAGTCCATTACCGATTTTATGATGATAAAAAACAACGGAACTATTATAGCGGAAAGGGATTTCCAAAGGCCAGGTAATTTTTTTGGATTCTCTACAGGCTCCAAATGTACGGGCAATGAAATCTTGTCCGCAATCTTTGTTGCATAAAAATAGCAAGGAACTAAGGCAATGGCACTGACCAGTAGTCCCCAAATAATGACTTCGCCCAGATTTGCCCCCAATATGCCAGCGGCCGCAATGGGACCCGGGGTAGGCGGTACCAAGACGTGGGTTGCGGTAAGTCCAATGGCCAAGGCAGCCGTCGTTCCGGCATAGGATACACCAGCTTTTTTTGAAAGGGCCTTGTTTAACGGGTTGACCATCAATAGGGCGCTATCGGCAAAGATGGGAATTGAAAGCACATATCCTGTAATCATCATGGACAAATGAATTGATTTTTGCCCGATGGCCTTAAGAATGCCCGTCGCAATGACCAAGGCTCCGCCCGATTTCTCCAAAACGGTTCCCATGGCAACCCCAAATAAGATAAGCAGGCCTATTTTTCCAAGAATATCCCCAAAACCGGTATTGATGGACTCGATAATAAGGTCAATGTTCATTCCAGTTAAAAATCCATATCCTATTGCCGCAAACAACAAGACAAAGAATGGATGAACCTTTAGTTTTACGATTCCGAAAATCAGGAAGACTATAGAGAAAATCAGGGCAAAAAGGTATATCATTTTTATGGTATTGGTTGGTCGATAAAATAGCTAATTAACGGGCTGCCAATATGGGTTAAGGATTCACTTCCGGGTACAAGCTATAGGTTCTTAATACACTTTACAATTTCCTTTACCTGTGCAATATTGGTTTGTCGATCTTCAATATTGACCATGGGTTTGGCCATACTACTTCCAATACCCACTCCGGCGGCCCCTGCATTCAACCAATCCTTAAGATTGTCCATGCCGATTCCGCCCACGGCAAAAAATCGTACTTGGTCAAACGGGGCTTTGATGGCCTTAAAATAGTTGAGTCCCAAAGGTGCAGCAGGAAATAGTTTGACAATATCCGCTCCAGCTTCAACCGCGACATTTATCTCGGTTGGTGTTGTAGCACCCATTAGTACCGGTATATTATTACGGTGGGCTAACGTAACGATTTCTGGATTGGTACTCGGGGTAACCAGAAATTGCCCGCCAGCCTTGATGGCCGTCAGGGCAAGGTCAATAGAGGTAATCGTCCCGGCGCCGATTAAAATTTCGGGATAAAGATTTCTGGCGATTTCAATCTCCTCGCCAAATCCTGGAGTGTTGGAAGTAATTTCCAATGCTTGAACACCTCCAGCTACAAGGATTTCCAATACATCTGCTATCTGATCTTGTTCCTGCAACCTAACAATGGCCACCAGTTTGTTCAGCAACAGGGCATTAAGGATATGGCTTCTGTTCATTGAGACCAAGATAGGAATTTTTCTTTCTTTTTGTTTCCTTCCGTCCTTTGGAAATAAAATTTCAAAAATAGCGTTTTACAACCCACCATTTCTTTCAGGATCCCTGGGAACGGGCCAATTTTCTGGTTTTCCAGTTTTATCGTCTATGGGCAAGATTATTTTTTCCCTAGAAGTTTTGTTGGGTTCTTCTGAGGCTAAATACACTAAAACAGCGGTAAGGATCACATTGTTTTGTACGTCGTCAAAAACAATTTTATCATAGGAGTCGCGGTTGGTGTGCCACGTATAATTCCAATAATCCCAACTGAGGGAACTTAAATTGAAAGCGGGTGCCCCGGCAGCAACAAAACTTGCATTATCTGAGCCTCCACGGGCCGGCTGCCCAGGGAAAGTGGTTTCAATATGTCTTCGGATGGTATCCGGAACGGCGTTGAGCCAGCGCGAGAGATAGTCGTAGGATTGCAGAAATCCGGCTCCATTAATATTTACCACCCTGCCCGTGCCATTATCTTGATTGAAAACGGCCTGAATATTTTTTACTATATCTGGATGGTCTGCAACAAATGCCCTGGATCCGTTTAGGCCTTGTTCTTCACTTCCCCAATGGCCCACAAGGATGGTACGTTTTGGCTGGGGATATACCTTTTTCAGGATCCGCATTGCTTCCATCATCACCAAAGTTCCCGTTCCGTTGTCGGTAGCTCCAGTGGCGCCGTCCCAGGAATCAAAATGTGCGGATAGCACAACGTATTCTTCCGGTTTTTCGGTCCCTTTTATTGAAGCGATGGTATTTGAAGTGGGAACGGCCCCCAAATCTTTGGATTCTGCTACCACTTTAATTTTTGGGTTGTCCCCATGTTCCACCATTCTGTAGAGCATAGTGTAGTCTTCCAGGTCAATATCAACCGTAGGAATCTTTTTGGTCCTTGCACCAAAAATCTTATCCACCCCGAACCCTTTTGACCAGTTGTTGTCCACAATACCAACAGCTCCGGCCTTTTCCAAGGCGGAAATGATGCTTCTGGAATCATAGCCACTTCGCTCTATGTTCTCCTTCCATGTCTTGGAGGCTGCTTCCCGTTCATTTTTCATTTTTTCGAACGATTCGGGTGTGGCATATTCTTTCCAATTTTCGTCGGGTCTTCCTGTGGGTTGCTTCATGGCAATCATCACAAATTTGCCTTTAACTTGAGGCAACCACTTTTGAAAGGAAATGGAATCCCTTATCTCTGGAAGGGTCATTAATTCTGCTGTTACGCCCTTGGTAGAAGTGCTCGGACTCCAGGCAAGTTGCGTGCCCTTAAGGGTTTGAACCCGTGGTGAGACCATGTCGATATGCGAAATACCCCGTTCCCAACCCTTCCATTGGCCCCATTGCTGATTTTCGGCAAATATTCCCCAGCTTTTATACTTCGCCACAGCCCAATCGTGGGCTTGTTGCATTTGGGGAGTCCCAACTAATCTTGGACCAATATCATCCAAGAGCTCATGTGCAAGTGTTTTCAATTGCGAATTTGCGTAAGCTTCATTTTCTATGGCTTGAATTATAGGATCTCTCTCTTGGGCCGAAAGTGAAATGGTGAGCAAAAGAAGTGCTGCATAACAAAAAAAGGTAAGCTTTTTCATGCGTTTTGAATTTGGAATTAGTTGAAAATAAATCAATTATATAAACTTCGATTCATATCTTGCTTGTTTAGCAAGGGTTCAATTTGATAAAGCTACAACATATTTTAGATTATGTCCAACTTATAAGATAATGACGCAATCTGGAGAGGGATATATCTTGGGATTGGAATATATAATTTAAAGGATATCGTTTGGCAAAAATGTCAATTTTTCGGACTTGTTATCCCTTCAATAGAGCAACGGCCTGTTGTGCGATTTCCAGCTCTTCGTTGGTCGGAATAACTAGGATTTTGATTGGGGAGCCATTGGTATTTATTTCCCAAACCCCTTCGGTTTTGTTTTGATTTTTTAATTCGTCCATATGGATGCCCAAATACTCCATCCCTTCACACACCAAAGCTCTTAATACGCTCGAATTTTCCCCGATCCCGGCGGTAAAGACCAAAGCATCCAGACCGTTCATAACCGCTATATAGCTGCCAATGTATTTTTTAATGCGGTAGGCGTTCATTTGGAGTGCCAATTGGCATTCTTTGTTGCCTGTTTCAGCTTTACGTTGGATGTCCCTAAGATCGCCGTGATCTGTAAGTCCCAACATGCCACTTTTTTTTAAGAGGATTGTATTCACTTCTTCCAGACTATACCCCAAGGAATTCACCAAATAGAAAATAAGGCCATGGTCGATATCCCCGCTCCGGGTCCCCATTATTAGGCCGTTAGATGGGGTAAACCCCATACTGTGGTCTACACTTTTACCATTTTGAACCGCGGTGACACTACAACCATTCCCTAAATGAAGGGTAATAATCTTGGATTTGGGCCTTTTTAAGAAGGTGATCGCTTTCTGGGAAACGTAATCATGGCTGATTCCATGGAACCCATATACTTGAATGCCCTTTTCAAAGAAGTCATTGGGTATGGCATATTTTTTAGCTTTGGTCGGAATGGTCTGATGAAAGGCGGTATCGAAAACGGCCACCTGTTTGGCCGAATTAAAGATGTGTTCGGCCATTATGATCCCTTCAAAATTAGCAGGATTGTGCAAGGGAGCCAAGGCACAAAGTTGCTGTATTTTATCTTTCACTTCGGAAGTTATGATCGTTGTTTTTGAAAATGTATTGCCACCATGGACTACCCTGTGGGCAACGATTTCGATTTCTTTTGATTCCTTAATGACCCCTTTTTTAGGATGTAAAAGATAATCGGCTACTTTTTGAAGTCCAATTTTGTGGTTTTCGATTACTACCGATTCCGACACATCCACTTCTCCGGTTTTGTACTTAAAAATTGCATTGGATGCACCAATACGTTCCACGATTCCAGAACAATAGATCTGTTCCGAAGGCATTTCCATAAGTTGATATTTTATGGAGGAACTGCCGGAATTTATAATTAGTATTTTCATTGTTTTAATTTTTGGGATTATAAGGAACATTCTTTTACCCCTCCGCCTTCGGCACCTTCCCTTGAAAAAAGGGGAGGACCAAATGGTCCATAATTAAAGTCCTCCCCTGCGAAGGGGAGGTGCCCAAAGGGCGGAGGGGTAAGGATTTCAAGTTCTATAGTTAATGTGTTTTGTGGAAATCTCCTATCCCGACATAAAAACCATATAACTTCAAAGTCAAATACCCTGTGCCTGTATGGCCGTAATAATCACCGTATTGTAAATATCCTCGACGGTACATCCTCGGCTCAGATCGTTTACTGGTTTATTGAGACCTTGTAACATAGGGCCGATGGCCAAAGCTCCGGTCTCCCGTTGAACGGCTTTGTAAGTGTTGTTCCCTGTGTTCAGGTCTGGGAAGATAAAAACACTTGCCTTCCCGGCAACCTTGGAATCCGGCAGCTTGTTTTTTGCCACCTGTATATCCACGGCAGCATCATACTGAATGGGTCCCTCCACTTTAAGATTGGGATTTTTTTCCTTCACCAATTGGGTAGCCTTTCTAACGCGATCAACATCGGCACCTGCTCCGGAGCTACCAGAGGAGTAGGAGAGCATGGCAATCCGGGGTTCAATATCAAATGCTTCGCTGGTGGCAGCGGACGAGATTGCAATTTCCGCCAGTTGTTCCGCCGTAGGATTTGGATTGATGGCGCAATCCCCAAAAATGGATACGCGATTGTCCAGGCACATGAAGAACACGGAAGAAACCACCGATACATCCGGCCTGGTTTTAATAAACTGCAATGCAGGCCTAATGGTATGTTGTGTGGTATGTATGGCGCCCGAGACCATTCCGTCGGCATGTCCTTTATATACCATCATGGTACCGTAGTAGGATACGTCCTCCATAAGATCCCGAGCCATGGCCAAGTTTACGTTCTTGTGTTTGCGCAGTTCATAGAGTGTAAGTGCGTAGTCCTCAAAATTATCAGATTCTGTGGGGTCTACTATATGGATCTTGTCCAAATCCAAGTCAAGATCCAACTGCAGTATTTTTGATGCTATTTCTTCCCGATTGCCCAATAAAGTAAGTTCAACCACTTGGGTAGCTATAAGTTGTTGGGCGGCCGTAAGAATACGATCGTCAGTGCCTTCGGGGAGCACTATGTGCTTTTTATTGGATAGGGCTCTCTGGTAAAGCTTATAGAGAAACATACGTGGGGTAATTCCCTTTGCCTTAAAGGTTATCAAGCGCTCTTCCAACTCTTTGACGGGTACATATTTTTCAAACTCCTGGATCGAGGTTGTTATTTTCAATTTATTTTCGGCATAAATCTTAGGTTTTATGGACCCTATTCTATTGGTGACCGAAAAAGTTCCGCCCTGCACGGAAATTATCGGGATTACCTCTGAAAGACCTTCGATCAATTTTAGAATTGAATCTTCTGGTATGAGTCCACCTGTTAGGATAATTCCCGAAATAGGAGGATAATTGGCCGAAATGTTAGCCTGTAAGGCACCTAGAATGATATCGGCACGATCACCTGGGGTTATGACCAAACTGTTCTCTTTTAAATGGATGAGGTAATTGCGCAATTGCATCGCCCCTACGCTAAACGCTCCCGCTGGATTATTGATATAGGGTTCCCCAAACAAGATACTGCCATCCAAATTCTCCATAATCTCCTTTACCGTAGGGTTGGCTAGGACAGGGTTTAAAGGAATGGCCCCGACCAATACACTTGGGGGCAATTTTGCTTTGAGCCCTTCTATCACCAATGGCACATTTTCCGGCTGAATTTTATTGGCCACGGCCAGGAGTACTTCTACTCCTTTTTCCTTAAATGAATCGTAGGCCAAATATAGATTGCCGACCAGTTCTTCCAAGGATTTGCCCACCCCTCCAGCAATTATTAATGCTGGTATACCTAGATTTTTGGCGACCAACACATTGATGCCCCATTCCATAATAGCACCTTCTCCAGAAAAATCGGTACCTTCCACAAGAACAAAATCAAAACGACCTTCAATAGCTTTGTATTTAGAAATAATGGTCGCTAGAATTTCGTCGTCCTTATCCAAGTTTTTATGGCGGACCAATTCGCTTCGGGTATAGGCATAGGCCTCCTCAAATTTTAGGTTTAGGTCGAAATGGGTGATTAAGGTGCGGATGTGATTGTCTACCCCATCCCCATTATCATCGATAATGGGCCTGAAATAACCAACTTTGGCCGTCTTGCCCAGTAGTAAGTGCATTAACCCTAAGGAGATAATCGATTTACCACTGTTGGGTTCGGTTGTGGCAATATAGATGGCCTTATTCATAAATGGAAGAATTGTAACGTTTTGATTGAAAAGGTTCTATAAAAATGTTCAAAAATCATTTCTACAGGAATCTTTGACTCTACACAGGGATTTTAATTGAAGCTATAAAATTAAGGGATTTCTATGGCACTTTTAAAGAAACCCACCTCCTTTATGGAAACAATTTGTATATTAGGTATCTGGCACAATACTTAAAATTAAACACTATCGATATGGGATCACGCAGGGATTTTATTCAAAAACTTACGGTATCGGCCGTTGGAATACCGGTTTTGGGCTATACGGCCAACCTCGAAAATTATATGCCAACTTTTGAAAACGATACGCAATTGCGGGTGGCAATAATGGGACTTGGCAGTTATGGAACAAGGGTCGCGAATGCCATGGAATCCTGCAAACGTGCCAAATTGGTAGGAGTAATCAGTGGTACGCCATCAAAGATCAAGACCTGGCAGGGCAAATACAGGATTCCGCAGAAAAATTGCTATAACTATGAAAATTTTGACAAGATAAAGGACAATCCGGATATTGATGCAGTGTACATCATTACCCCCAATGGTTTGCACCATGACCAAGCAATCCGTGTTGCTAGGGCGGGCAAACATGTTATTTGCGAAAAGCCCATGGCCATTAATGCCAAGGAAGGCGAAGAAATGGTCGAGGCCTGTAAGGATGCTGGTGTTAAATTGTTGGTGGGCTATCGTATGCACTTTGAGCCAAGGACCTTGGAGGTAGTCAATATGAGGAGAAATGGGGATTTTGGAAAAATCATGTTCTTTCAGGGGCTTTCAGGATTTACGATTGGTGACCCAAATCAATGGCGTTTAAATAAAGAACTTGCGGGGGGCGGGGCCATGATGGATATCGGGATTTATTCCATTAACGGGGCCCGTTACATGGTAGGGGAGGAACCCATTTGGGTAACGGCACAGGAAACCAAGACCGATCCCATAAAATTCAAGGAAGGGGTGGATGAAACTATTCAATTTCAACTCGGTTTTCCAAGTGGCGCGGTGGCGTCATGCTTGTCTACCTATTCCATGAACAATCTGGACAGGTTTTTCCTTAATGGGACTAAAGGCTTTGCGGAGATGCAACCCTCCACGGGGTATGGACCCATTGAAGGACGTACAAATAAAGGACCATTGACAGCTCCCATAGTTACGCATCAAACAGTGCAAATGGATGCTATGGCCGGAATAATTTTGGATGGTGAAAAGCCTCCAATCCCGGTCGATGGGGAGGAAGGGGTAAAGGATCTAAGGATTATGGATGCCATTTTTAAGGCGGTAAAAATCAACGGAAAGGTCTATTTATAAGTACAAAGTATTAAGTACAAAGTATAAAGTAATAAGTATATAGTATTTAAATAGAAGGACACAGATATAGATACAGAACGCCTAATTATGGAATCTTACTACTTATTACTACTTTGTACTTAATGCTTAATACTAGACACTAACCACTCCCTTCTTCCTTATCAACAACAACCCAATAAAGGTCAACAGCCCGTTGATCGGCAATAATTCGTAACCCACCTCATATCCACCCAAGCTTTCCGGGGGAAGGTTCGCAATACCCATCATAATCAATACAGAAGCTAGTGCCACCGCCCAAACATAATTATCCTTAATTTGGTATTTGGTAAAAATACCGAAGGTAAAAAGTCCCAAAAGGGGTCCATAAGTGAAGGTTGCAACGGTGAGCAGACCATCTATCACGTTTTTGTCCAGAATATACCTAAAGGCAATAATAACAAGGACCAACAGTACGCTCATTCCTATATGGGTTTTTTTCCGCATTTTTTTCTGCTTGGTCTCTTCCTTTTTCTCAATCCCTAGAAAATCCACACAAAAGGATGTCGTCAAGGAAGTAAGGGCACTATCCGCACTACTGTATGCAGCTGCAATAAGGCCAAGCATAAAGGTTACGGCCACCACGATGCCAAGATCGCTATTTATGGCAATCTCAGGAAATAGTAGGTCGGCTTTAGGTGTGCCATCCATCAACGGCAGTGCAATATTAAACTTGTCGGCATATATAAATAAAAGGGCCCCAAGAAGTAGGAATATAAAATTGACCACTATCAAAACCAGGCTAAATGAAACCATGTTTTTTTGTGCATCCTTAAGAGACTTACAGGTAAGATTTTTTTGCATCATGTCCTGATCCAGCCCTGTCATGCAAATCGTAATGAACATCCCACCAAAGAAGGATTTTATAAAGTTGTTCTTGGCAAAAAAATCATCGGTGACAAAGATTTTGCTGTATTGCTTTAACTCGTCCGAGGCTAAAAATTCTGAAAAGCTCCACCCTAATTTTTGATTGATAAAATAAATGGAAAGGCCCAAGGAGACAAGCATGAACAAGGTTTGAAGCGTATCTGTCCACACAATGGTCTTAATGCCTCCCCTAAACGTGTAGATCCAGATAAGGAGAATGGAAAGGATTACAGTGACCTCAAAGGGTACGTTCCAAGCGTCAAAGACGAACTGTTGCAATACCATGGCCACTAAAAACAGTCGGAATGAAGCTCCGAGAACCCGGGAAATAAAGAAGAAAAATGCTCCCGTCTTATAACTTACCAATCCAAAACGCTGTTCCAAATATTGGTATATGGAAGTAACGTTAAGTTTGTAATATATGGGCAGAAGAAGGTAGGCTATGACAAAATAGCCTACCAAATAACCAAACACTACCTGCATATAACTGAATTGGGAGGTCTCTACCCACCCTGGCACCGAGATAAAAGTAACACCGGACAAGGAAGCACCAACCATCCCAAATGCCACCAAAAACCAAGGTGATTGTTTGCCGGCCTTAAAGAAATCCGCATTGGAATCATTTTTTCCGGTAAAATAGGAAATGGTCAAAAGCAGTAAAAAATAGCCCCCGATAAGCAAAAGAATGTGCGTAGCCGACATAGTTTGGTTTTGTTAAGGGGCCAATGTACAAAAGTTAAAGGATAACCGAAATTGGTACCAGCGCATTTTTGGTGAAAATGTGAGCTCTTGGCTTATAGGTAAGATTGTTTTTGGTATTTTTACCTATTAATGAACCCATGTTTTTTGTACGAAGCCACCTTGTTTGGAATAATCAATTAAAACCCAGCGAAATGTCCGTCAAACCTAGTTCGGGCAAGATTAATTTAAACTTCCATGGTTATTTGGGAAAATTAAGGAAAATAGCAATTAACGTGTGAAATATATAGTTTGCGAAAAACCCGGTGAGTTCCTGTTCTTGGAAAAGGATATTCCTGTCAGAAAGGATAATGAGGCCCTTTTGCGGGTTAAGAAAGTGGGTATTTGCGGTACCGATCTGCATGCTTATGCGGGGAATCAGGCTTTCTTTACCTACCCAAGGATATTGGGACATGAACTCGCTACCGAAATTGTTGAGATCGGAGAAAACGAAAGGGGACTTAAGGTTGGTGATAAGGTGGTGGTAATTCCGTATATAAGTTGTGAAAAATGTATTGCTTGTCGCAATGGCAAGCCCAATTGTTGCACGGACATTCAAGTTTTGGGCGTCCATACCGATGGCGGGATGCAGGAACTGATAACTGTTCCGATTAGTCTTTTGATACCGGCCCAACGGCTTACTGATGAGCAGATGGCGGTGGTAGAACCGTTGGCGATTGGTGCACATGCCATTCGACGGGCCCTGTTACAGAGCGGGGAGAGGATTGTAGTAATCGGTTGCGGGCCCATTGGTATCGGAATCATGAAACTTGCCCAAATAGCTGGGGCAAACGTCATCGCCATGGATGTTAACCAACAGCGATTGGATTATGCCAAAAAAAATATAGGGGTGGATTTTGTGGTCGTGGCTGATGAAAATGCGGTTGCCCGGGTTTCCGAAATTACCCAGGGGGATATGGCTACGGTCGTTTTCGATGCCACAGGTCACAAAGGGGCATTGGAAGCTGGTATAAAATATATGTCACACGGGGGCAGATATGTGTTGGTGGGACTCTCCAAAGGGGACCTTACATTTTCACACCCGATGATCCACGCCAAAGAGACTACGCTAATGTGTAGTAGGAACGCTACCTTGGCGGATTTTGAGCATGTTATCGATGTCTTGAAAAATGGAAAATTCCCAACGGACACTTTTATAACCCATACCGTTGGTTTTCGGGAAATGATCGCTAATTTTGATAGTTGGTTAGACCCCAAAACTGGGACGATAAAGGCCATGGTGGATTTTTAAGAATAACGTCGTAGATAGCATCTGAAAAAGTACAATCTACTACAATAACTAATATTTTGTTTGAAAAAGTTAAAAGTCAAAAAGATAAATGAGCAATAAATATTTACAGATACATCCTAAGGACAATGTACTGGCCGCCCTAAGGAATTTATATAAAGGAGATCCAGTAAAGTACAACGGGGGAGAATTCGTCCTTGCAACCGATACCCATGCCAAGCATAAATTTGCAAACGACGATTTGGAGGTCGGGGATTCCGTAATAATGTACGGCACTTTGGTTGGGAAGGCGATAAAGCCAATTGCCAAAGGAGAGACCATAACCACGGAAAATGTGGTGCATGCCTCTGCTGAGTACGAGGTTGGAAGCGAGCGTGCCACATGGACGGCCCCGGATGTTACAAAATGGGAGGATCGCACCTTTATGGGCTATCACCGTGCGGATGGCAGCGTAGGCACCTCAAATTATTGGCTAGTTATTCCTTTGGTGTTTTGTGAAAACAGGAATGTAGAGGTGATGAAATCGGCCCTCCTCAAATCCTTGGGATACCATACCTCTAGTGATTTCGTGGTGGACACGGAAACCTTGGTCCGGAAATTTAAGGATGGTGCGGACGAAACGGAACTTTTGCGTACGGATCTAATAAAAACTGCCGATCAGATAAAGCAGGACCGTGTTTTTCCAAATGTGGATGGGATAAGGTTTTTAAATCATCAAGGTGGGTGTGGCTGCGACCGTCAGGATTCCGATACGCTTTGCCGACTGTTGGCAGGGTATGTTACAAATCCAAATGTGGCCGGGGCCACGATTCTAAGTCTTGGTTGCCAAAATGCCCAGTTCAAAATTATGGAAGAGGCAATTTTGGAACGGGACCCTGAATTTTCCAAGCCGCTTTATGTGTTGGAACAACAAAAGAGCAAGAGCGAACGCCATTTTTTGGAAGAAGCGGTAAAGAAGACGTTTTTAGGATTGATCGAGGCAAATAAAGTCGGGCGGCAACCTGCCCCCTTAAGTGAATTGGTGCTAGGCCTGGAATGCGGGGGGTCGGATGGTTTTTCTGGAATCTCTGCCAATCCGGCCCTAGGTTATGCCTCCGATTTATTGGTGGCTTTGGGAGGGACGACCATCTTATCGGAGTTTCCAGAGCTCAATGGGGTGGAACAGGAATTGATCAATCGTTGCAAGACGAAGGAGAGTGCCGAAAAGTTTTCCAAATTGATGCGGGTATACTCTGCCAAGGCAACGGCAGTGGGTTCTGGTTTTGAAAATAACCCATCCCCGGGAAATATAAAGGACGGACTAATTACCGATGCCATGAAATCTGCAGGAGCTGCAAAAAAAGGAGGTACCTCCTTGGTCGAAGATGTCCTGGAATATACGGAAAAGTCAACCAAAAAGGGCCTGAACCTGTTGTGTACCCCTGGCAACGATGTGGAAAGCACAACCGGTTTGGCGGGGTCTGGGTGCAATGTAATCTGTTTTACAACAGGTCTGGGCACCCCTACAGGAAATCCCGTGGCTCCCGTTATCAAAATGTCCAGTAACAATGCATTGAGCAATCGGATGAACGACATCATCGACTTCAATACGGGAACGATTATCACAGGGGAGGATACCATAGAGACCAAGGGGGCTGAACTATTGGAATATATTATTCAAGTGGCCAGTGGGGAGATTGTCCCGGCAGCGGTTAGGCTGGGACAGGAAGATTTTATTCCTTGGAAACGGGGGATATCGTTATAGGTACCATAATCTTCAAGGTAGAGAGCGCTGAAGTAATAATTACATACTATTAAAAACATAAATGCAAATACTTAACAGGACAACGCAGAATAAACCGGTAGAGCTGCCCATCAAAGTCATGCAATTTGGTGGTGGTAATTTTCTTCGGGCCTTTGTGGACTGGATGATCCAGATCCTCAATGAGGAAACCGATTTTAACGGGGGAGTGGCGGTCATCAAACCAACGGAAAGGGGCGATTACCGGGAATTGAAATCCCAGGATGGACTTTTTACAGTGGTTCTTGACGGTATAAAGGAAGGTAGGTTGATAGGGGAGAAGAAGTTGGTTTCCGTTGTTCAACAAGTAATCAATCCGTATACGGAATGGAAAGAGTATCTAAAATTGGCCGAAATTAACGAGCTGAGGTTTATCGTTTCAAATACCACGGAGGCAGGGATTAGATTTAATCCAGATGATAAATTTACAGAAATACCACCTACGGAGTTTCCGGCGAAACTGACCATTTGGTTGCACCATCGGTATCTTTTTTTTGCTGGCGATCCCACCAAAGGGTGCATCTTGTTGCCTTGCGAACTTATAGAGAACAATGGTAAGGCACTCAAGGAAACCATTTTGCAGTATGCCGAACATTGGAATTTGAACCCGGATTTTAAGGCTTGGATCGAGTCGTCAAACCATTTTTGCGGTACTTTGGTGGATCGAATCGTATCAGGCTATCCCAAAGATCGGATCACAGAAATACAGAGTGGGCTGGGCTATGGGGACAAACTATTGGTGGCAGGGGAATACTATCACAGTTGGGTGATACAGGGATCACAGCAGATCCAGAAAGAACTTCCTTTTGCCCAAACGAATTTAAACGTTCAGTTTGTGGAGGATCTGGCCCCATATCGGGAAATGAAGGTCAGGATTTTGAATGGGGCGCACACGGCAATGGTACCAGTAGGTTATCTGGCAGGATTGCGTCTCGTAAAGGAGGTAATGCAGGATAATGACGTGTGTTCTTATGTCGAAAACCTGTTGATGGAAGAAGTAGTGCAAACTTTGGATTTCCCCGATTCCATAAAGCATAAATTTGTTCAGGAGGTGTTGGATAGGTTTCGCAATCCTTTGATCGAACACCAACTGATAAGTATTTCCCTCAATGGTACCTCCAAATTCGTAACCCGTTTGTTGCCTACCTTAAAGGACTACCATATTGGGACGGGGAGCCTGCCGGCAAGGATCGTTTTTTCACTTGCGGCCCTTATCTTGTTTTATAAGGGGAAATTTGATGGGGAAGAAATAGAAGTTAAGGACGACCAGAAAGTATTGGTGTTCTTTCACGATTATTGGCAACGGGAAGCGAATGGAAAGTTGACGACCGAGGAACTGGTACAGAGCGTATTGGCCAATAAATCGATCTGGGGAGAAAACTTGAACGATTTTATAGGAATGACGGAAATGGTATCAAACTATATTATGGAAATTGAAGCCAAAGGTGTTATGTCAACTTTAAAAACACTGGAGTCAATCACAAATTCATAAATGGACGTTTAAAACAAAATAAATGAATATAGATTCCCATCAACACTTTTGGAAATATGACCCATTAAGGCACCAATGGATCGATGATGATATGTCCGCTATCCGAAAGAGCTTTCTACCAGCCAATTTAAAAAAGGTTTATGGTGAACACCATATTGATGGATGCGTGGCGGTGCAGGTAGACCAGACTTTGGAGGAGAACGATTTTATGTTGGCCTTGGCCAAGGACCACGATTTTATCAAAGGGGTCGTCGGTTGGGTAGACCTACGTTCTAACAAGGTGGATGCTGTGCTGGAAGGTTACCGTAATGAGAAAAGATTAAAAGGATTCCGACATATCGTGCAGGGAGAAGCAGACCCAAATTTTCTTCTAAGACCAGATTTTGTTCGTGGTATTTCCAGTTTGGAGCCTGGTGGTTACACCTATGACATTTTAGTGTTCCCCCATCAATTAGGCGCCGTACTGGAATTGGTGAAAAAGTTTCCCAGGCAGAAGTTTGTGGTAGACCATATTGCCAAGCCTTATATCAAGGACGGATTCTTTGATGGCTGGGCCGTTCTGATGCAGGAATTGGCAAAGCATGAAAATGTATATTGCAAACTTTCCGGTATGATTACCGAGGCCGAATACGGAAATTGGTCTCCGGACCAAATTCACCCATACATGTACCTCATTTTGGAATCATTTGGTACTGAACGGATTATGTTCGGGTCCGATTGGCCTGTATGTTTGGTAGCTGGAAATTATGGCGAAGTACTTAAATTAGTAACCGATTTCATCGCCCCTTTGAGCAGTTATGAACAAAAGGCTATAATGGGACAGAATGCCATACAATTTTACAACTTAAAATAATTTTTAGAATTATGGATTTAAACTTAAAAGGAAAAGTAGTATTGATTACTGGGGCGGCAGGTGTCAGGGAAAGCATCGGGGAGACCATCTTACAGGCGTTGGCCAAGGAAGGAGCCATCCCTGCCATCGTGGACAGAAATGCCCGTGGATTTGGGTATGCCGAAGAGTTGCGGAAAAATGGAATTGATGCCTCTTTTTTTCAGACCGACGTTACCGAACCAGATCAAATTAAGACCGCAGTAGAAGGTATTGTTAAAAAATACGGCCGTATCGATGTGGTAATTAATAATGTAGGGGTGAACGATGGAGCCGGATTTGATGCTACGTATGAGGAATTTATGTATTCCCTTAAATTGAATCTTGTCAGTTTTTATTTGACGGTAAAATATGCGTTGCCACACTTAAAAGCTTCCAAAGGAAATATTCTTAATATTGGCTCCAAGGTGGGCTTAACAGGTCAAGGGAGTACGTCGGGCTATGCCGCTGCAAAGGGAGGAGTCTTGGGCCTTACCCGCGAATGGGCCGTAGATCTGGTTAAATTTGGAATCCGAAGTAACGCAATAATAATAGCGGAGAGCTGGACACCTTCTTATGACACTTGGATCAAAACCTTGGAAAATGGTGCGGAAAAATTGGAATCCATTACGAAAAAAATTCCTTTGGGTCATCGTATGACAACTCCCCAGGAGATTGCCGATACCTGTTTGTTTACCATTTCGGAAAAATCGTCCCACACCACAGGTCAATTTATTTTTGTGGACGGAGGCTATGTCCATTTAGATCGGGCATTATTAACAGACTAAATAGGGCATTGGTCATGCAACAAATATTGTGACTAAACTATAAGACCCGAACATTTTTAAAACGACAATGGACGAAAGGACAAAGGAAGAAAGGCAAAGAAATTTCATTGGAATAGATAAAAAGGTCATATTTAATCCCAAAAAACTCAAATTTCGTTTTATGGCTGTCCTTGCTCTTTCATCTTTTCGTCCATTGTCACGTTAAAAGTAAGTTTGGATTATACCCCAGTGAAACAATGTTATAACAAAGTTAAGTATAGAAATCCAGGCTTATACCAATGCTTTCTGGGTCATCAGTTTGGGTTGGGATATCCCCATCATCTTAAGAATGGTCGGGGCAATATCCCCCAGGACCCCATCTTCTACCTTTTTAATATCCGGATCCACCACGATCAATGGCACTAGATTTGTTGTATGTGCTGTGTTTGGACTGCCGTCGGGATTGATCATGGTATCGCAGTTGCCGTGATCTGCGATTACCAGGGTAGAATACCCATTTTCCAATCCTGCAGTAATCACGGATTCTGCACAACTGTCCACCGTTTCACACGCTTTTATGGCTGCATTCATATCCCCGGTATGTCCTACCATATCCGGATTGGCAAAATTGAGACAGACAAAATCGGCTTCCTTTTTTCCCAATTCCGGGATAATGGCGTCCCTAATTTCATAAGCGCTCATTTCTGGTTTTAGGTCATAGGTAGCTACTTTGGGAGAAGGACATAAAATCCGCTTTTCCCCGTCAAATGGAATTTCCCGTCCGCCATTGAAGAAAAAAGTGACATGGGGATACTTTTCGGTCTCGGCTATGCGAATCTGCTTTTTGTCCGCTTTCGAAAGTACTTCCCCCAAGGTCTCGGAAATGTTATCCTTGTCATAGATCACATGAACCCCTTTATAGGAATCGTCATAGTTGGTCATGGTCACATAATACAAGTCCAGTTTATGCATATTGTACTCGTGATTATCTTCCTGGCTTAATACCTGTGTAAGTTCCCGGCCACGATCCGTCCTAAAATTGAAAAAGATAACCACATCCCCTGGTTTAATGGTTGCCAAGGGAGCGCCTTGGCTATCTACATGTACAATGGGCTTTATAAATTCATCGCTTATGCCTTGATCATAACTGTTTTGCACGGCCTTGATAATGTCCTGTGACTTTTCGCCTTCCCCATGTACCAATAGGTCATAGGCCAATTTTACCCGTTCCCATCTTTTATCCCGGTCCATTGCATAATACCGTCCAATTATGGTAGCGATTTTTGTCTTTTTGTCCGAACAGAAGTTGCCAAGATCTTCCAAAAATCCTTTTCCACTTTTTGGGTCCACGTCCCTACCATCGGTAAAGGCGTGTACAAAGGTATTTTCCAGATCATAGCTTTCGGAAGCCTGGATGAGACCTTTTAAGTGCGAAGTATGGCTATGTACGCCTCCATCGCTTACCAAGCCCAAAAAATGCACAGGTTTGTTGTTTTTCTTGGCATATTGAAACGCATCCTTCAATACCTTTTCGTCCTTAAGGGTATTGTCCTTAACGGCCAAATTGATCTTGGCCAAATCTTGGTACACGATCCTACCGGCACCCAAGTTCATATGGCCGACTTCACTGTTTCCCATCTGGCCTTCTGGCAAGCCAACATTCATTCCAAATGTCTTAAGGTTGGAATTGGGGTACTTTTTATATAGGGAATCTATAAACGGCGTCTTTGCATTTTCAATGGCCGAAACTTTTGGGTCGGGAGATTTTCCCCAACCATCCAAGATCATCAGGATAACTTTTTTGTTCATTTGAAATGATTTTTAGCGTACCTCAAAAATAAGGCGATTTGCCAAGTATAACTATTATTTAAATTGACTTTTATGCTTTTTTTGATCGAGAAGTTACACGAGGCATGTTTTAATCAATAAAAGTCAAAATTGTTAAAATTTTGTTATTTATAAACTTTAGTTGAAACAAATAAATGACAATGGCGTCTTTTAAGTACAATCATCATTCATTAATCAAAAATCATTCATCATGAAAAAAACAGTTCTTACCGTGGCCATGGCCTTTGTGCTAATGGCCGCAAGTGCAAACACCGAAACAGGTGTATTCTCCAACAATTTTACTGCAACAATTAGTAGTGAAGCTACGAAGCCGGGTCCGGATTCCTTTTGTAAAGCCATTATGGAAGGGGATGTGGAAACGGTGCAACGCATGATAGCCCTAGGGGAAGACGTAAACCAAAAATCCTTGGGAAAAACTCCTGCAATATTTGCCGCTCGGTACAATAAGCCGGAGATAATGCGAATCCTTATTGCCAATGGGGCAGATCTGTCCATAAAAAGTGACGAGGGTCTATCTGTCATGAAACACGCTGAGCTATCCAATGCCACTGCGGTTCAAGAAGTCCTTCTGGAATACAAGAAAAGCAAGAAGTAGCCAGTAATTTTTGAACCAATCTTGGTCCTCTATATTATTTGCAAGTTCCAAATATTAAAGCGGCACATTCGCTATAATATTTGTCACCAGGCAAATTTTGGATTCGGACTTACGCATGCCTCTACGGTAACCCTTAAGTTTGTTAACGATGTATTGGCAGATATTTCCGAGGCGGGGCGCAAGTTGTTTCCAAGGCCAAGATTATGGGCCATTACATCCTATAAATGTCGGTTATTTATTTTGGATCAGCCTGATTCAAAGGAATAAATGACCGGGAACTAGGGGTCTATAAGGATAGTTTTTAATTATCGTATTATTTAAAACGAAAACAAATATGTATCGAACATGTGTTTTCATCAATCAAAATCCACAAAAATTTAATCAGATGAAAAATTTAGTAATAGGCATAATGTTGCTAGGAGTTGCCAACCTAGGATATTCACAGAATTCGAGCGATTGCAATAAAAAGACAATTGCGCTCAACGAGGTAGAAGTTTCCCCAACGGACCAAGCTTATTTTGATAAGGTTGCGGAAGGAGTCGTCTCTACAAAAGTTTATGCGCTCGAAAGAGAGGCGTCTAGCTACAATGTCAAGAATCATCCATCTTTTGATGACAATGACGACAAGGTGTACCATGTAAAGTTTAGCAAGGAGAAGGCGAAAATTTTAGCCACCTATGACAACGATGGTAAAATTGTTCATACCCATGAGACGTATGAAGATCTTACCTTACCCATGGCGGTTAGAAACTCCGTTTATAAGGAAAACCCGGACTGGATGGTAAACGGAACGGCATATACTGTTTTTTACAATGGGGAGGATGCCAGTAAAACCTACAGGGTGCAGTTAAAAAAGGAAAATATGAAGAAGAACCTGAAGTTTGATTCTGACGGTAATAGAATAAAATAGGCATGAGTGAATGCCAAAACTTAAATTGAATTAGTCAATCAATTAAAAGCCCCGTCCTGTAATTTGGACGAGGCTTTTTTCAATTTATTTACTTCATAATAGTGTTCAGGTAAAAGAGCAAATAAACCGTAAATTAAAATCTAAATCCTGTAAAGGCCCTAAACATAAATGCGTAAACGGCCATCAACAACATAGCAGCACAAAAAACTGAATAAATCTTCAAAAGATTCACTACAATCTCTGGTTTGCAATCGTCAAATGCTTCAGAATAAATGTTCTTGAAATGTAATAGTGTTCCCATATAGTCTCGTTTAATGATTATTAATCAAAGCTATAAGGGGTTAAATCTGGGACGATTAAAAGATTGGGGATGATCAAATATAGACAAAAATAATGATAAATGGTGGTATTCGTCGTAAATTATCCCGTAGATCATTAAGTTGCTGGTTAATTAAATAATTGTGAAGCCTTCAACTTAATTCAATAAATTGGAAAAGTTGTGAATTCGGAGTTATGGTTTCAGGGCTTTTTTTTAACCTTTAACCTTGAAACTTCAAAATCCTTAGAGCAATTCTTGGTTGATGTCCAAAATATTATCCTGTATATAACTTCTCAAAAGTCCCGTAGTAAAGTGGTCACTGCCCATAATTTCTTCCTTGGACACTAACTTAAGGATATTTTTTTTTCTAAATTGGGTCAGCATTGGGATGGATAGGGGAGCGTAACTGAAGTGCCAAGGCTCGTATTTAAATCCCTTTCTCTTGGGATCGTCGGTATATACAAGGTAGAAATCAAACTTTTTGGAATTTTCATCCATCCATTTTTTAAAGGATTCATAGGGTTTGCCCGTTTCAAATTTTTCAGAATCCAAAACATCCCCATCAACCTTTTGGTATCCGTCAACAAGGTCTACATCGGTGCCCCAATGATGTCGGCTAGTGCCGGGAATCGTGGAATATTCTATAATCTTGTCGATCGCATCCAATGGCGTAAGGCCTTCTTCATCGACATAATTGGAGTATTTTCTATCCCAAATTCGGGCTTGGTGTTCAAAGCTCCGATAGCTCGAGATTACTTTTAGGTCTATCCCGTCGCTATACGCTGCCTTTTTCATGTTTACAAACGCTTCATAGGCCTCTTTTCTAAGCTGAACGTCCTTTCCAAACAGTTCTAATTTGGCTTTACCCATAAGTTCATCCACGGTGTACTCCGTTGTGCTCGGAAACATCAAGTTGGGCAGAAGGGTCAAGCCTAGTCCTGAAACACTGCTTTTTTGGATAAAGGATCTTCTATGCATGGTTACGATAATTTTTTAAACATTACAAAATGGTTCCCTATTTCAGGGATTACAAAGGGCTCCCCTAGGATATTGTAACCGCAATTTTTATAAAAAGGTACCGCGATTTCCCTAGCGTTCATCCATACCGTTTTAATTTGCCGATCAAAAAGGAGCTTCTCCCCAAAATTAAGCAATAATTTTCCAAATCCCTTTCCTTGATATTCTTTAAGTACCGCCATCCCCCTAACTTGTCCGGCATTTTTTAAACCAAAATCCGATCGGTCCTGTTCCAAAAAAGTAACCACGGCTACCAGTCGTTTTTGGTAGAACCCACCAAGATGGAAAGTTGTAGGCAAATTGTCCCCGTCAAAGACACAGGACGCTATCGGTTTTCCCGGTCTAAGAACTGGGTTCCGGACCGGATAGGTTTCAGGTGCGCTTAAATAGTTTATTTGGAGATCGATATCCATTCAATTCTAAATATTGGAGGCAACATTTTGATATTTAGGATAATATAACAAATTGGGTAAGCGCGATTATTTGGCCGACTTTAGATCCTCCATATATTTCTTTAATTCCAAGCCATATTTTGAATCCGCCACCTCTGGGGTCAATTTCTTGTAAATGGAATCAAGAAATTTAATATTCGTACTTTCGGCGTTTCTTAGGGCCACATAGGGTGCTACATAGGAATCCGGGTTGTTCATGACAAAGTTTAGGGAATATATGTACTCCCGAACCACATTTTGGTTGCTCAACTTTTCAATGGAATCCACCGCCAAGGAATCTGTCCTAAACTTTGGGTCATAACGGGCCTGGATATAATCCAAGCTTTTTTTGCTGAACTGGGAAACTACCTTATTGTACTCTTCCAATTTCTTTTGGCTTTTAGAACCCTCTATATTGGCGCCGAAATCAAATGAATTCCAAGAAGTTTGGATAGTGATGGTCCCCGGTTCCCCAAAGAAGGTAATTCTATCATTAATGTCGTTATTGTCCTTCTTGTTCAGGTAGAGGTAAAAAATTTCAGGACTTTCCAATTCTGTTTTGAAGGTAAAGTTGCCATCTCCCTCAATTTTAAGCGAATCCACGGTCACCAAAACGGAATCGGGAATATGTTGCAGGTAAAGGGTGCCTTTTTTTAGGCCCTTTACATTTCCGGTAACGGTCATTGTGTTTTTGGTCTCACGATTGCAAGCCGTAAAAAGACCGATTGTCAATACAATTAAAAATAAGTTCTTCATTAATTTCTTTAAATTTGATAAAAGTGGCACAAATATCAACAAACTTTCCATATTTCTAGGACCCTGTTTAAGAATTTGTGATTTGCCCCGAAATATTTGGAATAATAAAATAATTCGAAAATTTTTAAAACGTCACTATACTTTGGAAGCGATTTCCATAAGATAGGCACATAATAAAGCTCCGAAGGTTCCCACTACATACCCCAAAACTGCAAGCAGAACCCCTACAGATGCAAGGGAGGGATGGAACTCGGCAGCGACCACGGGAGCGGATGCAGCTCCACCTACGTTGGCCTGGCTTCCCACAGCAAGAAAGAAATAGGGGGCCTTGATCCATTTGGCCACGACTATCAATAAGAGTGCATGGATGGCTATCCAGATAAAACCAATGGCCAACAGACCAGGGTTTTCAAGGACTTTTCCCAAATCCATTTTCATACCTATGGTCGCTACCAAGACATAGATAAACAATCCCCCGATTTTGCTTGCACCGGCTCCTTCGTAATTTTTGGCTTTCGTAAAGGAAAGCACAATTCCAACCAAAGTAGCGAGGACCACCATCCAAAAAAACTCCTCGCCCAAAAAGGACAAAAAGCTTTCCTTGTTGCGCACCGCTTCAACATTATCTATTAAGTACCCACTTATATGGTTCCCAAAAAAATGGGACAGGCCAACGGCTGTAAATCCAAAAAACAGTAGCATCATATAGTCTTTCAGGGTAGGTATTCGGGCAATTTTTTCTGTAAAAGCGGATACTTTTGTTTTTAAGGTCTCTATTGAAGTTACATCGGCCTTGAGCCATCGGTCCAATTGGCGGGTTCGGCCAACTCCAAGTAGTAGTATAGCCATCCATACGTTGGCTACGACAATATCTACAAGGACCAAGGCGCCGTATTTTTCAGGATTATATTTAAATATCTCCAACATGGCCGCTTGATTTGCACCTCCGCCAATCCAACTCCCCGCTATGGTAGAGAGCCCACGCCAAACCGCGTCAAATCCAACACCGCCCACGGTTTCCGGAGAAAAGATGGATACAATGAGTATAGCCAAGGGTCCGCCAATAATGATACCTATACTTCCTGTCAAAAACATGATCAGGGCCTTGCCGCCCAGATTGGCAATGGCCTTAAGGTCAATGCTCAAGGTCAATAAAACCAGGGCCGCCGGTAATAAATATCGGCTAGCCATAAAATAGAGATTGGAGGTAGTATCTGAAATTATACCTGTACTGGACAATATAGACGGGAGCAGATAACACATAAGCACTGCGGGAACAACGGAATAGAATTTTTTCCAAAAACCGGTTTGTATGGATGAGGTATAAAAAATAAAACCGAGACAAAGGGCAAGTAGCCCGAAAACTACAGCATCATTGGTAATCAAGGGTTGGTTCATTGTTTTAATTTTGTGTTATAGGTGTTGTGTTCCAACTTAAAAACGATAGGCCATAAACTTACGTATTTTTTTATTGGAGCAGATAAAACCGAGACCCTGCCGATAACAATTAGTACCATCTACACCAAAAAACAGCTAAAACGTATTTGTGTATTCCGTCTAGCAACTGGAGTTTATAATTCGAGTAAAACCTGGGTATGGGACCTTAAAGTCGGAATTAAAAAATCAAATTTTGTTGGATCCAATGCGCCACTCCGTCCGCCGTATTTTTTAACGTCACCTCCTTGGCGATAGCCTTTACCTCTTCCCTTGCATTTTCAACAGCGATTCCACAACCCACGCTTTGGAGCATTTCAAGATCGTTGTAATTGTCCCCAAATGCGATCACCTGACTTAATGATTGACCGGGTTGCAAAAGCAAATTAATAGCGGAGAGCTTAGAGACCGATTTTGGGGCCACTTCGATCAAGGTGTCATTGGAGCGGTACAAATGTAATTGTTCCCCAAACTGTTTTATGAGTAGTGGAAATATTTGGTCCGTTCCTCCTTTGGTTCCCATTAACATAATTTTGTGGGCACTTATGTTTCTTTCCTTCCAATCAGCCAGTGTGGTTGTGGTTGCCCTGAAACAAGGTGTTGCCCTGGTATCCCTCGTTTCTTTTTGTACCCTTACGCTGTCCGTCTCCACATACCACTCTTTTTTAAAGTACAAACCAAGTTCAATGTTGTATTTCTTTCCTATTTGATATATCTCATCCACCAGTTCCAATGGCATCGTTCGGGAGAAAATCTCCTTTTCACCTTCCATAATTAGAGCCCCGTTGTAACAGATGATAGGTTCGTTCACTAGGCCCAATCTTTCTTGGAGATACGTCATGCTCTGGGGCATTCGGGCCGACACAAGTACAATTTGCAGCGCATTTTTTATTCGGGTAATTTCAGAAATGGTAAATTTTGAGACATCGTTCGCGTTATAGAGTAAGGTGCCATCAATATCGGTACAAAGGATTTTAAAATTGATTTTCATGGAAGGGATAAGGTTTATTATTAGTTGGTGTCAACTTTTTTTATAGGGTTGGACCAGTACGAAAAAGTCACTCCCGTCCGAACGCCAGCCCGACATGGTCATTCCGGCGGGACACGGGCGGACTGGCGGGCTAGCCAGAAAGAGTCGTTCTGGCGGGTGTAATTGTTCACCTGTATATTATCTTTTTTGCAGTTATTCAAGAATCGTCGATTTCGCCAACTGTTATTTCCAAGGAGTATTTTATTTTAAATTTTTGGGTTCGTGAATTTTAGCTTTCGACTGGTATTCAAAATTGATATAAAAATACGTCGTGGGTTGATATAAAAAAGAAGGTTGACAAAATTAGTTTTTTTTAAAGCAATGATAAGGACAACTTAAGTTTAACCTATTTTTTGGACTATTTATGGATATTTCATTATTAGATTTCATTTTCTAAGTTTTATCACTAGTGTCCACTAAACCAAACAGGAGATCACTGTTAAAAGTTGATGGCAAACG
>JBLWZN010000012.1:0-84348 GCA_048266425.1 Sediminicola sp.
CCCGTTTTTCGAGCTGAAGACTCATTTTCGGGGTTTTATTATACCTAAATATACGGATTAATTACTTGATTTACAAGCGTTTATATTATTTCTGAATGTGCCTAACCATGGATTATTTATTGGACTATGGATTTTGGGGCCTAGTTTCAGAATCGTCCAATAAACCATAGTTGATTTTAAATTTTGATTTAGAACCTGTATTTTCCGGTTTTTGAGGGTCGGATTCCCGGATTGTTATTTGGGTTGAATCCTTGGCGGTTTTTAGGTACTGCGTGGTATTGTTTAGCAAATTTTGGTTGTACGCTTTTGCCAAGGAATCCAACGAAGTTTTATCGATGAGTTTTAAGGCGGTATCCTTAAGGTTCAAGGAATCTGAAACTATTATAGAATCGGACACGGCTTTTGCCTTGACAAATTCTTCAAATTCTTTCCCATTTTTAAGGTAATTCTTCTGGGTTTGCCGTTCAAATTCTTTTCCCAATTGGTCCAGTGCGATAGCCTCTTTTTGAAGTTCCCGATCGTAGTAATGTACCATTTCAATTTTAAGGCCTTCTTTCTTCGATTCTATCTCCAACAACTTGTCCAAAGTCTTAAATTGTGCTTCCGAAGGAATGGTGTCCAAATAGGAAAAGGTTATTTCCTCAAATTGTTTGGGATCGCCATCGACCAGTCCGGCCAAAAAGTTGACGGGCTTTGACGCTGTATTAAAGATTATATTCTTGAAAGTGGTCCAAATAATTTTCCCAACATTAATTTTCGGATTTTTTAAATCGCCCCTTACGGGAACATCCAGTGTTATGTCCCCATTCTTGTCCTTTAATAAGAACAGGGCGAGCCTAAGTGGCAACTTGTATATTCCTTTTTTGGAGTCATCTATCGCCACATCCCTTATGACCAATTTGTTTTCGCTAAGAATATCCCCATTGGTGATTTTGGAATTGGAATAATAAAACATCTCACCTTGTAAAATACTATTTCCCGTATAATATTTGGAATAGATATTAATATCGGACAACAAAAAGTTTTTAATTGCGATATCCAAATTTGCATACAGGGTGTTGGATGGATTAAAGCCCAACTCGGCCTTTAAAGTTCCTCTATTGTTCAATAACATATCGGCATTAATATCCAACCATTTGGCATCGCTGGACACGTTGTTCGTGTTGATTTTTATTTGGCTTAAATGATAATTAAAGGGCTCCCCGGTTAAATTGTCCGTGTATTCCAGCACACCATCGGTTAGGTTAAGATGATTTATGACATAATGTAAGGTTAATGGATTGCTCGCTGTGGAATCTGAGGTCGTAATAACGGTGGTATCTGTTACCGTTTTGTTTGTAGGCCCATCGAGTTTAAAAATCTTATAGAAATTATTGGTTGTGGAATCCAGTTGAAAAAAGGTATAGGAGCTTCTAATGTCCAGCGAGTCCAGTTCATAGGAATTCTGGGCATAGTCCAATTTTTTTAGATTGATATTTATTTTTTTTGCCCCAAGAAATTTTTTGTTGTTGGTATCCGTCATTTCAAGATTATTAACATCCAAATGTCCGGATGCGATCGCGTTTTCGACCGCTTTGGTGTTGCCAACAATTTTTATTTGGGAATTGAGATTTCCACTTAGACTATTGATTTCGGCGTACTCCTTGGTATACTTATAAAAGGGCTCTAAATTTAGATTCCTTAAGTTTATTGTTGCATCAAATGCACCGTCATTGGGGTTAATATTTAATTTGGAGGCAAAATACCCCCCATTTTTAAAGTTGAATTGGATATCTGCATTGCTCTTATGATTTTGGTCCCAACCGATAAATGGAATAAAAAAGGAGAAATTATCAATATCGGTGACATCACCAATATTTTCATTGTGAAAAACGAAATTCGCATTTTTCAATTCCAGATTGGATAGGCTATATTTAAAGGTTTCCTCCGGGGCCTTGGTTGCGAGCGTGTCCTCCTGTGCAGCATGAAATGCGATAAGGTCGTCAAAATTGAAGACAGAATCCTTCATTATGACATTTACAAACAATCCTTTTAGATAGAAGCGTTCAACGACTTTTTCGTTCCAAAGGAATTTATAGGGCTCCAAATTTACGATCAGGGTATCAAATGTCACAAAATTGGTCTTATCATCGGGTTCGAACATTTTAAAATCGGTCACTTGGACGTTCCCGGTAAAATAATTTAAATTTAGTTTGTTGAACTGTATCTGTCTGCCAATTAGTTCTTTGCTGTTCTTGACGGTGTAATTCTTGATTCCGTAGGGCAGTAAAACCAGGATTAACACTACTAAAAGAAAGAGTGTTGAGCCTATTATGTAAAATGTTTTTTTGTGTAGGGCCACTTTTTATCCTTTATGAGCCTATGTTGGGTTTTTAAATCCAATGTTCCATTACAACTCCAAGACCTATAAAATTGTTCAAATGGGTTTTTTGTATGGAGTTAATCTGAAAATACGATAGAATTATATCGGGCCGATAGTAAGTCATCATTTTTCGGCATATTATTCCCCACATTGCCCTAATAATGGATTCTTATTTATTCATCCTTGACCTCCACTACTTCATACATATCCTTGCCATCTATCTGAACGGGCTGGTAGTAGGTTTCTCCAAACTGTACATAGGTTTGGTCCCCTATTTTTACTTCTTCCCCTCCTTCGGGCAAATTGGGAACAATGGTACCAGCCGTCGGTGGCACTACCTTGTATTTTTCTCCATCTTTTTCGTAATAGCTGCCACCGTAATAATAGTTGTTGGTGGTCTCATTGACCTTTACGGTTTGCGCTTCCTTGGGAAGCGCTGAAACTGTGGCACCTACAGGAGCTTCTACAACAGTATATCCACCATCGGATTGTATATAATAAACCCCTTGATCATAATAATATTTTTGGTTCTCTATACTTACAACGATTGCAGTTGTGGCAATCGTAGCTATAAAGAAGCCCCAAGGATGCCAAACGGGCCCCCAGTAGAAAGGCCTATATGGGTGATAATAATAAGGATGAAAACTATAATAGCCACGGCCTCCATAATAGTATGGAGGGCGTACGTAAGCCCTTGATGGGGCAACGACCCTGGTATTCCGGGTGTTGTGAATATTCGTGTGTCTGCTGTTGTCCACATTGATGTTTACATTATTGCGATTTTTGTCAACATCGACCCTGTTACCAACGTTATTGTTCTTGGTCTTGTTCCTTTTATTTCCAGTAGCATTGTTTTTTACATCCGAGGTGGATGGCCGGTTTGAGGTGTGATGGGTCGTACCGCTGCGATCTATCTTAGGTGAGGGCTTTACCGCGGGTTTTGTACGGGAAGGGGCATTATGACTGCCACCGTTTATGGTATGATGCGATGCCCCGGACGGTCTGGAATAGTTGGATCTGCTCGGAGCGGAATGCGATGGGGCAGGCCTACTCATTGCACTACCACCTCGATGGGCTCCACCACCACCACCTCGCATTCCCCCTCCACCGAACCGTTGGGCATGAATGGAAAGTGGAGCCAACAATAGAATAAGTCCTAGGAATATTCCGAGTCTTATTGTTTTGGATTTGTTGTGTGTTCTCATTTGTAATATTTTCAAGTTAGTATAAAACATCTTAAGTTAGGATTGGGGCAAAATAGCTACCTCCCTTGACCCCGGGGGTGGCAAAAAATCAAATACGGATGAGGGAATCACCGGATTTAGGATCCAATCCTTAAATGTACCCTCAAATTGTTGATTGTCTTTATTCTTATAGGTAATCAAAAACTTTTTGGGCAAGGTGTTGGCTCCGTCACCGATCCAGAACTGTATATTTAAATCCTTATTGGTAGCCATGATATAAAAACATTCCTGTTCCTCGATTTTCCGCTTCCCTAAAAAAACGATGTTGTCGAATTGGGCGACAAGATCATCGGTAAAATTGGGATTAAGGAAATCGGCGGCAGGGAAATCCAAGCCGTAGTCATGATGTATGGTATCTATCATGGCAATAATATTGTCAGGAGCTTCGACCACCGTATAATTGTTCTCGTTGTAGTTGTAACGGGCAATAAATTTACCATTGTACCAATACCCTTTGTGGCCATCGTCTCCCTGTGTCTGCACTATCATTTTATCGGGGCCTACCAATTGCACCTTGTCGGTCGCAAAGTGTTTTTCAGGGCCATAGGCATTTACCAAAACATCCTCAGAGCGTTGTAGGGTATAGCTGCAAGATTGAAGTTCCCCAATAACGGAGGCCATCCGGTCAAACAAATACAACGCTGTTGAATCTTTTTGCATGGTTTGGGCCTGCATAAAAGCAGGGGCCATCGCGGTTAATAAGAGTAGTAATTTTTTCATATGGAATGTTTTACGGAATTTTAATTGTGTTTTGGTCAAATTGTATGTACAATACCCAAATACATTGGGCAACGTGTTATTTTTATCGGTATCAAAAGAGCTTTGCAAACGGTTATGGTAAAGGGCTTTAGTTTATTTACAATAATTTCTTAGCTTTAAAGATATAAAATTTACTTAATTAATTTACTTCAAATCGGCATGGTGGCAAGTTCCGCCGAAGCATCCTCAAAACAACCCTCAGTGTCAAGGTGTAATGCGGTTTTTTATTGGCAGTGGAATAATTCCCAATCAATACAAAATGCCATCAAACGGTTATCGCTTTGGAAATCAAAGCACGCGTCTTTGTGGCAAGCGGTAACTTCAAGGCAGCGCTATGCCCTTTTTCTGACATTTTTCGCCAAGTTTTTTGAAGGATATCGACCAGTTTATCCTCTGGATGTTCCGCCTGAAAAGACTCGAAATAATATTCCAGAAAAACCAAGCAGATTACGTCTTCCAAAGTTTGGGTATCCTCATCTTTCTTTAACTGCTTCTTTTTCAGTAAAAAGACAACTTTATCGATTAATGCTTGGGAATAGCCTACCGTTTTTAAAATTTCGGTCGCTTTTTGAGCGTGGAAAATTTTGAGGTCTTGTCGCCATTTTAAATAACCCTCTCGATTCATATCGTAAGAATCCCTGGGGATTTCCCACCTTTGAATATGTTGGCAACGAGCTGTTAATTTTAATGCCTCCGAAGCGTTAGGGGCAAAGTCGTTCAATTTTCCCGTCATCCGCATGGCATACAGCACTTCTTTTGGATAGGTTATACCCATATATTCCTCGATGTTCGGGTCTTTTCCGTTCGCTTGGTCAAAAAGTTGGAAAGCTTGCTGCAGTTTGTCGGGGGTAACCATGGATAATAATTTGATTTCTTGACTAAAATAAAGAATTGGAATGGAAGTAGCGGGCAGAAAAAGGATGTGTTAATAACATTTATGCAAATTTGGGCACTGTATTTACCTATTTTATTTCGATGGGGTTAATCTGGAAGCACCGCAGATAAAAAACCATCTTGCAGCTAATGGAATAAGTGTACTGGGCATTTCAATGGCCGTAAAGACGCCTGATATAGGCCAACACTTGAAATGAAAATCAAGACCCCCGTTGGATTTATCCCAATATCCCAGTTGCACAACTACAGTTAGGTCATTTGAATTATCCGCGCCTTTGGTGGGGGTACCACATTTTAGCTATATGTTTTGGAATTTGTCAAAAACATATAGGTTTTGAATAAGATACTATATGATTTAAATTTAAAAAGAAGATAATTTTGATGAAATTCTTTTCCGAATTGCCGAAACCACGAACTCATTGCAACGAGCTCAGTTAACTAAACCTTTTGATCACGCGGCAAATTGGGAATATTCACTTTTAATTCTTTCAAAAAATAAATCATGAAAAAAATAGTACTTATTATCTTTATTGTGGCATTCCACTTATCCTCCCATGGGTGCCTAGCACAAACCAATTCCGCAAAAAAGCCAAAAATAGTTGTTGGCCTTATGGTAGATCAGATGCGATGGGATTATTTATACAAGTACCAAGATAGATATGGCGAGGGCGGATTTAAGAGACTCCTGAATCAGGGGTTCAGCTGTGAAAACACTATGATCCGGCATGCGCCAACGGTTACGGCCTGTGGCCATTCATCCGTTTACACCGGCTCGGTTCCTGCCATTAATGGAATAGTGGAGAACTCTTGGTACGATCGATCTTGGGGGAGGGAAATTTCCAACGTAGAGGATTCCACGGTAACAGGGGTAGGGGGGAACGCTAAGGAAAATAAATCTCCCCGAAATCTTCTTACCACTACCATTGGGGACGAATTGCGGATTGCGACCAATTACCAAAGCAAAGTGGTGGGGATATCCATAAAGGATAGGGGTGCCATCCTTCCTGGCGGACATACGGCTAACGCAGCTTTTTGGGAGGGCTCCGGAAAATTTACCACGAGCACGTATTATATGGATGCTTTGCCGGATTGGGTAAAAAAGTTTAACGAAAAGGACTGGAATAAGATCCTGATGCCGAAAGGCTGGCAAACCCTGTATCCGATTGATACCTACAAACTAAGCGAAAAGGACGATAAAGACTATGAAACGGTTTATGACGGTGAAAAGAAGCCCGTATTTCCCCATAATGCTTCCCTGACAAGAACCCCGTTTGGAAACACTTGGACCTTGGAATTTGCGAAAGCAGCCATAGAGGGCTACAAGTTGGGCCAAGGTAAATTTACCGATCTTCTTGCCATCAGCCTTTCCAGTCCCGATAAAATAGGTCACGCATATGGACCAAATTCAATTGAGGTGGAAGATAACTACCTTAGACTGGATAAGGATTTGGCAGATCTTTTTAACTATCTGGATAAACATTATGGCAAGGATGGGTATCTTTTTTTCATAACCGCGGACCATGGTGCCGATCACTCTCCAGGGTACCTGGAAGAACACAGGATTCCTACCGGTGTTTTGACCGATGATATTTTTAAATCCGTAGGCCAGGCCCTGAAGAAAAAATTTGGTTCCTCGGATATAATTCTGGCCAGGACAGGTTATCAATTATACTTGGATTATGATTTACTATCTAAACTTGGAATCGATAAAATTACGGCGGCCAATTTTATTATAGAGCAGTTAAAGCAGGTTCCTGGTATTGAAACGGCATTTTTAAATGAAGCTCTTGCTTCTGCTACCTATCCGGAGCCAGCAAAATCTATGTTGATCAACGGATTCAATCCAAAGAGAAGTGGCGACATTGTTATCGTTAAATCTGCCGGATGGAAGGATGGATCGCGTATTGGGGCCACCCATGGGGATTGGAACCCATATGATGCACATATTCCCTTGGTATGGATGGGAACAGGGATACGGCACGGTAAAACCCATAGGACGGTAGGGATGACCGATATTGCCCCGACCCTTGCGGCTATATTGAATATTCAACAGCCCAGCGGTAGTATCGGCCAAGTGATCACCGAGATTACCGACTGAATTGACAAACAAAACAAAAAAAGCTGGGTCTTATCCCAGCTTTTTTTGTTTGTCCATTTTTTAAACGATGAAATACGGCACAACCATAGGTACTAACATAGGATCATGGCTTGAGCGATTAGGTTGGGAGGTTGGAATTTTGTTGGTTATCATCAACTACAAATCTTCCTTCTTAGCATCATTTTTTTTAGCCGCTCCAATCGGTATATTGGCCTTTAGGAACAAGGAATTGTTTTTGGTGCCAGACTTACCTTTGTAGACATCTATAAAACCATAGTAATATTTAATTCCGATAGTCATGCCTTTGCCTTTGAGCAGTTGGTAGCCCATTCCCCCGACTATCCCTGTATCAAACCAGTTGATCATGTCCTTATTATACTGGCGTATACGGGCATCCTTGCCGTCTATATCCGAATTGTACTCAACCCAAGCTTTGTGCATCCATCCAAATTGAGGGCCAGCTTCAATGTAGAAATGGTTTTTTAGCTTATACTTCGCAAGTGCGGGTACAAGAAAATAATTGAGCACTTGACTATAATCACCAGCTTCAGGATACAAATCGACTTGAAGAAAATCAAGATCGCCTTCCGATAATTTATCCATTCCCAATTTGGATTTGACCAAAACCCCGGTGTACAAAAACCATTGATCCTTCATCTTGATGTCAAAATAAAGGCCAATGTTAAAACTGCCCAAACTGTTGTGGGATTCCATACCTCCTAAATGGGAAAAATTAAAACCGCCCTCCAAACCAAATTCTACCCCTGGAGAATTTAGCTTATCCCCAAAAATTAAGGATATTAGGACCTGTGAACTGGCATGATAGCCGAAAAACATAAAAACAAGTACTACAAAATATTTTTTCATCTAAGTTATTTGTTGGTTTAAACTACTTTACGGATTGGACCTTGTCATCTGATCAACCCGAAAATGCGTTATTATAATTATCCATTAATGCTTGCTCAAAATATTTATTCCCATAGTGCTATCTAGAAAGTTTCGGAAGCAGCTAGGTAGAACCCAAATGATTTTTCGCCAAACCCAAAGTCCATTGCAAGATTGGTACGGGATTTCTTATCTACCATAAGTCGGGCCCCGAAACCATAACCGGGCTTTATAGATTCAAATAGGCCCAGGGATTGTGTTGGATTATTTGTGGACGTAGCATTCACAAATAAAACACCACCCCACAACCCTCCACACGGGGAAATCGGGAAACGATATTCTGCTTCGGTATACACCATTTGGTTTCCACGAAAACGGCCCTGAGAATATCCCCGTCCACTTCTGCTCCTCTGATCGTAGGCGGTAGCAGGTAAAATTAAATAGGGCAATTCACCTTCAGGTGTAAAATTTCCCATTGCCCAAAGCGCCATAAGATGCCTTGGATTTGCTTTGGACAAAGGATAAAAGCTCCTCCACTCAAATTCATAGAAATTGGCGGATTTGTCGCTCCCCAGGAATTCCATGGAACCATTCCAACTGAGCATTGCATAGTGGCCTTTATACGGATTGATCATATTGTCTCGGGTGTCCGATACAAGATTTACGCCTATTGCGGAAGAGGTATATTTATTCGTATCGAAACCATAATACTTACTATAAGCGTAGTGGCTGGTTATCAGGGAGTCGCCAGGAGTCAAGCGTAATTTTTCATCTTTGATATGACTGAAACCATCAAGATAATACCCGACACCTATATAAAAGGATTTTTTTATTCTAAAGGAAACCGACTGATGGAAGCGCAAGAAATTAAACTTTAAAGGTTGTGCCAAAGAGTCGATCGTTGTTTCCTGACCGGCCAAACCGATCTGATAGTCCAAAATCCCTCCCTCGGGTGCATTGGTGCCCAAGCCGTAGGTTGATTGGGAATAAATTAGATAGCGCCAATCACCGGTTAAAAAAATGTTGTTGTTTTTGGTGTAGATGTTATTTTTTAACAGAAAAAGCTGTTGGTTCTTTGTAGTAAACTGAACGCTCCCGGAAATCATGGAATAACGGGTATCGGCTCCGGACCGTTTAAATGCATACTGTCCACCAACCCCTAGCATAAACCCAGTGGCAGGATTCGACCCAATAATGGGCAACAACAGAATTCCCCCAGGTGAATCTATGGTATCCTTGGGCGGTTTGTTCCTCATTTTTCGTATAACATCGCCCAAATCCCTTTGGACACAGGTAGAATTGACCGTATCTGAGTTTACCTCCTGGGCGAAGGAAAAAAAAGGGAAAAGGATAATCAATATAAGATAGTTTGCCCTCATGGTTGGGTATCGGGGTTTGCTTTGATGTTTCTACGTGAGGTGGCAATAAAATGGGCCCAGAAAATCGTGATGGGAAAAAATAATCTACACTTGTTGATTTAAAAAACCCATTTTCATTTCTATCCTTTATAAATCCTGAGCATAAACATCGGTTACTTCACCGTATAGCCCTTTCCTTCCAAGCAGGCGGTAAATGCTTTTTTGTAATTATCCATATAGGCTTTTTCTTGGGCGGCGGCAGCTTGGTTGTTCGCTTGTTGTTCCTTTTCATCGCCTACTACTTTGGCCCTTCTACCCCTCAAACCTCCGAGCACGGCACCAATGGCGGCTCCTTCCCCTGCATTACCTGCTATGGCACCTATGGCGGCACCCGCAGCTGCTCCACCGGCCGCGCCTACAACGGCTGTTCCATCAACGGATTTGTCTACCTGTGCTGCCTGTACCTTTGTGGGATTCATGGGGTCGACCCCCGTTTGTTCCTGTGCCCATTTGTAGCAGGCGGCTTCATCCGTATCCTGTGTAGCTTGGCTTTGCTGTTTGGAAGGAAAAACATACAGCCCCAGACTGGTTGCAATGGATGTACTTTTTTGGGCAGTCTGTGCCTTAGCTCCATAGCTAAGGGAAACAAATGTGATCAGAGTAAATAGTATTCTTTTCATGTTTGTATTGGTTAATGTTTTAAAGGTTGTTTGGATTGATAAATACATAGCCCAATTGTTCCAGGGCATCGGCTTCGTTGTAGAAGGTATAGCTTTTAACGATTTTACCATTCGCTATTTGATAGATGGAATTGGCCCAAATAATCACCGATCCCCTATCGTCCTTGTAGGTGATATGGAGTTCGGCCCAGTTGGATATCCAATTGCCCTGGTTCTCTCCGCTGGTAATCTTTATAGCTGCATTTCTTGAGCGGGAATATTTAATTTTCTCGTATAGGTTCTCCACGTTGAACTTCCAGTTTTTAATAGCTTCGGTCTTTCCGATAGAATCCCCATAGGAAGGGCCAAGGCCAATGTAATTGTCGTCCAGTACGGAATCCATCGTATCATAATCCAGGTTCTCAACGGCGTGGATATAATTTTGGATCAAGGCAAGGTCTTCTTGTGAATGATCGTTTACAGAGGTGCAACTTCCCAGGATAATGGGCAGTAGCAATAGTGGGAAAATTAGTTTTTTCATTTTTTAAAATTGATATGGTTAAGTATTTATAAAAGTGTTAACTGTGATACGCCATTTCTTAAGATTAAAAATTTTTAATCATATCCCCATAAGTCCTACGTCCCTTAATCGATTCTACATAAAATTTTGATCTGGATACAACGCCTTGGCATTTACCAATATATTGTTACATAAGTCAGCATGCCCAAAGTTGTAAGGGATCGAAGGAAGTCCCGAAATCATTTCAACCCAGCGCTCCCATCCTTGGGAGAACGACGTAAATCTACAATATAATTAAATGTACAGGTTAACTTTTGCTTACAAATTGAATCCCAAACGTATTACCGGGCCCGAAGTATTCACATCGTACATAAAACGGTCTTCACCGGCGCCTTTGGTATAGTCCATACTGATGATACGGTAGCCACCGCTCACCTGGAACAATTGGGAGAACCGGTACCCTACATAGGCCTGTATTTGCCAGGCAAAATCGGAGCCCACTCCAAATCCTCCAATATCCCCCCGAAATTGGTACAACAATTTTTCTCCCGAAGGGTTTTTGATCCGGGCAATGATAATTGGGTCGAACCAAGTAGCCTGAGAGCTCTTGTTCCGAACCGAACCGCCGTTTGGTGCATCAATAGTAAGTCTTGCTCCGGCACTAAGGGTATTGATACGGCCTCCCACCCCTACATCCAACCAGGGCAAGAGCCTTCTAAATCCGCTTATTTCCCAAGCAAACTGCTTTGCATGCAAAGATCCATCAGCGATGTCCCCCCCTCTTTCAGCATCCTGCTTCAAGTTCATATAAATAATATCGTTGCCAATGGCCCAATCCTCCGTATAGGCCTCTCCATAGAGCATGGCAGCCATTTGTAAATGGCTGAAAATGTCTCCAGTATTGGCATCCACGGTTATATCGGGCAAATTACCGACACCCGTATCCCCATTCATATAAGGTAACATTAGATAAGGTTCTATCAGGAAATCCCACGTTTTGTCCGATGTAAACTGGGCTGATGCAATTGAAGTTATCAAACAAAGCAAAGAGATTAAGTACAAGCAGACCGAACGGGATAATCGCGTGTTCATGGTGTTCAGAAATTTAAATTATACTGACATAATATCTTTAACACAACTTCCCCAAGAATTTTTGATTTACGGGGAAGCCATGCGGCAAAAGAGGTTGATTATTTTTTGGGATACCAAATTTTAGAAGTACCAATGCTTCCATTGAACTTAAAAGGTGCTTTATCGTAATAATCAACAGATACGGGGGAACCCAGATCACTGCCAAAATCGAGGCAATCATTGGCTGTAAACGCAACTGGTGCAGTGATGGGCACACGACCTTTCGCAACCTCTTTTCCGTTTACCTTAAGTATTATGTCCATTGGTGATCCAGGCTTTGGGGCCACTAACCTGGAAACGACTTCTACGCTGACCTTCCCGGTCGGTAATTTTGTTTTAGCCTTGATATGGGTACGATCAATTTCAAAAAGGTTGTACTCATAGGACAGATATCCGTCCTTTATATAGCAAGACAGACCACCGGAAAAGCCTCCAAGCGCATAAAGTACACCATTGGCATTTTCAGGAACGGTTATTTCCATGCTCACATCATTGTCGAACTTGCCCAACTTTGGTGCTGTAAATTCGGGCATGCGCTCAATTCGGCCGCTAAAGGTCCAATCCGTGTAAGGGGTGGCGGGCGCATCTTCCGGATGGTAAACAATAGACCATAGTCCTCCACCGATAGGGAGATTTTTGTTTTTTGCTGATTCTACCAAGAACATATTCTTCATCTCGGCCAGCTTCTCAGGCATTTTTTTGGATAAATCGTTTGCCTGACTCCAATCTTCGTCAATATTGTATAGTTCCCAAGTGTCCTCTTCGGGATTCCAGGTGGCCGCGCCGGCAGGAAGACCCGGAATCCAAGGGGTTCGGAGACCAAAGGCCGAAGCAAACCAACCGTCGTAGTAGAGCCCACGGCTGCCCATAATATCAAAAAACTGCATTTTTCGTATTCCTTCCACCTTTGGATTGGCGAAGGTGTAATCCATGCTTACCCCGTCGATCGGGTCTTGGGGGAAACCATTCACCACTTTTGGTTCTTCAATACCCACCACTTCGTAAATGGTCGGTACAATATCGATTACGTGGTGAAACTGTGGCCGTGGCGTGTTGTCGTGCTTAATTTTTTTGGGCCAGGATACTGCCATAGGCTGGCGGGTACCCCCGAAATGGGCGGCGACCAATTTTGTTGATTTGTAGGGTGTGGATCCGGCCCAGGCCCAACCGGCATTGTACATATTGTCGGTTTTTGGCGATCCCAATACGTCTAGACCACCCAGTTTATCCAGGGCGTCAATATGCTGTTTGATGGTAGTTGGAATTCCATTTTGCGCAAGCAATTCACTGATGGTTCCGTTTTGACCTTCGGCAGAGGAGCCATTATCGCCCCAGATATAGAAAATAAGGGTATTGTCAAGCTTCCCTTCTTTTTCTATTTCATCAATAAGCAACCCGACGTTGTGGTCGGTATGCTCACCATAACCGGCAAATACCTCCATCAACCTGCTTTGGAAAGCTCTCTCAGATTCGGGAATTTCATCCCAGCCTTTCATGCTTTCGTTGCGCTCGGTAAGATCGGCATCCGGAGGAATCCACCCTAATTCTTTTTGTCTTTTGAAGGCGCGCTTGCGGTACTCATCCCATCCATCATCGAATTTACCTTTGTACTTATCGGCCCATTCCTTGGTTACATGGTGCGGTCCATGTACGGCTCCTGGTGCCCAATACATAAAGAAAGGTTTATCCGGGGAAAAAGCCTGTTGTTCCCTTAGCCAACGTATCGCATCCTCGGTAATATCCTCGGTAAGGTGATAGTAATCATGGCCTTGTGTGGTGTGGGGGTGTTCCACAACGGTTGTGTTTCGAACCATATGCGGTTCGTACTGTGACGCCTCCCCGGCAAGAAAGCCGTAAAAATATTCAAAGCCATAGCCGGTAGGCCAGTAGTCAAAAGGTCCTTTGGAAGTTGTTAACTCTGCAGGGGTGTTGTGCCATTTTCCAAAGGCGCTGGTGTTGTAGCCATAAGCTTTCAAGACTTCGGCAATGGTGGCGGAGGTTTTTGGGATCGTTCCACTAAAGCCGCCCCAATCATTGGCGAATTCGGCAATCTGTCCGTTTCCTACAACGGTGTGGTTTCTTCCCGTGAGAATCGAGGCCCTCGTTGGGGAGCACATGGCCGTAGAGTGAAATCGATTATAGGAAATCCCTAGGTTAGCAACCCGACTTAACGTTGGGGTATTAATTTCACCGCCATATGTTGATGGTGTGGCAGGCCCGGCATCGTCTATGAGGATGATAAGTATGTTGGGGGCGTCCTTTGCAAGCCGGTCGGGATCTACCCTTTTATGATAAGTGGAAGTCTGCATGGTGAGGCCGGCTTCGCTCGCAGATGGCGTAGGAGGAAAGGGCAGCACGTCCTGGGCTTTAATAGAATCTGCCCAGCCAAAGGCCACAAAAAGAGCGAGAACGACTAAATCAACGGGTTTGGATTTCATAGGATTTATTTTTTGTGATTAAAAAGAACAATCGAAAATAATCACATTTCCTACAATATGCAAGTTTAATACCGTTACTTAACCGTTAAATGGTTAATGGGAAAACCTTGTACGAAGCTTGCCGATTTCTGAGAAGAGTGAACGAAGTTTTTTAGTTATATTTGATAAAGGAAACAATGAAGTGATTTAAGCTTTTTGTTTGTAAACCAACCACCAATGTTACGCAAACAACATGAAAACAATACGTTACCACACTCGGAAAAAGAGATTCTTGGTGAACTGAACCGTATCCTATCCAGTGATTTGTTTGCCCGGTCTTCCGTTCTGTCCAGTTTTCTAAAGTTTATCGTGGAAGAGACCCTAAAAGGTAACACAGAGGGATTAAAAGAATATACCATTGCGGTAAATGCCTTAGGGAAATCAGAGGATTTTAATCCGCAAATGGATGCTATTGTAAGGATTCATGCTGGCCGGCTCCGACGCTTATTAAATGAGTATTACGCCGGTCCAGGTATTACCGATACGATAAAGATTGAAGTAGTAAAAGGCACTTATGTTCCGGTATTTCGAACACATTTGGTCAATAAACCAAAAGCGGAGATTAAAGGGAAAAGTCGGCCGGTGCACTATTCACGGTCAAAACTTACCCTTGCTATTCTGCCTTTTCGCAATTTATGTCCTGATAATGATTACCAATTTTTTGTGGATGGATTTGGCGAAGAGCTGACCCGTATTTTTAGTAATTTACAGACTATAGATGTAATAGCCCATCACTCTACACGTAAATATGCTTCTAGTCTTGAAGATATGCGCGTGATAGGTTCCGATTTAGGCGTTCATTACATTGTTACCGGCTCGGTAAAGCGGTCATTAAAGGAAATAAGGGTAAACGTAGCATTGGTGAAAGCCGTCACTGGTATGCAATTTTGGTCCCAATCTTATACCCACCCATTAGAAATTGATAAGCTGATAGATATTCAGGATCAAATCATTGAAAATGTTTGCTCAATGCTGGGGGACTATTACGGTCTTATAATTCAAGAAAACTCTCAGTCCCATGATGAACCTACAAGTATAGATACATTTGATGCCGCACTGTGGAATTATTATTTCCATATGAACTACTCGGAGGCAGCGTATCTGAAAACCCGGCATGCACTGGAAAACGCAATACGCCGTGACCCAAATTATGCAACTGGCTTGGCTATGTTGGCAGAGCTTTATGTTTTGGCTCATTCACTGGGATATCCAACCGTAGACGACCCCATTATGACCGGTCTTGAGCTCACGAAAAGGGCAATAAGATTAGATCCGAATTGCCAAAAAGCTTATCAGGAATATGCTTGGACTCTTCTCCATTTGAAAAGAAAGGAAGAAGCCCTCCAAGCTATGGAACAATGTCTTTCCATTAATCCTTCTTCGGTGTCATCAATAGGTACAATTGGTTTTGGAATGGCCTGTGCCGGTGAGTATGATAGAGCACATCTATTGCTTACCAGGTCTATTAATTTGAATCCGCATTGTCCGTGGTGGTTTTATTACGGATTCTTTTTGGTTTATTTTCAAAAACACGATTACGAAAAGGCTCTTGAATTCGCTAATAAGATAGATACTGTAGATGTCTATTTAGATCCATTGACGAAAGCAGTCGCCAAAGCCCAACTCGGTATGCAAAATGATGCGGAAAAGGATATTAGGAAGTTGACCGAAGAGTTTCCAGCGATCAGTAGTGATCTAACGGCAACTTTAGGAACATTTCTACTCGATAAATTCTTGGTAAAGGAAATTATTGAAGGGGCGAAAAAAGCGGGACTTCAAACCGGCTAATTTTTCCAAATCTATTACTCTAACTTCAAAAGATCATAATATACTCCCCTCCCGAGGCAACTAAAAAGGTTTATTTTCAATATATTTCAAGTATTGATTAAAATCTCTTTAACGGTTAAGTAACCGTGAAATACTTACATAAAAGGTCACATTCCCATACATTTACATCGAATACCATAATCTGATCCCCTAATGCTGAAGAGTACCATTTCAATCGTTCAAATATTCCCAGATTTTGAAGAAAGAATTGATTTTCTATTTCAAGCCGATGAAATGTTCCGAGATCTTTGTACGGATTATATTTTATGTGCCAGCAAGGTACTGGAAATGAAGAAGGAAAAAAGGAAAAATAAGTCGCAAATCGAGGAATACGAGGAGTTACAAAAAGATTTGGAGCAAGAAATCTTACAAATGATCTCCAAAAACCGAGATAGATAGGGAGCCTAATTACACCATCAATAATTTTATAATCTAACCTATTAATTAAATGAACACCATGGATTTAAAAGTCAAATTACCCATTGCAATTGCCATTCTTACGTTTCTGGCCATAAGCTGCCAAAACCACAAAGAGGAACAAAAAACAGAAACTACGGCCGTAAAAACCAGCTCCTTTGAATCGATTTTGGAGAAGTACAATACAAAAATCCCAACAGAAATATTGACCCCAGACGTTGTTGAGACAAGAATAGGCACCTTAAATTTCTTTGACGGATTGCCCTCCGAAGAAACCACGAAGAAGGTTTATGACAACCTCGATTTTATGAGGGGCGTCGAAACCTTCTTGAATGGAATTCCGGCCACCTCCATAGAAGGCCTTCGCCTGGGATCGCAGGAAGCAGGTGCCAAAACATCGAACCAAGTTGTCATATTTGATGAATTAATGGATTCTAACCCCTTATTTTTAACAGGGAATACGAGTACGGTATACGCAATGGCTTTTCTAGATTTAAAAAATGACGGACCCACGGTAGTGGAGATTCCTGCAGGCTGTGGCCCTGGTACTGTAAACGACGCCTATTTTAGATTTGTGGTAGATATGGGCTTTCCGGGGCCAGACAGGGGCAAAGGTGGGAAATATTTAATTTTGCCACCCGATTTTGAGGGAGAAGCCCCGAAGGGCTACTTCGTAGCAAAATCAACAAGCTATGTCAATTGGCTTATCCTTAGAGGGTTTTTGTTAGATGGAAAAACCGATTATTCATCAAAAATGTTTCGCGAAGGACTGAAAGTTTACCCATTAAAAGATAGTGGCAACAGTCCAACTATGGAATTTATCAATGGTTCAAAAAAGTTGTTTAATACGATTCATGCCAATAACTACGAATTTTACCATGAATTGAATGATGTCATTCAACGCGAACCCGTTTCTTTTTTGGATCCTGAATTGCGTGGTCTATTTGCAAGTATTGGCATAGAAAAGGAAAAGCCATTTGACCCCGATACCAGGATGCAAGGGATCTTAACGGATGCCGTAGCCGTAGGTAATGCCACAGCCCGTGCAATTACTTTTAAAACCAGGGAGAAAGAATCATCTATTTTTAAAACCGGACATTGGGAATCGGCGTTCATTGGCGGAAGTTATCAATGGTTAAAAAACGATGGTAAAGGCGGTCGGTTCTTGGATGCGCGGACACGCTTTTTTTACGCTGCCACCGTAAATACGCCTGCCATGGTATTAAAGATGATTGGTAAAGGCTCCCAGTACGCTGTTGCCTTTCTCGATAAGGACGGCAATTACTTGGATGGTGGTAAAAATTACACCCTCAATATTCCGGCAAACGTACCTGCAAAGGATTTTTGGTCGGTGGTAATGTACGATCCCCAAACGCGTTCAGAACTGCAAACAAGTCAGCCTTTACCCAGCGTAAGCAGTCAAAGAACGCCATTGGTCCACAACGCGGACGGATCAACAACCTTGTATTTTGGACCTACAAATAGCGCGCCCAAAGGTATGGAGGCCAACTGGTTGCAGTCTGTTGATGGCAAAGGATTTTTTGTGATTTTAAGGCTTTATGGCCCCCTTGAACCTTGGTTTGACAAAGCATGGCAGCCTGGTGATTTTGAGCTTGTAAAATAATAGCAAGCCCAATTAATAAGAAGCATAACAATCTTCTTCTAAACCTTATTATTTTAATATAAAAAATATAAATCGCCAATCATGAAAAAGATAAACCCTTTAATGATTACAATTTTGCTGGCCGTGTTTCTTGCCATATCGTGCGATGGAAAGAAAGAGAAGAAGGAAGGCGCTGTATCCTCCGAATTGTCCTTGGACTCCATAACCGCCATCACCAAAGAAGCCTATATTTACGGCTATCCAGTGGTTGATAACTACCGTATTCAATATGACTATTTTCAGGACAGTACCAGCACAGAATTTAAAGCGCCGTGGAATCATGTGGCAAATATCGCCCGTGTCTATACACCAAAGGATGTTGCGGTTCAGAGTCCAAATTCCGATACGCCGTATTCATTTGTGGGGTTTGATTTACGTGCAGAGCCTATTGTGATAACGACACCCGAAATTGAGAAAGATCGTTATTTTATGATCCAATTTATAGACGCCTACACCTTTAATTTTGATTATGTCGGCTCACGCACTACAGGAAACAATGCAGCGAAGTATATGGTTGCAGGCCCTAATTGGAATGGGGAAGCTCCTGCCGGCATAAATAAAGTCATAAAATCTGAAACCCAATTTGTAATGGCGTTTTACAGAACCCAACTTTTTAATCCCGCCGATATTGATAATGTAAAGAAAATTCAGGCGCAGTTTAAGGCGGAACCTTTATCCGCTTATTTGGGAACTGAACCTTCACCAGTTGAAAAGATTGATTTTCTTAAACCTATAACCCAGGATGAGCAAAAAGCCTCCTTGGAATTTTTCAAGGAGATGAATTTTGCTTTAAGATTTACACCACCTAATGCTACCGAAACAGAACTGATGTCCCGTTTTGCAAAAATTGGAGTAGGTCCCGGAAAGGAATTTGACGTTCAAAAACTATCTCCCGAAGTAAAAGCCGCAATGGAAAAGGGAATTCAGGAAGCTTGGGCAGAATTTTCAGGACTCAAGAAAAAATTTGATGCTGGTGAGATTACCTCCGGAGATGTTTTTGGAACTCGTGCGTATCTAAAAAACAACTACCTCTACAGGATGGCCGGGGATGTGATTGGTATCTTTGGAAACTCCAAAGAAGAGGCTATGTATCCGTTCTATGGTATAGATTCCGACGGTAATAAACTGGACGGCTCAACCAATAAATACACCCTACATTTTGCTGAAGGAGAATTGCCACCTGTCAATGCGTTTTGGTCTTTAACCATGTATAAAATGCCACAAAGTTTATTGGTAGATAATCCCATTAATAGGTATTTAGTGAATTCACCAATGATTCCAAATTTTGTGAAGGATAAGGATGGTGGAATTACACTATACATCCAAAATGAATCACCTGGAAAAGCGAAGGAAGCCAACTGGTTACCTGCGCCGAAAGGTCCGTTTGTTTTGGTGATGAGGCTTTATTGGCCAAAAGAAGCTGCGCTGGATGGCAGTTGGAAAAAGCCGCCTCTTGAATTGGTGAAAAACTAGGAACAGTAATAATTAAAGGCGGAAAACTCGGTAACAATGAAAAAACTCAAATTATTAATACTAGCATTGCTACTCAGTGGTGTTAATGCAATAAGCCAAGAAAAGGAACAAGAACCAAAAGCTGGGGGCGACTTGGCAAATAAGATCCAAAACCCTATTGCAAACCTGATCAGCGTTCCCTTTCAAAACAACACGGATTTTGGGATCGGGCCATATGATCGTACCCGAAATACCTTAAATATTCAACCGGTAATTCCGCTGACATTGAATGAAAACCTCAATTTAATTACACGGACTATTATACCCATTATGTCTCAACCTGTTGGACAAAGCGATAATGAATTTGGGTTGGGCGATATTAGTTTAAGCATGTTCCTAACACCAGCAAATCCAGGAAAGCTTATTTACGGGGGAGGATTAGCCTTGGGCCTGCCCACGGCGACCGATCAATATCTGGGCTCCGGAAAATGGACAGTAGGCCCCGCTATCGTATTGTTGGTACAACCGAAGGGTTGGACCATTGGTGCCTTGGTTCAAAATTCCTGGTCTTATGCAGGTGTTGGCAGCCGAAGCGATGTTAATTTCTTTTACTCCCAAATTTTTGTAACTAAAAATTTACAAAAGGGATGGTATGTAAATACCGCGCCCATTATTACCGCAAATTGGGAAGCACCATCTGGCGATCAATGGACCATACCGTTAGGTGCCGGATTGGGAAAGCTATTTCGCTTGGGAAAATTACCGATAAATGCGCAAGCAGGATATTATTTTAACGTGGAAAAGCCTGCGGGCGGTGCGGATTCGCAATTGAGGATACAAGCTACCTTATTGTTTCCAAAGTAATTGGTATCAGGGATTAAACGAAAACGTTTTATACCTTTTCTTGGGGGTAATTAGGCTAAAGTTTTATCTTTTTAATTTGAAGTACGATTTTTTTTCTGCTACAAGAAAAAATTCTGGATTCTTTGCTAAAATTACCTATAATTTGTATTGTACACGTACCGATAATAAAAAAATAAATGAGTAATTTTGATGCCCTGGGCAAGGAACAGTTCAATAATGTCCCAAAGGGAATTTCCTGAAATTTAATTATACTTTTAACAATTTTATCATCTAACCATTAACTTTAAATTTATTATGAAAAAAGTAGTTTTTATTATTGCCTTCGTTGCCTTTTCCTCAAGTGTCATGGCACAAAGCGCCCAAGAAGAGGTAGATATGCTCCAATCCGTTTTTGGCATGGAAAAGAAAGCCATGGTAGCCGAATTTATTCAATTGGAAGGGGCCCAATCAGATGCCTTTTGGACGCTTTACGACGAGTATGAAGCCAAACGAAAACAACTTGGTCAACGACGACTTGCCCTATTGGAAGCGTACGCAGATACCTATGATTCCATGAATGATGCCACGGCAGAAGCTATCCTTAAGGATATGATGAGCCTTCAGACCGCTACCGATAAATTGATCAGTACCTACGCCAAAAAAATCAAGAAAAAAGTCAATGTAAAATCGGCTGCCCAGTTCTACCAGATAGAAGGATATATCCTGAGCAAGATTCGCGCCACTATTTTGGAAAACATTCCAGTGATCGGAAGTATGTCCAATTAGTATTTGGGTATTTAGATATATTATTTGACGTCAATAAAAATCACCCACTGGGAACAGTGGGTGATTTTTTTCTTTAGAATAAACCCCTATGAATTTTAAAGTTGATGGGAGATCGATTTTAATTATTCCTATACGTTGGTGTTCCCAAGCTACAGTTGCTGGTCAAAGGAATTATGGGACTCAAAAAAGTTAAATGTATCCAATAATAATTGAGTGGAAATGAGTAATTTTAACCTCTTGACTTTTTATTTTTTCGACTTCTTTACCCTAAACAAAATTCCAAAACAAAAATGATCCCAAAAATAGATCCCACAAAAACATCCGCTTGGAAAGCCCTTACCGTCCACTATTCCATGATGAAAGAAAAGCAAATGAAAGATTTGTTCCAGCAGGATCCCGATCGATTTGCCAAGTTTTCAATCAATTTTGGGGATTTGCTTTTCGATTATTCCAAAAACATTGTTACCCAAGAAACGATAGGCCATTTCCTTCAGCTGGCCGATGAGTGCCAATTGGGAACGGCTATTGAAGCAATGTTCAATGGGGAAAATATAAACGAGACCGAGGACCGAGCTGTTATGCATACCGCGCTAAGAAGCTTTTCCACCGATGCGATAAGGGTTGAAGGTCTTGATATTATGCCCGAAATAAGGGAAGCTCGGGAAAAAATGAAGTCCTTTTGCCAAAGGGTCCATAGCGGGGAATGGAAAGGATATTCGGGCAAGAAAATTAAAAACATTGTAAATATCGGTATCGGGGGCAGCGACTTGGGCCCGGTAATGGTTACCGAGGCCTTGCGTCCTTATTGGGTTGGGGATATCCGCGCCTTTTTTGTTTCCAACGTAGATGGCACCCACATAGTAGAAACCCTGAAAGGCCTTGATCCCGAAGAAACCCTTTTTCTGATTGCCTCAAAAACCTTTACCACCCAGGAAACTATGACCAATGCCCATACCGCTAGGGAGTGGTTTTTAAAATCGGCAAAGGAAGCAAAACACGTTGCCCTTCATTTTGTGGCCCTCTCCACCAATGAAAAAGGAGTGGTCGATTTTGGAATTTCTCCAGAAAACATGTTCGTCTTTTGGGATTGGGTAGGAGGGCGTTATAGTTTGTGGAGCAGTATTGGCCTTTCCATAGCACTGACAATAGGTTACCATAATTTTGAGCAACTATTGAAAGGTGCCGAAGCAATGGACCATCATTTTAAAACGGTCAAATTTAAGGAGAACATTCCCGTTATCATGGGATTGTTAGGAATTTGGTATACCAATTTCTTCGGTGCGGAAACTGAAGCCATTCTGCCCTATGACCAATATATGCATCGTTTTGCCGCATATTTTCAGCAAGGGAATATGGAGAGCAACGGCAAACATACGGACAGAAATGGTAAGGACGTTACCTATAGCACCGGACCGGTGGTTTGGGGAGAGCCGGGAACCAATGGTCAACATGCGTTTTATCAACTCATACACCAAGGTACCCATATAATCCCCTGCGATTTTATTGCACCCGCAATCAGCCACAATCCGATCGGAGATCACCATCTTAAATTGATCTCCAATTTTTTCGCCCAGACTGAGGCCTTGATGAACGGAAAGGATAGGGAACAAGTGGCCGGGGAACTAAAAAATATGGATAAGGCGAAAATTGAAAAATTGATACCTTTTAAGGTTTTTGAAGGTAACCGGCCAACCAATTCCTTTCTGTTAAAGAAGTTGACCCCGTTCTCCTTGGGTTCCCTGATAGCCATGTACGAGCATAAAATATTTGTACAGGGTATTATCTGGAATATTTTTAGCTTTGATCAATGGGGGGTGGAATTGGGCAAACAACTGGCCAATAAGGTACTGCCGGAATTGGCTAATGACGCCGTAATTACTTCCCACGATACGTCGACAAACGGGTTGATCAATGCCTATAAAAAGTGGCGAAATTAAACAGGAATATAAGGTTGCCCAAAAATAGGGCTTAAGGTCGGCAAACCGGCTATGGTTCAATTTAATGGAAATAGTTTTGTTGCTTTCCGCCCCTTTCTCATCCGGCTTCCAGTCGAAGAACCAGGGAATATCCCGACAAATCCGAATGGCAGGATATGGTCCCTGGTCGATCCAAAACTAACTCTTATCCATATAGGGAAGGACCATAAACGGAATATTGATGTTGATCCCTATTTCTTTAATAATGGGCTCTACAAACAATCGTTCCAAAAAAGTGTGCTTGTTTCGCACCATAACCAATAGATCTATGCTTTTCTTTGATTGAAATTGATTGATTGCTTCAATAACCCCTTGATCCGGCAAATCGTGAAATTTATGGGTTGTTTTATCCAGTATGGATTCGAGCTTTTGTTTGTTCTTCCCTTGTTCCTCTGTTATCCCATAACCGGCGGACACATGGATTACATCGACGTTTGAGCCGTTACTTTTGGAGATATCCAAAAGTGGTTGTAACTGTTCTGTATCAAAATTTATTTCATAATCCGTAGGAAAGAGAATCGACTTTAGGGGTTCAAATTCAAATTCCGAGGGTACGGCCATAACTGGACAAGTAGCTTTGTTAATAACCTGGACGGTGTTGGTGCCAAAAAGAATTTCCTTGGCCCCGGTCACTCCCTTTGTCCCCATAACGATCAAATCTGTCTTTTCACTTGCGGTCATATTTAGAACCTCATCCGTTAGGGTATTAAAGGCTGCACGCGTTACAAAGGTGTGTTCGGGATTGTCAAACTCACGCATTAACCGCTCCTGTAATTCTTGCAATTGCTTTATGGACTTTACTTGGTAAGAATCTCCCAGCCCCACTTGGCTCGGGCTATAGAATAAATATTCTACCTGGAAAATTGGCGGGGTATAGGTATGCAGCAAATAAAAGGTGGTTTCTTGACCTTTATAAAGTTGCACGGCATACCTTATTGCGTTATAGGCATTGTCCGAAAAATCAGTGGGGACCAAAACTTTTTTCATCTATTTATTTTTATTGTTTTTAAAAGGTGTTCATGAACCTTCGGTTTCGCCAATAAACATCTTGGTGGGTATCAAGAATGGATAAGGCTCATTTCATATGATATATACTTTGATGTAAAAGTAGTGTAAATCCTTATCAAATAAAATGATATCCATCAGGTAGGAGTATTGAATTTTCATTTATCGCGCATGGAACGGTTTGAAACTCGCTCTTAGGCATCGTTCGCATCGGTGGTACAGCCAGGGCGGACTTTAAAGCCCGACATCCCCAAGTCCTGGATTTGTAGTGGGGGTCAGCACCCCATTTTTTAAGTTGAAAAGCCCCGTAATCGGATCGTTCAATAGATCTAAGTGGCCGTCCAGGTCTGCGTAGTGGATATTGCGTCTGGATAGGGCAAAATGAAGCCCTGCGGCAATGCCCAGGGAACATTCATCGTTGCAGCCGACCATTACCTTCAAATTTGCCGATTTTGCAACAGAATTGATATGCATGCCTTCCATGATGCCACCGACCTTCATTAATTTGATGTTGATCATATCCACCCTTCCTTTCCGGGCAAGGCGAAATACATCTTTTAAGGTTTTCAGACTTTCATCGGCCATTACAGGAATATGTACCTGGTCGGTAACTTTTCCCAGGTTTTCCTCTTGCCCTTGTTGGGTGGGCTGCTCAAAAATCTCGATCCCAACCTTGGCCGTTTTTTTGACAAAGGAAACGGACTCATTGACCGTATATCCTTGGTTTCCATCGAAACGAAGGGTAATATTCGGGAATTGTTCCCGGATCTTGACCATTTTTTCGATGTCTTCCTGTAGATTGCCGCCTCCTTTAATTTTCAGGATGGTAAATCCCTGGCCTACACAATCCCGGGCTTGCGAAAGCGTCTGGTCCAAGGGTAAAATACCGATGGTAATACTGGTGGGGATACTGCCCCTGTAGCCCCCTAAAAAACGAAATAACGGCACCCCGGCCTTTTTTGAGATGAGGTCGTGCAACGCCATATCGACCATGGTCAAGGTCGACGATTTTGGTCCCAGCATTTGTCGGAGTTCTGCCAATATTAACGCATAGGTAAACGGGTCTTTGCCTATCAGATAGGGTTGTATAATGTCTTTTATTAAATTTTCCACCTCGGTAGGGGATTCCCCCGTCACTATCGGATCTGGGGCAGAACAACCATATCCGACAACAGTGGATCCGGTCTCTAATTTTAATATGAAATTGGTAGCTTTTGAAATGGTTTCGTACGCGATGGTGTATGGAATGGCCAACTTAAGATCCAAACGCTCATATGATATTTTGGTTATTTTCAACGGCAGATATTTATATTTTATTTGAAGGAAAGACCAGCCCGAAAGTTTCGTACTGGCAGGTTGAATTTATCAATCGACATTTGGTCCCGATAATTAGCGGGAGGTGCCCAGAACTATGATGGCTCATTTATGGACGATCTTTTCATTCCATTTTTTCCTTTATGACCTGTATTAGCCCCTCTGGACCATGTGCCAATACATCGAACGCTGGTAATTTGGTTTCCAGAACAATATTTTTACAAGCCTCTCTGATTTCATCGTCGGTTTCCATCAATTCATGGTTAACGGTAATGGCAATAACTTTTTTTCCGGAAATAGTCTCTATCGCATGGATCTGTTCGTTTAAGGAATGCAATTTATATCCTGGAAAGCCATCGTATTCCACCCGCTTTGGGGCGTGTTGCAGTATCACAAAGTCCGGTCTCCCCGCCGCCAAGATCTCGAAACCGCCCGGATAGGCAGGATTCATTAAACTGCCCTGTCCCTCGATGACAATAACATCTGGATTTTCGTTTTTGTAGGCACTGACTACGGCATGTTCTATTTCGCCGGATACAAAATCGTTGATACAGCTGTCCATGACCATACTGTATTTGGCACCTTGCATCCATGCTGTTTGGCCTGTACCTATCATCTGGGCCTTAAGCCCTTCCTTTCGTAGCCCATGTACGATTATCCAAGAGGTAGTTCGCTTGCCCAAAGCGGAATCGGTGCCCAATACGGCCAATTTAAGACAGTCTACCTTTTCGATTTCTCCCGTAAAAAAGTGGAGCTTGTCCCTATCAGGAGTTTTTCGAACATCCCTTATTTTGCAATGGTGAGCTTCCGCCAATTGGGTCAGTTCCTTGTCATTGGTCAGGAAATCATGAAGACCGCTATCCACGTTCCACCCAAAGGTCAGGGCCTTTTTTATGGTCGATTTTGCTTCGGAGGGCAACCTTCCGCCATCCGGTGCTAGCCCAATGACCAATGATCGCGGGGTGTTCCCAGATCGTTCAAGCGAATTTCGGGCAGATTCAATATCCTTAAAAATGGGAATTCCATTGGGTTTTCCATCCAAAACCTCCCCGGCATCCAGACCTTCATATTTTTCATCCAAGACCCCTACAATATCATATCGCTCCGTAAAGCGTACCAACCCATGTGCGGTCTTCCCGTTGGGAGTATTGAAAGCTCCTTCGCAATACACAAGGGCTTTACCATCTATCGATTCTTTCATTTTATTCTTTTAGTTAAAGGTTACCCGTTATTTAATTTTGGCTACTTTGGTATGATTTGCTCTTCGCATTACGCGCTATACGATTAAAAAGCGTAAAGCGATATGCACGAGCGATGGGACATATGGTTGGGCTTCAATTTTTAGCAGTTAGGACCGCAACAAAACGGCTAGGTTCAAAATTTAGTTTTTCATCCATTTCCAACAAGGCGATCAGTCCGGCTGTGGCGGCGGGTAAAATCTTGAATCCTTCTGTTTTAGCCAGCAAGGCGGTCATTTCCCTTAGCTTTTTGTCGCTGATATTAAAGGCGTCCCCCTTGGACTCCCTTAAGGCGTATAGTGCTTCTTCCCCGTCAAAGCTATGCCAATTGATCAACGGTTCATTGTATTTCGTTTCCTTGATGGATTCTGGCTTTAAATCCTTGCAATAGTCCAGTCCCAATAAAAAAGATTGAACAATGGGATTTTTTTTAGAAGACGACGCGGCGATCATCTTGGGAATGTTGGAGGTCTTCCCTCGTTTGTACAAACTAACGAAACCCCTGTAAATTCCGGCGAACAAAGTTCCGTTCGAAACCGGTACGGCACAGTATTTTGGGGCATCCCCAAGTTCTTCATAAATTTCCATAGCAATCTGGGAGTAGGCCGATATCTGTAAGGCCGTATTGGAGCCCCCTGGATTTGCGTCGTACCATTCGTTTTGTTTTGCCAATTCGCTGCTAGCCTTGACAACATCCTCGTAACTTCCGTGCTTTCTGATGATCTCTGCCCCAAGCGCTTCCATTTCTACGATGCGATCCGTATGGTACGATTCCGGAATATAGATCTTGCAGTCAATTCCTGCCAAATTTGCGGCCAGTGCAACCGCAACCCCATAATTGCCACACGTGGCCAAGGATACGGTATGGTATTCCCTGCGGAGAGCGTCGTAGATCTGGGCAAAGGCAATTCGGTCCTTTTGGGTGCCTGTGGGGTTATCCCCTTCATATTTTATATATAATTGGCGGATATTGAACTCCCGCTCCAGCGTTTTGGCGCGATTTAAACCGGTATCCCCAACTTCAAGGTTGATGATATCCTCGTACGATTCGAGACGATCGACCATGGATTTACTTTGGTCCCTTACCAAATTGGCCAATTGCTGCGCTTCTTGGGAAACTTTGTTTTCGGCTGTTTTTACACCATCCTTTAAGTCCACTTCACATTTTTTTTCTCTATCAAAAATAAGCGTATTTCATTAAAGATTACAGAAAATGATACACTATTAAATAAAATTGAAATCCAAACACCCCCAAGGCCAATTGGTCCGCGAATATTACTTTGCCCCCGGTTTTTCGAATTCTATCAAACTTAAACAGAACCCGGATTGGATTAACCCCATATCTGTGAAAAGTAAGGGTTAAATGTCTATGAATCAATCTATTTAGTACCTGATGATATATATCATGGCACATGTTAAAGGGTTGCTTTAGTTTTGGTGTTAATCAATAAATAAATATCATGGGAACTATAGTTTACAGTACCGTAACTCCAGTAACAAAAGTGTGGTGGGCAAATTTATTGACCGCATTGCTTTTAATCGTGACCGGCATTTTAGTCTTTACAATGAATTCGATTTAAAAGCTAGGAATTCCAAATATTTCGGTGGTTGGTATTAAACCAGAACGCGTTAATAGCGGATCACATGGGAATGGGATTAAAAAATTATGAACTTAAAATTTATTAGGATGCAGAATTCGGCAATGACAGTTTCGTATAAGATCGGTGGTAAGATGGCTGAGGACCATTTTGTTGAATTTTTTGAACAAATGGCCATGATTGCCAAAAAAGATCGAAAAGTAAATTTGGTTTTGGAAATAAATCAAATTGAAGTTTTAAGAAATTTAAATTCGTTTTTCTCAAATGAATGGGCGAATAAAATTCCTCTCGGTAATCTACGAAAATTTGCTTTGATAGCGGATGCGGATTGGATTGACGAACTGGGTGATTTTATCGACTTTAGTACCAATGGGATGGAACTAAAAGTTTTTGGCAGGGATGAACGGGAAAAGGCCAATATTTGGGTACAGTCCTCTACAAGGCAAGAAAACATAGACCTTGAGACAAAGTTAAGACAGGGCTATGCCCATCTTTTGGCGTAGGTTCTGCCTTGGGCGTTCCTTATGGATTATTACGGGATGCAAAGACCCAATAGGCAGGAATCAACCCCAAATTTTACGGGACCCTGATTTGTTCTGGATAGGAAGTTTATTTAAGACATTGACAAACAAGGGGCAGAGGGTAAAATCACATTGGATTTACACTCTGCCTCTTTCGTTTATGCATGATAAGCAATGTATCGATTCCTTTCGATCAACTTTAGGTCGTGGCTCATCGATGCCGCTGTAATGCCGTTTTTCTTTTACGTAGCTTTCTTTTTAGATCGCGCAAGGATTCGTTCAAGGATTTCTCAAAATTGTCGGTATAGGTCCTGACATACAACCGTACCCCCGGATCGCTTATTTCAATGGCACAACTCTTGCCTTGTCCCGAAGGATCGTTTTCTTGTTTAAAGGTAACCTCGGCCTTGACAATGGAATCAAATTTTTCGCCCAGTTTGTCCAGCTTTCGCTCTACCCTGGTATTCATGGATTCGCTAACGGGCATCTGAATATACTCTATTCTTACGTTCATACGATAATATATTAGGTTAATGGATTTTACTTAATTCAACATTCAACGGAAATTACGTATTTCATGCCAGATTATTAGAACAATACTATTAAAAAAGACCGGAACTAGGAATTGTTCCGGTCTTTTGAAAGGTACCGAAGTTGAGGCGTACAGTGGTCTTTATTCCAATCAGAACCTTTTTACGATTCGCTCATAGAAAGCATACGTATTCGCCCCGGTACCCTTATATGGTTACTAAAGCATGACTGCTTAGAAACCTGGAATATCAATTTTTTTTTCAATGAACTTCTATTTTGTTGTTTCAGGCTAAAATACATCTATCCGAAGACCATTGCAATGATTATTATCAGCCGAAGTTGCTGTTAAGGAAAGGCCCGCAAAAATACAAGTTGCGGGCCTTCCCCTTAGAAACTCTCTTAACACAAGAAAGTCTCGATGTTTAATCAAATCCTTCAATTAAGGATCAATTTTTATTTAAACTCTCGATTTACGTTTTTTCATCATTTTTTCTTCCAATTTTTTTTGGATCTTTTCTTGCCTTTTAGCCTTTAGATCCGACTTGGGAAGCTTTTTTTTTGCAGCAGCCATAATAAAATATTTTTGTGAATTAAAAATGACCTAAAATCTACTCCTATACGAGGTACTTCAATGTTGCGAAACGAGTAACCAATCCATAAAAAATGAATGGGATAATAGTTAAAAACTAAGTATATAGGAGGATTGTGGGCACACTCGTAGGTGCCCTTTATTTCGGAAAGATGATTTTCAATTTACGCGATTCCATATCAAAAAATAAGACTTGTAACTATGATAGCAAGGTTACAAGGTTATCAATCATATTTTCTCAACTAAAAAAATAAACATACGAATAAAATTCCAATTGTTCAAGACAATTGGGATACTTCAATAGTGTTTAAAGGGCAAATCTATTCCTTTTTGTAGAGGTACCACATGATATTGGTCATGACTTGGCCGATTTTCGGCCCTATATTCTTATTTTCGCTTTTTTAAAGATATAACCCGTCTTAAGTTATAAAACCTTCCATAGTGTAAATGCCTAAAAATAAACCTGTTGGCCAACAAAAGGCATCCAAGGTCCTATTGATTGCCGGAATTCTATGTATTGCTATCAATTTGCGACCAGCCTTGGCGAGCGTTGGACCTTTAATTGAGGATATCCGTAAAGATACCGGACTTTCAAATTCCCTATTGGGTCTATTGACGACATTGCCGTTGATCGCTTTTGGGGTGGTGTCTACCCTGACCCCTTTATTCACGAGACGATATGGAATTGGGGGTACCTTATTGGGGGCAATGGCACTTTTGGTACTCGGCATTTCGGTAAGATCTATTGCATGGATACCAGCGCTCTATTTTGGGACCCTGATGGCGGGAGTTGCTATCGCTTTTGGCAACGTATTGCTACCTAGTTTGACCAAACGTAATTTTGAATCCAATTCGGGCGTAATTACCGGTTTATATTCCGGTTTTATGGCAATCGGTGCAGCATTGGCAGCCGGTATCAGTGTTCCTTTGGCTCATGGGTTGAATTTGGGGTGGCGGTATTCCCTATGGGTTTGGGCCATTTTGGCTTTGATCGCTTTTTTCGTTTGGCTGCCGCAGTTGAACCGCTTAAAAAAGTCAAAAGTGAGCCGAAGTTATTCGGAAGCCATGAAAAATTTGGGAGGTTCCCGGTTGGCGTGGCAAGTGGCATTGTTTATGGGTTTGCAGTCCTTGACCTTTTACGTTATCTTGGCTTGGCTACCTACAATTTTGCAGAGTAGGGGGTACGATGCCTCTTTTTCGGGTTGGATGCTGTCCCTTTCACAGGCGACTGGAATTTTCGGATCATTGATTATTCCCATTTTTGCCGGAAGAAGAAAAGATCAGAGAACAATCGTAATGCTTCTACTTATTTTGGAGTGCATTGGCCTCGTTGGTCTACTGCTTCCTCAATTTGGACCCCCGGCCCTGTGGATCGGACTCATCGGCTTTGAATTGGGGGGCACTTTCGGATTGGCGCTTCTCTTCATCGTACTCCGTTCCCACAATGCCGATTCTGCGACCGAACTTTCAGGGATGGCGCAATCCATAGGTTATTTTGTTGCGGCCATAGGGCCTATTGTTTTTGGTAGTGTATTTGATCTTACAGGAGCTTGGACCTATCCCCTTATTCTATTATTTCTTGTGACGTTCCTAAAACTTTATATGGGATTGCTTGCTGGAAAACCAGGGATGGTGTAGGGTAGGGGTGATAATACTTTTTGTCGGATTAAAAAATTATGTCGACCTTTCCGGACCCGGTAATATGACAATCCTTTGAGGACTTATGATAAATAGAATAATTCTTTCCCCCTTTCAAAAATTCGTTAAAATAGAAAGCTTTAGTGGTATACTCCTGTTTGGGGCGACCGTAATAGCCATGGTTTGGGCGAATTCCAATTTTAGCGAATCTTATCAGGCCCTATGGCAATATGATATTGGAATAAGTGCGGAGAATTTTGAACTTACCAAACCGTTGATTCTCTGGATCAATGACGGATTGATGGCGGTATTTTTCTTTTTGATAGGATTGGAAATAAAAAGGGAATTGTTGATCGGTGAACTTAATTCCCTGAGAAAGGCCACCTTTCCTTTATTCGCAGCCGTTGGTGGCATGTTGTTTCCCTTGGTTGTATTTCTTGCTTTAAACAAGGCTCCCGAAACCGCCAATGGATGGGGGATTCCCATGGCGACGGACATAGCCTTTACATTGGCAATATTAAAGATTTTGGGAAAACGGGTGCCTTTGAGCCTTAAGATTTTCCTGACCGCCTTTGCCATTGTAGACGATTTGGGTGCCGTGCTGGTAATTGCGATATTTTATAGCTCAGGAATCGATTGGTTGCTGGTCTTGTACGCCATGGTACCTTTGGCTTTCCTCTTTTTCTTGTCTAACCGGGGTATTTACTCAAAATATCTGTGGATCAGTATTGCCGTCATCATCTGGTTCCTTTTTCTAAAATCGGGGATCCATCCAACAATTGCTGGGGTTCTAATGGCTTTTACCATTCCGATTCGTCAAAAAATTGAGATGGAGGATTTTACCGATAGCCTTGCAAATATTGCCCAACGTTTTAACCAAACGGAGCGCGATTACCTCCCCATTTTATCCATGGAACAAATGGAACAAATGGACGACCTGGAGGATCTGGCGGAAAAATTCAATTCCCCCCTACAACGGTTGGAACACGGACTTCACGGTTGGGTAGCCTATTTTATAATGCCTATTTTTGCCCTGGCAAACGCGGGGGTGGTTTTTCGTTCGGATATGGATCTGGATATTCCCTTGATCGTGAATATTGCGATCGCCCTATTTCTTGGTAAGGGTATCGGGATTGCACTGATGTCATTTCTAAGTGTAAAATTAAAGTTGGCAACCCTGCCCAACGGAATAAAGTTTAGGCAGATAATCGGAGTCGCGATTTTGGCAGGGGTTGGATTTACAATGTCCATTTTCGTTGCAAACCTGGCATTTACCGGTAACTCGGTTTTTATTGATTCTTCAAAAGTGGGAATTCTTATTGGCTCCGTCGTTTCGGGAATTGTAGGTTATATAATTTTAAGATGGAATGGTAAGGAAGCTAGCGCAAACAACGCAGAATCGATACGCGAAGAATGAGCATAACTATTGAAAATATATTATTGGTAGGTTCCCTATTGCTTTTTATAAGCGTGATCATAGGAAAACAATCCTATAAATTTGGGGTTCCCACCTTGTTGATCTTTTTGGCGATCGGGATGCTTGCCGGATCGGAAGGTATTGGAGGAATTCATTTTAACGATCCAAAAGTCGCCCAGTTCATCGGGGTTGTTTCCCTTAACTTTATTCTGTTTTCGGGCGGGCTCGATACCAACTGGAGTACGGTAAAACCGATCCTTAGGGAAGGGGTTGCCCTATCGACCGTAGGAGTTTTGCTAACGGCCGTATCCCTGGGGACCTTTGTTTGGTTGATCACGGACTTTACCATTTATGAAAGTATGCTTTTGGGGTCGATCGTATCTTCGACGGACGCCGCTGCCGTATTTTCCATTCTACGATCCAAAAGCCTTGCTTTGAGGGCCAATTTAAGGCCCACCCTGGAGTTGGAAAGTGGGAGCAACGACCCAATGGCGTATGTGCTTACAATCGCATTTTTGACCTTGGTTGTTCACCAAGATCAGGGATTGTTATCCATTTTGCCTTTATTTCTGCAACAAATGGGTCTTGGAGCTTTGGCCGGATTTGGTTTTGGAAAATTGAGCAAACTTGTTATTAACAGAATTAGACTGGATTTTGAAGGACTTTATCCCGTTTTGGTGATCGCCCTGATGTTTATCACCTTTTCCGCATCGGATTTTATGGGAGGGAACGGGTTTTTGGCGATCTACATCTGTGCCGTCTACTTGGGAAATCAGGATCTGATACATAAAAAGACCATTTTAAGAATGTACGACGGGTTGGCCTGGTTAATGCAGATCGTCCTGTTCCTTACCTTGGGGTTGCTCGTATTCCCTTCCCATATTGTACCCTTTATCGGGGTTGGGCTGCTCGTTTCCATTTTTCTTATTTTGGTGGCGCGACCTATTGGGGTTTTTATCAGTCTTATCTTTTTCAAGATGAAACTGCGCCGGAGATTTTATATTTCATGGGTAGGCCTAAGAGGCGCGGTGCCCATAGTATTTGCTACCTATCCACTTTTGGCTGGAATTGACAAGGCGGGAATGATTTTTAACATCGTATTTTTTATATCCGTTACCTCGGTACTGATTCAAGGGACTACCCTTGGCGTTGTGGCCAAATGGCTGAACGTTGCCATACCCGAAGAGGATAAGCCTATTGATCCAACCGATGCTTTTTTGGCTGAAAACCCTAAAACCGCCATGAAGGAAATTGAGGTAACCGCAAATTGCTATGCGGTGAACAGGAAAATAGTGGAACTCGATTTTCCTAAAAATGCAATTATTGCCATGATAAAACGCAAGGACAAATATTGGGTCCCCAACGGTTCCACGGTAATCGAGGCAAACGACACCCTGATCGTTCTATCCGATACCCAAGAGGGCTTGGATCAAGTGGATGAATGCCTCGGGCGCATAGAGGTTTCTACCGATACTTAATTTTAATGTAGTAATCTAGAAGGATTCCTAAGTTAGGATATACCTAGTTCTACTCTATCCTTATCCCTTGGGTTGTAAAAGACAGGCCCTGGGTTCCATAGGTAGAAATCATTACCCCTTCAAATAATGGTTCGCTAGTGTCCGGTTTTTTCTCCCACTCAAAGATAAAATTCGCACCTGTACCGCCTTTCTGGTCCACTTCATCGATTACTATTTCAATGGTTTCCAAAGGAGCAATATAAATGGGGCTGTCGAGATAGGACTGTATAGGCTTGCCATGGGAATTGTAATATTCCGCTTTGGAAATATAAACGGTGTCCGATAAACTCGTATTTCGAATACTTGCCGTCACCGTAAGATTATGGGTTTTTTGTTCTGTAAAACTGTAGATCCTTGAGTACACGGATAGATATGTTTTTCCAGATTCCAGGGAATCTACGGTGCCTAGATCGACGGACCTGGTTTTGAAATTTTCTGTGAGGGGCAAGTTGTTGGTACCATTTTCTTGACAGGATATCATCAGGAAAAACAGCAATAGTATCGAAATAATCCGTTTCATGGTTGACCGTTAAATGGGTTCAGTGTAAAAATGCGATAAAATATCGAAATTTTTACCCGTTCAAGGCCAAAACAGGAAAATCCTTAAAATAGGCCAGGTTATCCGAGGTAGGTTTGCCCAAGCCTATCCTTTCCCAAAAAGTTGGACCCCTGTATACATAACTGATTATATTTCCCTGTCTGTATTTATTAAGATTGCCAAGGGCAATTTCTTTTTTGGTATTTGGCAATAAATCAAAACAGTGATCTATATCCTTAAAATATTTTTGCAATAAAACCTTATTACTTTTTTGTTTTGGATTAAGGGAGTTGTTATCGACCATGCTCAGTACCTGTATTTTTGCATTGCTTATCCTAGCAATTTCGACAAGATGCCCTATTTCCGACAGATTGTATTCTATATCAAAGTTTGTGGCCAAAACGATTTCTTCCGGAAGGTCCACGGCTACACGGTTGGGGACCACCAGGATAGGACATTTACGCACACCTCTGATTATGGCGGTGGTATTTTTGCCATAGGTTCCTTTCTCCGTGTTCGTCATGCCCCTGGCACCCATAACTATCATATCGATCTTCGTGCTATCTACGATTTCTATAACGGCGTCCACATAAGGGGACGAACGCGATATCATATGAAACCGATGCTTAAAATCCGTACTCCACTCGGTAAGTTGTGTTAAAATATTGCCCAAGCCTTGTTTGGATTGATTTTCAAATAGTTTATTAAAGGTTTCATCAGGATCCAAAAGAGTTTTGCCCATATGTCCGTAGGTATCTTTGACAAAAGTGTTAAGGATAAAAATATCACAGTCCACATTTTCATAGAGTTTAATGGCATACTGAATGGCATACCATGAATTTTCCGAAAAATCTGTAGGCAATAAAATGTTTTTTCCCATAATATTACTTTTGCTGTACCTGACGGTAGTTAGTATTGAAAACAATCACAATACCATATTCATACTTATATAGTTGTTCTCTTGCTCCACTTTCTCAATGGTCAGTTTCTGTTCCCCTGATGGAAATTCCCATACGAGGGAATCACCCTCTGCATAGCCCATAACTGCTGCTCCCATGGGGGTCAGAATTGAAATTTTGTCGTTCCTGACATCGCTGTCGTTTGGCATCACCAATTTGAATTTTCGGCGCCATCCGTTCTTCGAAACGATGGTGATCATGGTGTTGAATCTAATGACGTCCTTTGGCATGTCGGCCTCATCGCATATTTGTGCCGACTCCAGTTCCCCGACGAGTTTTTTGACCGATTTGCGCAAAGTTTCATCCTTGTAGTACCCGGATAGGTTCATCATCCTTTTTAGCAGTACATATTCTTTTTTCTCGATAATTAAATTCTTGTATTTCATCTTTTCCAATTGTTTGACTGCCTGTTGGCAGATAGATTATTTTAAATTATATCCTTAAGCACATCCCGTTCGAAAGGATTCTACTGTTTAATTTTATGGTATTTGCTGCTTGAAATTTAATCCCGTCCCGAAGCCTAGGGATCCGGAGAATACCTCTTGGGCCGGCCAGAGGTAGTTTAGAGTGGTTCGATCATAAAAATCTGCCCGACCTTCTATTGAATTTTTGAGCAAATCCGGGGTTTTGAAAGTCGGACAGATCCATCAACCAACCAATCTATCAATCAATTTAACTTTGTTTTATTTCTAGGTTCACACCGGTCAAAAAAGCCATTTGGCGGTCTGATAGTAAGCTTTTATAGTCGTCTTCCGGGATATCTATCTGTATATATCCCCCACTTTGTTCCACGCTTTCAATTCTTAAGGGGATTAACCCAATTGGTGTTCCATAATGCAACAGATCTCCTTCTGCATGGCCTATGACCGTGGCTCCCAAGCTACTGTGCACGGAAATCTTGTCCTTTTTGATATCCTTGCCCAAGGGCAGTGTCAACTGGAAGGTTTCGCGCCATCCCGATCCCGAGGAAACGGTTACCCAAGAGTACAATCGAATTACATCCTTGGGCATATCCGCAAGATTGAAGACTATGGCATCGGCCATATTCCCTTCCAGGATGTCCAAAGCGTCCTTATGGGAATAGTCTTCTATTGTATTGTCTATGTGCCATTGCCTAAGAATCATTACAAAGTCCTTTTTTTCCATTACCAGACTACCGTATTTGGTGGTCCCAATCCATGATTTTTTTAGGCCTTCCATACTTTTAGGCCTTTTAGGAACAACGATATTATTTACATCATTCCTTTTTATGGTACTTTTTGTACCAATAATAGAATTAATAAAATGTAGCATAAGGGGGGCGGTTAAATTCATTCCCCTAAGGGCAAAGTGCATGCCTAAAAAATATAAATCTGTGCCACATTTAGCAATTAACTGTAAATCAGTGAATTGAAATAGATGATTTTATAATTGGCTTATAAAAAACGGGGAGAATTTACCCGGTAGGGGAGATTTGTACCGGGGCGTTATTTCAATTTATCCCGCAAGGTCTTTCGATCGATCTGCAGTATTTCTGCCGCCTTGGTTTTATTGCCATTGGTGTGGACAAGTACCCGTTGAATGTATTCCTTTTCCATTTCCTTTAAGGGAACGAGATCGGTATCTGGGAATTCTATTTGATATTTTAGATTTTCGGGGAGGTCTTTTACCTCTACGGTCCCATCGCTCATGATTACGGCACGCTGAATAATATTTTCCAGCTCCCGGATGTTTCCCGGCCAATCATATCTTTCCAGGATGCGCATTGCCTCCGGGGAAAGTCGTAAAAGACGGTCTTTGTACTCTATCCCATATTTGTGAAGAAACATTTCGGCCAATAGGGGAATGTCCGATTTACGCGACCGCAGCGGGGGCACATTAATTTCAACAACGGTCAATCTATAGTAAAGATCTTCCCTGAATTTTTTGTTTTTAATTGCGGCCAAGAGATCTTGGTTGGTGGCGGCGATAATACGGATATCGACTTTTTCGGACTTTCGTGACCCCACCTTGGTTATCTCCTTCTCTTGCAGTGCCCGCAGTAGCTTGGTCTGTACGGATAGGGATGCGGTTCCAATCTCATCAAGAAAGAGCGTACCTCCCTCAGCTGCCTGAAAAAAACCATTGCGGTTGTCGTTGGCACCTGTAAACGCGCCTTTAACATATCCGAAAAATTCAGCCTCTTGTAGATTTTCCGGGATTGCACCGCAATTTACCGCCACAAAGGGAGCCCTGGAAAATTTACCGGAGTAGTGGATCGCCCTGGCGACCAACTCTTTGCCGGTACCGCTTTCCCCATTTATCAAAATGGTAGCCTTGTTGTCCTTGACCCGGTCAATGATGTCGGTAACTTTCTTAAAAGCATCGGATTCACCGATCATTTCCTTATAACTATTGATCTTAGGACTGTCCGCTTTACGGTTTTCAAATTTGCCCTTGTTCTTTTGTCCAAAGGCTTTTTCCACCGCCTGTTTTAATTCGTCCCTTGTAAAGGGTTTGGTCAGATAATCGGTAGCACCGGATTTGATGACCTCTAAGGCCCCGTCTACGGAGGGATAACCGGTAATGACCAATTTGGGCATTTGAGGATAATGTTCGTCGGCGAATTTTACCAGTTGCAATCCGTCTACTTCTGGCATTTGTATATCGGTAATCAACAGGTCTATTTTGGTGTCCTTTAGGATATATAGGGCTTCCTGGACCGATATGGCCTTGTAGGCATGGTATTGCATGGACTGCAGATGGCGTTGCAAAAGCTCCAATATATCGATGTCGTCATCGACCAATAGTATATTCTCCTTCCTTAGTGTCATGGTTATAATTTGGGGAAATTTACGGTAAAGATAGTGCCAACGGGATTGTTCATTTCGTGCGTAATGGTGCCGTGATGACTGTTGATGATTCCATGGACAACACTAAGGCCCAGCCCCGACCCCTCGCCAAGCGGTTTGGTAGTGAAAAATGGTTCAAATATCCTATCCTTGTTTTTTGGATCGATGCCCGGGCCCTCGTCGGAGATACGTATTTGAACTTGTTTGCCCTTTTCCATAACGGATAAACCAACATTTCCTCCCATGGGGGAATAGTAAACGGCATTCATTATAAGGTTAAAAAGTACCTGAGTCAACTGCACAGTGTCTGCCTTGATCTGAATATTGTCATTACTAAAAAATTGGGACAATTTAATTTTCTTCTTTAGCAACGATGGTGCGAGCAGGTTCATAATATTTTCCACGATGGGCTTAAGCGCTACCACATTTATGTTCTGCGGCATTTCACAAGCAAAAAACATCAATTTTTTTACGATTTCACGACTAAAAATGGCATTTTCTACAATCTTTTGGAGGTCGCGAACCGCATCCTTATCGGATATTCTATCCTTTAGTAGTTCGGTAAAGCCTAAAATGTTGGCGAGGGGCGTATTCAGTTCATGTGCAATACCCGCGGTAATCTCCCCAAGTATGTGCAAACGATCGGAATGTTCCATTTTTCGTCTGACGGCCAATTCACTATCGTGGATCTGTTTCCTTTCCAATAAATTACTAATCGCCAAGCTGACGTTGTTGAGCAATATTTGTTCTTCCTTCAAGAAATCCGATACGGAAAATTTGTCCGACGGGTATCCAACTATAACAAAGCCATTTACTTTATTAAAAACTTTGATGTCCGATCTTAAAGCGGTCTCCGTGGATTGGAAACCATCGGTTTTTACCGCGTAATTCCCGCTTACCACGGTGACTTCTGCCTGATCTTCAAATTGGCATGCCTTTTTAATACTATAGGCGATGGCCTCCAAAGAAGTTTCCAGTTGATCGTAATCGGAATTTACAATAATAGATGTCACCTCGTACAAGCAGGTGAGTTCCTTGATACGCTCTTTTAGTTTTGTCTCCGTTGCCCCCAAAGTAATTAGTGGTTCATGATTATAGGGCGTGAAGTTCGTAAATATTTAGATCGGAATGAAATTTGGGAATCAACAGGTTGGGTTATCTTCCCTATATCGCCACGATTTTTGGGAATCGGGTTAATATGATTCCTTTGTAAAGATAAGATCTTGCTCCTCCATGGACTTTACAACCAACCGAATATAATCGTCTACGGTTTTTTCAATATCCTTAGGATGTGAGATCTCCATGGAACCTCTCCAAATAAGTTCCCTTTCCTTGTCCGGGCAGATACAGTATAGGGAGGTTTCCGTGTAATAAACGGGATAGCGATCGTTATAATCGGCTTCTAGATTCAATCTTTGCTGGTTTAAATAGTCTTCCCGGAAGGTTCCAAAAAAATCATTGAAATCTGAAGATTTTTTCCTAAACGTGGCCTTGTTTTCCGTCCCTATCAATTTGGTGAACAAGATGGCATCAAAACCCTTCTCCAGCAATTGCTGTTCAACATCGGAGAGTTCTTCCTCGGATTTGGCGGCATCTGTAAACCTCACATCGAAAAGGTCTAATCCTTTCATCGCCTCAACGCCCCTTTTTTCAAATTCCTTTTGCAATTTGGTCTCAAAATCGTATTTCGTATCCGAGTTTTGTGACATCCCAACAACAAGGACCTGGTAGGCATGGAAAAGTACAATATCCGGATTCTTCCAATTTTCCACCATGCGTGTAGAGGAACATCCCATTAGGGTAAATGATAAGAGCAGTACTATTTTCTTCATAACGTTGTCAAAGTATTGGTTAGGTTACTGGGAATGGGCCCTATTCGTGCAAAACCAAAAACGGGACCTTGGTGTGGTAGCTTATTTCTTCCACAGCGGGTCGGAACAGAATACGTTGAAAGAAATTCAAGTTTTTGGCCACCATGGCGATCATGTCAATATCCCTACTTTCGGTAAAGCACTGCACGGCGGTTTCCAGGTTGGTGCCGGTGAGGGAATGGAAACTATGATCAACATCTACCAGATAGTCGTGTAGAAAATCTTTGTTGCTCTGCTGCTCTTCACTCAATTTTTCTCCTTTTTTTGAAATATGCAGGATTCGGAGCTCTGCTTTGTTCATTGTGGCCATTTCGATCAACGTGTCCAGTACTTTCATTTCAAAACTGAGTTGATAATCGGTCGGAAAGGCGATCTCTGTAAGGTCGGTATATTTGGCATCTTCCGGAACCGCCAATAGGGGACATTTGACCTTGGTGATAATATCTCCCGTATTGCTCCCAATGGTGGCCTTTTTTAGTCCCGATGCGCCTTTGGTACCCATGATGATAAGATCAATATTTTTGTTTTCCGATTCTCGCTTTATGGCATCCACAAAGAAATCGTAAAGGGCAATGGGAACAAAAGTGTGCTTAATGCTATGGGTGGTTTCCTTGGCAATTCGGTCCAGCAAGTTCTGAAGCTCCAATTTGCTTTCCTTTAGGATATTTTGTCTAAAATCTTCTCCCGCTGTGCGTACCGATGTGCCTGCACCCGAGTAGGTAGGAATGGTATTGATGTGCACCAAATAAAACGTGCATTTCGTTTTTCGGAACAGTTCAATACCGTATTTTATGGCGTTCCACGCATTGTCGGAGAAGTCGGTGGGTACAAGGATATGTTTCATTTAGGAATTTATTTTTGGATTGAATGCCCAAAATTAAACCTCAATAAACCGGCACCAAATGATAATCATCATGTCAGCTAATGGAATGTGTATTGAAACGTAACGTTTTTTTGCGGCTACTCCGGTATGAAAAAGAATAAAAAAGTAGAAATCACTTCCATTAATAAACCCGATCTAGTGCTTCAAGATTGGTGATCCTGATATTTCTATCCTCGATATCAATTAGTCCTTCCTTCTTGAAACTGGAAAGTGTACGGATCAGGGTTTCCGTGGCCATCCCTGCCACACTTGCTAGATCGCTGCGCAAAATATGGAGGTTGCCCCGTGAATCCTGTTGCAGTTTTTCGGCAAATTTCAATATTGTTCTTGCTGTTTTCCTCCTCACGGATCCATAGGCCATCTCCAACAATTGCTCTTTGGCCTCGGTAAGGCTTTCTGAAAGCAATTGCATAAATTCCATGGCCAGATCGTGGTTTTCCTGCAGTAGATTATTTAGTTCCAATGCAGAAATACCGGTCAATTGTGTTTTTCCCATAGCCGTCGCATATTCCTGGTGCACGGTGTTCTTGGTAAAACTTGTAAACCCAAAAAAATCGTCCGGCTTATAGATTCCGGTAATCAGTTCCTTTCCCATCCCATCCAATTTGTGGGTTTTTACCACTCCGGAAAGGACAAGATAGACGGTGTTGGAATTATCACCTTCCCTATAAATGGTGTCTCCCAATTCATAGGAAAATTCTTGGCCATTATCATCAATAAAGCTTTTGAGCTGGTGTATGGAAGTTATCCTAGATTCCGGGGAGGCTGATCCCGGTTCCGAATTTCCTTTGGCAACGGTTTCCCGAAGGATCGCCATTTTGGCCAATCTGCTTTCTATAGCGCCTATAAGTTCGGATTCCGTAAAGGGTTTTGTAATATAATCATCGGCTCCCAACTCCATTCCCCTGCGTACATCCTTGCGTTCGGTTTTTGCGGAAAGGAATATAAACGGGATGCTTTTTGTGCTCGGCTCTTGGGAAAGGGTCTCTAGGACGCCGTAACCATCTACCTCGGGCATCATAATATCGCAAACAATCACATCGGGCAAATATTCCTTGGATTTTTGAATGCCTTTACTGCCGTTTGCGGCTGTGCGTACTTCGTAGCCGGCAAGTTCCAATAGTTCCGCTGTGTTCTCCCGTAGGACGGTATCGTCCTCAATTAATAGAATTCTTTTGGTCATTTTGCTATTTATAACTTTAGGAATGAATTCTTCAATAGTCCACTAAGTGATTAACCCGGTACACCATCAACTTTATGCAAATTTATTTGTTTTAAGTGGCATTTCCACAGTAAAGGTACTTCCTTTGTTTTCCTCACTTTTGAAATATATACGTCCCCCCAAGTTTTCCAGGTGGGCTTTTACAATGTTCAGGCCAATACCGGTACCTTGGGTCAACAAAACGTTTTCCGATCTAAAGTACCGGTCAAAAACGTGTTTTTGATCTTTTTCCGGAATGCCGATACCCTGGTCTTGGATATGAAAAACCATCTTGTCGTTTGTCAATTCCACTTTTAAATCTATTATGGTATCCTCTGGGGAATATTTTATCGCATTGTGCAAGAGGTTGGTTAGGGTCAGACTGGCGATCCTCTCGTCTTGATAAACGGTTACATCCTCAATATTATGTGGATAGTTGATATGCTGCCCGTTTTTTAAAAGCATATTTGCGTTGTAAACGACTTCGTTTACAAGTTTGCTCAGTGAAAAATCGGAGAACTGATAGGTTTCCTTACCTTTTTCCATTCTTTCAATGGACAGGAAATCGTCAAGAATATTCGTCAAGTGATATACGGCCCCCATTATGGTCTTAAGGTGTTTGTCCCTTTTATCTTGCTGTTCTTCCTTGTGATACTTGCCGATCAACGTGGCCGAAGTGAGGATTCCGCTAAGAGGGGTCTTAAACTCGTGGGATACCATGGAGAGAAATTTGGTCTTCAGTTCACTCAGTTCTTTTTCGTTTTCCAGGGCCTTTTCTAGCTGTTCGGTCCTTCTTTCTACGGTTTGTTCCAGTTTTTTGGTGTAATTTTTCTTGTCCGAAATATCCAAGATAATGGCGACCATCATATTTCTGTTGCCGATGACCGAGGATTGCATATGCACCTCCACGGGATAGGTAGTACCGTCTTTTCGGCGATGGACGGTCTCAAATTCCAGTTTTTTCTTGTTGTTCCGTACAATGGGTGCGATCAAACGTCGAAACTTGGCCTCGTTGAACTTTGGTTTCAGATCCAATGGGGTCAGCATTTTGCATTCGTCCAAAGTATACCCTGTTTTTTTTAGCGCTCCGTAATTGACATTGATAAACTTCAGGGTTTCGGCATCGAATACGTAAATTTCATTAAGCGATTCATCAAAGATCTTGGCCAAATGGCCGATTTCCTGTTCCTTGGTCTTACGTTCGGTAATATCGTTCTGTATCCCTACAAAGTGGGTAATCTTTCCTGTTTTATCCCTTATGGGGTTAATGGAAACTTCGTTCCAGAACAGCGTTCCGTCCTTTTTATAGTTTCGTATCTGTACCTTGCATTTTTCACCATTTTGAATCGAATTCCTCATGACCCTTATTCCCTCTTGGTCATTGTCGCCGGCATTTAGGAACCTACAGTTGCGGTTTAGGATCTCATCCCCGGAATATCCCGTAATTTTCTCAAAGGTGGGGTTGTAATAGATGATGGGATTATCCCCTTGTTGCGCATCTGTGATCACAATGCCATTGAGGGCGGCCTCTAGAGCCGCGGTCTTCATTTTTTGGCTTTCCTCTATTTTTTTACGTTCGGTGATGTCGATTACCAATGCCATGGTGTAAGTTTCACCATAAATTGAAAAGGGGTTAAGTCCAACTTCTACAGGAAAGGTTTTATGGTCCTTACGCAGGCCAAGTAGATGCCTTCCCTCCGCCATCCTTCGTTTTTCGTGTTTTTCGAGGTAACCGGAAACATATTTTTGGTGTGCAGTTCTATGTGCGACAGGTATTATCGTTTCCAATGGTTTTCCCACAAGTTCTCCAATCCCGTAACCGAAAAGGCTGCTCGCATGTTTATTTACGGCAATTATTTCTTGATTATTGTTTATCACAATGATGCCTTCGGGAACGGCCTCGGACAAAGTTTCGAAGACCTTGCTATTTTTTTCAAAAGTGTGCATTATTTTCAATTGTATTTATGCGATTTTTACCTCCCTATAAAATCCGGTCTAACCGTTGGTTTTCCCAAATTTTAAAAACATTGCCATTTACGCCGTCAAAATCTGGAAAGTATATGATTTTTATCATTCCATTACAAAAAGTTCCGAACTAGATTTGTTTGAAAAAAATCCGGTAAAATAATATAAATGTACGGACAATTTAGATTATCCAATTTAGTTATCGCCGCGACTTTTGGATTAACCTAACAAAAACGAAAATCTATGACTACCTTGAAAGATAAGGGCAATAAATTTTACCAGAACCTGGGAAAGCTATTCTATGCGATCGCCATGGCCGATAAAACGGTACAGCCTATTGAAATTCAAAGATTAAAGGAGGATGTAAAAAAATATTGGGTTCCCCTGGATGATGTGGAGGACGAATTTGGGACGGATGCCGCATACCAAATTGAGATTGTTTTTGACTGGTTGCATCAAGAAGAAGCGGATAGCCAATCTTGCTATACTGCATTTGTTGACTTTTTCAGGAATAATTTGGGGAAATTCAGTCCGGAAATAAGGGATCTTATTTGGAAAACCGCCGATGGTATCGCTTTTTCCTTCTCCGGCAAAAACAAATCGGAACTGGTGCTATTGGCCAAATTGAAATTATTGCTGCAAGGGAGTGGGGAATAGGATTTCCTGAAATTTCCAAATTTTATGATAATTGTCATTTTTTGTTGGGGCTGCACAAAATATTTTTGTCGGTCATTTATGCAATAGAACCAATGCAGCAGTCAATGATAAGCCGACAGGAACAAAAAAAATTGCCCTTGATTTATTCTTGCTCCGGTTGTAGCAATGTAGCGCAACTGGCCAATGATATGGCAGTAAAGATCAATACCGAAGGTATCGCAGAAATGTCATGCATTGTAGGAGTAGGGGGAAAGGTTAGATCCTTGGTCAAAACCGCACAATCCGATAGATCGATTATCGTGATCGATGGTTGCCCGCTACAATGTGCAAAAGCTTGTTTGGCAAATATTGATATAGAACCAACAGCGCATTTTACCCTGACGGACTTCGATCTAAAAAAACAGAGCAATAGCAAGTTGCACCTCGACGATGAAATTGAAATTTTTGAAGCGATTAAGGAAGAAATAAAAAAGGTGTCCAAGCGCTTATAAGCCTTCCGCCTGTTTTAATAAATTCTGATAATTGGGATTGTTGGGAAACAGCTTGTTAAGCTTATTGATTGTTTGCAGCGCTTCCCGTTTCTTCTTTTGCTGTACATAATGAAATGCCAAGGTATATTGTAGCTCTTCGTTTTGGGGGTCTAGCCAAAGCCCGCGCAAGAGGGTTTTTTCGGCCTTCTCCGGTTTTCCGTTTTTGTCATAGATCAAGCTGAGGTTATATAGTACCCTAATGTTCGAGGGCAACAGTTTGGAGGCTTGCTCCATCTCAACTTCGGCCTCGTCCATTCTCCCTAATTCTGCCAAGAGCAAACCTAAGGAATAATAAGTAAGCCCATACTCGGGTTCTTGCCTAATAACTTCCTTGAATTCCTTTTCCGCATTTTGCAGATCTCCATCCCGATAGTATAGATTGGCCAAATTGCTTCGTATCATATTATTGCCGTCATCAATTTTTAGGGCTTCGATCAGCGCTTGCTTGGCTTGGGGCAGGTTGCCCTGCTTTTCAAGAAAGTTCGCCTTCTTGGCCAAGCCCCCGGAAAAATCCGCATTGATTCTTAAATAGGCCTCGAATTCTTTGCTGACTTTTTCGTATACGCCTTTATACTCATTCGGTATCTGGTATTCTGGTACCGATCCCAGGGCATAAAACGCTTTTGTCCGAATTGCCCGTTTGGGATCGTTCAATAATGGCAACAAATTTGCCATAAAATCCGTGGAATTAATTTCGCCCAAAACGTCCAGCGTGGCACCTCTCACCAAGGGAGCATTGTCATTTAAGAGTGCTATATATGCGTTGATGTTGTTTTGAATGTTGTAGTTGGCCATCGCTTTTACAGCAGATGCCCTAGCAATTTCGGGCTGCGATTGATCATTGGCGAGTTCCATCAATCCAATGTCGGCACCGTCCACCCCAGTAATTCCAGGAGCCAATTTTTCCGAGAAATGGAGATGGTCGGGTGTTCCCCAATTCTTTTTAAAGTTGTCCCACGCCCATTGGTCGGTTTTGCCGGTATGGCACTGTGTGCAGGCATTGGGCGTGTTGTAGGTAATGCTAAGGTCCGGTCTTGGAATCCGAAAACTATGGTCCCTTCTGTAATCGTTGCCCATATAAATTTTACCGGGCATATGGCAATTTATGCATTTGGAACCTTCGTTGTTCCCATTGTGATGGTGATGCGCGGCCGTATCGTATTTGGGGGCATGACACTGCAGGCAGAGCTTGTTTCCATCGTATTTTAACTTGAGGGAATGCACGTCGTGACAGTTGTTGCAGGCAACATTGTTCTGGTACATTTTACTTTGGATAAAAGACCCATAAACGTAATCCTCGTCCAGGATTTGGCCGTCGGGATAATAGAACTGGGATTCTATCAATTGGGGAGAGAAATGGTCCAACATGGATCCCTGGTAATTATAGCCCTCGGTAATTTGCTCCCTGCGCATATGGCACCTTGCACATTCATCAACCAGTTCCCTGGGACGTATGTTCTTGGTCATGTACAAATGACCGTTCAAGGAGTCGTAAATTCCTGTGGATTTTATATTGTTTACATGCTGCTTTCCTGGACCATGGCAAGCCTCGCAGCTCACATTGATCAGGGAATACTTGGTGTCGTAGCCCCCGTTTGTGGGATTGTAATTCTGACGTACGTTCGTAGAGTGGCAATTAGAGCACATATTGTTCCAGTTCATGGCCCCGTTGGTCCAGTGCAGCCATTCGGAATGCACCACCTTAAAATCCGGATAGAGGTTGAACCATTTATTTTTTTGCGTATCCCACGCCGTACTTAAACATTGATATCTGCCATTGGGAAATTGTACGATATATTGTTGCAGGGGCGTTAATCCAAAGGTATACACGATCTTATAATCATGATACTTCCCATCCGGACCTTCCGTATTTACATAGAATTCATTGTCCTTTTGGAAAAAACGGGACGTTACACCCTGGCTTTTAAAGTTTTCACCTTCAAATTTCGCCAGGACCGTTGCCCTGTTTGCCAATTGCATGGCCTTGTCATGATGGGATCCCTCCCACTTATTGAACTGTTCATTATGGCATTCCCTGCAGCTTTCAATGCCCATAAAGTCTGCATCATCATTGATTTTGGTAGTGGTAAAGATATTTGAAGGGCTTTCTTTTGGAACTGGAATGTACGCTTGCTTTTCATCTTTACAGGCTACATTGTACAATACGGTGATTAAGAAAAATAACAGGAAAATATATCGGATATATGCTTTATTTGTCATAGTTTAGGGTAGGTCGTAATCTACTGAACATAAAGTTAAGATTTTCTTGTAAAGTTTGTTGGATATTTGTGTAATTACGGATGTTCAATTTGTTCGGTTGGCAGGTTTATTCTATATAATTCTTCCGGTCTGGGTCGATAAAAATAATAGGATCGGAAAGTTAGGACTATGACAAATATCATATTTTACCTTGCTTCCGTGTTTTAGTTTTGATTATGTTTTTGCTCATTGTTGATAGGTCCTTTAAACACTTCATTTATAATGAGGTAGGTGTTTAAAGCATGGGTTTTTGGCACTGGGGTTTATAGTCTTTTAATTAGCATTTACTATAATGAAGTGGATTAAACTTTTTCAATTGGCTAAAAAATTTCTCTTTTGCACCCATTCCTGCCCGTACCGGTCGGGCGGGTTTTGCCTTTTTTCCTTCCGTAGCCTTGGTATGCAACTCAAATAAGCCTTTAAATGGTCACAAAATTGATAATTTTCGCTACAATCCAAAAATTTTAAATCTATTCAAGGCATTGCAATTATGAACACAACTTTTTAACATTAAAATTAAACACTTAACCAAAAAGCACAAAAAGAATGAAAACTAATCTAACCATGAAATTATTTATTGCCCTGGCCGTAATTATTTTTACCGCAGGGCAAACACTTGCACAGGAAGTAAAGGGAAAATTGGGGTCTCCCGATGCTACCACGACCATTAGTGGCAAGCAACTGCCTGCACCGGAACCAAAGTTTAGAGGGGTAATCGATCAAACTACCAAAAACTCCAAACAATGGTGGGCACCGCGAATTAGTCCGCCAGATCAAGCACCGAATATCTTGCTTGTCATCACCGATGACTCCGGCTTTGGGGTTCCAAGTACGTCAGGGGGGGTCATACCTACCCCGGCCATGGACAGGGTCGCTAAAAATGGACTGCTGTACAACAACATACACTCTACGGCCCTTTGTTCCCCCACCAGAGCCGCACTGATTACGGGACGCAACCACCATTCTGCGGGATTTGGTGTAATTTCTGAACAATCTACCGGTTATCCTGGATATAATAGTATCATCAGTGATACCAAGGCCACTGTTGGTAGAATAATGCTGGACAATGGATATGCGACAGCTTGGTTTGGTAAGGATCATAATACGCCTGCCTTCGCAGCAAGTCAGGTTGGCCCGTTTGACCAATGGCCGACAGGAATGGGATTTGAGTATTTCTACGGTTTTGTGGGAGGGGATGCCAACCAATGGGAGCCTAACCTGTTCAGGAATACGACCCAGATCTATCCGTATAATGAAACGGAAGGCGAATGGAACCTCGTTACCGCAATGGCGGATGATGCTATCGATTACATCAATCGGATAAATCAACTGGACCCAAACAAGAAGTTTTTCATTAAATACGCTCCTGGCGCAACGCATGCCCCATTTCATCCAACTGAGGAGTGGGTCAAGAAAATTCATGACATGCATTTGTTCGATGATGGTTGGAACGTACTCAGGGAACGAATTTTTGAGAATCAAAAAAGAATGGGCATAATTCCGGCAGATACCAAACTAGAACCATGGCCTACCGAAATACTAAAGAATTGGGACGATTGTACGCCCATGGAGAAGAAACTTTTCATAAAGCAGGTAGAGATATTCGCTGCATTCGCTGCATATAGCGATCATGAAATTGGAAGGGTAATTCAAGCTATTGAGGATATTGGGAAATTGGACAACACCCTCGTCATCTACATTAACGGCGACAACGGTTCAAGTGCCGAGGGCGGACCTCTGGGAACCCCTAACGAGGTTGCCTTTTTTAACGGTGTCAGCGTGCCGGTAGAGACCCAAATGAAATGGTATGACGTATGGGGCACGGATAAAACGTATAACCACATGTCGGCCGGATGGTCTTGGGCCTTTGACACGCCGTTTACCTGGTTCAAACAAAATGCTTCAAAATTGGGCGGCATCAGACAAAGTATGGCGATTATGTGGCCAGAAAAAATTAAGGAGAAGGGAGCTCTTCGGGAACAGTTTACCCACGTCGTGGACGTTGTGCCCACTATCTTGGAAGTTACGGGAATTCCTGCCCCCGAATATGTTGACGGCATTAAACAAGCTCCTATAGAAGGAACAAGTTTTGCCTATACATTTGACCCTGCAAATGCCAAGGCACCTTCGAAACATAAAATCCAGTATTTTGAAATGATGGGACAATGGGCCCTGTATAATGAAGGTTGGTTGTTGAGCACAAAGGTGAACCGAGCTCCTTGGGATGCCTTTGGAAAAATAAACGAAGATCCCTTGAACAACCAGGTGCTCGAATTGTATAACCTCAATGTAGATTTCAATCAGTCACAGAATATCGCCGATAAGAACCCGGCCAAGGTTAAGGAAATGAAGAAACTCTTCATAGAAGAAGGAAAGAAGTATAACGTATTCCCTATGGATGCATCGGTTGGTCCCCGTGTTGCAGCACCTCGCCCAAATATTACGGCCGGGCGTTCTGAATTTGTTTATACCTATCCCATGATCGGTACACCTCAAGGCGATTCCCCTTCCATATTAAACAGTTCCTATACCTTTACCGCTGACATTACCGTTCCCGAAGGTGGTGCCGAAGGTATGATAGTTACCTCTGGAGGAAGGTTTACAGGATATGGTTTTTATCTGCTGAAGGGCAAACCGGTTTTTCTTTGGAATCTACTTGACATGAACCGTATAAAATGGGAAGGTCCGGAGGTTCTTTCGCCGGGGAAACATACGGTGGAATTCGACTTCAAATATGATGGGCTGGGAGCCGAAACACTGGCATACAATAACATGAGTGGACTTGGCCGCTCCGGTACAGGAACGTTAAGTGTTGATGGGAAGTTGGTCCAGACCCAAAAAATGGAGCATACCATTCCTGTTATCCTGCAATGGGATGAGGCGTTTGATATAGGTTCTGATACCGAAACCGGAGTGAATGATGCGGACTATCTGCCACCGTTCAAATTAACCGCCAAGCTCAATAAATTAACCCTTAAAATTGATCGTCCCAAGTTGTCCGACGCAGATATTAAAAAGCTTCAGGACGGACAGGCAGCCGCCGGCGATAACCGATAAACTCCAAATATTTATTTATTGAATATAAACCTGGGTTCCATTTTTCGAACCCAGGTTTTTTTTAAGGATACTTCCACTAGTGGGCATTAAAAATTGAATTTGGCACTTTGAAATTCAATGTATATGGGTTCTGCCGAGGTTTTGGAAAGCGTGACGATTTGAAACGGAAAATGTAATTTTTATCGAAAAAAATCATAAACACAGGAAGAAATGACTTTGGCCAGATAACCGTATTCCTTCATAAGAGGGCATCCGACCGTATCCAAATCCATTAGGAAACAGGTACTCCAGGGGCTTTACCTAATTTTTGGAACAGGTACCTTTGGACAATTGGTTTAAAACTTTTTATATTTATGACCATCGTCATATTTTACTTAACTCCAACTTGATACTTTTGTATAGAAATAGACCGCATTCATGAGCAGATTGATTAGAAAATACAATGTTCCTGGGCCAAGATATACAAGCTACCCTACCGTTCCCTACTGGGATTTGGATTCGTTTACGGGAAAGAAATGGGAAGAAACCCTTGTGCGCTGTTTTAATGAAAGTAATGCCACGGAAGGGATAAGTCTCTATATTCACCTTCCTTTCTGTGAAAGTCTATGTACCTTCTGTGGATGCCATAAAAGGATTACGAAAAGACACGATGTAGAGGTTCCTTACTTACATTCCGTGCTAAAGGAATGGAGCCTTTATTGTGATCTTTTTTCGAGTAGGCCAAAAATAAAGGAGTTGCATCTCGGGGGAGGTACCCCCACTTTCTTTTCATCGGAAAACTTGGAATCATTGATCAATGGAATATTCCGGTCAGCGGACAGGGCGGTTGATCATGAATTTAGTTTTGAAGGGCATCCCAACAATACTACGGATGAACATTTACGCACGTTGTATAAACTAGGATTTAAAAGGGTCAGCTATGGGGTGCAGGATTATAACGAGGTAGTCCAGAAGGCCATTCACAGGATTCAACCTTTCGAAAACGTAAAAAAGGTAACCGATGCGGCCCGGGAAATCGGCTATACTTCCGTTAGTCACGATCTTATTTTTGGATTGCCACACCAGACCTTGGAGCATGTGGAGCAGACCATCCTAAGAACCTTGGAATTAATGCCAGACCGCTTGGCGTTTTACAGCTATGCCCACGTACCTTGGCTAAAGGGAAATGGACAGCGCGGCTACAAGGATTCCGACCTGCCAACGGCATTGGAAAAACGGGACCAGTACGAAATGGGAAAGGAAATGCTGTCCCGTGCCGGGTATGTAGAAATTGGAATGGACCACTTTGCCCTTAAAGAGGATAGTCTGTACAGATCCATGGCCAATGACAAATTACATCGCAATTTTATGGGATATACCGCTTCCAAGACCCAATTGATGGTAGGCCTGGGAATGTCGGCCATAAGCGATAGCTGGTATGCCTTTGCCCAAAATGTAAAAAGCGTGGAGGAATATCAGCACCTGGTCCAAAATAACATTATCCCCATTTATCGTGGTCATATTTTGTCCGATGAAGACCAAATCATAAGGAAACATATTCTGAACTTAATGTGCCATTTTAAAACCTCATGGAACGAATCCAATTTATACTTTCCCGAGCTGGAGTCGACAATTGAAAAATTAAAGGAAATGGAACAGGATGGCTTGGTCCAGATCTCATCCAATGAAATCCACGTCACGCTCAAGGGAAGGCCCTTTGTCCGAAATATCTGCATGGCCTTTGATGTGCTGCTGCAACGCAAGGAGCCCGAAACGAGATTGTTCTCAATGACCGTGTAGCCTTTTTAAGCGCAATTGCAAGGATCAAGTTGAAGTTCAAAAAAAAGCTTATGAGTTGATTGGTTTATGAATTAATTTTGAACACCGGACACCATTCCTATTGCATTGAATAATTTTCAAAATAGAAGCAATTGCATTAATTGACCTTAGATGATTATTATCATGTTGAAATATGGTCTCCCATTTTATCTTTGGCCCATGAAACGAGCATTAAGAAATTTTAAAAATTACTTCACAGAAGACGATGTTTAAAATTTTTAATGCGGGAACGTAGCCGTTACATATGGACTCGAATTTTAATTTATTATATAATAGTTACAAAAATTTAAACGTGTGAAAGCTTATATAATCCTTTTCGTTGCGTTTACCATGTTAGCCAAGCCTCTACTGCCATTGGTTAACTACGCTATGAATTACGATTATATAGTGGCCCAGTTTTGTGAGAATAAGGATAGGCCCCAGATGCACTGTGATGGTAAATGTTATCTGGCCAAGGAATTGGCCAAGGAATCCGATCATAACGACAATAACCCGTTGGGACAAAATACTTCCAAGACAGAAATAGGACAAATTGTTTTTTTTCAAAACTTAGTGCCATTTGATTTTGGGATCGCTATCTATCTAGCAGATCGTATTAAATTTAATCATGTACGGGTATTAATCCCTATCCTTTTTTCTTCCGATATTTCCCAGCCTCCAGAGTTGGCCTAATTCCATTCATTTTTTGTAGACCTATATGTAACGGTTTCCATATGGCGAACTATTCGTCCATAAATCCGTTTACGTATAATCTTGTTGGAATTAGTAATGGACATCTTTTATCATCCATTTTGACATGGGAATGCACTGATTTTTTCGGATACTACGCACCTAAAAGGAGCTTGACTAGGCTTACTGGGTAATTTGGTAAGGAGCCTATCTCCGTTATCGTGGACGAAGTAGCAGGGAAAAAGAACGAGTCTTCATTCAAAATCGGATTTTTGGGGATGCCCTAAAATCAAATCTGATGAAATTTAAAAAATCAGCTGTCCCCCGGCTCCGTGCCATGGGTCGGCCAAGATTCCCTTTCCATACTTTTGCGACTTTTTTATGCTTGCTTTCTTTCAAAATAAATTGGGCGCAGGAACAAAAAGTAAATATAACGCAAGACTCTATTTTGCCCATTAATTTGGAAGAGGTAATTCTTGTTTCCTTCCATAAAAGGTCCTTGGATAGTACCTATATCTATAATCCGATGGCAACATTGGACGGTTATTTGCAGGCCTCCACAAAGGTAAATATGATCAAGAGAGGGGCGTATGCATGGGAACCAGTATTGAACGATATGTCTTCCGAAAGGCTGTCCATCACTATTGATGGCATGCGTATTTTTGGGGCCTGTACGGACAAAATGGACCCCGTAACCTCTTATGTAGACGTTTCCAACTTGTCGGAAGCCCGAATTACTAGCGGGCAACAAGGTTCCGAGCAAGGGAATACCATCGGTGGGGCCATAGACCTTAAATTGGAGAAAAGCAACTTTAAGCCAACGGGATGGATAGGGGAAGTTAGGACCGGTGGTGAATTCAACAATGCAGCAATGATGCTGGGGGGCAAGGTAGATTACTCGGATGCGCGTTTTTATGTAGATACCGATATCATCTATAGAAAGGCGGATGACTATACCGCAGGTGGGGGTGATGAGGTGCCTTTTTCCCAATACGAGAAATACAATCTTTCTACCAATGTGGGCATTAAAGTGGGCGATGGTAAAAAATTGTCCACCTCATTTATCTACGATGAGGCACGTGATGTGGGCTACCCAGCTTTGACGATGGATGTTTCTTTGGCCCGGGCTCTTATTGGATCGGCAAGTTGGTTCCAGGAACGCTTAGTTGGCAATTTCAGGAATTGGGAGACCAAATTGTACGCCAATACCATAACGCACGTTATGGACGATACCGAGAGGCCCGATGTGCCCATGCATATGGACATGCCCGGATGGAGCGATACCTATGGCTATTATTCACAAGCTGGATTAAAGGTAGGAAGCCACAAATTTTTGGTAAAGTGGGACGGATTCTACAATAAATCCCTCGCAGAAATGACTATGTATCCCAGCGACTCCAACGAGAAGGCCATGTATATGCTTACCTGGCCCGATGTACGTACCTTCAATTCGGGTCTTTATGCCGAGGACAATATAATCATTAATGAAAGCACCCTAAAATTATCTGCCCGCTTGGCATTTCAGAACAACTATGTGGCCAGTGAATTTGGGTTGAATAGCCTGCGTATTTTTTATCCGGATATGGCACAGGGCCAAAACCGTTTCCTTAAAAGTGTAGCGGCCCAATACCTGACAAAAATTTGGGAGCTGGAATTAACCGGTGGTCTTGCCTACGGCGATAGGGCCCCTTCGGTAACGGAAGGGTATGGGTTTTATCTCTTCAACAGTTTTGACAATTTTGATTATATCGGTGACCCCGATCTGAAAAATGAAAAATCCGTTGAGGGAAATGTTGGCTTGTCGATAGAAAAGGAAAGGATAAAATTTGGCTTGGAGGGCCATTATTTCCACATTAACGATTATATCCTTGGTGAGATTGATTCTTCGCTGAGCGCGATGACCTTAGGTGCGGATGGGGTCAAGGTCTATAACAATCTGGAGTACGCCACACTATACAATGCAACTTTCGATGCCGAGTATGAATTTACGACCCAATTAAAATTGTCGGGCAGTGTGTCCTACCATCGGGGCATGGACCAGGATGGCCGTAACCTGCCATTTATCAGTCCTTTGGCTTATGGGGCCAGCATTCGTTATGACCTTGGCATTTTTACAGGTTCGTTTTCCATGAACGGGGCCGGCAACCAGGTTAATTTCAACCCCGATTTTGGGGAGGACGAAACGGATGCTTACACCGTTTTCTCGTTAAATCTGGGTAGGCGATTTTCTTTGAACGACAGCAGTTTTGATGTTGTGCTGGGTGTAGATAATATTTTTGACACCTACTATTCCACTTATTCGGACTGGAAAAATATCCCCCGTATGGGCCGTAATTTTTTTATGACGGTGTCTTATGCGATCAACTAAAAAATAGTATCAATCTTAAGAAGAACATGGAACATAGAACATAGACAAAAAGACAAACGACAAAAGACCACAGACAAAGGAGCAAGGTAAATCGGAAATATCCCGAGATTAAATTATCATCCTATTTCTGTATTCAATTGCCTCTTTTCTTATCAATTCAAAAACAATCAAAAGATTCCCCTATTTAAGGGAATGAAAATTAAAATATTCAATTATGGGAACAACAAAATTACTTTTAGCAACCTTTATTTTTTTACTTGGATTTACTTCGTGTTCCAGAAGTGATAATGGGGATCAAAAGGTGGAGGAAAATCCTTTGGCCGATTACAATCTGCTTAGCACTTTTACAGCCAATGGCCACGACCTGGAAATATATTCCGAAGAAGGGCAGTTTACCATTGGTTACAACGAGCTATTTATCCGAATCAAAGACGAGGCCACGGATACCTATGTAAGGAACGCCGATATTTTATGGAAACCTTTAATGCACATGACGGGTATGATGCACGCTTGCCCCGCATCGGCCCTTAAAACCACTAGTGATACCTCGGTGTATAGTGGTTATTTGGTGTTCCAGATGCCTGGAAACACGGATGAATATTGGGATCTGACCTTTGATTATAATATAGGCGGACAGGATTTTAGCACATCGGAACGTATCGAGGTCAATTCTCCAGCCGATGGCAAAAGAAGGGTCAATAGTTTTATGGGAAGCGATGATGCACGATATATCCTCGCTATGATGCCCATAAAACCTAAGGAGGGGGTTAACGATTTTTCTGCTGTTTTGTTTAAAATGGAAAATATGATGGACTTTCCCGTTGCTCAAAATTACAGGATCAAGGTGGATCCAAGAATGCCGGGAATGGGCAATCACACCTCGCCGAACAATGCGGATCTTACCTTTGATGTCCCCACCGGCATTTACAAGGGCAAATTGAACTTCACGATGACCGGTTATTGGAAAATAAGCCTAAAGCTCGAAAACGAAAGCGGTGTACTAATAAAAGGGGAAGATATCACAGGCGAAAACGAAAGCAGTAACTTGTATTTTGAAATTGAGTTTTAAAACATAATCCTAAAATCCTAGGCTATAATAACCATCCCTCATCCGGATGGTTTTTTTGTTTCATTTTTGGATCGCACACCTTCTTGTTCTGGCAAGGAAAGCAATCCTGACGAAACTATCAGCAAGAGGTCGCCTCCCTCCCAAAATCCAATCCTCATATGATTTTGGTCGGGGATTACTTTTCAGATAGAAATGGGTAAATCCCTACAGTTGAAAATACATTTTAATTAGGAACAAGGGTAGGTCGGGATTTTTTTGTCGTACATGATTAATATCATGTTATGCGTTCGTCTTAGCCTATATTTTTGTGGCATTAAATACTAAATTGAGTATTTAAGTAAATGTATTAATCAATAAAATAAAATAAAAATGAAAACCGGAATTAAAAGTGTTGCATTACTGTTCTCCCTACTACTCATGGCCTGCGGAGGAAAGGAAGGGAAAAAGGAGGGCTCTAGCGTTGAACGCGCAAAAACCACCACTGAAAAGCCAGCGGAGGCCCCTGCTGCAGATGCCACACCAGCATCGCAAAGAATCAATCTCACGGACAAAGGTATCGGACCGATAAAATCCGTAACCCTAGCTCCCGAAATTGATCAAGCCCTCGCCGCAAAGGGAAAGGAAACCTACGACCAAATGTGTATGGCCTGTCACAAGCCCGACAAGAAATTTATTGGTCCAGCTCCAAAAGGCATTCTTGAAAGACGTACCCCGGAATGGGTTATGAACATGATTTTGAACCCTGAGGTCATGATCAAGGAGGATCCCTTGGCCAAGGACCTGCTACAAGAATTCAATGGTGCGCCTATGGCAAATCAACACCTGACCGAAGAGCAGGCAAGGGCGGTACTCGAGTACTTTAGAACTCTTTAAAATCAACAAACTAAAACTGGTCATATGAAATCAATATATAATCCCAGAGTGATTTTTGGACTCTTTTTAACGATGGTTTTTATAATTAGCTGCAAAAACGAAACCAAATCGGAGAATTCCAATTTATCCACAAGCACAGCTTCGGAAACACAAAAGACCGGCCAAGCCTTTATAAAGGATGATGAATCGGCACCCAATGTGCTCCAAATCGCAATTGGATCTCCCGATCATACCACATTGGTAGCTGCGGTACAGGCTGCAAATTTGGAAAATTCATTGGTAAATGCCGGACCCTTAATGGTATTTGCACCTACAAACGAGGCCTTTTCCGCCCTGCCTGCAGGTACCGTGGAGGACTTGTTAAAGCCCGAAAACAAAGCGGCTTTGGCCAATATTTTAAAATACCATGTTACCCCTGGAAATTACAGCAAGGAATTTTTAAAGAAATTTAAAAAACTGGGGCAAGCCAACAGTCAAGACGTAATGATCGAGGTAAAGGGCGATGACGTTTATGTTGGCGATGCCTTGATAATTGCCAGCATCCCGGCAGGTAACGGTATAGTCCACGTAATCGACAAAGTATTGCTGCCCCCATCAGAGTAATTGCAACTAAATTTTATATAAATTAAATCTTGAAATAATGAAAAGAACAACTTATTTATCCTTAACGCTTATGGCCCTTGCCACGGTATTTACTAGCTGCACGGACCAGGGCAAAAAGTCGAATGGCGCCCTGACCTCCAATGCGGCGGAGAGGGTTTATGTCCCGCCCGGGCAATACGACGAATTTTATGGCTTCCTTTCCGGTGGTTTCAGCGGACAGTTGGGAGTCTACGGGATTCCTTCCGGCAGGCTCTTAAAAGTGGTCCCAGTGTTTTCACAGGACCCTGAAAAGGCATACGGTTACAACGAGGAGACCAAGCCTATGTTGAACACTACCCACGGTTTTATCCCCTGGGACGATACCCACCACCCCGATGTGTCCCAGACCAAAGGAGTGCTAGACGGACGCTGGATCTTTATGAACGCGAACAATACCCCAAGGGTGGCCCGGATAGACCTCACTACTTTTGAAACCGCGGAAATTATGGAAATTCCCAACAGTGCTGGAAACCATAATTCCGCCTTTGTTACGGAGAACACCGAATATGTGGTTGCCGGTACGCGTTTTTCCGTTCCCATTCCCCAAAGGGATATGCCCATAAAGGATTATAAGGGCAACTTTAAGGCGAGCCTTTCGTTTCTCAGCGTTGATCCGGACAACGGCCATATGGATCTTTCCTTTCAAATAAGACTGCCCGGGTTCAATTATGACCTGGCACACCCTGGAAGGGATAAATCCCATGGCTGGATTTTTATCACTACGTATAATACGGAAGAGGCCCACACCCTGCAAGAGGTCAATTCCTCACAGAACGATAAGGATTTTATAGCCGCTGTAAACTGGAAAAAAGCGGAGGAGTATATCAAAGCAGGCAAGTTCACCACCGAGGCTACCGAATATGCCCATAATATTTACGATGAAGAGACCCATACAGCCACCTCTACCATCAAGAAAGAAGTGCGTGTATTGGAAGCTTCCGAGCTGCCTGGCTTAGTGTACTTTCTACCCACTCCTAAATCTCCCCACGGTTGTGATGTAGATCCTACAGGGGAGTATATTGTAGGTAACGGAAAGCTTTCTGCGGATTTGACCGTGCATTCCTTTACAAAAATGTTGAATGCCATTGAGAACAAAAAGTTTGATGGCGAGGCCTATGGTATCCCGATCTTAAATTTCGAGGATGTTCTTGGCGGAACGGTAAAACAGCCCGGTCTTGGACCATTGCACACTGAATTTGACGATAAGGGCAATGCCTATACTACGTTCTTTATATCTTCCGAGGTCGTAAAATGGAAAGTGGGCACCTGGGAGATTATAGACAGGAAACCTACCTACTATTCACCGGGCCACTTGAGCATTCCTGGAGGAAACTCTCAAAAACCATGGGGGAAATACCTATTGGCAATGAACAAGATTACCAAGGACCGCTATCTACCCACAGGACCTGAACTGACACAGTCCGCCCAGTTGTATGATATAACCGGCGATAAAATGGTGCTTCTTTCAGATTTTCCAACGATCGGGGAGCCACATTACGCCTCAATGGTCCCTGCAGAGCTTATACAGCCAAAATCTAAAAAGATCTATAATCTGGAAGAGAACAAACATGCCCATGCGGCAACAAGGGATTCGGAGGTCAGGATAGAACGCAACGGAAAAGAAGTGCATGTATATATGACCATGATCCGCAGCCACCTGAACCCGGACAACATTGAAGGGATCAAAGTAGGCGATAAAGTGTACTTCCATTTAACCAATTTGGAACAGGACTTTGACGTACCCCATGGTTTTGCAATGATGGGTGCCGAGAATTCCGAGCTGTTGGTTATGCCGGGGCAGACCGAGACCATGGTGTGGTATCCCAAGAAAGTAGGGGTATGGCCGTTCTACTGTTCGGACTTCTGTTCTGCATTGCACCAGGAAATGTCAGGATATGTTCGCGTATCTCCTGCAGATTCCGATATAGAACTTTCCTGGTCTTTGGGCGATTAATTTATAATCTGAATTAGTCTCCTTTATAAAAATAAGCGGGCCGGTCTTCCGACACCGGCCCGCTTTTTAATTGAATAAGGATTTATAAAATGAAACGAGCATTAAGTCCCGAATAGTTGGATAATAATGCGAGCGCCTTGCGGTTGTAGGCGTTCCCAACCCAAATTTATTAGTTATTTTTAAATAATTAAAACATCTAAACGCATGAAAAAATCACGTATCATTATGATAGTGGGCGCTTTGGTACCCCTGCTGCTCTTTGTTTTTCCACTTTGGAAAATAACCTTGGAAGCACCGCAGTATCCCATTCCGTTGGGAATGCATATCTATATAAATGATTTTAAGGATGCCAATCCACACGACATTAAGAATATCAACCTAATGAACCACTACGTGGGCATGAAGTATATTCCAGATGCCATTCCAGAGTTTAAGATATTTCCTTATGGCATCATTATTACCACAGTTATCGGACTGATCGTTGGTTTTATCGGAAACCATAAATGGTATCTGTATTGGTTTATAATGATGGTCCTTGTAAGTACGGCCGGCCTCATTGATTTTTATATTTGGGAGCACGATTATGGCCATAACCTTGATCCCAATGCAATATTAAAATTCACGAACGAAGATGGGACGCCTATGGGTTTTCAGCCTCCATTTTTCGGAACTAAACATATTTTAAACTTTGTAGCACATTCCTATCCACGTTTGGGGGCTTATTGCCTTGCGCTGGGAATTGCCCTTGGTCTGGGTGCCTATCTGGTAGGGAGGAAGGAAATCAAGGCCAAAGCATAAAAGCTTAAGGATCGAACAATTTTTATGGAGGTGGAAAAAGATTGCCGATATAAAATAGGAAGTAAATGAATAATATTCAGAAGAATGAAAACACAAATTGCTTTTTTTGCCCTGTTGATGCTAATCTTTGGTTCCTGCAAAGTAAGTCCGGAGCCCATAAATTATGGCTCCGATGTCTGCCACTACTGCAGTATGACGATTGTGGACAAACAACACGCGGCAGAATATGTCACCAAAAAGGGCAGGGCCTTTAAGTTCGATTCCATTGAATGTATGATAAACGGGCTGACGGAGGTCGATAGAACCGAGATTTCGCTCTATCTTGTAAATGATTACGGGTTGCCTGGCGAATTGATCGACGCTTCCAAGGCCACCTTTCTCGTCAGTAAAAATATTCCTAGCCCAATGGGTGCGTTTCTCTCCGCCTTTGGCAACCACGAACATGCCAAACTGGTTCAGGAAGAGCAAAGTGGGCAATTATTCGGTTGGGAAGAATTACCCGAACGTTTGTAAAATCGGATAAATGATCCACGAAAGATAAGCGGAAAGCAGTTGATTTAATGACTCCTTAATTCTGTAACCGGACAACCCAAAAACTATAATGCGATATTCGTTTGCACTTTTACTTCTCCTCTTTATTTCAACTGCTAATAATCTTCGAGCGGAAACGATTACCGTTTGTTCTACCTGTGAAATAAAGACCATCAAGGAAGCAATAGAACATGCTTCCGATTTTGATACCCTATTGATCAAAACAGGGACGTATAGGGAATTTAATATTCGAATAGAAAAACCCTTGACCCTCATTGGGGAAGGTCTCCCGGTGATCGATGGGGAGGATAGGGGCGAAATTATAACCATAGTTGCAGACAATGTCACTTTGGACGGAATAAAGGTAATCAACGTCGGCACCAGCTATACCACAGATTATGCTGCAATTCGATTGATTAAATGCAGGGATTTTGTGATTAGGAATGTGGTGCTGGAAAGCCTTTTTTTTGGAATTTACCTGGAAAAGGCGTCCCACGGCAAGATTTTGAACAATAGGATAAAAGGAGATGCAGTAGATGAATTTGGATCGGGTAACGGAATTCATCTGTGGTACGCCAAAAATATTGAGATTATCGGTAACGATATACAGCATGTTAGGGACGGTATCTATTTTGAATTCGCCGATAATTGTATCATCAAGGACAACTATAGCCATAACAATATACGATACGGGCTACATTTTATGTTCTCCAATCACGATGTATATGAGGGCAATACCTTTGAAAAGAATGGGGCCGGAGTGGCGGTAATGTTCTCTAAATTTATCAATATGTACAACAATACTTTTAAAAATAATTGGGGAACAGCCTCTTATGGGCTCTTGCTCAAGGAGATCAACGATGCCGAAATTATTGGCAATCTCTTTGAAGAGAACACCATTGGCATCAATATAGAAGGTACAAACAGGATTGCGTACCGCGATAATAATTTTATTGGGAACGGTTGGGCCCTTAAGGTTCGCGGAGCCGTATATACCAATTCTTTTATCGGCAACAATTTTTTATACAATTCGTTTGATCTGTCGTACAACAGCAACCTGAACGATAACGTTTTTGATAAGAATTATTGGAGTGGATATACCGGCTATGATTTAGATAAGGACGGAATTGGGGATGTTCCCTATAGGCCTGTGAAATTATTTTCCTATATAGTGAACCGCACCCCGGAGACCATAGTGCTTTTGCGCAGCCTTTTTATGGATATTATAGATTTCTCCGAAAAAGTGTCCCCGGTCTTTACCCCGGATAATTTAATGGATGCCAATCCGGTGATGAAGAAAATAAGTGTAGGGCCAAGAACATAGAGCCAAGAACCAAGATTAAAGGATGCTATCCTAAAGGAACGATTTTTGACTCATGGGGAATTTAAAAGTTCTTTAACCCGAATTTGTGAATCTTGGGGATCTAATAAACACTAAATACTGGTTACTAATTACTTTGTACTATAAAAAATGATAGAAATACAAAACCTACATAAAAAATTTGGTAGTAACCAGGTCTTAACAGGATTGGATCTGGAAATTTCAGATGGCGGTATTTTTGCAATTCTGGGCCCCAATGGGTCGGGGAAGACAACGCTTATCAAAAGTATTTTAGGAATGGTTATCCCAAACAAGGGCGTCATCCAAGTTCAAGGTCAAAACATCAAAAGTCACTGGGAGTATCGCCAACAAATCAATTATTTGCCTCAAATTGCGAACTTTCCCGGCAATCTTGCCGTAAAGGAACTTGTTCGGATGATCAAGGACCTACGGCAAAAACCAAGTGAAGAGGAAAAGTTGATCGACCTTTTTGGACTGAAGCCATTTTTGGATAAAAAGCTGGTAAACCTTTCCGGGGGAACCAAGCAAAAAGTAAACCTTGTACTGACTTTTATGTTCGACAGTCCGTTGCTCATATTAGATGAACCGACCACTGGTTTAGATCCAGCCTCACATATAAAATTAAAGACCTTGATCATGGAAGAGAAGGGCAAGGGAAAGACCATCCTGATCACTTCGCATATTATGCAGTTCGTTGAGGAGATGGCAGATGAGATCGTTTACCTGCTAGAGGGGAAGATCTATTTTAAGGGCAACATTGAACAATTGAAGACAAAGACCCAACAAACAAATTTTGAACGTGCCATCGCGGCCATATCCCAAGAAAATGTTTAAGATATTAAAATATAGCTTTTATGATTTAATGCGTAGCCGCTGGAGCTATGTGTATTTCTTTTTTTATCTGGCTCTTGGATTTGTGCTGTTATTCTTAAACAACGACCTTTCCAAGGCGGTGATAACCCTTATGAATGTCATCATTGTCCTAGTTCCCCTAATTGGGACCATCTTTGGGGTCATGTACTTCTACAATTCCAAGGAATTTACGGAACTTTTGCTGGCACAACCCTTAAAAAGATCTACCATCTTTTTGGGACAATATTTGGGGGTGGCGGGCTCCCTTGCCCTCAGTTTTACGCTGGGATTGGGGATTCCTTTCGTAATTTATGGGCTATTTGAGAGTGAGGCGATCTGGAATTTTACCCTTCTGCTGGTTACGGGTGCATTTTTGACCCTAATTTTTACCGCACTGGCATTTAATATAGCCCTGAACAACGAAAACAAGATCAAGGGATTTGGATATGCGGTGCTGTTATGGTTGTTTTTGGCTGTAATCTACGATGGCTTGTTTTTACTCTCCCTTGTAGTTTTTGAAGAGTACCCGTTGGATAAATTTTCATTGATCGCAACCATGTTCAACCCTATAGATCTTTCGCGAATCCTCATTCTTTTAAAGCTGGATATCTCGGCACTTTTAGGTTATACGGGTGCTGTCTTCAAGAAATTCTTTGGCACCAATTTTGGTTTTCTGGTCTCCTTGTCAGTACTGGTTTTATGGACGCTGATCCCTATAGTTTTATTGGCCAAAAAGGCACAGAGGAAAGATTTTTAAAGAAACGATAATCCTGTTATAAGCCTTGTCTGGTAGCTAGTGTAATGGAACGGTCTAATAGCCGTTTTGGCAAGGCAAGGGGGATAATGTTTCAATCCGTGGAGTCCCCGGGGCTTTGCCTTGCCTTCATGTAGCCATTTGCCACCTGCGCTAACGCTTCAGCGGCACGCGGGCAGCGGACGAAGTCCTTGCCGACAATCGGTTTTAATGTTTAGATAAAAGGCCTATTCGGTTAATGCCACCTCTTCCCTGTGAGGACTTTCAATTTGAAACTGTAAGTGTGCCAGAAAATTTCTTGCATTTTCCAGCCCCAAGATTATTTTGCCCCTGCTCGTTTCAAATCCTCCCTCAAGGTTATTGAATAGTTCTTTATAATAGGAAATCCCAAGATTTAGATTGTTGGCAAAGGTCAACAGGTATTGTTTTTGCTTTTGATCCATTGTTGTTATAGAATCCGTTATTTTGGCCTTCAGATAATCCAAATAAATAGTCAATTCCTTGACGAACATATTGGGACGATCGGTTCGGGATATCACATTGCCCCTTCCATAAATATGGTCCGTGATCTCGGTTAGGGTCATGGTTTTTGAAAAATATGCCATATTGGGGCCGGGGCATATGGACACTCCGTCCCCTAACTTTTTTGTGTCCAGACCATAGGCCAACATGGCGGAAGTTCCCAGTCCAACACAGGTGCACGATTTTTCAACGATCTTATTGTATTTGGTTTGGTACTCCGCTTTGGGCAATCCTTGGCTATCCAGTTCTTTTATCTTTAAATCTTGATATTGTCTGGATGCTGTACAAATACCTTTATCTGTAAAATCCTTGTTTAGGGACACAAATTTTTTGGGACAAGAACTTCCTGGTCTGCCCTTTTTGATCAAGGCATACTTTTCTTCATCCTTGGTATTTCCCCTAAGACTGTGGAAGGGAACGCCCAACGGGGAGGTATCGCTTAAATAAAGATCTTCTTCCTTGGCCAGGACCAACTGATTCCGTGTTTTGGAATCAACGGTAGATGCTTCGGGCACCAATAAAAAGGGAGTTCCCCAACCTACTGAGTCGACTTTGTAATGGTCTAATATAAATTGATGTTCTTCGGAAGTGCCTACGCCGCCTTGGGCAGTAATCTTTAAGGGTAAAGCTGATTCCGGAACTGTTCTGTTTTTATTCGTAAGCGCGGTCACCAAAATCTCTTGGACGGTTTGTGTTAGTTCGGTACGATTGTCCCTGAATTCCTTCAGTATGGGACCCATTAGAAAACCGTCGGTGGCAAATGCATGGCCTCCACAATTGAGACCGGATTCTATCCTGTATTCGGAGACCCATATGCCTTTTTTTGCCAAAAACTTGCCTTGAATTAGGGCAGAACGGTAGTCGCTTACCTTCAGAACTACCTTCTTTTTGAGGTTTCCTTGGCTATCGGGATAAAAATCATCGAATTCTTCCAAATAACTATATAATCTTGGGTTCATTCCTGCAGAAAGTATTACCGAGGAACTTAGGTTGCTGTTGGCAAAACCGCGTAATGCCGCGTGGGCATCGTTGTAAATAGACGGCAACTTTTCCTTGTCTCGATAGTTTTCCTTATCTACTTTGGTCATAATATTGACATCGATACTTCCCATTTCCAATCGGTGTTGGACCCAGGCTTTTATTTCCTCCAGATCAAAACGGTCTTTTGTTATGCCCAGAAATTCCTGTTTTAATTTGGAGGTATCCGGCAGCATATGAAAATACCTTTTTATTTCGCCAAAAGTCTCCAAAGTGAAGTTCTTTAACGCTTCAAATTTTTGTTCGGATAGTTCGCTTATTAAATTGAGATAGGACGTAATCCTTTTGGCTCTAAAATCCTCGATCTTTTCGGTTATTTCGGTATAGGGAATTTTAAATTTGTTGCAGTACATCTCCCTTAGTTTTTCAAGGAGGATGTCATCTACCAAGGAAATTACGGAATCCATCCCATATTGGGAGACCTTTAAAGGGGTATCTACCGTAAATCCGATCCCCATAACAGGGATGTGGAACGAGTGTGATTTTGTCATGTTTTTTAATTTTAATTTCTTTTTAATCCCAGTCCAGCAATCTTTTCTGGCCTTCCAACTTTTTAATGTCGGTAATGTCCTGTGACATTTCCAATACTCCTTTGTAATTTCTGTCTTTATCCCTAACCGCAAAGTACCGGATATAGATGGTACGTTCCTTAAAATCGATCCAAAACGAGGCTTCGTCCTTGGTTCCCGCTTTAAATTCCTCTAGTATCCTAAGTACGGTGTTTACGCTTTTTGGTGGATGACAGAAACGTACTTCACGGCCAATAATTCCCTTGCTTCGGGGAAATACCCTTTCGTCCCCGCGGTTATAGAAAATCACCTTGTCATTTTCGTCCACATAGGTGAGATCTAAGGGTAAAATTTGCAGCAAAAGGTTCACCTGCTGTGGGGTCATATACCCTTCATCATAATGAAAGGTATTTTCAAGGGAAAATGTCAGTTCCCGTTCGTTATGATCTTGGCTGGGGTGTATATAATCATTTTTTTCAGGGGTGGGATAGGGGCCTGGTATTGGCGAAAGCATCCAACCTATTTCTTGGTCCCCCGTATAAAATTCCTTCCAGTCCTCTTCGGTCAACAGCTCCATTGAATTAGGAAACAGCCTTATATCCTCGATTGTCAAAAGGCGTTTAATGCCTTCTATCAGATAGGGGAGATTCTCCTTGATTTTAGTGATATTCCTTGTTTGGTTATATTCTTTCAGCAATCGGAATTGATCTCTTAAATTATCGTGAAAGGACCACATTCCCTGACTAGGACCAGTCCAGCCATGTTTCTCCAAATAGGGAAATAGCTGATTTTCCTTACGTGCGAAGCGCTTTTCAATGGTTGCCAAATGATTGAAAATATTGAAATACTTTTGAAAATCCTCGCTTGGGTCATTGTCGGAAATTTCCAATAATAGGTTTTGGATCAATTCACCTTCCCTATAATATACCTTTATAGGATGATCGGTGGGCAATGTTTCCAACATGGGAACGTATGAATTCACAGCGTATTAAATTTTGGTTTATAAAGAATGAGTGCTAAAGGATTATTGTATGGAGAGGAAGCAGCTTCATTAGTATCATATAAATTTCAAGACTAGGAAGCCAGTGACTTTTTGCCACGAATATTGGATATAACCTTGGTGTGTGGTTAAACTTCCTCCTTAATCCAAGAATGGTTTAAAAAAATATCGAGGACAAAATTCCATTTATTGACATCCTAATACTATGACTTTTGTCATATTTCTTTAATTTTCCCTCATTTATTTTTATGGGCACATATATTTTTGACTTCCTATTTTCCTCCAAGAGAAATGTGGATTAAGGCAATGTTTGGTTTGACTTCGTTAAATTTGCGTTCCCGAGACTGTTAATATGATAAACTTAAAGCGGCACACCAAGTTGGCACTTACCTATTTTTTGGTGGCTGCGATTTTAGGGGTAATACTTAGGGCTTCCTACACCACTGAAATTCCGATAACATATAGATATGTTGTTCATTCCCATTCCCATATTGCACTTTTGGGATGGGTATATATGGCATTGACCACCCTTTTGTACAAGCTCTTTTTGGAAGGTCAGGGACTGGAAAAAGGATATCGGAACCTATTTTTATTCACTCAGCTCACCTTAGTGGGTATGTTGGTTACTTTTCCCTTTACCGGTTATGCGCTTTTTTCCATAATCTTCTCCACGTTGTTTTTGTTCGCGTCCTACTGGTTTGCATGGCTCTTTATTAATAACACACCCTTGGCCCTAAAACGGACCAATTCCTATAGATGTATTAAAGCTGCCTTGATTTATCTGGTAATCTCATCCATTGGTCCGTGGGCCTTGGGAGGAATTATGTCTACATTGGGGCCTACTTCCGATTGGTACCGCATAGCCATTTATTATTATCTCCATTTTCAGTACAACGGATGGATGATCATGGCCTTGTTCGGGATATTATTCTTTGTATTGGAGCAGAATAATATCGTGCTTCCCAAAAAGACGTTCAAAATCTTCTATTGGGCCGTTAATCTAGGAATCGTTCTTACCTTCTTCCTGTCCGTATTGTTTACCAAGCCCGGTGCTTTCTTATTTTTTATTTCAGGTTTAGGTGGTCTGCTTCAGCTATGGGCACTCGCAATGCTTTTTAAACTGGACAGGGAATTAAATAATCCTTGGGGCACTATCTTTTCAAAATTTGAATTTGGACTATTAAAAATCTCGGTTTTTTTACTGGCTATTAAAATGATTCTACAACTTCTGACCTCCTTGCCCTTTTTTGCGAACTTGGCCACGACGGTATTGGATTTTACCATTGGATATCTCCACTGGACGTTCTTAGGTGTGGTGAGTATCTCCCTATTTTTATTTATGGACTATTTTGGAATGATACGGATTCCAAAGAACTTTATACGTCTTTACCTTTTTGGTTTTTTGGCCACCGAGGGAATTATTTTTTATAAGGGTATAGCCACTTGGCTGCGCCTACCTTTGTTCGATGGTTATTTTGCGGTCTTGGCCATTGCGAGCACAACCTTACCGATCGCATTGATCTATCTTTTGCTGTACTCCCCTAAAAACTGATAATTATCATTTTCCCTCTTTTTTGTAAGCCATAAATTTGTGCCCACAACATTAGTATATTGAAAGGATCTGAAACGGAAAAATGGGGAATACGTTTGTGTAAATTGCCTTCCCGCTAAATCGACCATGAAAAATATAGAATCTGCATTAAAACCTAAAATCATTTCAAATTGATGGATCAATTAATTAATGGAAATATATCAAGAGGCATTACCTACCAAGAATACTTAAAATTGGTAAATGAACTTGTTTCGGATAATGGGACAACGGGACCCGAGAAAACCGAGGACCGTATTGCCTATACCAAGCTAAACGCAAGTAGAATGCGAAGATTGGACAAGACCCTTGTTATTTCCGAGGAGGATATTGAATCCTTTAAGAATTGTGGTGATAATCAAACCTGGTTGGTGCTTACGGAAAGTTGGTGTGGAGATGCCGCACAGACGCTTCCGGTTCTGAATAAAATTTCGGAAGCAGTTCCTCAAATTGACTTAAAAATACTTTTAAGGGACGATAATTTGGAGTTGATGAATTGCTTTTTAACCAATGGATCCCTATCTATACCCAAGCTAATCGTGTTAGACGGGAACAATGAAGTATTAGGTTCTTGGGGACCACGCTCAAAAAGGGCTACAAAACTGGTTGCAGATTACAAATATGAACATGGGGCAATAGACACAAAGTTTAAAGAAGATTTACAACTTTGGTATAATAAGGATAAGGGGAGGGAAATAATTAACGACTTAAAAGAAGAGATATGTTGTTTTGAATCCCACGAACCTAGTCTTGTTTAATGAAGTTCTTGTTGACTTATTCCAAGCGCAAGTTAAATTGCGATTTGGATAGGGTTTTTGGATCGTAAACCAAACCGATTATCACCAACCATACCTTACTTATGTCCATCAATAACCTTCCTTGTCTGACTTCCGGTACCACAGAGGTTACCTGCATGAACTGTGGAGTACGAAATCAATCCCTTTTGAGCGAACTGGGCTATGCAGAGTTGGAGCTGTTGAACAAAAATCGATACACAATAACCTATAAACCAGGTGAAACAATTTGTAAGGAGGGTGCCAAGGCCTTGGGGCTTATTTGCCTTAAAAAGGGTAAAGTAAAAATCATCCGTAGAAGTCCCAATGGAACGGAACAAATCGTAGCATTGTTGAAACCTGTCGATTTTATAGGTTTCAATACCCTTATGGGGGAAGGTGTTTATTTGACCTCGGCTATTGCCTTGGAAGATGTCTCGGTTTGTATCATTGATAAGAATGACTTCTTTAAGGTTATTGGGGGCAACGAGCATTTGGCCTTTAAAATTATTCGTTTGTTATCCCAAACAATAAATGAAGTGGATACCCGAATGGTAAACCTTACCCAAAAACACGTTCGTGCACGTTTGGCGGATGCCCTGCTGCTGGTCAAGGAGATTTATGGTACCTGGACCGACCAAGAAACATTGAATGCACCGCTAAAAAGATCCGATCTTGCGGCCCTTTCCAATATGACAACTGCGAATGCCATTCGGATTCTTTCTTCCTTTTCAAAAGAAAATCTTATTGAACTGGATAAAAGGAACATCAAAATAAAAAACCTTAAGGCATTGCAGGATATTAGCGTTTTTGGGCGATAATAATTAAAGCCTACCTAAAGCCTTTCTTCCATCGTGATTTTTGATTGATAGGACTCCCTATTTCCAAATAATAGTAAATGCCCGTCCAGTGCGGGCGTTTTCGATTTCAAGGGCGATTTAAACCGGAAATATGTTGTACAACATATTTGGATATGCTTCAGAACATTGTTTTTAATATTTCCACACATTTCCTTTGAAATGCTTTTTTTGCCCTAAAGATCAAACCCAAAAAACATTCCATGAAGAAAAAAAATCTACTCCCAGACAACACCAGAGCTAGTCTTAACTATTTTATGAAGACAAAGAACTGGTGGGGGCCTCTATTGTTTATTCTAATTATAAGCGTCGCCGGTGTTGTAATGATCGGGTATCAAACCTATAATGACGCCCCCCCAATGACTGGTTTTAAAGCAAGATCCGGCGAAATTCCAATTACCCAAACAACTCTGGAGGAAGGACAAAAGGTTTTTCATAAATACGCCCTTATGGAATACGGGTCGTATTTCGGGGACGGTGCCCAAAGGGGCCCTGATTTTACCGCAGAGGCTTTACATCAAATTGTGGTTTTAATGACCGAGTACCATTCCAATCAATTTAAGATGGAGAATGGTAGGGAACCTTCGGCTACGGAATTGAGAATTATCAAGGAAGATGTAAGGGATGAGATAAAGGAAAATAGATATGATGAAGCAAATAATATTGTAATTTTGACGGATGCCCAAAGTTTTGCTTTGGAAGGCCTACGAAAATATTATACGGATTTTTTTATAGATGCCAATACGAATGTTTCATTTCCACCGCCTGGATACATTTCCGATAGGCAAGAGGTAAAAGATCTAAGCGACTTTTTCTTTTGGGGAGCTTGGGTTTGTGCCGTGAAAAGGCCTGGATCGGAATTTAGTTATACCCATAACTGGCCGTATGATCCCGAAGCTGGGAACAATCCCACCTCACCGGTAATTTTGTGGAGTGTCTTGGGACTTTTGGCTTTTGTTTTGGCCTGTGGGATCGTACTGTATTTTATTGGTCAATACAATCAACTGCCCAATAAGTTTTTTAAGCAGGGAACTACTGGGTTCCTCACTTTTGATCAGATCAATAATTTTACCCCTACACGGACACAACGGGCCTCTTTTAAATTCTTTTTGGTCGCCATTTTACTTTTTCTCACCCAGGTTTTGAGCGGGGTGGTAACCCTACACGAGTTTGTGGACTTTTTAGGGTTCACTGGGATTGATATAGCCGGAAATATCCCGATAACCATAAGTCGTAGTTGGCATTTAATGTTGTCCCTATACTGGATATCAACATGTTGGATCGCTTCCTCCATATTTATAATTCCTATCATGACAAAAAAAGAGGTTAAGGGCCAACTCCCACTGATAAACCTTTTGTTTGTCCTACTTGTCATTTTGGTGGTTGGATCGTTGTCCGGAATGGTTTTGGGGCCATTGGGATTATTGGGGGAATGGTGGTATCTATTGGGTCACCAAGGCTGGGAATTTGTTGATTTTGGCAAAATGTACCAAGGCTTGTTAATGATAATTTTTATACTGTGGGGAATTGTGGTATATAGGGGAGTGAAGCCCGGACTCATTAAAAAACAGCCCTGGAACCTACCCAATTGGATCATGTATTCCGTCATTGGCATTCCAGTATTGTTTATTTCCGGCTTTGTGGCCCAGCCAGAAACCAACTTTGTGATTGCCGATTTTTGGCGATGGATGGTAATCCATATGTGGGTTGAGGCATTTTTTGAAGTTTTCGTTACGGTTATAGTCAGTTATTTAATGGTATTGATGGGTCTTGTAAGTCGCCAAGCGGCCATCAGGGTAGTCTATATCGCTACTCTTTTGTTTCTTGGCACCGGACTTTTAGGGATATCACACAACTTTTATTGGAATGCAAAACCCGTAGCTACCATGGCCTTGGGCAGTGTGTTTTCTACCTTACAGTTTGTACCGTTGATATTGTTGACGGTGGAGGCCTGGAGGTTCAAAAATATGCCTCAAATATCCCTCAATGATATACAAGCCAAAAATGGCAACAGACAAAATATTGCGGACTTCGCTTTTCCAGAAGTGTTTTTGTTTCTGATTGCCATGAATTTTTGGAACTTTTTTGGGGCCGGTGTTTTGGGGATAATTGTGAATCTTCCGATCATGAACTTTTTTGAGCATGGTACCTACCTCACCATAAATCACGCCCATGCCGCACTTATGGGAGTCTATGGGAATATTTCATTGGGAGCTATGATGTTTGCGTCAAAGATTTTGTTGAAGCCAAGTAAATGGAATATTCGGGTTGTTAGAACATCATTTTGGGCCATAAACGCCGGATTAATGCTCATGGTGGTACTCGATTTGTTTCCAGCGGGTGCCATTCAGTTCAAATCTGTCCTGGACCACGGCCTGTGGTACGCGAGGTCCAACGATTTTATAACAGGAACGGCCTTTGAATCGCTGACATGGATGCGGGGGATCGGAGCAAGTGTTTTTCTTTTCGGTGGAGTACTTCCCCTGGCCTGGTTTATGGTTTCTAGGGCTAGATCCCTAAAGAAGGTTGGTGGATCCTATGTAGATTTCGAAAGGAGAAAGTTGATGGTTGTGAAAGAAACGCCCCCTAAGACGATGCCTGTCGAAAGAGTAAATGCCTAACAAGAATAATCCGTAGTAGATTTCAATTCCATAACAACGGGCGTCTGGTAAAAAAATAACCTAGGTTGTAATAAAACAACAACCTAGGTCATTAGTCATGGCGCTAAACTTTTTTCGTTCTGTTCCACTTTTTTGTACAGAACAAACCGGATCTACTATGCTGTAGTGGTCATGTTCATCTGTTTTTCCAAAGCCTCGGCTTTTGGAAATAGGATATTGTTCTCAAGATGAATATGCCTGTGCAGGTCTTCCTCGAATTCCTGAAGTAACGAAAACGTTACCCTATAGGTGTTGCAAGCGTCGGCGGGCGGGGTATAATTGTTGCTTAGGGCATCTATCAGCCTAAAGCGGTCCCCTTCGGTCTCGTGTTCCGCCATCATCATTTGGATGGGGTTTTGAATAGTTCCGAAATGAGGCTTGTCCATTTGGCTACCTGTATGCTTGGCTTGTACCATTTTACGTATTGCAGGGAATAGAACAGCTTCTTCCTTTTTCATATGCATACCGAGATCCTCTGCGGATGCATTGAAGTGTTCCGTAATTTCAAATAATTCTGGATGTCGGTCTCCGTGTACCCGGCAAAGTTTATCCAAATATTGCTGCAAAATAGGGGTTTGTTGCTCCACGTACCGATGATGTTTTTTCTCTACATAATCGGCCAAAAGGTCCAACCCCCAAGATTGGAAGTCGATACCATCATCATTGGTCTGATTCTGTACGCTTTCTATTTCCTTCAATAACAATGAAGCGTCCAATTTGTTCTTTTCAGCCACTTCTTGAATGCTCCTATTTCCCTTGCAACAGAAATCGATTTTATGATTTTTAAAAATTTGGGCCGTGCGATAGTTTTCGGCCACAATTTCCCCAATGTTTTTTGTCATTAAATTTTCCATAATGGTTAAATTTTAAGATATTAAATGAACACTAATTTACTAATTCGGACAATTTTGTCCTAAATAAGAACGAGCTGAATGTTAATTGTTGAGAGCAAAAAATGTCCTCAATTTCAATCAGGTTACAAATATCAATGATATCTTTATCCTAAAATATGACCTCGGTCATGTTTTGATGTCCTCGGATATAATAATTTTACAAATTAACAGAAAATTGGAACCGATGAGCAGATGTGAAAACTGTATCGTTAGAAAGTTCAACACCTTGCGGGCCATGAGCAAGGAGGAGCTAAAACGTGTTTCCGATTCTAAAATCACAAAGAACTTAAAAAAGGGGGAAACCATTTTTGAGGAAGGCGAAAAGCTCAACGGGGTATATTGTGTCCGGGACGGCGTGTCCAAGCTTTCAAAACTTAGTGCAAACGGAAAGGACCAGATCGTAAAACTCGCCTCCAAAGGCCAGATCCTCGGGCAACGTTCCGTCATTGCAGAGGAAAAGGTGAATTTGACGGCGGTCGCCGTTAGCGACATGGAGGTTTGCTTTATCCCCAAGGATAGTATTGTGGAAACGTTGCAGACCAATCCCAATTTTACCATTGAAGTACTGCGGCACATGGCACACGATTTAAAGGAAGCCGATGATGTTATAGTAAATATGTCCCAAAACAGTGTAAAACAAAGAATGGCTGCAGCCTTCTTTTATCTGCGCAACACTTATGGGGAAGATAAAAATGGTTTTCTGAACCTAGTGCTTTCCCGGGAAGATATTTCCAATATTGTAGGTACAGCAACGGAATCGGCAATAAGGATAATCTCCGAATTCAAGAAGAAAGGGTTGATCAAGACTTTAGGAAAAAAAATAGCTATTTCCGATGAAAAGGGACTTATGAGCGTGGTGGAGGAATTTCAATAAACACGTTTATCAACAGTTAACCACTTTCTATCTGCAATCGGTTAAGTTATTTTTTTAGGGATTGATCGCGGATTTATACGCGGCATATCGTCCAAATATTTCCTTATTCCCCTTTTTTTTTGCTCGCACAACTATACCACGCACTGGATAGAAAATCCAAACCAGCCAGACAAGTCGATTCTAATAGGCTGGCCCGACCTAAAATCAGCAAATAATTATCAAGGGATGAAATAAAATCCATATTTTTTTTATGGGTTTTCAAAATCTGACTTATGTCATAGTATTGGATTTTACCTTGGTCTACATTTACATCAGGTTTAATAATGGTTGGTTAAAATGACGTCCCAGATTATTAAACAGGTATGAAATTCGAGGTCTACTTGTATTTCCATTCGTCCAACATCCACAAAAACTTGCTTGATGAAAAATATATTGCTGCCCACGGATTTTTCTGAAAACGCATGGAGTGCGGCACAATACGCGATAGAGTCGTACAAAGATGAAAAATGTGTTTTTTATTTGTTGAATACCTATACCCCGACCATTGCAAATGCCAGATTTTTGGCATCGGGCATATGGCAAGATCAACTGGGGGATGCCGCACAAAAGGATTCCAAAACGGGTCTGCAAAAAGTACTTCAACGTATTCGGAAAACCTTCAACATTAAGAACCATAGCTTTAGAACCATATCTTCCTTTTCCCTGTTGGTAGATGAAATACGGGAAATTATTGAGAAGAACCAAATAGACTTGATCGTAATTGGAAGCCATGGAGAGACTGCCTCGCAGGGAATAAATATGGGAAGCAATGCGTTGCGGATTATAAAGTCGATTAAAAATCGTCCTATTATGTTGGTTCCTAGGCATTATTTATTGGCTTCTCCGAAGAGAATTGCCTTTATGGCAGATTTAAACCGATTATACTCTTCCTTGGAACTCTTTCCAATTATCGACATGGCCCGTAGATTTAAAACTTTGGTGTACATTATCCATTTACAGGATGAGGTTAGGCCACTTACGGATTTGCAGAAATATATTTTGGGAATGTTGAATAGCCATTTGGAACATGTAGATCATTCGGTGCACATTCTCGGTAAAACGGGTTCCATTGCTGGCACTCTTGAAGATTTCCATAAAAAAATGAAAATAAATATGATGGTCCTGGTCAACGGTCAACTGGGTTGTATCGAAAAATTGACCAGTGCTTCTTGGCATACGGAAACGACATACCATAGCAAGGTGCCAGTGATGGCACTTCCTGAACTGGTAACAGAAATTTCCTCAAAATCACTGCAGTTAGGGGAAACGCAGATGTTCTAAAAAAATATCCAACCAGACCATTCATGGCAAGTGGGTATATTTTGATGGATTATTTAAAGTATATACCTTGCAATGATACGCTGGCTTCTTAATTGATGCGTCCAATACGGGCAGTGACCGACATTTGGTCCTATTGTACTTCCGTTTCTATATCCGGAACGATAAAGTATGGTATATCGATTTTCTTTAGCATCTTTTCAACAATAGGCTCACGTAACATTTTTTCCAATTCGGCATATTCATAATTGATAATGGCGAACATTTCTATATCCGTATCTTCCAAATATATCTGCAAGACCTTTGCCTTGCTAATAAAATGAGGCATTTTATCTATTGTACATGGTACGGGCTCAAAATAGGACAAAATCGATTCCAAGTTCACTTTTTGTATCGTATCCAGACCTTCCTTTTCCTGAATATGGACTATTCTGATGGTTGCCCCGCAGAGTAACGCCAAGGACCGAATGGGATTGATGGCATTGGCGTTAAAAGGTTTCTTAAAATCGGTTGCAAATGCGATTTCTCTTGGTATATCTATTTTGGCACTTTTTGGAACGGTCAGCACCGGATACTTTTTTACAGATCTCAGATTTTGGGTTGCGATACCTTCCAAAAATAGAGGGATGCTACTCTTTTCGCCCTTATTCCCCAATATGATCAAGTCTATTTCCAGTTTGTCAACCATTGAATGGATGACCTCCATCAAATTATTGGATTCGGAAATTAATATATAACTGTGCTTTGGATTTTCATTCTTTTTTTTGACCCGGTTGAATGTATTTTCCAAATTTCTACTGGATTTATTCGCTAGTTCGTGAGACAAGGTTCCACTATCGGTTTTTATTCGATTGGCCCTAAATCCGTTCCTCTCATTGTACACGTTTAACAAATAGATATTGCACTCCCTGTTTTTAAGTAATTCTGCCGCATATCGCAGCGCATGGAATGCGTTGTTGGTGAAATCTGTCGGTACCAGAATGTTAAGAATCGGTTTGTTTTCGTCTAACATAAGAGTTTATTAAGAATTGCCGATGTTCCCAAAATAAAGGGAGACGCTGTAAAAATAGGACCTAAAATTGCTACACCATATGACGGTGGTCAGTTCGGATCACAAATGGAAAAAAGCAAATTAAACGGAAGAAAATGAACTTTGATAATTTAGTTGAAATCGGCGCACAGAAAGGGAAGAAATAAGTAAATTGGGCACAACTTATCATAAACAAAAAGCTCATCCTTAAATGAGAGCAACGCTGAATGACCTGCAACGGTATACCGTTGCTTTTGATGGTAAACTATTTGGAATTAATATCGATCTTTTGGTGGTTATTCCCCATTTACCACGATTGATAGCCATAGGCGGGAAAATGTTCATTGATTGGTCATGCTATTGGGAAGGTCGAATAAAAAGGGCAAATTTAATCCAATAAACAGTTAGATCAAAGACGCTTCCCAAAAAAAATAACCAACAAAACTCTACTAAAAATATTATGAAAGGATTGGACGCATTGGACTGGGTAGTGATTGCCGCATACTTTGCAATATTACTTGGGGTGGCATGGTGGGTGATCATGCAAAAACAAAAGAATACGGAGGACTACTTTCTGGCCGGCCGGAATATTGGATGGTTCATGGTCGGGGCCTCCATTTTTGCCTCCAATATCGGGTCGGAACATGTGGTTGGACTAGCAGGAAATGGGGCAGGGGATAAGATGCCCCTCCTTATCTATGAGCTCCACGCCTGGATCGTGCTTATGTTAGGCTGGGTGTTTTTGCCCTTTTATGCCCGTAGCGGGGTGTTTACCATGCCCGAATTTTTGGAAAAAAGATTCGATTCCCGCTCCAGGTGGGTACTTTCAGTGGTTTCATTGATTGCATATATCCTGACCAAGGTGTCTGTTACTATTTATGCCGGGGGAGTTGTGGTATCTGCCCTTTTGGGCATACCGTTTTGGGTGGGTGCCGTTGCCACCGTGGTCCTAACGGGAATCTATACCGTCCTTGGTGGAATGCGCGCCGTGGTATATACCGAAACAATCCAAGCGATTGTACTTGTAGGCGGGGCTGGGGTGCTTACTTTTATGGGGCTTGAAGCCGTTGGCGGTTGGTCGGAACTTAAATCCACCGTCGGGACCGATTATTTCAATATGTGGCGTCCAAATTCCGATCCCAATTACCCTTGGCTGCCATTGTTCATCACCAGTACCGTGGTGGGGATATGGTATTGGTGTACCGATCAAGTGATCGTTCAGCGCGTACTTACGGCCAAGAACATCAAAGAAGGCCGACGGGGAAGTATTTTTGGGGCCTTATTAAAACTGATGCCTATCTTTCTTTTCTTGATTCCCGGGGTCGTGGCCTTGGTGTTAAAAATGCAGGGCAGATTGGATTGGGATAGTCCAGATCAGGCATTTCCTGTATTGATGAGCAACCTCCTGCCTTCGGGACTAAGAGGTCTGGTTGCAGCCGGATTATTGGCCGCCCTTATGAGTTCTTTGGCCTCTGTGTTCAATTCCTGTTCCACCTTGTTTACCTTGGACATCTATAAAAAATTGAAACCAAATAAACCGGAGGAAGAACTGGTAAGGACGGGTCGTACCGCTACATTTTTCGTAGTGGGACTGGGCCTGTTGTGGATACCAATAATCACTCGCCTGTCAGACGGGCTATACGAATACCTGCAGAACGTGCAAGCGTATATTTCACCTCCCATTGCGGCAGTATTCCTACTGGGAATTTTTTACAAGCGGATCAATTCCAATGGAGCAATTGCAACGTTGGTTGGCGGACTCATAATCGGCTTTACTAAGCTTACCCTAGAGATTATGAAGTCAAGTTTTGAGCCAGGTAGCTTTTTGTTCAATCTGGCGCATATCAATTGGCTGGTTTTCGGGGCGTACTTCTTTGCCCTTTGTATCGCCATTTGTGTCTTGGTGAGCATGTGCTATCCGGCACCTTCAGCTGCACAATTGAGTGGACTTACTTTTGGCAGCATTTCCTCAGAACAAAAAGCTGCGAACAAAAACAGCTATAATTGGGTGGATATATCCACCTCACTTCTCATTGTGGCCATAGTACTTTACATTATGTTCTCTTTTAGTATGGTTTCATTATAATAACTTGATAACCCAATAGCGGATTACAATTTTAACGTATTACCAACTAATAGGCCTATAATCTTTCAGGAATTTACCGCACCAATGTTTTCCGGTGTTTATTCCATCGAATAATGGGTCCAGCACTCTAGCGGCACCGTCAACAATATCCAAAGGAGGTTGGAAATCATGAATTTCCTCTTTCTTTTTGGCCAACTCAATAGGATCCTCATCGGTCACCCATCCTGTATCTACTGCATTGGTATAGATACCATATTTAGCGAAATCCCCGGATGAAGTAAGCGTCATCATATTTAATGCCGCTTTGGCCATATTTGTGTGGGGATGGCGGGACTCCTTGTGAAAACTATGGAATTTACCCTCCATTGCGGAAACATTGATGATGTGTTTCATGCCAGTGTTTTCCTTTTTCATCAAATGAACCAAGCGATTGCAAAGGACAAATGGAGCAACAGAGTTTACGAGCTGCACTTCTAGCATTTCATAGGTATCGATCTCCCCTAATTTTAATCTCCAGCTATTTGTCTTTCTCAAATCGACCTGTTGCAAGTCGGCATCCATTTTTCCTACTGGAAAAACCTCTTCAGTCGTTAAGGAATGATCAACTGTATAGGCAATTTGGGATAGTTTGGCAGAAGCGCTCAGCCCAATACCTACTTGCCTTCCATGCCAGGAAACCGGTAGGTTTTTGTCCTGATCTTCCAACATGGAACTTATTGCACCTAATTCTTTTAAACACGCTTCATGATCGGATAACATATTGCGAACCAATGGAGGTAATTTGGAAATGCTCAACTCCTCCTTTTCCAATAGATGTGCGTAGAATCCCGCCGGACGCCTAACGGTCTGCGCCGCATTATTGACCAGTACATCCAATCTGTCATACCGCTGTTCAATATAATTGCAAAATATTTCAACGCTGGGAATATGTCTTAAATCCAATCCATGTATTTTAAGACGATCTGACCATGCTTCAAAATCATCTTCTTTGGCATAGCGCAACGCGGAATCTACCGGAAACCTTGTCGTTGCAATTACGGTTGCCCCCGCTCGCAACATCATTAGGGTAATATGATAGCCAATTTTAAGGCGAGATCCCGTAACAAGGGCTACTTGTCCGGAAAGGTCTGCGGTTTGAAAGCGTTTGGCATAATTATAGTCCCCACAAGTAGAACACATCGTGTCATAAAAGTGATGTAGGGTTGTAAAGAGCTCTTTACACACATAGCAATTCCTTGGAGCTACTGATACGTCAACTGGTTCAGCGTTATCACTTTTTGGTGCGATCATTTTAGGAGCAACAAAAACCGGTGAGTTTCGAGCACTTCGTATTCCTGTTTCATTACGCGCTAGTTTGTCTATTTCGGCAGCTTTTCTTTTGATGTTTTTTTTAGCTTTTTTTATACGTTCCTTAAATTCGTCCCTATAAGGCCTTGAAAGTAAGCCAGCTTGCTTAATAAGTTCAATTCTCAGACCCTTTGGAATCTCGAATATTTGATCGGTATCCTTATTTAGAGTTTCTAAAATTGAGATGCATAGATCAATTTGATCTTTGCTTAATTGACCTTTTTCTTCTTTATTGTTCATTTTGTAATTAGTGTGGTGTGTATTGTAGTGGATTTGTGAAGTGGGGTAGGTGAAATTCAGATTCCTTTCTGTTGTTCCCGAGGCCAAAGTTATTGTATTTTGACATCCCGTACGAACGTTTTGCAAAAACAAATTATTTCGATCCGCACGGCATGGGGGAACTGGCGGAGTCGCGTTCATATCCTTTTTGTCCCAAGAGCCAACTTAGCGCAGCGTTATCACGAATTCCTTACTGAAAAACAGAAACCATATGGGAAAATCATAAGATTTGGCGGGCTTGTAAAACACGCCCAAACCAATGGATTCAATACCTGACGCCCTATTTGTTATAGCAATTGTTACCCGACGTTTTTTATTTCATCAGAGTAAATGTTCCGTCTTCCCCAATTTGGAATTTACTTTTTTCTTTTTCAATAATTCTACTCTGTGAGCTTAATCTTCTATTTAGCTCAATAATCTTTACTGATTTTTTATCTTTTATAAAAACGACTAAATCATAATAGTCGGAATAGTTAATTCCGTTTTGTCTAATATTTGCAAGATTTAAGTCAAATTCTTTTTCGATGTTCTCCACCGTTGTGTAAGGTCCGAGAATTATTAAACTGTCCCAATCAAAATCGGTCATTTTAGCAAAATCAACCGTTCTTTTTTCAGAGTTTAGTTCAGTTTCAATTTCTTCCGCTAATTTTTCATCATTTTCAAGTTGGAATAAATATCCGCAAGAAATGATTGAAAGAAATAAAATTCCAATTCCTATTGTTTTTTTCATTGAACTCCGGTGTTCTTTTTAAATGTTGGGCAACGGCAGTCTGTCTAAAAACCCTGCCGGATTGTTTAAATATAATCGAAAATAAGCCTTTTGCCCGATAGTGATCCAAAATGTGCGGCTATAATTTTGATACGGCATATGGGATGAAGACGGCCCGAGATGCTTTCGGCGGCTCTCAAAATGGCGATTAAAGGCTGATAGATGGATATATGAACATTTTTCCCGATCAGGTTGAGGATCCTCTTTAGGTTGTAGGCGATAAAAATAAGTCCCACATCTGCAGAAGCCCTGGCCCTTGTTCTTTTGGTCATTATATGGTCGAACCCCCATTGTCTTTTTATGGTGCCGAAAGGATGTTCCACAATGGCCTGTCGTTTTTTGTAGACTTCTTGGTTCCCCGCTATCCTTTCGCCGTTTTCATCGACGAATTCCTTGAACTCACTCCGCTGTATGATCTTCCCGTTCTGTTTGGCCGTTGTGCAGAGCCCTCTCACCGGGCACCCTTTGCAGGCGTTGGTCTTGTACTGTTTGAAAAAGTAGTTCCTCGCTTTGTAGCGGCTCCCGTTGCTCTTCAGGACATGCCCCTGCGGACAGGTATAGGTGTCTTCCTTCCCGTCATATTCAAAATGCTCGGCATTGTATGCCGGGTCTGGTGCCTGTGAGGCCCTTCCGATATCGGGGACCGCCACCAGGGTGGCGATTCCCAGGTCGTGTGCGGTCTTGAACTCGCTCCCGGTATGGTAGCCCTTGTCGTAGAGTGCGGTAAATCCGTTGGTCCGCAGGATCGTCTTGGCCCGCCGCAGCATGTTCCCCACGGCCTTGGTGTCGTTGTTGCCCGTGACCTTGTAATCGATAGGGATACAATGTCTTGCATCCACGGTGGACTGTAGGTTATAGGCTACCTCGGTAATGTTGTCGCGTACTATCATATGGCGGCTCTCCGGATCGGAGGTGGAGATCTGTTCCTTTCCCGATTCCCCGAGCTTACTTTCCAGGTCCCGGTAGCCCAGTTTCCTTTTCCGGTGTTTTTCGATCTCGCCCTTGACCGCTTCCCTGTCCCCGTCCCCCTTTTCGAGCTGCCCTTGGTACTCCGCGAGCTTTTTGTCGATATAGGCAATATGGCGGTCTATCTTTTTTTGGTTATAATTGTTCTTCTTGCTGTTCTGGGCGCGTAGCTTGGTGCTGTCCCCTGCGATCAACGTGGCACCGATAAGACCGAAGTTCCGTGCGATCTCGACGGTGGCCCGGAAGACCTTTTTGATGGCCCTTGGGTTGTCCTTCCTGAAATTGCTTATGGTGTTATGGTCGGGGACAAGGCACTCGAGCAGCCACATCACCTCGATGTTGCGCCTGCACTCCTTTTCGAGCTGCCTGCTGGACCGCACCTTGTTCATATAGCCGTAGATGTAGAGCTTCAGCAAGGTGGCGGGATGATATGCTGGCCTACCGTTTTCGGGAAAATGCACCTTGAACCCCAGCTTTTCCATATCAAGGGCGTTCACGAACACATCCAGGGCCCTTACGGTGTTTTCGTTATCGATGGTGTCCTCGAGGGATATTGGAAAAAGGGAGGACTGCCTTCTATCTTTTCCTGCTATATGTTTCATACCCTTAAGTTACGGCCCAATGGACCGGAAGTCAAGATCTCCGCTCAAAAGTAATCAACAGGGTTATCAAGAAAAAAGAGGTTTTTAGACAGTCTGACGGTCCTGCTATGGCAAGTAGG
>JBLWZN010000013.1:0-84063 GCA_048266425.1 Sediminicola sp.
TATTTCGTCTTGTACAAGTCATTTCAAAAAGGATTTAGTCATAAATATATGAATTAAGTACTTACATATCAATAATTTATGGAAATGATTTCCATTATAATACAAATTTTATCGAAGCCTCTGTAATTTGACTATTATTTCTTTTTACAGCCTTGTTTTTTCAAATATTTTGTTTTCATTTGTTCCTCTGTTTCGCATACCATTTTGGACCGTATATCTTTAATTGGATAAATCGATCTTCGGAAAGCAACTTTTTATAAAACTTTCTTTTAATGAACATTAAATATGTAGATCTAATCGATCAAACCTATTATTTCCCCCAAGAGGAGTTTACCTTGGATGGTGAGAACCTGCGCTTTCACGGCATTGACCTAATGAAGGTTATAGAAGAATACGGAAGTCCACTAAAATTTACCTATCTCCCCAAAATATCCGAAAACATCCACAAGGCCAAAGATTGGTTTCGGGAGGCCATGGACAAGCATTCCTATAAAGGCGAGTACCATTATTGCTATTGTACCAAGAGCTCCCATTTTGAGGCCGTATTGAATAGGGCACTGGAAAACGACATCCATATTGAGACCTCCTCGGCCTTTGATATCAACATTGTTCAGAAACTGAAGGAAACCGGGAAAATAAAAGACGACACCTATATACTTTGTAACGGTTTTAAACGTGATCAGTACATAGATAACATTGCACAACTAGTAAATGAGGGGCATCAAAACTGTATCCCCATTATTGATAACTATGAAGAAATCTCCCTCCTGTCCAATGCAATTGAAGGAGATTACAAAGTTGGCATCCGCATCGCTTCCGAGGAGGAGCCAAAATTTGAATTCTATACCTCTCGTTTGGGTATCGGATACAAGAATATTGTACCTTTTTATGAAGATCAAATAAAGAACAACGATAATGTGGAACTTAAAATGCTCCACTTTTTCATCAATACCGGGATTCGGGACAATGCCTACTATTGGAACGAATTGGTAAAATGTTTAAAAGTATATGTCCGTCTAAAGAAAATTTGTCCTTCCTTGGACAGTCTTAATATCGGCGGGGGATTCCCGGTTAAAAATTCCTTGGCCTTTGAGTATGACTATAGATATATGGTCGATGAGATTATCAACCAGATCAATATTGCCTGTGCCGAGGCCGAAGTACCAGTGCCCCATATTTTTACGGAATTTGGTAGTTTTACCGTAGGTGAAAGTGGTGGGGCCATTTATGAGGTATTGTACCAAAAACAGCAGAACGACAGGGAAAAATGGAATATGATCGATTCGTCCTTCATAACAACCCTTCCCGATACATGGGCCATCAACAAAAGATTCATCATGTTGCCAATTAATAGGTGGGATGATGAATATGAAAGGGTATTACTGGGCGGCCTTACCTGCGATAGCGATGATTATTACAACAGTGAGCAGAACATGAACGCCATTTACCTGCCCAAATACAAGAAGGAAAGACCCTTGTATATCGGTTTTTTCAATACTGGGGCTTACCAAGAATCCATTGGTGGTTTTGGGGGACTTCAGCACTGTTTAATCCCCCAACCAAAACATATATTGATCGATAAGGACAAAAAAGGAAATATTACGACCAAATTGTTCAGCGAACAACAAACAGCCGAAGATCTGCTTAAGATCCTGGGTTATAACATGAATGGCACCAAATCTTGATGAACTTTAAGTAATTTCTTATTCTAAAAAGCAAAACAAAATGAGTACAAACAACAATTATGCGGGCATAGAAGCCGAATTTGCACAATTGGAAACGGCAAAAGTAGTATTGATCCCTGTGCCATATGATGGAACGAGCACATGGGGCAAGGGAGCGGACAAAGGTCCAGAAGCTTTCTTGAAAGCCTCCGAGAACATGGAACTTTATGATATTGAAACGGATACCGAAGTATATAAGCAGGGTGTTTATCTGGCTTCGCCTATAGATGAGGACAGCTCTCCGGAAGCCATGGTCAACTCCGTACACCGGGTCACCAAGGATTATATAAAGCGCAATAAATTCGTGACCATTTTCGGTGGCGAACATTCCATTTCCATAGGTACCATACGAGCCTTTAACGAGTGCTTTGACAACCTTACGGTGCTACATATAGACGCCCATGCCGACCTTAGGAAATCTTATGGGGGCACCAAATTTAACCATGCCTGTGCCGTTCACGAGGCCAGCCAGACCACAAATCTCATCCAGGTCGGCATACGCAGTATGGATGCCATTGAAAAGACATTTATGGACGAGGAGAAAACCTTCTTTGCACATGATATGGTCAACGACGAATACTGGATGGACAAGGTCATCGACCTAATGACAGACAATGTTTTTATTACCTTTGACCTAGATGCCTTGGATCCATCTATCTTGCCCTCTACCGGAACACCGGAACCAGGCGGCCTGTTCTACTATGAAACCTTGGAATTTTTAAAACAGGTGTTCGAAGAAAAGAATGTTGTAGGTTTCGACCTAGTGGAGCTATGCCCCAATAAGGTAGACAAATCGTCCGACTTTCTTGCGGCCAAATTATATTACAAGATGTTGAGCTATAAATTTATGGATGTCGATGTAGACCAAGAATACGACAACACCTATGACGTGGATTACAAAGCAGGTAATACCCATTCAAGATTTGATGAAGATGAAGAATAAAGGAGCGATTTCCAATTTTATTGAAAAATACTATCTGCATTTCAATGCGGCCGCACTGGTTGATGCCGCAAAGGGATATGAAGCCCAATTGGAGCAGGGTTCAAAAATGCTGGTTTCACTGGCAGGGGCCATGAGCACGGCAGAACTGGGCAAGATCTTTGCCGAATTTATTAGGCAAGACAAGGTACAGATCATTTCCTGCACCGGAGCCAATTTGGAAGAGGACATCATGAACCTGGTAGCACATTCCCATTATAAAAGGGTGCCAAATTATAGGGATCTTACCCCCCAGGATGAATGGGAGCTTTTGGAGAAAGGACTCAACCGTGTTACGGATACCTGCATCCCGGAGGAAGAAGCGTTCCGAAGATTGCAAAAACATATTTTTAAGTTATGGAAAGATGCCGACGATAAGGGAGAGCGCTACCTTCCCCATGAATATATGTACAAAATGTTGCTTTCCGGGGTCTTGGAGGAATATTATGAGATAGACCTTAAAAATTCCTGGATGTATGCCGCCGCTGAAAAAAACCTGCCCATCATATGTCCCGGCTGGGAAGACAGTACGATGGGCAATATTTTCGCCTCCTATGTCCTGAAGGGTGAATTAAAAGCCAGTACCATGAAATCCGGAATCGAATATATGACCTTCCTGGCCGATTGGTATACCAATAATTCTGAAAAAGGAATTGGGTTTTTCCAAATTGGAGGCGGCATTGCCGGCGATTTTCCAATTTGCGTAGTGCCTATGCTCTATCAGGATTTGGAACGTCCCGACACTCCCTTTTGGAGTTATTTTTGTCAGATAAGTGATTCAACCACCAGTTATGGATCATATTCCGGTGCCGTACCCAATGAAAAAATAACGTGGGGAAAGCTGGATATAAATACCCCAAAATTTATTATTGAAAGTGATGCGACCATTGTTGCCCCATTAATTTTTGCTTACCTATTAGACATGTGATTATGGATAATTTGAAAAGAGTAATCGTAGATTTTAAGAAGCTGACCCCCGAGGTGCTTAAGCTATTGGTGGAAAAATATCCGGATGGCTATGACGACACCAATATAATTACATTTAGAAATGCTCAAGGAGAAAGAATCGAGGCCGTTGAAGTGACCACTGAGGACACTAAGTACCTTGTAAAAATCAGCGCCAAACTGGAGAAGACCATGGCCAATTATGACGAGGACGATTACGAAGATTTCGACGACGATGATCCAGAAGCCATCCCAGATGTGGAGATTGCCGATGATGAGGATATGGACGAGGAGGATTAAGCATCCGTTTTTATTTTTTGTTTATCTTAGATAGAGCTTTTTTGGGCAAAACAGACCTTGTGTTCCATAGATTTAATGATGGGCCAAAAGGCGAGGTTTTAATTTAAAACACATCGGTATGAAAAATGCCTTCCCATTTCATCTATCCCTGCCCTGTACCAGTATAGGCCGAACGAAAGATTTTTACCTGAATGTAATTGGCGCGCAATTGGGGAGGAATACCACCCAATGGTTGGACATCAATTTATACGGGAACCAGATAACCTATACAAAATCGGGGGAATTTAATTTTATGTCCAAACCTTATAAATTGGAAGATCATGTTTTGCCTTCATTTCATTTTGGGGTCATTGTGGACAGAAAAACATGGGATATGCTCCATTCCAAGATAAGTGCCGTTATGAATGAATCCATCACGGCGGTCACATTCCTTACCGGTAAAAAAGGGGAGCACACTTCATTTTTTGTAACGGACCCCAACGGACATACCTTGGAATTTAAAACGTTTTTAAAAAACAAAGAGACTTTTGCTCAATAAGGAAATATGGAATTAAATGAACTTAGCATTATAGGCAGTGAGGAATGGTGCCAATTTGAAGAATTAGGTATTCCTGCCATAAAAGCTAGGGTAGATTCCGGTGCAAAAACATCTTCCATCCAAGCCAACGGAATAAAGATATTTTCGAAGGGAGCCCAGGAATGGGTAAAGTTCGAAGTTAACCCGCTGCAGGACAACCGTAGCATTAACCTGCCCTGTGAGGCCAAGCTCATCGATAGAAGAACCGTAAAAAGCTCTTCAGGAATATCCGAAGAGCGATTGGTCATCAAAACTCCGGTAACCATCGGGAAACATAAGTTTGAAATTGAACTCACCCTGGCCAACAGGGATGCAATGGAATTCCGCATGCTGCTCGGTAGGGAAGCCCTGAACCAACGATTCGTAGTGAATCCTGCCGAATCCTATTGTTTGGGAACTATTTCCTCAGAGTCGGTATCCCAAAAATATTCACGTTACATCAAGGAAAAGACAGGTCTGAAAATTGCCCTTTTGGCCAGTAATCCAGAACTCTATAGCAATAAAAGAATAGTAGAGGCAGCGGAGGCAAGGGGTCACGAGATCGTCTTCCTCAACGTGGAACATTCCTATATGAAATTGGATGCCTATTCCCCCGAAATACGGTATAGAGGTGGGAACATACTAAACGAGTTCGATGCTATTATTCCTAGGATAAAGCCATCGGTCACCTTTTATGGCTGTGCATTGATCCGTCAGTTCGATCATTTAGGTGTCTATTGCCTCAATTCGGCCGAAGCCATTTCACAATCCCGGGACAAACTATTTGCATCACAACTATTTTCAAAAAACGATATCCATATCCCGATTACGGGCTTTGCCAAATCACCCATGGACACCAAAGACCTTATCCGGATGGTAAATGGCGCTCCCCTGATCATAAAACTTTTGGAGAGCACCCAAGGTAAAGGGGTAGTATTGGCGGAGACCAACAAGGCGGCAGAAAGCGTAATCAATGCCTTTAAAAGCGTACAGACCAATATTCTTGTCCAGGAATTCATAAAGGAGGCCAACGGCCAGGATATTCGGTGTTTTGTGGTTAATGGTAAAGTTGTGGCGTCTATACAGCGGCAAGCAGAAAAAGGGGAATTTAGGGCCAACATCCATCAAGGCGGAAAGGCTTCAGTAATTAAAATTACCCCGGAAGAAAAGAAATTGGCCCTTAAGGCCGCAAAGGTACTGAACCTCACCGTTGCCGGGGTGGACATCATCCGATCCAACAAGGGACCCTTACTGTTAGAGGTCAATTCTTCCCCTGGACTGGAAGGAATAGAAAACGCAACGGGCAAAGACATTGCCAATACGATGATCATGGCCATCGAAAGGAAGTTGAAGTTCCTTCAATAAAGGAAGTTGAAGTACCATCAAGAAGAACTGCTCCAAAGGATAAAAAAGCCCTGAAATTCGAAGCTTTAAATAAATTAGACCGAGCTTTTTAAATTCTCCAACATCTCCTTTGTCGTCCGAGTCAGATCAAACTCCGGTTTCCAGCCCCAATCCGTTCGGGCCTGTGAATCGTCTATACTACAGGGCCAGGAATCGGCAATAGTTTGTCTAAAATCGGGCGAGTAATCAATTTCAAAGTCCGGAATATGTGCTTGGATACTTTTGGCAATTTCCCGAGGACTAAAGCTCATTGCAGCAAGATTGTAGGAAGAGCGAATGCGAAGACCTGCCGGGCTGCTATTCATGAGTTCCATACTGGCACGGATGGCATCGTCCATAAACATCATTGGAAGCCGGGTATCCTCCTTTAAAAAGCAAGTATACTTCTTCTCGGAAAGGGCGCGATGATAGATTTCCACGGCATAGTCCGTGGTACCGCCCCCGGGCAAGGTTTTCCAACTTATGAGTCCGGGGTATCGCACGCTTCGGACATCTACCCCATATTTCTCAAAATAATAGGCACACCACCGTTCACCCGCTTGTTTGCTGATCCCATAAACGGTACTCGGTTCCATTATCGTGCACTGAGTGGTATTTTCTTTTTGGGTAGAACTTCCAAAAACGGCGATACTAGAAGGCCAAAAGACCTTCCCTATCTTCTTTTCCTTGGCCAGGTTAAGTACATTAAAAAGAGAGCCCATATTCAGGTTCCATGCCCGCATTGGGAACTTCTCTGCCGTGGCGCTCAACATGGCCGCCATTAAAAAAACCTCATCGATTTCATAATGCGCCACTACTCCTTCAAGCGCGTCATAATTTGTAGCATCCAATATTTCAAAAGGACCGGAAGCCATCAATTCCTGGGAACCTTCCCTAATATCACTCGCTATTATCCGGTCACTACCGTACCGGTTTCTCAATGCTAGGGTAAGTTCGGTGCCAATTTGCCCACATGCACCTATTATCAATATATTGTTCCGCATACAAATTAGTGATTACACGCTTCCATTATAAAGCCATAAAGATACTTTTTTTACATCACTCCTATAAACATTTAGTATTGGGAAGTGCAGTAACCTATACCACTTTTGCTCCAAAATTTGTACTTTAGCACTATGCAAAAATCCATCATTCTTGGCGTGCTCGCCTTATTATTTTGCTCCTGTGCACAGGATAAAAAAGAAGAGGCGAAAAACGATACTTTGGCAGTTTTTCATGCAGAAAAACTCCCCACATTGTTGAACATTAGTCAAAATGCCATGGATATCCTTAAAGATTGGCCAGAATACAATGCGTTGGAAACCAGCTTTAAAGCCCTATACCATGTAAAGGACAACGACGGTTTAAGCGTGGTGATAGATGATTTGGTGGAAAAGCAGAAATTGTTGGAGGCTTCCACATTTCCGGTCAAGTTTGACACCCCTCAGGTAAAGAGCAGACTAAAGGTTTTTAAGACCTATATCCTAAAAGTCAAGGCCAATATGGGATATGGTATAGACACCGAAATCCCTTTGAAAGAAATGGTCGAGGCCTATAATGCAATGAGCGATCAATTTATGGTCACAGCGAACAACACACTGGACACCCAACAACTTCTGGGCGAGTAAGATGGTTCAGGGAAACTAATTATATTTATTTCTTGCCCTTTGACTTAGGTGTCACTGCCGGCTTGGCGGCCTCCGTGGGTTTGGCGGCATCCTCTGGTTTTGCCTTTCGGGATTCCAACGCTTGTTTGCTCAAACTGGCCAAATTAAAATTCGGATCGATTTTTAAGGCGGCATCAATGGAGGCTAACGCCGCATCTATATTATTCTTGTCCAAATTGTATTGCACCAAACCCTTTAAATGCAAAAAGGCAGCCTTCAGGGGCACCTCGTATGGCTGTTGCCGCTCATAAAAAGCGTGTTTCATATCATCCGTTGAATTTGCCAAGCCATAATTGATTTCAGTTTCGGCTCCTTTGCTGTCCCCCGTTTGAATCTTTAGATCGGCTACTTCGTAGGCTAAATAAGCGTTGGGATTGCGCTTGTAAAGAATCTCAAATTGCTCCAAGGACCTTTTCGGCTGGTTAAGTGCTTTAAGCGAAACGGCCTTTACCTGTATAGCCAAATCGGAGTCCGTATCGTTCTTATCTATTCCTACTGTATTTAATGCCTGCATATACCTATTGGTAGATGAATACACATAGGCCAAAGTATCTTTACGCTCTTTGGAAGGGGAAATAACATTTAAGTGGGTAAGTGCTATGATCACGCCATCCATATCTGCTTGTTGTTGCATTTCCTTATAGAAGGCTTCATAGTGCTTTTGCAATTCACTTTTGGTTTGGGCATTGCCAAAAAAGGCAATTGCAAATAGCAATAAGAAAGTTAATTTCTTCATTCGGTTAAAATTATATTGATCGCGTTTTGATAAAACTAAAAACAGTGCGCCAAAACTATTAAATTATTCCATAACAATCTGTTAATAAAATCTTTAATCGAGAGGAAATAAAAAAGGATGCACAATGGCATCCTCTTTCCTAAATTATCTTGAAATTAATTTGTTAGGCGAATGTATAAACAGACTCCTTTTTCTTAAACGTACGCAGCAAGCTGGAATAAAACGCCAAGCTCCGATTGTCCTTGTCAATACATGATTTTAGAAAATCACAAAGATTTTTGAACAATAGATTGGCATGTAAGGTAGGAACGTACAAGTTCACCTTGTTGGGATCGTAAACCGTATCGTCCATCACTATATCCAACGCAACCCGCTTTCGATGATAGTCAATGTTTACATCGGTGGCGTTGTAGTATTTCTTGATGATGGCAATATGAAGATTCTTGACCTTAGCGGTCATTTTTGGGTCGGTGCAGCTTTGTGAGATCATTTCTTCAATTTCCATTGAAATCTCCTCTCTAAAATTTGAATTTCTCATGGCAACTCTGTTTTAAATTTACTGTAAAGATAAGGCATGATCGATAAACTGCTTAAAATCAGGGATGTAATTTAACGCTCACCCCCTGTATTTGTTGTGAAAGTGCAATTTTCTGTGGTGAGTCAACTGAAAATCGAGGTGTTAAAATTAAAGTTTTTAACATTATTTAGCCTACAAGAAGTGATTTTCTTACCTTCTTTGATGTTATGGGGTGAAAATTCGGGCAAAGGTAAGTTCCGTTTTCTAGCTTCGGAACTATAATAATCCCGTTTCGAAGGATGATGGGGATATACCCCATTAAAAACTTCTCCCCATAATCCTTGGGACACAATGTTGACGATAATCCCAATGGCATCGTTTAAATGGATCAGATTAACGGGGAAGTTTCCATTAGCCACTTTTTTACCGGCCAAATTCTTTATCGGATGGCGATCGGGACCAATAAGCCCCCCATACCTTATTATCGTTGTTAGAAGGTTTGGTTCATCCCTAAAGATATTTTCGGATGCAAGGAGCTGTTCTCCCGATTCCGTTGTTGGGCAAGGAGGTGTTTCCTCGTCGACTTCGCCTTCCGCATCCCCATATACCGAGGTACTACTTACAAATACAACCTCTTTAATAAGCGACTTGGATATTTTATCGTGCAACAATCTCATTTTCTTTACATAATCTTCCTTGTTCCCACCCCTCAGTTTTGGCGGGACGTTGATAATCAACAGCTGCACCCCATTGAGAAACTCTTCAATGGGACCCTCTATACGATCTTCGGACAAAGCGATTAGAAACGGCTGGATACCTTTTCCCTTAAGGAGTTCCATTTTTTCTTTGGATGTTGTACTACCATTGACCGTATATCCCATATTCACCATTTCCATAGCCAAGGGCAGGCCCAGCCAACCACATCCGATAACGCCTACGGTTTCCTTCAAAACGTAACGGTTTGAGTGGTCATAATCGCATCGTTCAAAACAAACGGCATGGGTATGCTGTTTAATGGTCTTTCCGGAACCGAAAACAACGGATTTTTCAGTAAATCGTTGGAGGCTTCGTACAGGTTTAGTGTCACGGGGGAATCCCTAGGGATAACAAGAAGGAGGGATGTAGTGTCGTTATCGCTTATATAATGGGTGATCAATCTATTATTTCTTCGATTGTCCAGATAGTTTTTGGACAATGGAACACCGTTAACACTTGCCCTTTTTATATCGATCTTGTCGACAAATACATCCAACCGGTTGACGGAGCGCTGTGGGGTAATCCTAATCTTTAACAATCGTTCTTCATTTATTAGGGTATCCAACAATTTTTCCACCTTTGGGCCTTTTATATCCTTCATTGGGGCGTTTGCAATATAGGTAAAACTGGTAGCATACTTGCTGCTCAGGGTTTTAAAATCCCCTATTTGCGGAACCTGCTTGTCCACTCCCAAATATTGCGCCGTCCAATCGTTCAATTGGTGATCGTAAGTGGCCCATTTAGCTGATTGCCCGTCCACATTAAGTACGTACAGCAGACTACTGGGTTTTGCATTTCCCTTGGAAAAACCAGAATCGAGATGGGCGGAAACCATAAACCCTACAAAAAGCACCATGCCCAATACGGCAAATCGATTCTTATGTTTGTAAAAACCGAACAACGGCAGCAGCAGTATAAAAGTAAGGGTGGTGAGCAAGGTGGCTGCAACCATCATCTTTAATCCCAGTCCCACGGGAAACATTTTAATAAACGGGGCGTAGATCCAAAGTGCCGGCAACGTTAGAAATATCAACAAAAAAGGACTTGGCGATTTTTGATGGATCACGATCATAAAGGAAATCAGCGCCGCCACCATAGGTACCAGGAAAAAGCTGGCACCGGGCAGATAAGCGGAAACAGCACCACATAGTGCCAACCACAGCAATAAGGGAGCCACCAAAAGATTGGGTACGCTTACTTTTTCAAATCTGTGATAGGCCCAAAAACAAATTCCAATAGAAAATAGCACAAAAGCTAGGATATAGGTGTATCCATTATAGGTAAAGCCCTGTAGTATATCCGCATATTGTGGATATACTTTATTAAGTATCGGCCAACAATAATACCCTACTACCCCGTTAACAATCAAGGCCAATAACATGGGAATAAAACCTTTGGCCATGTCCTTTGGATTCAGTCGTTTTTTACGGAAACCTGAGACCAATAAAATCAAAAAAACAAGGGACACCAAGGCGAACATCGTCCAAATCCATGCAAAGGGAAAGGAAACCAAGCCGTAAAAAGGAAAATTAAAATATGCATCGTCGGTTGCGCTTTTAAGGTCCCCCAGATCTGCATCGCTAAAGTAATTTAACAGCGGCATTAGGTAGCTGCCTTGATGGGCCAGGGAGTTACGATCTAAGCGGTCGTAATTATCGTGTGCGGTATGATAGTCAAAATGGTCATCGATAAATGCAAAATTAAATCCTTCGATGTCCCCATCTTTTCTGAATACGGTAAGGTCCGTATCATTGGGCAACATTTTATAGATACTGTAGACCAGGGAATTCGCTACGGGATACTTAGGATTTGCTGCCGTAAAATCCCGGATAAGATGGGAGTTCCCCTTGTTGGTCTCGATCAACGTATAGCTGGGTCCGCCACTGCCACGCGCCTCAAAATTTAGTGCCAAGCCAACATTCTTTGCCCAAGGATGCTCGTTTACAAATAGGTCGGCCCCGTTAAGGCCAAGTTCCTCCGCATCGCTGATCAAAATGATAATGTCATTTTTTGGGGTCTTTTTTTCGGATAAAAAGGTTCGGACCCCCTCCAAGATCGTCGCTACTCCACTAGCATCATCGCTAGCTCCCAAGGACGAGTGCGGATTGCTGTCGTAATGCGCCAATAACAACAAGGACTTGCCGGTGCCGGAACCCTTTATACGAGCCAAAATATTGGTGGCCTTGCTTAAATTGCCCCAATCGCCAGCAGTAAATCCACTTTGTAGGGAGGTTTCCAACCCCATGCCTTCCAAATCCCGTACTATATATTCCCGTACCTCCTTGTGGGCAGGAAAACCTACGGCGTGAGGCTTTTTGGAGATTTCCTGTACATGTTTCAGGGCCCTATCGGTAGAAAAAGCCGTATTGGGAACGGTTTCATCCATTTGGTACGTAGGCATGGACGATTTAAAACCCAAATAAATGGCGAAAAGGACCAAGAGGAAAGTGATGGGCGTAGCAAGATTTTTCATATTGAAGGGCTGGCATTTAAAACAGATCCAATAAAAATATGAAATTTCAACCGCATCAAGTATAATATAATTGGTTCTACAACGATTATTGTGGGTTTCAGACTTTTTGAATAAATTACGTATTGCCGACAATTGCCAACCGCTGTTCGCTCTGCACCATAAGTCCTATAATTAATACATTGCGCAATGCGATCGGTGTATGGCCAAAAATAAGGAGGGTATTGCTTTGGATAATTTGTTGATATCACTAGTGCCCACTAAAAAGACAAAAGACCGCTTTGCTAAAAGATGAAGGACTTAAGTTTTATTCAATTCATTGAAATTAAATATGTTACAAACGAAGAAAAATGTACCAATTGCTTTTTTTGCTAATATTGGAAGTGTTAAATTAAAATCGACTCGGCACTGAAATCTGTCTAAAACGTTTATTGTCCATTATTTACAATGATTGCAAATTGGTTTTGGTAGACAATAGTGTGATTAAATACTGCATTAAAAATATGGATACAGCCCTAAAATATTGCGAAGACTATGTTACACAACATATAAAATCTTAAAATTGAAAGAAATATATCGAGTTTGATGCAATTATTTGACAATATGTCAAATAAAATGCTATCTTTCAGGTTCACCTAAAAAATAACTGTATGGGAATCAAGAGTTTTCAAGGCTCCAGGCCTAAAGAAGTTTCGAGGAAAGAATATACCGCCCCTATACTTGTAGCGGATTATATGACTACCAAATTGATAACTTTTACTCCAGACCAATCCATTTTGGCGGTTATGGAACTGTTTGCCAAACACAACATTTCCGGAGGACCTGTATTAAATGACGACGGTTTTCTTGTAGGGATCATTTCTGAGGCAGATTGTATGAAGCAGATTTCCGAAAGCCGATATTTTAATATGCCCATCTTGGACAAAAGCGTGGAACGCTATATGACCAAAGAGGTGGAGACCATTCCCCATGACATCAGTATCTTCGATGCAGCTGGAATCTTCGACAAACACAACAGACGCCGACTACCTGTTATGCGTGACGGAATTTTAGTAGGCCAGATCAGCCGAAAGGATATTGTTATCGCCGCCCTAAAACTTACCGGGCATAATTGGTAATACCCCTAGGCCCCAATGAGGTAATTATAATCCCGCCCCAAACTTCTCGGGAGGGGAAGGAATCTATTTGGCCTAATTCCTGACGTCCCACCCAGAAAGTTCTGCTCTTTAGGGGGACCGACCAATGGGATACTTTTTCTAATCCCGCTTTACGATCATATAAAAATCATTGTCCAGGGGCAGGTAACCCATGTCGTAAACAAAATAATACACGGTGCCCTTTTGAGTGGTGTAGAGGCTGGTAAAGTGATCAAAATCAAATCCCCGATCAATCAATCGGGTTTTCGTGGTCTTGGTTTTACCGTCGCTTAAAGGAAAGCTTTCCAGGATGCGATGGTTTTTTCTCAACCGATTATTGATATTGCGGATCAGGTTTTTACTGTCCTTGTTCAGGCTGTTGTTATAGGCATTTCGGCAATAATCCGAACAAAACTTCTTATCGGCACGTCCGATAATTTTTTCCCCACATTCCAAGCACTGCTTTTCCTCCATAATCTATTTGATTACTCCACTACAATATCGTATTTTCCCAACAAACCCACAACCCCCTCCCTAGAGAATTTCGCCTTTCGCATTGTGTTACGTTCCGGATCGATACTAAAATTGTGTGCAGTTCTAAAATCGGCCTTCTCCAAAATGCTTCGGTCAAAAATAGCACGCTGTAGGTCAGAACCATCGAAAACTGCCAAAGTAAGGTCAGTTTCCGTAAAATCCACTTCCTGTAATTTACATTTTACAAAGTGAATCTTTTTTAAGTTAAGGCCGTAAAATGAAGAAAGGTTTACGGTACACTCCTTAAACTGGAAAGAGAGCAGAAAATTATTGCACAAGTCGAAACGCATCCCCAACATTTTACACCTTTCAAACCCAATATCATTAAAAGTGGCTTGCTTTATATGGGCCATGCTTAGGTCGCAATCCAGAAATTTACATTCGGTAAAACCAAAATTGCCCAGGTTAACATGGGAAAGGTTGCAGTTGACAAACGTGCAGTTCTCATAATTGCCCCTGGCCAACGCATTTTTGGTGAAATCTATATTTTCAAATTCTTGATCTTCGATAGCAAAATGTTTTAGGTAATTTTAATTTTCCCTTTTATTCTGTTCAACCAAACTCAACCTTTTAACAATAGTATTGGGCGCTAGCAGCGTTCCAGGCGACAAAACCGAATTGGCGCCGATTTTTGTGCCGTCCCCGACCAAGGCCCCGAATTTCTCCACCCCCGTATCCCGGCTAACTGAATTAAATGTCACCCAAATGCTTTTGTCCTCCCTTTCGTTATAATGGTTGGCGGTTAGGGATCCAGCTTCAAAATTAACATGGTTTCCAATAATACTATCCCCAATAAAATTAAAATGTCCCAATGAACTGTTTGGGAAAATAAGACTGGATTTGACTTCGCAGTTCGGACCTAAACTTACCCCAGAGACCAAATAAACTCCTCCCAGCAAATAGGCATTGGACCCTACAAAACATTGCTTGCCTATAATAACAGGCCGCTTCAATACGGCTCCTGGTTCAATAATGGCAGATCTGTGGACCGCGATACCATCCTCAATTTTATATTCACTGCCCAATTCCAAAACATTTTGGTTTAAAATCTCGGAAATATTTTGGACAATTTCCCAAGGTTCACTTCCCGCCTGGGCGGGAAAGAGGTTCGAAAACCGTTGAATAAAATGGTCCAACACAATCATTTTTCGTAGAATTCAATCGGCAAATCGTCCGGGTCTGCAATAAAGGTAAATTTTTTATGGGTGTTCCCATCCACACGGATTGGCTCAACCTCGATTCCCTTTTTGCGTAAAGCTAGGACCGTTTCCTCCACATTGTCCACTTCAAAAGCCAAATGCCTTAATCCCAATGCTTCGGGCCGGGAGGGTCTTTTTGGCGGATCGGGAAACGAAAAAAGCTCTAGGATATATTCCCCATTTAAACCAAGATCCAATTTGTAGGATTTTCGTTCCGCCCTGTAGGTTTCCCGAATGATCTCTAATCCCAGAATATCGACATAAAACGACTTCGACCTTTGATAATCGGAACAAATATTGGCGATATGGTGGACTTTGTTTAGGTGAATCATTTTTTTGTCGTTAACCGTCGGGCCCAATAATGATCCCTCCTTAACCCTCCCCCAAGGGGAGGTAACATCTTCTCTGTACAATTGAAGGTAATCCCATTTTGGATTTCTTCCTTCCTATGAAAATCCAGGAAAGTTCAACCTTTCGCCAAATGCATTATCAAATGGTTCCAAACGAGTCTTTCATCTTATGTCTTACAGCGAAGCGGTCTATCGTCTTTCTAATCAATCATCGATGGAAGCTCCGACCATTTGTCGGAATTTCCAGCCCGTTTGGTCCTTTACATCCCCTTGGGTCTGCTTCATGATGATACCGATGACATGTTCTTGGGGATCTGCAAAATATTGGGTGTTGAAATACCCGCCCCAATCAAAAGTGCCCACACTTCCATTACCTCCTAAGTCTTGACCTTTTTGGTTAATAAGTTCAAATGCCAAACCATAACCTTTGCCCCCGGTCCAAATATCCCCAATCTGATTGGAGAGAATGGACTGCACTGTAGTTCTACTCAACAACCTTACCCCGTTGAGTTCCCCTTGGTTTAGGTACATCTGCAAGAACTTGGCATAATCCTTGGCGGTACTGGACAGGCCGGCACCCCCGGCGAAAAAGGTTTTTGCGCCTTTAATTGGATAATCGGTGTCATAAGAGGTTACCGGGAACTTTCTCCATTTGCCATCCACTTTTTCCTGGACCGATACCAAACGGTCTTCTTTGGATTTTGGCAAATAAAACCAGGTGTCCTCCATCGCGAGAGGGTCAAAAATCCGGGTCTTTAGGAATTTATCGAAAGGCATGCCCGAAATAATTTCGATAAAGTAGCCCAGCACATCCAATCCCTCGCTATAGACCCAAGCCTCCCCCGGATCATGGTGCAGGGGAAGTTTTGCCAATTTTTTGATATTTTCTTCAATGGTTACGGGTTCAGTGGTGAAAGCATCGATAATTCCGGCTTTGGAATAAATCTTTCTAAACCGTTCGTCCCCATCGATCATTCCATAGCCAATGCCAGAGGTATGGGTAAGCAAGTCACGGATCGTAATCTGGTTTTTGGCCGGTTTTGTGGTGTAGGAGGAATCGGTTTCGTTGAAGGAATCCAAAATCTGTGCTTCCCCAAACTCGGGGATATATTTGTTAATATTATCGTCCAACTTAAACCTCCCTTCCTCCCAAAGCATCATTACGGCGGTAGCGGTGATGGCCTTGGATTGGGATGCAATCCTAAAAATGGCGTCTTTTTTTAGTTCTTTTTTGGAAGCGTTGTCCGCCATCCCATAGGCATTGTAAAAGACGATCTTACCGTTCCGTGCTATGAGTGCCACCACTCCAGGGATATTTCCTTCCTCCACCGCATTTTTGAGCATGGCGTCTATCCGTGCCAACCGTTCAGGGGACAGTCCTTGGCTGCCCGGTGAGGCCTCGCTCAATGGAGGCGAATTTTTAATGGATCTTGTTTGGGCGGAGAGGGAAAGGGTAAGAAGGGCAAACAGAAGTGCGAATAGTGATCTCATCTTAAGGTTTTTTGGTTGGATTTTATTGGTTGATATTCAAAGGACATCCCTAAAATACAATTTACGGAAATAATAAGAGCCTGTTGAAGTTTTTATTTCTTAGCAACCAATATTTCCACAGAATAATCCTTTGGTTCAATTTGATGGTCACTGGAAGGATAAGGGGTTATAGCGACCAACTTTATCCGATACCCCTGCAGAACAGTATCGTTTTGAAAATCGTTGTTCGTGTGTAGTTGAAAGGAGTTTATTTCATTTTTCGTTTTAATCGAAAAATTGGCAACTGCATCCCCTGCCCAAACACAAACTAAGTCGGACGGGCAGCGGGAATCATCGGTAACGGAATCCAAACAAACGCTTATCCCTTGATCATCATTGTCAAAACATGTGTCGACGTTTATGACTTCAGGGTCATTGGGGTTGTGTTGGTCGTCGTTGTCACTGGTCTGACAACCAACAATAAATACCGATAGAAAGATTAAAAATTGATTCTTCATAATTCATTATTTGAAGCACCGTTAGATCTTATAATCATTTTTGAAATTCTTTGACAGTAAGGTGGGATCCTCTACTTTTCTTTAGCCCTAACAACATATAACCATGGATACCCAATGCCCAGGGTGGTACATGGTGTTTCATTGTTTTGGGTTTTTCTCACATCTAGCCGTATTTTAAGTCCAGCAATCTCCAACTCGCTAGATAAATTTTCAGCGATAAAAATACTGTCGCCCTGGGTTTGGCCGACAATTTCTTCAACTCGAGGCAGTTGATTCAGAATTTTTATTTGGTAAACGCCGCAATCCAAGTTACGTCCCAACACTTCTGCTTCAAATGCATAGTCCGCAAGGGGCTCTTCCTTTTGGCAAGATGCCAGCACTAAACCAAAAAAGAATAAAAATAACTTAAATCTTTTCATGTTCAACTTTTCAATAAGATACCAAAAGGGAAATTGGGTTGCGTCTATTTTAAATTCAGTATACTAGACACTAAACTAAGATTTCGAACTAAAGAAGTCATCAAAATAAAGAAGCTGATACTTTATGGAATTTGCCCAATACTCCCAATTATGTTTCCCGGGCCGTTCAATATAATCGTGGGGTATATTTCTTTCCACCAATTTTGCGTGCAATCTGCTGTTGGCATCGTGGAAAAAATCGTCAATGCCACAATCGAATATGATTTTTAGATGGTCCCTTTTTAATAGATAAACCATATTGATTACGGTATTGGTTTCCCAAAATTCTTGATGGTCCGCATATTCCCCCAAACGTTTGGACAAATCCCAATTGGCGGGAAAAGGACGGATGTCCACGCCCCCGCTCATACTGCCTGCCGCACCCCAGATATCCTGATGTTTAAAAGCTAAATACAACGCCCCGTGGCCACCCATGCTTAAACCGGTAATGGCCCGCCCGTTCCTGTCCTTTCTGGTATTGTACCCCTTGTCGATCGTGGCTACAAGTTCCTTGGAGATATAGGTTTCATACTTCATTTTGTCATCCACGGGGCTGTCAAAATACCAACTGGTAACATCCCCATCGGGACAAACGATAATAATATTATACTTATCGGCATATTCCTTGATCGCCGGCACCGTGGACACCCAGTCCTTGTAATCCCCACCGGCCCCATGGAGTAGGTACAACACGGGGAAGCCCCCCTTTTGGGAAACATATGCATCCGGGATAACCACAACATTCGAGATGGCCTTGTTCATGGATTCACTCATCACCCTTAGCGTATCGACTCGGGAAGCAAAAACAAAAACAGAGTTACAGAATAGAAAGAGTAGTATTAATTTTAGTTTCATACTGTTTGGTTTGAATTTATTAAATGCCATGGCCTTGAAATTTGTCTTCGTCCCATTTTTTGGGGTTGTTGATGATGTAATGGGAAATATTCTGAAAGGATTTTTCATCCTTAATAATATGATCGTGAAATCGGGTTTGCCATTCAAATTGGTATCCCAATCTGTGTGCGTGTTTGGTTACGGCAGATTTGTATCCGCCAATGATGGACGAAATGGAATTTTTTCCAGGATTTTGAAATCGTTTTTGCCCAATTGATTTTTGGGATTCCGATTCCGATTCCGATTCCGATTCCGCTAGAGACAAGGCATGCCTTGTCTGTACCTCCGATATTGCGCCATCCGATATTGCGCCATCCATAATTTCATCATCAGATTGATCCCGAATATTTTCATCGTCAAAATTATCATCAGGATGTAATATCAAAATGCCGTGCAAGTGATTGGGCATCACCACAAATTCGCCCAATTCAATATTTTTCGCATGATTTTTTATTTCATGCCAAAATACATCCGCCAATAGGCCAATATTTGATAATTGCATTTTTCCGTTTTTTATTTCACCGAAAAAATGATCTCTATTTTTGGTGCAAATAGTAATAAAATAGGCTGCATTCCACCTATAGTCCCAATGGGGATGTCTCGCAGAGGGGATTCTGTATTTATTTTGATATTTCTCGGCCATTTAATTGTTATTCCGATTTCATTTCTTTCTGGTCGATGCGCTGCGATTTCATAATATTGATAAACCCCTACCTAATTGTCCTCCCCCCCATTTCCAGAAGTAGGGGAGCAGACCTAGCAGAAAATAAGCCATCCAGTTCATTCGAAAGTTGTTCCCTCCCTTTGGGAAGCCAGCCCGTAACGTCTGGGCGGGTTTTAAGCTGGGGTCCATTAAAAACCTCGACTTTGCCGTATTCTTTGGTCAACAGGAAGTTGCCTTAAACTCCCCAAGCATATAAAAATCCAATCCTCATCCCTTCCCAAGCACCCCATTGGTCCTGGCAATGGCCTGCTCGTTTTTCCAATCGATCCACTTTTGGCCCTTAAGCCTACGCATAAGGTTGTCAAAATGCCGCATGATAAAAACGTTGTAGAGGGCCTGGCCCAAATTCTTGGGATTGCGGGCTATGGCGCGGAGGCTCATGGAAAAGCCTGGGGTAAGATAGCGCATATAGTGCCAGTAGCCTTCCGGCATATAGAGTACTTCCCCGTGGCCCAAGTGGGTCTTATAGCCCGAAGCGTTCCGTAAAGCCGGCCATTTCGCAAAATCCGGATCGGAGAAATCGATGCTTTCGTGGGTAATCAAAGCATGGGGAACCTTGTACAAATGTTTGTTCTGGGATTGATCAAAAAGAATGACCTCCTTCTTTCCCTCAAAGTGAAAGTGGAAAATATTGGCCAGGTCTATGTCGTAGTGCATAAAGGTATAGGAGTCCGTGCCACCAAAGAAAAGCATGGGAAGCCCTTTCATCAGTTTAAGGCCAAAATCGGGATAGATAAAATCCTTTTGTAGTATCGGTACTTCCTTTAGGATGTTCCAGAGAAAAATACGGTATCGGGTGGGTTCTCTCTTAAGGAGATCAACGTAGTCCGCCATCTTCATTTTGGCATGGGGCTCGTTAAACCCGTCCTTGTGGCTTACTGGACGGTCGTCGTAGAGTGGCACGGTCTTTTCGCCCGCCACCTGCTTCATGTAATCCAAATTCCATTTGCTAAAGGCTGGCCAATCCTCCACGAACCTTTCTATAACCACCGGTCTCTGGGGCCTAAAATAGTTCTTGATGAACTCTGCTTTCGTAATGGTCTTTACCCGGGGAATTTCCTGTAAGTTCAATGGCTATAAGTTTAGAACACGTTCTTCAACCAAAGTTAAACAACCCGATTGAAAATAAATAACAAAAATATTGCTTTTGAAACCGGATTATTTTACCAATTTGGCTTTTTCCTTAGCCGTTTCATTGCGCTCTATAGTATGACCTGGTCGCGTCCATTTTGGCTTTTCGTCCAAAGGTCGGTACTGGGAATCCTGGGCCTCAACGGTCCTTGGCTGGGAAACTTTTGTAAAGGGTTTTTGTGGATTAAGGCCCAACAGTTTAAACATCTCCATGTCCTCATTTACATCGGGATTGGGGGTAGTCAATAATTTGTCGCCAGCAAAGATGGAGTTGGCGCCTGCAAAGAAACACAATGCTTGCCCCTCCCTACTCATCTGGGTCCTTCCTGCCGATAAGCGCACCTGGGTCTTGGGCATCACGATACGGGCCGTAGCTACCATCCGTACCATGTCCCAAATGGCGATGGGCTCCATATCTTCCATGGGCGTGCCTTCTACGGCAACCAGGGCGTTGATGGGCACGGATTCCGGCTGGGGATCCAAGGTAGACAGGGCCACCAACATTCCGGCACGGTCTTCCAATTTTTCTCCCATTCCGATAATACCACCGCTACAAACGGTGACATTACTTTTCCTAACATTGCCAATGGTTTCCAAGCGATCCTCAAAGGCACGCGTAGAGATTATGTCCTTATAATAGTCTTCCGAAGTGTCCAGATTGTGGTTGTAGGCGTAAAGTCCGGCCTCGGCCAATCGCTTTGCCTGATTTTCGGTGAGCATACCCAAGGTACAGCACACTTCCATGTCCATCTTGTTGATGGTGCGTACCATTTCCAATACCTGCTCAAATTCCGGTCCGTCCTTCACGTTCCGCCATGCAGCACCCATACATACCCTGGAACTCCCGGACGACTTGGCACTCATGGCCTGGGCCTTTACCTGGTCCACGGTCATCAGGTCATTGCCCTCTACCTTGGTGTGGTACCGGGCCGCTTGGGGGCAATAGGCGCAATCTTCGGGACATCCACCCGTCTTTATGGATATCAAGGTAGATACCTGCACCGTATTGGGGTCGTGCTCTTCCCTGTGCACGGTAGCCGCCTCGTACAAAAGCTCCATCAACGGCTTGTTGTAGATATCCAAAATCTCCTCTCGGGTCCAATTATGTCTTGTTTCGCTCATTCTATCGATCGTTTATTTGGGGCTTCCCCGTTTCCCTTTTATAAAAAAAGTAAAACGGGGTCGGGCTTTCCGCTATATCTTTTTCCCCGCCACCTCGGTTACTGAGCGCAGTCGAAGTATGGGGGCAGGGAAAAAGGATGCCGCTGCAATCCCTAAGCCAAACAGGGTTCAAAATTCAAAAGTAACCTATAATCCTTAAAAATTCCAATATTAAAATCCTAAATTCCAAACTAGACATTCATCCCATTGGGATTTAGTGTTTGTAGTTAGACCCGAAAACTTCAGGCCTTCCACCCAACCCATCTTACACTCGGGACAGCAAAATGCTTACCGCATTCCCGCCAAATCCGACAGCGTTGATCATTACCTTTTTAATTTTTTCCGGGACGGAATCGTATTCTACAAAGGGCACTTTTATAAATTGTTGGTGTTGCATCATCAAAATGGCGAGCTCCAAACTCAACATGCCCGATGCCCCAAACGTATGGCCCAGCTTCCATTTGTTGGTCGTAAGTGCGGGCGTTTTCCCTCCGAAAACTTTCTCAACGGCATTGTATTCGGACAGATCTCCCTTTTTGGTCCCTGGGGCGTGCATCACGATAACATCAACTTCAGATGGGTCCATTTCTCCCATGGCCATTTTCATGGAACGTTGAAAACACTGGGCATCGGAAGAGATGGAGATGTTGTGCTCCAAGATTTCCGTAGCATAGCCAACGCCGGCGATTACCGCCAAAGCGTCTTTCCCTACTCCATGCTCAAGGCAGATGACGGAGGCTCCCTCTCCCAGGACCATGGTGTTTTCTGTCTTTTCCATATCTAACGCCCGACAAGGAAAGCTTCCACTACGCTCAGCTACCTTAGATTGGCTAGGTTCGTCTGGACTGGATCCAAGGGGCCCCTCTATCCCTTCAAATCGGGAATAAATCTTTAAGGCCTTCATCTGGGCAATGGTAAAAGGGGTCAAAGGAGCCTCACTGCCCCCTACCAAAAATTTGCTGGCCATCCCGCTCTTGATCCATGCTACCCCGTTCAACAAAGCGTGAAGCGCCGTAGAGCAGGTAATGGAATGGGAAATTTCCGGTCCTTGGCTTCCCAGGTCATGGCCCACCCAAGAAGATATATTTCCCAATGTAGTCGTTGGGGATGACAGCGTAGAGACCCGTTTTTGATTCAAAAATTCCGAATGGTATTTTTCGAAGAGCGCAGTGGCACCACGGGATGAGCCAATATTGATCCCAAAATTATCATCGGCTTCCCATCTGGCCAGTTTCACCGCCTTCCGGGCTGCGTATAGTGCATAAAGCACACTCCCGTCCAAGTCCTTGTACTTGGAATCCGAAGCTTTCAGCAACTCTATTTCTGCATGGGCCAACCCCGGCAAGGGAGCTACCCATGACGTTTCATCCCCTATTTCCTTTTCCACCAATCTGTGTTTGTTGTCCAAATAACCATTCCAGGCTTCTTCCAAAGTAGAACCCAAAGGGGAAATGGAGGCTATGGAAGCTATGGAGATAGTCCCATCCCTAAATCCCTCCCCTGAGGGGAGCGAGGCTACAATTTCTTCATTGCATTCAAATTCCATGGCAATATAAAGTCATTCAGATTACAATTAATTAACAATGCTTTTTCATAAATCACTAATTATTAGGATTTAATAAGTCCTCCCCTTATTACATGGGGAGGTGCCGAAGGCGGAGGGTTCAACAAAAGCAATAGTTAAATTGATAGCGCTTTTTACATTCCTACTCATACCACCTCCAAGGCACTTTTAATCGCCTTATAAATAGTTTGCAATTCCTCGTCCGTAATCACGTATGGTGCTAAAATATAAATTGTTTGCCCCAGTGGACGCAGATACACTCCATTGTCCATAAAATGTTGAAACAAACGGTCCCTTACATTGCCGTATCGCTCCATCTTTATGTTCAGGTCCAAGGCGTAGATAACCCCTATTTGTCGCGTTTGCGCTACTTTGGGATGGTCCTTGATCTCGGCATCAAAATCTTGGTGCGATTTTATGACCCTGGCGATATTATCCTGCATTTCTTGGGATTGCAGCAATTGCAATCCAGCCAGTGCTGCGGTACAGGACAAGGGGTTGGCGGTATAGGTATGGCCATGGAACAGCCCCTTGGAGATCTCATCACTATAAAAAGCATCATAGACCTCCTGGGTACAACTCGTCACCGCCATGGGGATAAGACCAGCGGTCAAGGCCTTGGACATACAGATAATATCGGGTTTTGTGGGGATATGGTCCGACGCAAAATTACTGCCCGTTTTTCCAAAACCGGTCATCACCTCATCGGCCACCAACAAAACGCCATTCGCCTTTAGCAACTTTAGGATAGGATCTAGGTTGGAAGCCTGGTGCATCAACATGGCCGCGGCCCCCTGAACCAGTGGTTCATAGATAAAGCCGGCGATATCTTGTTTCTTTAATCGTCCTTCCAACTTTTCCAAAATCGATTCCAAATTGTCAGCCGTGGGCACAGGAATGCGCTCCACCTCCAAAAATAACTCCTCGAACGGACCATTATATACCGAAAGTCCTGAAACGGACATGGCCCCAAAGGTATCGCCGTGAAATCCGTTCTCAAAAGCCATGAGTACCTTCCGCTTTCGCCCTTGGTTAAAATGGAACTGCAGCGCCATTTTTATCCCAATTTCGGTAGCCGTGGAGCCGTTGTCGGAAAAGAACAACTTTTCTTGGTTTGGCGGCAGTATTTTAATGAGTTCCTCCGATAATTCAATGGCCGGTCTATGGGTAAAACCACTAAATACCACTTGGTCCAACTGCTGCATCTGATGATAGACCCGATCCAGGATATAAGGGTTACAATGCCCATACACACAGGTATACCAGGAGGAGATCCCGTCTATGTACTGCTTGCCGTCCTCATCGAACAATAGACTGTCCTTCGCCTTAACGATGGGAAGCATGTTGGGATGGGTCTTATGCTGGGTGAGTGGGTGCCAAAGATGCTTTTGGTCCCTTTTTGAAAGATTTTCCAACGTTGTTGAATTTTATTTTTATACTCCTTCCAGATAAAAATTCAGGTCTTTATTTGAAACGGATATACAAAGATGGGGAATAAAGTTAGAATGGCGGAATGTAACCTAAGGGAATTCTGCTAGGATTGCCGGTGCCAATTTTTAGTAGAACAACACTATTCTGATTACATTTTCAAAAGGGTAGGTCGCAACAAATCCGCATACTTCTTAATGACCTGCTTGTTAAAAACCGGTTCTTCATCAATACGGCCAATTACTGGTACGTTTGTCTTTTTTTCAATGATCCGTTCCGTAGAAGGCTGTTCGGAACCACTGAACAAGATAGAAACGTCGTACCCTTTATGGGTCAACCATTCAATGGTCAACAAGGAGTGGTTAATACTCCCAAGATAGTGACGGGAAACGACAATTACGTGATAATCCGGCATTATAAGATCCAAAATGGTATCCTCGTCATTTAGTGGCACCAATACACCGCCCGCTCCCTCTATGACCAAATGATTGTCCGTATTGGGTTCATCGATATGGTTGCGATCAATGTAAATCCCTTCCAGTTTTGCAGCGGCATGGGGGCTCATGGCGTTTTTTAAGGCATAGCTGTTCTTATGGATGACCGTTTTCTTGTTGGAGATTAATTCTACAATCTTATCGCTATCGGAATGGTCCAGGTCACCCGCCTGAATTGGCTTCCAATAGTCCGCTTCCAGGGCTTCGGTAAGGATGGCGGAAGCTATGGTCTTGCCAACTTCTGTTGATATTCCGGTTACAAAAAACTTTTGCTTCATATAAATAAGCTCCTATGTTTATTAATTATCAATTACCTATTTGATACGGGTTAAAATAGAAGTAAGTCCTTTTCCCAATTATTTTTCCAAAACCTTTTGGTCAATGTCCCAGTCCTCCTCCCTGTGTTTTTTATCCTTTCTATTCCCGATAGCATGCGGGAAGTGAATTATTATAAAATCCTAGCCCATCCGTTTCCCTAGGGTTGGGATATCATGTTACAATTTAAACATTTATATTTCCTTTTTTCGAAAAACGGGAAAAGTTTGTAAAAAATCCCTTTTCCACTATAGTAAACCTCCGATTTTTGGGCCTTGCAATTGGGACAAACAATTGGATTCCCGAAGGTATCCAGCGCATAATGGCGAATCTCATCATAAATTTCCAACGCCCTTTTCTTGTCCTCGGACCTCACCTGTATCTTAACCCCGCCCAGGGCATTACTGATCATAGGGTCTGTGTTCAAGGTGTTTTCGTCCGGCAGAAAGACCTCGATTCCTTCGGATTCCAATTTTCCTTTGATTATCTGTACATCGGCGACATATTCAAAGGCGGCAAGGGTATAGAATTCCTTTTTCATGTATTCTGGGTAGATTTAAACTTTTTCTTTTCCTTCTAAAGATACATTTTAATTCGAAAATTATGGTAATCCATCCTTGGAACGGAACTTCTTTTTTGACCTAAGCAAAATCCGGTATGTGTTTCTGAATTGCCTCCAATAACCCATTTATCCCTTCCTCCCTATTGTAACTGTGAAGGCAGATCCGTAAGCGTTCCATACCTTTCGGTACCGTAGGTGAGAGAATGGGCCGCACATCAAAATTACATTCCCTAAGGATTTCTGCCAAACGTTTTGCGCTTTCGTTGCTCGGAACAAGGCAGCAGTGAATAGCCGATTGGCTGGGGATAAAAAAACGCTTCAGGTTAAGGGCTTCAAGTTTCTGGTTCAAATATTCAATGTTTTTATGAAGGGACAAAGTTGTGTTTTGTCCGGACAGATCTGAACCAACAGAGGTGTGTATTGCAGATAAATGGCCGTATGCTGCCATGACCGTAGCCTGGGAATGCGGTGGCAAGCCTGTGGTATAGATAAAGCTACGGGCAAAATTGACCAAATAAGATTTAAGCGCCTCACTGCCCAATATTACAGCCCCATGACATCCTATGGCCTTGCCAAAGGTTACAATACGGGCAAACAACGCATCCTCCAAACCAAATTCCTGGGTTCGACCTGCCCCGTTGGGGCCAAATACCCCTACGGCATGGGCCTCATCGATTACCAAGCGGCAATCGTTCCTATTGCAAAGCTCGGTTAGGGCGGGCAAGTCCGGCGAATCGCCATCCATGGAGAAAACGGATTCCGTGACTACAAAAATCACACCGTCCGGGGTTCCGTTATTTTGGCAACGCTTAATGATCGCTTCCAAATTTTCCAGATCATTGTGCTTAAACTTATAGCTTTTGGCCAGTCCCAATCCGATACCATCCCGTATACTGGCATGGATCAACGCATCATACAGGACCGTATCCCCCCGTTGGGGCACGGAGGCAAAAAATCCGACGTTGGCATCATACCCCGAATTGAAGACCAAGGCCGCCTCCGAATGGTGAAAACCGGCCAGCATTTCTTCCAATTCCACGTACAATCCGTTATTACCGGAAAGAAGCCGGGAGCCTGTTGCCCCGTTCTGGAGTAGGTTTCGTTCGGCCAGCAACTGACCAGCAGCCTCATAGATCAGGGGGTTCTTGGCAAAACCCAAATAATCATTGGAAGAGAAATCGATCAGATTTTCTGGGAGGGACAAGCTGCGGAGCGCGTTATTTTCCTGTCTTTCCTTTAATTTTTGTTGTAATTTCTTGGGAAAGTCCGTCATAGTCTATTGTAATTCTAATCCGCTTACCGAACTCGCTTAAACGGGTTCACTAAAATACCAATAATAAAACGTGCTTGCTCAGTAGCAGTAAAAATAAGCCCGAATTCTTGATTTCACCTCCTTCGGACAAGCGGGCATCTGTTTCTTAAACCAAAGTCCCCCGAATTTCCCGCCTTAAAAAATACCCTGTAACGATGGTCGCCAAAACATCTGAAATAGGAAAAGCAAGCCAAACCCCCAATTCCCCTAAAAAATGCGGAAGTATTAGAACGAGTGGTATAAAAATGAATCCTTGCCGGCTCAACGTCAACAATAAAGCCGGAACAGCCTTCCCAATAGCCTGAAAATACGCAGCCCCTATAAGTTGTAAGGCAATTATTGGAGTGGCAGCGAAAACCCACCGCATGGCACCTGGGGTATGTTCCAAAACAAAATTGTTGGTGGCAATTTCAGCTGAAGTCATATCGGGTCGGTTGCTCAGGAAGAGGGAAGCAATCTCGGCGGGAAAAATCATCAAACCAATAAATACAATGGTGGCCAACAGGGCGGCATAAAGGATGGCAATATGGATAGATTCACGTACCCTTTGGTATTTTTTAGCTCCATAATTGAATCCGGCAATCGGCAAAAAGCCTTGGGTAATTCCAAAAACAGGAAAGAGTGCAAACATAAGCACCCGACCAATGATGGCATATACGGCAACCATGGCCTCCCCGCCAAGGCTGTACAAAATGTTGTTCATCAACAAATAAATAATACTGATCACTGCCTGCCTCGCCAAGGTAACAAAGCCCAAGGCCCCAATCTCCTTCAAAATGGATCGGTTCAATCCAAGATGGTGAATTCCGATCTTAAGTTCCGAATTTCTAGAGAGGAAAAAATAAAGTATATACCCAAAACATAGTAAATATCCTATGGTGGTAGCCCAAGCTGCGCCCGCCCTCCCCCAATCGAAGACATAGATAAAAAGATAGTCCATCAACAAATTGCCGACCGAGGGGATAATCATGGCAATCATAGCAAATTTTGGCTTTCCCTCGGCACGGATTACCGTGTTCCCCATCATACAGAGGCCCAAAAACGGAACTCCATATAGGACAATCTTGTAGTAGATTTTTGCAGGTTCAAAAATGGCCCCTTTTCCACCAAAGGCCGGGATAAGGGTATCAACGTATATTAGCCCCAAAACCACCATGGATATGGTGACCAGCAGGGTCATAGTAATCTGGTTGCCAAAGGTTTTTAACGCCTTTTCGGAATGTTTAGCTCCCATGGCCCTCGAAATGATACTCGATCCACCGACCCCAATGGCCATTCCAAGGGCACCGATAAAGAAAGAAACGGGAAGAACCACATTTATGGCCGCAATGGCAACGGAACCAATCCAATTGCCCACAAAAATTGAATCGACCAAAACATTCAAGGACATGACCAAGATACCTATACCAGCTGGCACCGCCTGTCTTATCAGTAGTTTTCCGATAGCTTCAGTGCCCAGTTGTTCCGAGGAAACCTTGGCCATTACATCGGCAAGATTTCCTTGGTTTCCCAGTCCTTGATCCACTGGGCCATAACGTTTACCCACGGTTTGTAATCGTTCAAACACGGGATATGGGTATAGGCTTCCCCTCCGGCTTCCTGAAATTGTTTTTTACCCTCCATGGCAATTTCCTCCAAGGTTTCCAGGCAGTCCGATACAAAGGCAGGAGTGATGACCGCCAAACGTCTGACTCCTTCTTTTGGGAACCGTTCCAGCTCAAAGTCGGTATAGGGCTTTAACCACGGGTCATTCGGCAAACGGGATTGGAAGGAGTTGCTCACCTCGTCCTCGGACAGTCCAAGTTCCTTAATTACTCGTTTTGTAGTATCAAAACACTGATGTCGGTAACAGGTATTGTGTGCAACGGAATTCGTTTCACAACACTGGTCATTAATCTTGCAATGGAATTTAGTTGGGTCGGATTTTCTAATGTGCCGTTCCGGGATCCCGTGGTACGAAAACAGGATATGATCATAATCAAAATCCTTCAAACCCTCTGCTATTCTGTTCGAAAGCACCTTTATATAGTCCTCGTTCCTATAAAACGGGGGGAGTGTGGTAATCCGCATTCCAGGGAAATGGGCTTCCTGATCTTCCATGGTCTTTACCACTACCGTTTCATAGGAAGACATAGCGTAGTGTGGATAAAGGGGAATAAGGAGCACATCGTCCACTCCTTTGTCATGGAGTTCCTGTAAGGCCCCCTTGATGGGCATGGAACCATACCGCATCCCCAAGGCCACCGGAATATCCAATTTTTCGGCTACTTTGTCCTGAAAGCGTTCTGAAATAACAACTAGGGGAGAACCCTCATCCCACCAGATCTTTTGGTAGGCCTGGGCCGATTTCTTGGGCCGGGTCTGCAGTATAATCCCCCTCACAATAATATTTCGCAGCCAAAGAGGTACGTCAATAACCCTTTCATCCATCAAAAATTCATCCAAATACGGCTTTAGGTCTTTGGGGGTTGGACTGTCCGGAGAGCCCAAGTTTACTAATAATACTCCTTTCACGTCTGATAATTTTAGCGACTGTAAAAATACCATTTGTAGACGAACTTACCGTAAAACCCTAGTAATTCTTTAGCTTTTCAGTATTTTCTGGCAATTTAACGGCATTCCAAATATTCACGCATTGAACTCCTCATGAGTTTTTCTTTATAACATACAATAAATACCTATTTTTGGGAAAATAAACGGCTCATATGAGAGAAATTGCATGTTTGGTACTTTTTCTAATGACAGGCATCTCCTTTTCCCAGAATGTGGTCTGCTCGCTACAAGACAAAGAGGCCTTTGAGAAAAAGATAGACCAAATCCAGGGGCTGAAAAGTGAGGATTTTGGCCGGACCATGGTGTCGGTAGGCAAATCCTTTTTAGGGGTTCCCTACGTAGCCAAAACCTTGGAGGTGGGCGAAACAGAATCCTTGGTAGTTAATCTGCACGGCTTGGATTGCACCACGTTTGTTGAGAATGTCCTTGCTTTTAGCTTGATGCTCGAACGCGGTAAAAAAGATTTTGATACCTACACCAAGCTTCTGGAAGAAATCCGTTACCAGGATGGAAAGCTGGATGGCTATGCCTCCCGTTTGCACTATTTTTCGGAATGGATCGCCAATAATGAAGCTAAAGGTCTTCTCAAAAATGTCACAAAGGAGATCGGAGGGGTTCCAATAACCAAGGATATCAATTTTATGAGTACCCACAGGGACTTATACCCCTTTTTAAAGAATACGGACAATTTTAAAAAAATCCAGGCCTCCGAAGCGGAGCTCAATAACAAACCGTTGTATTTCTTGCCACAGGACAAAATTGCTACTAAGGAACAGCTGATCCACTCCGGCGATATCATTGCTTTGACCACTTCTATCGAGGGATTGGATATTACCCATACCGGAATCGCAACCCGGGAAGCCGATGGACGCATTCACCTGTTACATGCGTCAACCGGTTCTATGGAAGTGGAGGTTTCCGAACTACCCTTGGCCGATTATCTTAAGAAAATTAAAAAGAATACGGGAATTATGGTTGCCAGGCCTTTGGCCAAGTAACCGCAAAAGGGGGAACTCCCACTCAGACGCATACATTAGTGTTTATATTTCTTCTTCCCCCCTTGGAAAGGTCGGGAGGATAATTTTTTCTCCAAATTGTTTATTATTTTTCTGGACACAGGAAAACTGACCCAGTAGTCGGTTTTTGGGTACGCGGAATAACGGCTTTAGGGTGACCTGAAGTTGAGGGCAACAAAATTATCGACCATTGGTCATTGTTGTTAAGAAATATCGTCATTTGAAAGATAAACCAACCCAACGGTCGGTTAACACTAAGCCGTCATCGGCAAAAGTTTAATGCTAATCTGGCAAATCGCTGTAGGCAAATCGCTATGCGTAGATCGATTCACGCTTTTTATAGCGTACAGGGTATGGCGCAAGGCGGACTGCACATCAAACCCATGTCTTCGTTTAAAGGTGATGGATTTTTCGCTGGAAAGTTTTATTAAAACAGGGCGGTTTGTTTTACGGGACTTTCATGTTCCAACAACCATTTTTTGCGATGTAGGCCCCCTGCATAACCGGTGAGGGAACCATCACTACCTATCACCCTGTGACAGGGCACAACGATCCACAAGGGATTTTGACCGTTCGCCGCGGCGACGGCCCGAATGGCCTTGACATCTCCCAGTTTTTTAGAAAGTTCCAGATAGGATATTGTTTTTCCGTAGGGAATCTGTTGCAGTTCTTCCCAAACCCTTTTTTGAAAATCTGTTCCCGTTGGATTAAGGGTTAGGCTAAACGTCTTTCTTTCCCCCTCAAAGTATTCCCGGAGTTGGTAGACGGCATCTTCAAGTAACTCTGGAATTACTGTGGTAGGTGCCTCATCCGTATCCAAAACCGAAACGGATGTCAGGCCGTTTTCATCGCCCTCTAGTTTTGCGATCCCCAAGGGTGTTTTAATGTAGGCTTGTTCCAAGTTCATTTTACCCCGTCTTTATCAATAATTCCCAATCGTTCCGCTCGGGATTGCCAATTGCGCCTAGCCAACAGTTGAAGATTTTCAGTGGCATCGCTTTCGTCAACAATTTCGAGTCCCAATAGCGTTTCGATCACGTCTTCCATGGTAACCAGTCCGCTTATGGTCCCATATTCGTCCACCACCATGGCGATATGATTTTTTTGGGCCAATAGAAGTTCAAATAGCTCTGGGATAGCCATGGTCCGGTCCACAAAAAGAATTGGTCTTTTGATCGAGGATAGGGTTGTACCCCCATTTTCTTGAATGATACTTTCCAAGATCTCGTCCTTAAGTACAAAACCTGTAACATCGTCTTCCTTATCCTTAAACACAGGGATCCTGGAGAATCGCATTCTAGGATTGGATTCGGAAAATTCCTTTAGGGTCAATTTCTCCGAAGCGATCTTCATTACCGTTCGGGGCGTCATGATATTTTGAACCTGGACTTGATCAAACTTTATTAGGTTTTGGATTATCGTGGATTCCGATTCCTGAAAAACCCCCTCTTCCAGGGCGATATCCGTCATGGTTGTAAAGTCCTCCCGGCTCATAATATTTACATCCCCAGCTTTCTTTCCGATAAGCTTTGTAAAAACTTGCAATAGCCATAGAATTCCAGTCCACTTTAAGGCCCATATCATGACATTGAGGGTCCTGGTTGTAAATCGGGCCAGTTTTTTCCAGTAAATGGCACCTAAGGTCTTTGGAATTATTTCCGATGCAATCAGAATCAACAGGGTCATCAGGGCAGATACGACTCCCACCATCATGTCTTCGGAAAAATGAAAACCAAAAATCTTTCTTTGGGCACTTCCGTATAGTTCCAGATAGGCGACCTTGGCTTGGACTCCCACCAAAATTGCGCCTACCGTATGTGCTACGGTATTAAGGGTTAGGATGGCGATCAGCGGTCGGTCCACATCCTTCTTTAGCATTTCCAGTTTCACGGCATATGCCCTTCCCTCCTGTTTCTTAAGGCTGACGAAGGTAGGTGTGACACTAAGCAAAACAGCCTCCAAAATGGAGCATAAAAAGGAAAAAAAGATAGAAACAAAAGCGTAAAAAAGCAGTAGGCCCATAAAAAGGTAAAACGAGTTCTTTAAAAACTAAGATAACAATATTAATGGACTTTGGCCTTATTGGGATATTTGGGCCTTATAAAAGACCTCTTGCAATCGGGGCCTAATATTTAACTTGTAAATATTACTATTCGCCCGGGTTGGATACACCCTGTTGGATAGAAATATAAATACCAATTGGTTTTTAGGGTCCGCCCAAACAAAGGTACCGGTAAAACCACTGTGTCCAAAGCTTTCGGGACTCACCTCGGGTGCGGGATACGCCTCGGAGAGCGGTAATTCGGCGTTGTTCAACAAGGGTTTGTCAAATCCCAAGCCACGGCGGTTGTCGTTTTCAGGATATTGCACTTTGGTAAACTCCTTTACGGTAGTATCATAAAAATAGCGTTTGCCCCCATAGATTCCGTTTTGCATATACATTTGCATCATTTTGGCAAGGTCATTGGCGGTAGCAAAAAGTCCCGCATTCCCAGAAATCCCCCCCAACAGGGCCGCGTTCTCGTCGTGCACCCAACCTTGGGTCAACGTTTTCCTGAACAGGGTATCTTTCTCCGTAGGTACTATTGTGTTTGGAAAGTGTTTGGTCTCCGGTTTAAAACCCAGGGTATAGGATCCCAAGGGACCATAAAATTCCTCCTGAAGATACTCAGGATACGGTATGCCTGTCAGTTCCGTTATCAACTCGGGAAAAATTAGGAAAGAGGTACCGGAATAGAGATATTTCTTTTCTTCCAATACCTTTGATCGCTTGATCTTACGGTACATATAATGATTAAAGCGATTCTTTATAAAAATGCTGTCATAGGCCTGTGCCTCAAACCGGGAAGATGGGTGGTTATGGACAAATCGCTTTTTAATCCTGCCATTCTTTTTAAAGACATCGTTCAAAAAAACAAAATAAGGGTTCAACCCTGCCTGATGGGCCAATATTTCCCTTAAGGTCAGGTCCTTTTTATCTTTCTTGTGCCGCCAAGATTTCCAATAGGTACTAAACGGGACATCCAAATTTAATTTACCATTTTCATATAGTTTCATCAAGGCAGGTAATGCTCCAATTACCTTGGTTACAGAGGCCAGATCATAAAGATCGTCCGTTTCAACGGGCACAAGGCTATCATAGGTTAAATAACCATAAGACCTGTTAAAGATTACCTTATTATCCTTGGCCACAAGCAAGGTCGCACCGGGAAAGGAATGCTCCCCAATGGCATAGGACATAATGGAATCTACCTTGGAGTCTATATAACGGGAATCCATCCCTACCTCTTCCGGGATGGTATATTTAAGCCTGATCTGATTTAGGGTTTTTAGGCCATCACCGATTTTAAACCCTATCGGTATATCCTTGGGGAGTTCCCCCTTGGCGGCAAACCCTCCAAAAATCAATTGGGCCGCATACTCTTGGGACAACACTTTAGAGTCCGGTGCGTAAATAATGGATTTCACAGCTGAAAGGGATTTGTTCGAACTAGTCCCCGGACCATCAAAATAAACGAGAATAAGATTGTTCAATTGGAGCAAAGAAGGCAGAAGGTGGTCGTCTTCGCCAGATCGAAATGCAAAAATCACCTCATCAAAAAAAGCAAGGGATTTGGCAATATTTGGGTCTTGTAAATCCGCAGGGGCAAAATGGGAAATTTGCGAGTAATTGTCCAGCATTTTACCCATGGGATTATCCTTGGGTAGGGCTGAAACAAATGCAATCTTGGATTGGTCCAGATTTTTTACGGGAATGACATCGCCATCATTTCTCAACAAGACAATGTTCCTTTCGGTCTCGTTCCGCAATTGAAGTTCCAGATCAGGGGCAGGGATTTTTGTTTCCTGGCCCTGGGCGTATTGAATACCAATGAAAAGATAGAGAATCTGACAGGTGAGGAAGAATAATATTTTGTTAACGGCTACCATCCTATATATTTTGGGGGTTCTATACTATTGAGATTTAGATATACGATCAGTTGGCCCCTGTGGTGGGTCACATGGTCTTGCATGAGGTTTAGAATCTGCAGTTTCGTTTTCGTTCCCTTAAAAAAATCAACTTCTTGGGACAGGTCGTCCGGATTTACATCAGTAATAATCTGGGCGACCTTATCGAATGACATGGTTAGGGTTTGGATGATAGTATCCTTGTCCTTCTGGGCAGAAACCGTATTGTTTTCGGGATTGGGAGGGTCGGTAAAATATGCATTTCCCAACCAAAGCATATTTTCACGAATATGGATCAACTGTTCGCCAAAGGTCATCTCCCTTTCGGTTGGCCGATATCCATATTTTTCTTCGGGCATGGCCTCAGCCACCGCTATAAGATAGTTTTTGGAGTTTTCCCATTTTTCTTGAAAGCTTGAAAGCACAAGATTTTGGGCCGTAATGTTCATGGATAAAAGCCCAATAAATATGAAAAAGGGTGATTTCATTGTCAATTTTACGATTCTGTTTTAAAAATACGACAATACCGCTAAAATGAACAGACCCGAAAAAAAATTTGTCATAATAGTTTTACCGCATCCTTGGCAAAATAGGTAGCAATAATATTGGCCCCAGCTCTTTTGATGGCCGTCAATTGCTCCATCATCACCGCATCATGATCCAACCATCCTCGTTCCGCGGCCGCCTTGACCATTGCATACTCCCCGGAGACCTGATATACGGCCACGGGTACATTAACCTCGTTCTTAATTTCCCTCACAATGTCAAGATAACACAATCCGGGTTTGACCATCACAATGTCCGCCCCTTCATCTATATCCATTTCGGCTTCCGTAATGGCTTCAAACCGATTGGCATAATCCATCTGGTAAGTCTTTTTATCGCCGAAGCCCGGTGCGCTATCCAAGGCGTCCCTAAAAGGCCCGTAGAAGGCTGAAGCGTATTTGGCACTATAGGCCATGATTCCAGTATTTATATAACCTTCGTCCTCCAGCGCTTCACGAATAGAAAGGATCCGTCCATCCATCATATCACTGGGAGCCACAAAATCGGCTCCCGCCCTGGCATGGGACAGGCTCATTTCAGTTAGGACCTCAACGGATTCATCGTTTAATATTTGATCGTGTTCCACGATTCCGTCATGCCCATATGAAGAATACGGATCCAAAGCTACATCGGTCATCACCAACATATCGGGACAAGCATGTTTTACAGTCTTAATGGCCCGCTGCATTAAGCCATCGGGATTCACCGCCTCTTTGCCTTTGTTGTCCTTTAGTTTATCGGGTACTTTTACAAAAAGCAAGACCGATTTAAGACCTAGGCCCCAAAGTTCCTTCACCTCCTTTTCCAGAAGATCTAAACTGTAACGGAAATAATTGGGCATGGACGAAATTTCCTCCTTAACATTCTGGCCTTCCACCACAAAAAGTGGCACTAAAAAATCATTGGGAGATAAAATTGTTTCCCTCACGAGGGAACGAATGGCCTCATTGGTTCTTAATCTTCTATTTCTTCTTAGTGGATACATATAACATCAGTTTTCAGTAGTCAGTTTGCACAATCCCGTATTCTAAACCCACTCCCTGGGTTTCTTCAAAACTTTCACCAACCGTTCCTCTTCGCTCCCTTTCTCTGGATGGTGGTCGTACACCCATTGAACATGGGGCGGTAAGCTCATTAAAATACTCTCTATACGGCCATTGGTCTTGAGGCCAAAAAGGGTGCCCTTATCGTGTACCAAGTTGAATTCTACGTACCTTCCTCGTCTTATCTCTTGCCAATCCCTTTGTTCTTTGGTGTAGGGCAGTTCTTTTCGTTTTTCCACAATGGGGACATAGGTCTCTAAAAAACTATTTCCCACCTCTGTTACGAAGCTGTACCAATCCTGAATCGACATATTATCTGTTGTCTTGCAATAGTCGAAAAATAGTCCGCCTACTCCCCGAGCCTCATCCCTATGTGCGTTCCAAAAATAAGAATCGCATTGCGCCTTGTACTTCTTATAAAATATGGCATTATGTTGATCGCAGGCTTTTTTGCATACGGTATGGAAGTGGATTGCATCTTCATCAAACAAATAATAAGGAGTTAGGTCCTGGCCTCCACCAAACCAGTGGTCTACCAAGCTGCCTTCCTTGTCATACATTTCAAAATAACGCCAATTGGCATGAACTGTTGGCACCATAGGGCTTTTGGGATGGATGACCAAACTGAGGCCGCAGGCAAAAAAATCGGCCTCTTGGACCCCAAAATACTCTTGCATACTCTTTGGCAAGGGGCCGTGAACCGCTGATATATTAACACCTCCCTTTTCAAATACCTTTCCGTTCTCAATAACCCGGGACCGGCCTCCACCGCCTTCTTGACGTTCCCATAAATCTTCCTTGAACTTGGCCTTGCCATCCACCTCTTCCAATTTTAAGGTGATAGTGTCCTGCAGGGTTTGGATATATTGGTAAAATTGATCTTTAATTATCCTCTCCCCAAACCTCTCCCCAGAAGACAGGGTTTGTCGCTTTTGGTTCGCACTCATATATTCGGTATTTTAAGTTCGTACAACTCCATATCCATAGGAGGTTCATTCGGGGGAGTGTGTTCGTTATTTAGGGTCATTTTCCATACAAAGCCCGCATTTTCAGCCACCTTAAGGCTTGCTATGTTACTTTGATGGGCTATTATATGAAGTACTTTTAATTGCAGTTCTGAAAAAGCATAAGAAGATAAGTTCTCGACTACCGCGGTCATGACACCTTTCCCTTCCCAGCCCTTGTCAATACAATACGCAAATTCCCCCTGCTTCTTATCCCAGTCCAGATCTTTGAGAATGATAAGTCCGACAATATTTCCCGAAACCTTTTCCTTGATAGCAAAAGTAAATTCAACCTTCTCATCAGCTTCCCAATTCTTTCGATTGATATAGGCCTCGGAATCGGTCGGATTAGTATTCTGGGCAAGCGTTTTGGGAAGATATCGATTAAACCGATTGGTATTGGAAACCATAAACCGGCATAAACTGGTAGCTTCTTCCGGTATTAGCGGCTCTATCCTGAAGTTTTCCATTTAAGTGCTCTCCCCCTGCCCTCTCTCAAGTTCATCTAGATATCGGTCCAACAAAATAGTTCTGACAAGGACCTTGCAAGAAGAGGCAGGAGGTTTTTAAAAGTTTAATATCTTCAATTTATTCCCTGAGGTAAAGTTAAGAACTTTTATACTCCTTAACGGCGTCTATAAATGCCTTTGCATTTTCTATGGGTATATTCGGCAAAATTCCATGCCCCAGATTTACGATATATTTATCCTTGCCAAATTCGTTAATCATCTGGGTGACCATCCTTTTGATTTCAGCTGGGGGGGAAAGCAATCTTGCGGGATCAAAATTTCCTTGCAAAGTGATGTTGCCACCCGTTAATTTTCTCGCGCTATGTGGAGAACAGGTCCAGTCTACCCCTAAGGCCGCAGCTCCAGAAACGGACATTTCCTTTAAAGCGAACCAACATCCTTTTCCAAAAACGATAACAGGGGTTTCTTCCTTCAAGGCATCGATAATCTGCTTGATATACCTCCAAGAAAATTCCTGATAGTCGGTTGGCGACAACATACCTCCCCAAGAATCAAAAATCTGAACGGCATTAACACCTGCCCTCACTTTGGCCTTTAAATAATCAATTGTTGTATCCGTGATTTTTTGCAACATTTGATGGGCCGCAACGGGTTGGGTAAAACAGAATTCCTTGGCCTTGTCAAAGGTCTTGCTGCCCTCGCCTTGAACGCAATAGCAAAGGATGGTCCAGGGAGACCCGGCAAATCCAATTAGCGGAATCTTATCGGCCAACTTCTCCTTGGTCATTTTTATGGCCTGCATCACATAATCCAGGGCCAGTTCTGCGTTGGGCACCAGTACGTTTTCCACATCCTTTTGAGTGCGAATTGGTCTCGGTATATAAGGTCCAAAGTTTGGTTTCATCTGCACTTCTATTCCCATAGCCTGCGGAATAACCAAAATATCGCTGAACAAAATAGCTGCGTCCATACCATAGCGCCTAATGGGCTGCACCGTAATTTCAGAAGCTAGATCGGGGGTCTGGCAACGGGTAAAAAAATCGAATTCCTTACGGATTTCCATGAATTCCGGCAAATAACGCCCGGCCTGCCTCATCATCCAAACAGGAGGCCGATCTACGGACTCTCCCTTAAGCGCTCTTAAAAATAGATCGTTCTTTATCATTCACTATTAAATAACTGATTCCAGGAGCCATAATATAATTGGCCCTTGGGTATTAGTTTAAAACAAAAGTTTCATTTACCAAGGCAATTACGTCCTCTACTGTGGCAATTTTGGCAATCTTAACTTCCTTAAAATGTTTCATGGCTTCGTTGGCGGTAGTTTCACCAATACAAAAGGCTTTCCTTTCCCCCACCTTGTTTTTAAGTAAATAACTTTGGACGGTAGACGGGCTGAAGAACATTACCCCTTTAATGGAACCATCCAATTTTACAGGGTCCAATTTCGTTTGATAGGCTTTTATTTCGTGAACCTTGATAAGGTTTTCTTCCAGTTTGTCGGTCAGGGTATCCATTCGTATATCACTACAAAAATAGGTGACCTCCGTACCCTCTATATATTCTACAAGATAATCGGCGAGCTCTTCGGCGTTTTTTGCAACATGCTTAACCGGACCGATCCTACGTTCTATAAACCGTTTGGTTTTTTTTCCAACGCAGTAAATATTATTAAACCGAAGTTCTTCCTTGGAAAAATTAGTCAACAAGGATTCTACCGTGTTTTTACTGGTAATGATTACGTTACGGATGGGAGATCGTACTACACTTTTGTGGATACGGTTAATACTTATCTTTACGAAATCGCTGCTTTCCGCAACAATCCCCTTTTTGAACAAGTACTTTTGATCTTCCGACAATGTTTTCGTAGAATAGACATTGGGTATGCGTTGCATGGTTGTCAACCCATCCATCAATCGCTTTCCGCCTCGGGCAAGAACATAATCTGCACAAATTTTAGCCAATTCGCCGTGCTCCCCAAGTGGAACCGTTTTTTCGACCTCTATCTTTTTTGTACCATCCTCGCTCAGCAGTACTCCTTTAAAAGATATCGAATCATTTTTTATAAGGGCCAGTGCCCCAATAGGAGCGGTGCAGCCACCTTCCAACAGATTTAGGAAGGTCCTTTCAATGGTTGTACAAATTTCGGTCTCTTCATGGTTCAGAGCGGTACAGATTTCCCTTATTTCGGCATCTGCATCCCTGGAAACCACCATTATGGCACCTTGGCCCGGCGCCGGAGTCATCCATCCCAAACCTACGGATTCTTCTGGTTTTACACCAATCCGCTCCAAACCGGCACCGGCAAATATTGCGCCGTTCCAGTTGTTATCCTTCAATTTTTGAAGTCGCGAATTTACATTTCCCCGCAAATCGGCGATCGAATGGGTTGGATACCTGTTGAGCCATTGGGCCTTACGACGAAGACTACCTGTTGCTACAACCCCTTCCTTTTGGCTCAAAAATTCCTCATTGTTCTTATAGACCAATATGTCATAGTAGTTGCCCCGTTCCAATACCGCGGCCTGTACGATTCCCTCTGGCAAAACCGTGGGCACATCCTTTAGGGAGTGGACGGCAATGTCTATATCATTATTTAAAAGGGCCAAGTCCAAATTTCTGGTAAAAACACCTACCATCCCCATTTGGTAAAGCGGTTTGTCCAAAACCAGGTCCCCAGTAGATTTTACGGGGACCAACACCGTATGGTGTCCGAGTTTTTCAAGATTCCCCTGTACGGTTTTCGCTTGCCATAGCGCCAATTCACTATCTCTAGTGCCAATTCGGATTATGCTCATTTATGGTCTACTTCTAATTGAAATACTCTTTGAATAAGTTCCAAACTAGTATCGGAATCGGTATCGTTTCCTTTGAGGTGATTGGCAAAGTGGGTAGTAATCTTTTGGATAATGCGATCGGAAATAATCTCCGCCTGTAAATGGTTATAATCGGGCAGTTTTTTACTTTGAAAATCCAGCTCTTCCTCTTTCATGGTCTTCAACCTCTTTTTCAGGGCCTTGATTACGGGCGCAAATTTTCGGTTTTCCAGCCATTGGATAAACTCGCCCATAACATCTTGGATAATGGCTTCCGCTTGAGGGATGTATTGTTTTCTCTTTTCCAAGGTCTTGTCCGTCATTTGGGAAAGATGATCCAAGTGGATGACCGATATATTTTCCATTTCCGACACTTCAGCTGCCACATTTTTTGGAATGGAAAGATCAAGGATCAACAACGGTTTTTTTGCATGGATAAGATCTTTGGAAATGGTGGGTGATTGTCCGCCGGTCGCTACTACCAAAACGTCCGTATTCCGTATTTCGGTCTGAAGATCTCCGTAGTCCTTGACCAATAGATTGAACTTCCCTGCTATTTGTTCCGCCTTGCCCTTGGTCCTGTTTATCAGGGTAATATGTGGATTTTTGGTGTGCTTTATTAGATTCTCGCAGGTATTACGGCCAATTTTCCCAGTTCCGAAGAGCAGGATATTCTTGTTTTGGATATCAGGAACGTTGGACAAAATATATTGTACGGATGCAAAGGCTACGGAAGTGGCCCCAGAGGAAATTTCCGTTTCGTTCTTGATGCGTTTGCTTGCTTGAATCACGGAATTGCAAAGCCGTTCTATAAACGGATTGGCAATTCCCAACCTTTTGGAACGGTTAAAGCTCTGTTTTAATTGACCGACGATCTCAAAATCGCCCAAAATCTGGCTGTCAAGTCCGGTGCCCACCCTAAAAATATGCTCAATGGCCTCGTTATTTTTGTATACATAGGCCACCTCCTGAAATTCCTCCAAAGTGCCTTGGCTATGGTCACACAATAGTTTTATCAGTTGAAAAGGATGTTGGGCAAATCCGTTAAGCTCCGTTCGGTTACAGGTAGATGTGACCAAAAGACCATCTATTCCATGCTCCTTGGCCCGATTCAATAGGCTATCCATAGCGTTACTGTCAAGACTAAACTTGCCACGAACAACCGCATCCGCCTTTTTGTAGCTGACACCTATGGTATAAAAAGAATTTAGTTTGGTAATGTGGTAATTCTTCATGAATTGAATTCAAACGGATACAAAAATAAAATCCTTAACTTTATAAAAGTAACGCTGAAGGAACTATTAATAACGTTTCAAGCTTTTTTGAAGAAGATTCTGGACAATCCTTCAAAAACTACTATTTTTGTAGACAATAAAGGGGTTCTGAATGGTTCTATTTAGAGTCGTTCTAAATAGAAAAAATAAAATGGAGAAAAAATGATGGAGAAAAATAACGCTGAAGGTTCGTTTGAAGAAGTGTTTTTTGAGGATGGCTTTTATGTCTTAAAAATACAAAACGATGGCCTGAATACTCAAAAAGTTGTTCGGGATATCGACAGTTCCTTTATTCAATTTCATTTTTGTTTAAAGGGCAATGCCAAGTTTATCTTCAATGAAGGCCGATACGCTTTGGAAGTATCCGAGGAAAGCTCGCTATTGCTTTACAATACCCAGATGGATTTACCATTAAATTTGGAACTGCATGCCAATTCCTGGCTAGTATCCATAGTCATGACCATTAGAAAGTTTCATTCCCTATTTTCCAAGGAAGCAAATTATATCCCTTTTCTAAGCAAGGAAAACAAGGATAAAAAATATTACTCCCAAGAAAAAGTCACCCCCGCAATTGCCGTAATTCTTAGCCAATTGATGAACTATCACCTACATCCCTCTATAAAGGAGCTTTATATCCGAGGGAAGGTCTACGAACTTATTTCCCTTTATTTCAATAGAACCGATGATACCGACATGGATCAATGTCCCTTTTTGGTTAGCGAGGACAACGTAAAGCGGATTAGAAAAGCGAAGGAAATAATGATTGCCCGAATGTCCGAACCGCCGAGCTTAACGGAACTTGCCGAAGAAATTGGCCTTAGCCTTAAAAAGCTAAAGGAAGGGTTTAAACAAATCTATGGGGATTCGGTCTACGGTTTTTTGTTTGATTACAAAATGGAGTATTCCAGAAAAATGTTGGAATATGGCCAGCATAATGTCAATGAGGTAGGACTAAAGGTTGGGTATAGTACGGCTAGCCATTTTATTGCGGCCTTTAAAAAGAAATATGGCACAACGCCCAAAAAATATCTGATGGCATTGGCGAACGGTTAAGGTCCTATTTAAAAATCCCTAGCGGCTTCCTCAACATCTGGACAAAAAGTTTTAATCCCATTAATCAGAAAAAATGAAAAAGTACAAGAACATTTTAATGGAGAAAGATGGACATCTGGCCACCTTGATCATCAATCGACCAAATAAATTGAACGCGCTGAATCGGGAGACCATCGAAGAATTGCATCAGGCATTAACCGAATTGGACCAGAACAAAAAAATTAAGGCCATTATTCTCACAGGAAGCGGCGATAAAGCCTTTGTCGCCGGTGCCGATATCTCGGAATTTGCCAACTTTTCCCAGAAAGAAGGTTCCAAACTTGCAGCAAAGGGCCAAAAACTGCTTTTTGATTATGTGGAAAACCTTGGGACCCCGGTTATTGCGGCTATTAACGGCTTTGCGCTTGGCGGTGGTCTGGAACTGGCCATGGCCTGTCATTTTAGGGTTGCCAACACAAAGGCGAAAATGGGACTGCCCGAAGTATCCCTTGGGGTGATTCCGGGCTACGGCGGCACACAGCGATTGCCACAACTTATTGGCAAAGGCCGCGCCATGGAACTCATTATGACCGCTAACATGATAGATGCCCAGAAAGCCGTTGCATATGGGCTGGTCAACCATATGGTACCGGAGGAAGACCTACTGCCGTTCTGCTATTCCTTGGCCGACAGGATATCGAAAAATTCACCAGTTGCGATAAGTTATGCAATAAAAGCGATAAATGCGGGTTTTAGAAATAATACGGATGGCTACGCCATGGAAATTGACGCTTTTGGTGCCTGTTTTGGAACAGCTGACTTTAGCGAGGGCACCACAGCTTTTTTGGAGAAGCGAAAGGCAGATTTTCCAGGAGCCTAGTGCTGCATTAAACCAACCTACAAATGAAAAACACACTTGTTGTCCTCTTTTTGGTATTTGCCACCACCTTGGTAAAAGCCCAAAATATGCCTTTGTCCTATTCCTTTGGCGAAAAATATAACGATAAGTACAAATATTCCAATTTAATGGCCATGACAAGTGACGGCACAGGGGGTTATCTTGTTGTCCGAGCTTATTATACGGGACTTATCCTAAAACCAAAAGGTTACTTCATAGAACGCTACGACAAGGACCTAGCCTTGTTGTCCGAGTACAATTTTAAGATCAAGGATTTGGATTTTGTTGATGCCTTTGTAAGCAACGGGCAATTAAACCTGCTCTTTTTGCAGTATAACCAAGGCTCAAAATCGTATGAATACGTGGTGCAAAGCAGCCCAGTGGAAAATATAGGATTTACGGCAAAGACCATTTTGATCATTCCCTCCGTTGAGGTAGAAAGCCCATTGGACAAAAATTACTACAACAGGAATTTTTCCTCCGGATTTACAACTTCTGTTTTGTTCAACAGGGATAAATCGGCCTTTACTATAAGTGCCCATTTTAAAAAGAATAAGGACAACCAGCATTTCATTTATTTATTCGATACCTCCCTGAACAAGTTGATTGAGCATGATTTTTCCGCGCAAGTGGAAGAAAAAAATTATGCCTTCGAAAACATGGAGGTCTCCAAAGATCTATCGGAGCTATATCTGGTAGGAAAGGCGTATTTCAAGAAGAAAAGATTTGTCATTACGGAGCGTAAATTCCAATATGAATTGGTCAAGATTACCACCAATGACGATGAAAAAATGCAAACCTTTGATGACCCAGGTAAATTTTCAGAAGCATTGGTCCCAATTCTTCTCAAGAATAGGTTGCTGTGTGTCGGGTTTTATGCCGATCGCAAGGACAACCGGTACAATGGCCTGACTTATGTGGATATGGATCCCAAATCCCTGGAAATCAAGACAAAAAAATACGATCCCTTTTCGCAACAGTTTATGCAGGACAAGTTTGGGAAGGAAGTGGACAAGGAAATAAAAAATCTAGTTTTCAAAAGCGTGAGCATTACACCTGATGGATTCATTCTTTTTAACGCCGAGGAAGAATTCGTTACCGATAGTTACCAATCCGATGGGGGGGGCAATCGCATTAAAATAAACAGATACCACTACAATGATATAGTGAGTGCTAAACTGGATTCGTCCGGCAATATGGTCTGGGCACGAAACATCAACAAATCCGAGGTTACCCAGGGAGATGGGGCCTATGCATCCTACAGCGCCTATACCAAAGGGGACAACACGTATTTTTTTATCAGTACTGCCGCTGAAAATCCTCAGCAATTGGGTGTGGACCGAATCGTTTTTAGGCAAGGATATACCCATAACCGCAATGTATTTGCCATACAATTGGACGCAAAAGGCCATATGAGTTGGGAAAAAGTAATAGACGACAAGGAGGCCCGTTTGCCTTTAATGGTATCACTCCCATATATCGATTACAAAAATGACAGCGTACTTTTCTATGCCAAAAGAGGCAATAAAAAACAGTTGGTCAACGTAAAGGTATCCGACCAATAAAAATTGCCCCATCCACGTGGAATAGAATATCTCCATTGGTCTAATCATCTTAAACGTCCCTACCAAAATTTAACATTCATAAAATTATAATAATGGATATATTCCATAATTTTGGAATAAATCCTTATTTTGAACAAAGATTACATTAAAGGTCGGGGAGCCCAGGAAAATCCACCTAATAAGTTCCTGGAACACATTTATGAAATACGGGATGATTTCCTTGAATTTTGTAGGGTCGAAGGGGAGGAGGCGGAAAAAAGCAAGACCCGATACATTCCCATTTTTCCAAAAACCATAGTAAACAAGGTTACCAGCCCGGATGTGGGCATGCAATACTCTATGAATCCCTATCAGGGTTGCGAACACGGCTGTATTTACTGCTATGCCCGTAACACCCACGAATATTGGGGGTATAGTGCAGGACTGGATTTCGAAAGGAAAATCCTAATCAAGAAAGACGCACCAAAATTGCTAGAGGAGAAACTAAAAGGCAAAAACTGGAAAGCCCGTACCATTGTCCTCTCCGGCAATACCGATTGTTACCAACCTGCAGAAAATAAATTTGGCATTACCCGGGCGTGCTTGGAGATTTTTTTGAAGTACCGCCATCCCGTGGGCATTATTACGAAAAATGCGTTGGTTTTAAGGGATTTGGACTTACTTTCAGCCTTGGCCAAGGATAACCTTATCGGGGTAAACGTTTCTATAACCACCCTTTCTGAGGATACCCGACGTATTTTGGAACCCCGTACGGCGACCATAAAACGGCGGTTGGAAACCATTAAAATCCTGACTGAAAACAACATTCCAGTCAATGCCATGCTGGCCCCCATCATTCCTGGAATCAACAGCCATGAAATCCTGAATTTGGCAAAATCGGTTTCAAACCATGGAGCTTTATCCTTCGGTTTTACGGTGGTACGTCTCAATGGGGCTATTGGCCATATCTTTACCGATTGGATCAAGAGGACAATGCCAGATAGGGCGGAAAAGGTCCTGCATCAAATTAAAGCCTGCCACAGCGGAACGTTAAACGATAGCCGTTACGGGATTCGCAGCAGAGGTGAGGGCAAAATAGCACAGCAAATACACGATGTGATGGCTTTGGCCAAAAGAACCTATTTCAAGGAAAAGGTGTTTCCGAAGTTAAACACTGATCTCTATCCCATTTACAAGCAGGGGCAATTTCGATTGTTTTAAATGGTCCAGGTCAGAAGCATGTGCAAATTCTGTTAAAAATCAAAAATTCCAGGTCCTCCCCTTTTTTACAAGGGGAGCCAGCCCGACAAAATGATTCCCGTCCGAACGCCAGCCCGACATGGTCATTCTGGCGGGGCACGGGCGGACTGGTGGGGTTAACACTTATCAGGTCTAAACATTTTGTTTCTGAAGATGGGAAATCACCTTTTGAAGACAAGCGTCCAATTCCTTCTTGATTTCCCGCTCCCAAAACCGGAATACCTTATAGCCAATGTGATCCAGCTCGGCGTTCACTTCCCTATCCCGCTGCATGTTGCGCTCTATCTTTGGAATCCAAAATTCCCGGTTGGTCCTTAACTTTGGTTTTCTTTCCTCCCAATTGTAGCCATGCCAGTATTCCCCATCGATAAAAATCACGGTCCTATACTTTTTCAGAACGATATCGGGCTTGCCGATCAATTTCTTATAATCGATTCGATATCGATACCCCGCTGCCCATAAAGCCTTCCTAAAGGCCAGCTCGGGTTTGGTATTTTTCCCCCTTATCTTGCCCATGATCCTGGAACGCTCCGGGGTAGTATAAAATCCGGATTCCTCATTAAAACGGGGGACGATTATTCTATTTTCCGAATATTCCTTTGGCATGATATAAATTTACAAAGAATAATCGGCGCGTTAAAGAGCACGCAAATACCAACAAAAAATCCCAAGCTGTTTGGCTTGGGATTCGGTATCATGAATTTAAGGATTTAACCTTCCGTAGTGGCACTCATATACTCCCTATTCATTCGGGCAATACTCTCCAAGGAAATTCCCTTAGGGCATTCCACTTCGCATGCTCCCGTATTGGTGCAGTTCCCAAAACCTTCCAAATCCATTTGACGTACCATGTTCTCTACCCGTTCCGAAGCCTCTACACGACCCTGTGGCAAAAGGGCAAATTGGGATATCTTTGCAGAGGTGAACAACATGGCACTTGCATTTTTGCATGCAGCTACACATGCACCACAACCGATACAGGTAGCATTATCCATCGCCAAGTCGGCATTTTCCTTAGAAATTGGGATGGCATTGGCATCAACCGTATTCCCCGAGGTGTTTACTGAGATAAAGCCACCGGCTTGCTGAATTCGGTCAAAGGAACTTCGATCTACAACCAAGTCCTTTATTACCGGAAAAGCGGTCGCCCTAAAAGGCTCAATATATATGGTATCCCCATCATTAAACTTGCGCATATGCAATTGGCAGGTGGTGGTCAATCTATCGGGACCATGGGGCTCGCCATTGATCTGTAAGGAACATGCCCCACATATACCCTCGCGACAGTCATGGTCAAATTCCACTGGCTCCTCACCCTTGTTGTTCAGCTCCTCGTTAAGGACATCCAACATCTCCAAAAAAGACATATCCCCTTCGATTCCATCGATGGGGTAATCGACTATCTTCCCCTTGGATTTGGCATCCTTTTGACGCCATATTTTAAGTGTTAATTTCATATCGAAATTAGTTATTTGTTAATAGTTAATGGTTAATCGTTGTTAGCGTTTACTAGATAGTTGATATATCCATTTAAAATTACAACACAATTCATAATCATTAATTTTAATTCTTCATATCAATATAACCCTCTTCTAAACTGACAATTATCTGATCGAACAATTCATAAGCCAAACCTGTTGAAGCCCTGCAAAATTGTGCATTTTCCTTGTAATGGAATCTACCGTAATCTTCAGATATGTTATGGGCTACAGATCTTGATGTCCTTCGCATCTGAGAAACCAACTCGTATTTTGCATGATCGGGAAATTGTATACTAACACTTGAGACTTTCCTTGATAACCGAGTCCCACTATTCCAACATTTCAAATCTTCAAACGTCCGAATATCTCCCGTTTCATCTTAAGATCCAATCAACTATTAAGCTATTTATAGCTCCTAGTCTTAAGTTCAATATTCTCATACACCAAATCTTCCTTGTGCAATACCGCATCCTTGGGCTCGCCCTTATATTCCCATGCCGAAACGAACTTAAAATGTTCGTCGTCCCTCAAGGCCTCTCCATCCTTGGTTTGGTACTCTTCACGGAAGTGTCCTCCACAAGACTCGTTACGGTTTAAAGCATCCTTGGCAAACAATTCGCCCAACTCCAAAAAGTCGGCCACCCGACCCGCTTTTTCCAACTCTTGGTTGAGACCGTCCGCATTACCCGGAACCCTAACGTTTTCCCAGAAATCAGTGCGCAAAGCGGAAATTTCCACTATGGCCTCTTTAAGGCCCTGAGCGTTTCTAGACATTCCGCATTTGTTCCACATAATATGACCTAATTGTTTGTGGTAGTAATCTACGGAATGCTTTCCCCTACCGGACATTAATCTCATAATTCGATCCCGAACGTCTTTTTCAACGGAATCGAACTCCGGAGAATTGGTAGGAATCGGTCCGGTTCTGATATCCTGGGACAAATAGTCCCCAATAGTATATGGCAACACAAAATAGCCATCGGCCAATCCTTGCATTAGTGCGGAGGCTCCTAAACGGTTGGCTCCATGGTCACTAAAATTAGCCTCTCCGGCAGCATAGCAGCCTGGAATTGTGGTTTGTAAATTATAATCCACCCATAGTCCGCCCATAGTATAATGTACCGCAGGATAGATCATCATGGGGGTTTTGTACGGATTTTCATCTACGATTTTCTCGTACATCTGAAAAAGGTTGCCGTATTTGGCTTCCACAATTCCTTCCCCTAATTCGGTTATCTTTTCTTTGGATGGGTTACCAATACCATGTATCTGGGCCTGTTCCTTTCCGTATCTTTCGATAGCCGATTTAAAGTCAAGAAATACGGCTTGTCCCGTTTTGTTTACTCCAAAACCAGCATCGCAACGTTCCTTTGCGGCCCTGGAAGCCACATCACGTGGTACCAGGTTACCAAAAGCAGGATATCTTCTTTCCAAATAATAGTCCCTTTCTTCTTCACTTAGTTGGGTAGGTTTCATTTTTCCTTCCCGGATAGCCTTTGCGTCCTCCAATCGTTTCGGAACCCAAATCCGTCCGTCATTTCTTAAGGATTCCGACATTAGGGTAAGTTTGGATTGGTGTTCCCCCGAAACCGGTATACAGGTCGGGTGTATTTGTGTATAACAAGGATTGGCAAAAAAGGCACCTCTGCGGTGCGCTCGCCATGCCGCCATCACGTTACTGCCCATAGCATTTGTGGACAGATAAAAAACGTTGCCATAGCCACCGCTTGCCAATACCACGGCATGAGCGGAATGGCGCTCAATTTCCCCGGTAACCAAATTACGTGCTATAATACCACGCGCCTTGCCATCTACCAACACAAGATCTAACATCTCATGACGGTTATACGCCTTTATCTTTCCACGATTTATCTGTCGGTTCATTGCGGCATAAGCACCTAACAACAATTGCTGCCCGGTCTGTCCTTTAGCGTAGAAGGTACGGGAAACCAGTACACCGCCAAATGATCGGTTGTCCAACAATCCGCCGTATTCCCGTGCAAAGGGAACCCCTTGTGCCACACATTGATCAATGATATTTCCTGATACTTCTGCCAAACGATATACATTGGCCTCCCTGGAGCGATAATCGCCCCCTTTTATGGTATCGTAAAAAAGTCTGTAGTTGCTATCTCCGTCGCCTTGATAATTTTTGGCTGCATTGATTCCACCTTGAGCTGCAATGGAATGTGCCCTTCTTGGGGAATCCTGGTAGCAAAAGGTTTTTACATTGTATCCCAGCTCGGCAAAAGTCGCAGCAGCAGAACCTCCAGCTAGGCCGGTCCCAACAACGATAATATCGATCTTGCGCTTGTTCGCTGGGTTTACCAGATTGATGTCGTTTTTATACTGTGTCCATTTATCGGCCAAAGGACCAGATGGAATTTTTGAATCCAGAATGCCCATACTTAATGTATTATTGGGTTAAGGTGATGGTATATGGCTATAAAAATAAAACCAAAGGGTATGACTATAGCAAAAATCTTACAAAAGACCTTTAGGCCTGGCGTGTATTTGTTGTTTACCCCCATGCTTTGGAAGGAGGATGCAAAGCCGTGCCATAAATGCAAGGAGAGCAGCACAAAGGCAATGACATATAGTACTGTACGCCAAATTGGCACAAATTTTTCTACGGTCTCTACATAATATCTTGCAGGATCTTGCGGAAGGCGTTCAATATATTTGTAATCGATCTCATGGACCCAAAAGTCGTACATGTGCAGCCCCAAAAACGCCAAAATAACGAGACCGGAGATAATCATGTTCCTTGATACCCAAGTGGAATTTTTATTGCCACTGAATTTAATATATTTAATATTTCTTGCCCTGTTGTTCTGGATCTCCAGCACAAATCCCATCACGAAATGGACAATGACCCCCGCAATAAGAATAGGCTGAAAAATATATTGTACCACTGGATTATAGCCCATAAAATGGGACCATTGGTTAAACGTATCCGGTGCTATTACGGATGTGAAATTGATGGTAAAGTGCTGTGCCAAAAATAGTACCAAAAAAAGGCCGGAGAGGGCCATGGTCACCTTTCTGGCGATGGAAGATTGTATCAATCCGCTCATTGGTCAGGAGTTTTAAAAACAAATTTAGGCCATGTAGGGCTGTTTAACAAGCCTTAAGCAAATTAAGCCACGTTATTTATACTGATTTTAAAGAATGGCCTTGTTTGTGTCTTGATTGCGGAATTCAATTTCTCTACCCTTTTGGAATGCCGCTGGTACAATGGCGCTTTTTTTGGTCGTGGCACAGCAATTGTATAATTTTGGGGAATTAAAAAATTTAACGTGCCTTGGCGTAGACAAAACCAATTTCAATCCTAGATTCAACAAATTGGTCAATTCTTTAGGTGCCAGTAAGGCCAATTATCGATGCATAGATTTTTATAACCTTCAATTTAAGAGTGATAAATAATTTTCCTAGATGAAATACGACCTTATCGACAATAGTCTTTTTATAAAAAACCGCAAAAAATTTATGGCTCGGATGAAACCCAACAGCCTTGCGGTTTTCAATTCCAACGACATCTACCCCATTGGCGCAGACAGCACCATGCCTTTTCAGCAGCAACGGGACCTGTTCTATCTAAGCGGGGCAGACCAAGAGGAAACCATCCTGCTGCTTTTCCCCGATGCTGTCGAGGAGAAACATCGGGAAATCTTATTTGTCCGCGAAACCAACGCCCATATTGCGGTTTGGGAGGGAGCTAAATTAACCAAGGAAAAAGCGACGCAAGTCTCGGGCATAGAAACAATTTATTGGCTGACCGAATTTGATAAAATTTTCTATGGCTTGATGACAGAGGTAGATACGATCTATTTCAACACCAACGAGCACTATCGCCAGTCCGTCGAAACCCAGACGCGGGAAGATCGTTTTATAATAAGGTGTAAGCAAAAGTTCCCCGCCCACCAATGGGCCAAGAGCAATCCGATCTTGCAAAAATTGAGAGGGGTAAAGGAACCTGAGGAAATCGCTTTGATGCAAAAGGCATGCGATATTACCGAAAAAGGATTCCGAAGGCTTTTGCAATTTGTTAGGCCCGGGGTTTGGGAATACGAGGTAGAGGCGGAACTATTGCACGAATTTATTCGAAACAGGTCCCGCGGCTTTGCCTATACCCCTATCATTGCCTCCGGCAATAGTGCCAATGTCCTTCATTATGTGGAAAACAACAGGCAATGCATGGATGGCGACCTACTCTTGCTCGATACTGCCGCCGAATTTGCCAACTATTCCAGCGATCTTACCCGTACCCTTCCCGTCAATGGAAAATTCACAAAACGCCAAAGAGAGGTATATGAAGCAGTGCTACGGGTAAAAAATGAGGCTACCAAAATGTTGGTGCCTGGCACCTATTTGACAGAATACCATAAGGAAGTGGGCAAAATTATGACTTCCGAACTGCTGGGACTTGGTTTGCTGGATAAAATTGACGTAAAAAATGAAAGTACGGACTGGCCTGCCTATAAAAAATATTTTATGCATGGCACCAGCCATCATATAGGCCTGGACACCCATGATTACGGTGAAATAAAGACTCCAATGCAAGCCAATATGGTCTTTACGGTAGAGCCGGGCATCTATATCCCGGAAGAAAAAATGGGAGTACGGCTAGAAGATGACGTTGTTATCCAAGAAACGGGCGAGCCCTTCAATTTAATGAAAAACATTCCTATCGAACCAAGTGAAATTGAGGATTTAATGCACAAATAGATAGGTTGTATCGATTGGAATATAACGGAATTCATTCTTTAGAATTGATTATAAAATTGGTGGATCATCGAATTTATTGGCCCGTTCGTCGAAAAAAATGCATTTTATCTAAAAAAGGATTAAAAAAAATTAATGCAACCCAATAAATTGGCCGTTATGGTCGTTAATGATATTACAGTGTTTTAAATACTGTATTTTTGAATTTCAATTTTTTATTAATAAAAGCATTTTGCGGTCCCCAAGGCTTACCAATGCACCTTTAATTTCTACAGATGAAAAAAGTTTTCTCCAACTATGGCTCCAAACTCAGCTCCTTCTGCTGCAGTTTTTTTGGCCATCACTACGCCGTATCCAAAAAAGTAACATTGCATATCAAGGAATACAAGTGTATTCATTGTGGCAAGGAAGTAACCACCGATGTTAGCGGAAATCTTTCCATGCTCACTCCTGAGCTCCAGGAAATAAACAATACCTTGGAAAGACTTTATCAAAAGAAGCATCGTACCTCTACACAACAAGTAGCATAAGTATCATTCCGAATCGGAAAAAGAATTCCAGCCCTGAGCGGTCAACGGGATTTTAGAATTATTCCTGGAAATTAAGTGCGCCCCTTCATTTTTTTTCGTCATGTGCCCCACGACGGTTAAATTGGGATTGCCTTTTATTTTTGGGAATTCTTTTTGGTCTATGGTAAAGAGCAGCTCGTAATCTTCCCCTCCGCTCAAGGCCACCAAGGTGCTATCCATTTTAAATTCCTCACAAGCCGATATAACCGTTGGATCCAAAGGAATTTTATCCTCGAATAAGTTACAACCCACTTCACTATGCTTGCACAGATGGAGAATTTCCGAAGACAGTCCGTCACTAATGTCTATCATGGAAGTAGGATGGACTTCCAGTTTTTTTAACAACTCCACTACATCCTTTCTAGCCTCCGGTTTTAGTTGGCGCTCCACAATATAGGTATAAGGCGAAAGGTCTGGCTGGCTGTTAGGGTTTACCATAAATACCTCCTTTTCGCGCTCCAACACCTGCAATCCCATATAGGCCGCTCCAAGGTCTCCTGTCACAACCAAAAGATCGTTCGGTTTTGCCCCTTTACGGTAAACAATGTCCCCTTCATCCGCGCACCCAATGGCCGTAATGCTTATAATCATTCCTTTCTGGGAGGAGGTAGTATCCCCCCCTGCAAGATCTACCCCATAAACCTTACACGCCAAAGCCACTCCTGCATAGAACTCCTCCAAAGCCTCCAATGGAAATCGGTTGGAAATGGCTAGGGAAACGGTGATTTGGGTGGCCTCCGCGTTCATGGCATAGATATCGGAAAGATTTACCATCACCGATTTGTAGCCCAAATGTCTTAACGGCATATAGCTAAGATCAAAGTGTACCCCTTCGATTAGCAGGTCTGTAGAAACAACGGTTTTCTTATCCTTAAAATCGAGTACTGCAGCGTCATCGCCTATTCCTTTTTGGGTAGAGGCCTGTCTTATCGAGAAACCTTTGGTCAAGTGGTCTATCAATCCGAACTCTCCCAATTGTTGCAATGGGGTCCTTTCCTGCTTCTTATCTTCTAGCATCCTGATCTCATTTTGTGAATTGGCTCGATCCAATTTCTTTACCTGTAAAAATGACGTTCTTGGTTCCGAATAAAAACTTTAAACCAAACCAGTGCAAAAGTAGGTACTACTCCCTAAGAAACTAAAATTTTAGTACAAATTATCACGTCCAATATGCAATGGGAACGGCTCTAGGTGTTGATTGTACAGAAAATCGTTATAATAATGTTGTAGTATATGGGAAACACATACATATATAGTATATTTGTAGTCTATTTAGAATTAATCCAATTAAGTATGATCAAAGTATCGGACACTGCCAAACAGAGAGTAGTTGCCCTTATGACGGAGAGCGGCTTCGACGCCAGCAAGGACTATGTGCGCGTTGGTGTGAAGAGTGGAGGTTGTAGCGGACTTTCCTATGAGCTACGCTTTGACAACAAGATGGACGAAACGGATAAAGTGTTTGAGGACAATTCCGTTCGCATTATAGTTGATAAAAAAAGTTTCCTCTACCTGGCCGGAACTGTTTTGGAATATTCGGGCGGACTGAACGGAAAAGGTTTTGTCTTTAATAATCCCAACGCACAGCGCACCTGTGGATGTGGGGAGAGTTTTTCGCTTTAAATTTTAGGTAAATTAGTTCTGGTTTTTCCCTGTAAACACAGTGCATAACCTTAACTCTTTGACTGTTTCACTTTTTTATTAAGAACTATGGCATATACAGAAGAGCAACTTAAGAAAGAACTGGAGACCAAAGAATACGAATATGGTTTCTATACGGATATAGAATCTGAAACTTTTCCAAAAGGATTGAACGAAGACGTGGTCATCGCCATATCCAAAAAGAAGGAAGAACCGGAATGGATGACGCAATGGCGTTTGGAATCCTTTCGAGGCTGGAAGGAGATGATAGAGCCCGAATGGGCAAACGTAAAATATCAAAAGCCTGATTTTCAGGAAATTTCATATTATTCCGCGCCCACCAAGAAGCCCAAGTACGAAAGCCTTGATGAGGTTGACCCGGAATTGTTGGATACTTTTAAAAAGTTGGGGATATCCCTGGACGAACAAAAGAAATTGGCAGGGGTCGCCGTGGATATAGTAATGGATTCCGTTTCCGTCGCCACTACCTTTAGAAAAACCTTGGCGGAAAAGGGTATTATTTTCTGCTCCATATCCGACGCCATCAAGGAACATCCGGAATTGGTAAGGAAATATTTAGGTACCGTGGTGCCACAAAAGGATAATTTTTACGCAGCTTTGAATTCTGCCGTTTTCTCGGACGGTTCTTTCTGCTATATTCCAAAAGGGGTTCGCTGTCCTATGGAGCTTTCTACCTATTTTAGGATCAACCAGGGCGGCACCGGGCAATTTGAGCGCACCCTGCTTATTGCGGACGAAGGCAGTTATGTAAGCTACTTGGAAGGTTGCACCGCTCCCTCCAGGGATGAAAACCAATTGCATGCCGCTGTGGTAGAATTGATAGCCATGGACAATGCCGAGATAAAATACTCTACCGTACAAAATTGGTACCCGGGTGACAAAGAGGGAAAAGGTGGGGTCTATAATTTTGTGACCAAAAGGGGTTGGTGCGAAAATAGCGCGAAAATATCCTGGACCCAGGTTGAAACAGGATCGGCCATCACTTGGAAATACCCTTCCTGCGTGCTGAAAGGGGATAACTCCATTGGGGAATTTTACTCCATAGCAGTAACAAACAATCACCAACAGGCGGATACGGGTACCAAGATGGTCCACATAGGCAAGAATACAAGAAGTACCATTATTTCCAAAGGTATTTCTGCAGGGCAATCCCAAAACAGCTATCGGGGCTTGGTACAGGTACATAGCCGTGCAGAAAATGCCCGAAACTTTTCCCAGTGCGATTCCCTTTTGATGGGCAACGCCTGTGGGGCGCATACTTTCCCTTATATTGAAGTAAAGAATAAAACGGCACAGATAGAACACGAGGCAACGACCAGTAAAATAGGGGAAGATCAAATATTTTACTGCAACCAAAGGGGAATTGACACAGAATCGGCCATTGCATTGATCGTAAACGGTTTTGGTAAGGAAGTACTCAATAAGCTGCCCATGGAATTTGCCGTGGAAGCACAAAAATTATTGCAGATAAGCCTGGAAGGTTCAGTAGGATAGAATTGTTCCATTGTACCTTCGGTCCCCATAGATTTCTAAATCTGGGGAATGACCATGGTTTTATTTAGTTAGAAACAATGAATTATAATTAAGGATGTAAGACATCCAATTTAGTAATACAAGGATTATGTTAAAAATCAACAATTTACACGCCAGTATAGAAGGCAAGGAAATATTAAGGGGCATTAACTTGGAAGTCAATGCGGGAGAGGTGCACGCTATTATGGGACCCAACGGTTCCGGGAAAAGCACTCTGGCTTCCGCCATAGCCGGTAAGGAAGAATTTGAGATTACGGAAGGGGAAATTTTTATGGATGGGGAAAATCTGGAAGACAACTCTCCAGAAGAGAGGGCTCATAAAGGTATTTTTCTTTCCTTCCAATACCCGGTGGAGATTCCTGGAGTATCGGTGACCAATTTTATAAAGACGGCGATCAACGAATCCCGAAAAGGTCGCGGCCAGGAAGACATGCCTGCAAACGAGATGTTGAAGTTGATAAGGGAAAAGGCGGAGTTATTGGATATTGATCGCAAATTCTTGTCCCGTTCCTTGAACGAAGGCTTTTCCGGGGGTGAGAAAAAAAGAAACGAAATCTTCCAAATGGCCATGTTGGAGCCCAAATTGGCCATCTTGGATGAAACCGACTCCGGATTGGATATCGATGCCCTGCGTATCGTTGCCACCGGCGTAACCAAACTGAGAAGTAAGGATAGGGCCATCTTGGTAATCACCCACTACCAACGTTTGTTGGAATATATTGTTCCTGATTTTGTACACGTAATACACAATGGAAAAATTGTAAAATCGGGCACCAAGGAACTGGCATTGGAATTGGAAGAAAAGGGTTATGATTGGCTTAAGAACGAAGCCATCGTCTAAATAAGTAGGCAGTTTTCAGTTGGCAGTAAACAGTTACTGCATTCTGAAAACTGAATACTGAATACTGAACAAAATGGATTTAAAAGAAAAACTTATCTCGTCATTTTTGGCCTTTGAGAACACCGTAAACATGGAACACCCCGTGCACGATGTCCGGACAGAGGCCATAAAGGTTTTTGAGAACAAAGGTTTCCCTTCCAAAAAAGAGGAAGCTTGGAAATACACTTCATTGAACAGCCTGCAAAAAATAGATTTCAGCATTTTTCCCAATTGGGAGAACACCTTGGAATACAAGGATGTTCGCAAGTATTTTTTGCACGAGATCGATAGCTACAAAATTGTTTTTGTAGATGGGGTATACAGCTCCTACTTGTCCGAGACTACGCACGATGGAGTTGATGTTTGTTTGATGAGTTCGGCCATGAACAAATCGGAATACCAACCGGTCATTGACGTTTATTTTAACCAGATAGCATCAAAGGATGAAACGCTAACGGCACTCAATACCGCTTTTACCAGGGAAGGCGCCTATATCCGTATCCCAAGGAACAAAGTGGCCAAGAAACCTATTGAAATTCTTCATTTCTCAACAGGCAACGAATCTGCCCTGATGGTGCAGCCCCGAAACCTCATCATTGCAGAGGAAAATGCCGAACTACAGGTTATAGAAAGACATCAGAGCTTAACGAGCAATGAAGTGTTTACAAACTGTGTGACCGAGATCTTTGCGGAAAAAAATTCCAATATCGATTACTACAAGGTACAGAACGATGCCCCCACCGCTTCCTTGGTAGACAACACCTACATCTCCCAAAAGAATGGAAGTATTGTAAACGTACACACTTTTTCCTTTGGAGGTAAGTTGACACGGAACAACCTTAATTATTATCAAAACGGGGAACGTATAAATTCTACCCTGAAAGGGGTTACCATATTAGGTGAAAAACAACACGTAGACCACCACACCTTGGTGCACCACAAACAGCCCAACTGCGAAAGCCATCAGGATTATAAGGGAATATTCGGTGAAAACTCTATCGGAGTGTTCAATGGAAAGATCATTGTAGACAAGATTGCGCAAAAGACCGATGCCTTTCAGCAGAACAACAATATTTTGATTAGTGATAAGGCTACAATCAATTCCAAGCCCCAATTGGAGATTTTTGCAGATGACGTTAAATGTTCCCATGGATGCACCATAGGTCAATTGGACAAGGATGCGCTTTTTTACCTCCAGTCCCGTGGTATTCCCAAGAAAGAAGCACAGGCCCTGCTGATGTACGCTTTTGCAAACAATGTTTTGGAAAGTGTCCGTATCCCGGAGCTAAAAGCCAGAATCAATAAATTAATTGCCATGAAATTGGGCGTTAATTTGGGTTTTAATCTCTAAGCAAATTCTTTCACTCTTCTACAACTCCTTTGAAAATGCTGCAAACGACATTGGACATTAAGACAATACGAAAGGACTTTCCCATTCTAAAACGAAAGGTCAACGGGTACCCATTGGTATATTTTGACAATGCGGCCACTTCACAGACCCCGCAACAAGTAATCGATGTCATCATAGATTACTATCAAAATTACAATGCCAATATCCACCGTGGGGTACACACCCTTTCCCAGGAAGCAACCGATAAGTACGAACAGGCACGTTTAAAGATCCAAAGACATTTTAATGCAGCCATGCCCCAGGAGATAATCTTCACTTCCGGGACTACGGAAAGCATTAACCTGGTAGCCCATAGTTTTTCCACAATGTTGAAGCCGGGGGATGAACTATTGGTTTCTGCCATGGAACACCATTCCAATATTGTGCCATGGCAAATGCTCTGCGAACGCACGGGGGCAGTTCTTAAGGTCATTCCCATGAACGAGAAAGGGGATTTGATGATGGATGCTTATAAAGAATTATTGTCCAGCAAAACCAAACTTGTTTTCTGCAATCACGTGTCCAATGCCTTGGGAACGGTTAACCCGATCCAAGAAATAATCGATGAGGCCCATGGTGTAGGTGCAGCCGTGCTTATTGATGGAGCCCAGGCCGCTCCCCATATCAAGGCCGACCTGCAAAAATTGGACGTTGACTTCTATACGGCTTCCGCCCACAAAATGTGTGGGCCCACCGGGGTCGGCATGCTATATGGCAAGGAAAAATGGCTTAACAAAATGCCTCCCTACCAGGGCGGGGGGGAAATGATCGCCGAGGTTACCTTTGAAAAGACCACCTACGCCGATCTACCCCACAAATTTGAGGCTGGTACGCCCAACATCTGTGGCGGAATTGCATTTGGAGCCGCTTTGGACTATATGAACGCAATAGGTTTTGAAACGATATCAAATATTGAGCATACACTACTGGAATACGCTACGCAAAAATTAACGGAAATCGATGGGCTCAGAATCTATGGCACCGCGAAGGAAAAAACTTCGGTCATTTCCTTTAATATCGACGGAATCCACCCTTATGACATGGGTACTATTTTGGACAAACTAGGTATAGCCGTACGAACGGGCCACCATTGCGCCCAGCCAGTGATGGATTTTTATAATATTCCGGGAACGGTGAGGGCCAGCTTTAGCTTTTACAACACAAAGGAAGAAGTGGATATCTTGATCGATGGGGTAAAGCGGGCGAAAAGTATGCTCCTTTAATTCCTTTTATTATTTAAAACTACCCGAACTTACCGTATTTTTGTAAAATAGAAATACCCCATGATTTCAAGGAGAAATCGATGGTTGCCAAGACATTACAAGCCAGTTGGGGAGATTAAAACAGGCTTATGACCATACAAGAAATACAAGAAGACATAGTTGATGAGTTTTCCATGTTCGACGATTGGATGCAACGGTATGAGTATATGATAGAACTGGGGAAATCACTTCCGTTAATAGAGGAAAAATACAAAACGGACGACAATATTATTAAAGGTTGCCAGAGTAAGGTGTGGGTCCATGCCGAACTTGAAGACGAAAAACTGGTCTTTACCGCCGATAGCGATGCCATTATCACCAAGGGCATCATTGCTATCTTGATACGGGCTTTCAGCAACCAGAAACCCCAAGATATTATTGAGGCCAATACCGAATTTATCGATGATATAGGGCTCAAGGAACACTTGTCCCCTACCAGGGCCAATGGCTTGGTAAGCATGATAAAACAGTTAAAATTGTACGCGGTTGCGTACCAAACACAAATAAATTGAAACAGTTTAAGAGTTTATGGCCGTTGGCCTAGTTTATATGTTTATCAAAATGACTTATAAACCCATAAACTTATAAACCCATAAACCATTTAGAAATGAGCGAATTGGAAACAGCAATAGATACCCAAGACTTGGGCGAAAAAATAGTCCGTGTCTTAAAAACCATATATGACCCTGAAATTCCTGTTGATATTTATGAACTGGGATTGATATACGACGTTTTGGTCAATGAGGACTACGAAGTGAAAATCCTAATGACGCTTACCTCTCCAAATTGCCCAGTAGCGGAATCCCTGCCCATGGAGGTGGAGGAACGGGTAAAATCACTTGACGAACTGAAGGATGTCGAGGTCGAGATCACTTTCGACCCACCTTGGACACAGGACTTAATGAGCGAAGAGGCCAAATTGGAATTGGGTCTGCTATAAATCCCAACTTGGATGATATAGTTGCAAATTGACCATTTGAACCTTATATTATTTTCATCTTTTAATTTATTGATAGCCCGTCAGGATTACTTTACCTGTCTGGCAATCAAGGCAAAAGAGGAGGAAAACACGAAATAACATGTCCAAAAACGAAGAGGAAATCATAAACCGGGTTGCCCAAAGCAAGTTGGTCACATTTAATCTTGAGGACTTTTACCCAGCAGGAAGACGTGTGCTTTTGGACATCCAACCCTGGCTTCACCAAGGCATTGTACTAAGGGAAAAAGAATTCAGAAGTTCTATTGCCAACCACGATTGGGAACAATACAAAGATGCCTTTGTTGCACTAACCTGTTCCACAGATGCCATTGTACCAGGTTGGGCCTACATGCTGATTATGACAAAGCTGCAACCTACCTCCAAAAAAGTAGTTATTGGTGATTTGGAGCAATTGGAAACTTCAATTTATCAGTCTGTCATAGCCGATATTGATGTTTCCGAATATGAGGGCTTACCCGTCATCATTAAAGGATGTACTAAAAAACCCGTTCCTCCCAATGCATATTTATGGATTACGGCCAAACTACAAACGGTGGCCAAGAGCGTCATGTATGGGGAGGCTTGCTCCTCCGTTCCCCTATTCAAAAAGTAAAAAACGAAGCCGCGTTATTTATTTTCAATTCTTACCTTTGTTCCTACAAAATAAACACTGATCATTATGAGAAAAATTCTAATTACCTTGATAATGTTACTCGGGGCCGTACATAGTTACGGGCAAACTTTGGAGGAACTAAAAGCAGAACAGTCGGCCAAGAAGGATTCTATTGCTGCCATTCAAGGCAGAGTGGATGCAATTCAAGGACAAATAGACACCTTTCCAGGTTGGAAAATTGGGGCATTCGGTACAATCGGTTTAAGTATTTCGGCCGCTGATAATTGGTATTCCAAAGGAACACCCAATCAATCCGCTGGTAACATCGGCATTAACTTCAATGGTTATGCCAATTTGGACCGGGAAAAGTTTTTCTGGAAAAACAAGACCAACATTAACTTGGGGTGGGTTAAATTGGACGACAAGGACAATCCCAATGACAATGATAACTTTGAATCTTCCACGGATATTTTTACGCTTACATCTCTCTATGGCTACAAGTTGAGCGAAAAATTTGCGGCTTCTGCTTTGGGCGAGTACAGGACTTCGATAATCGACAATTTTAACAACCCAGGATATTTAGATCTTGGTATCGGGGCCACTTGGACACCTATTCAAAACTTGGTGGTGGTAATACACCCCTTAAACTACAATATTGTATTTAGTGACGAAGGGGATGTCTACGAATCTTCCCTTGGTACCAAAATTGTAGCAGATTACAACAAAAAGTGGGGTGCCTTGAAATACAACACCACCCTTTCCGCTTTTATTAGTTACAAAGGGTCCGACTATTCCAACTGGTCTTGGATAAACTCTTTAGGATACACTTTTTGGAAGAATATCGGTGCCGGATTTGATTTTGGCCTAAGACAGAGCAAACAGGAGGCGTTGGACTATAACTTGAACACCTTGGGCGATACTACCGCCACCTTTGATAATGTGGATAACAAATTGCAGACCTATTGGTTGTTCGGCCTAAACTATAATTTCTAGGAATTGGAGTTTTTTTTCAAACTTATAAAAAAAGCCCTGGCGTTTCCGTCAGGGCTTTTTTACAAAGTAGGTTGGTAAAATGGGATTTAAGCTTTTCAGTTAAAATGTTGATCTGGGGAACCAAACACTATATGTTACAGTTTGTGTAAGATTTGGGGCTAAACACTCACTTAATCACATTGTAAATGTAATACGGTTCTTGGGAATGGCTAAATTATTGTTGTGAACTCCCCTTGATTTGTTGTTAGAAAAGCCAACGGTACGGTTTGTCCGATGAACGGCATTGTAATTATCGTGTCAATTTAACAAATTAATGGGTCTGGGCCGATTTTAATGTACCCAGTAACATAAGAAATGAAATCCTTTTCAATTTTTTTTACATTCCTACTGGAACAAGTTTTTGACGGGGACGCTCCCAATAGGACAAGGAATGCAATTACAAATTGCTATACTTATCCTCAAAGTATAATATTTTCCCCGTATTTTTGAATAGCATTTATCCTAAACCTTTTCTATGGGAGACTATTACAATTATATAAAATCCTTACACCTTATTTTTGTAATTACTTGGTTTGCCGGACTTTTCTATATACCACGCCTGTTTATTTACCACATCGAAGCGACTCAAAAATCCTCCCCGGAAAAAGAGATCCTGACCCAACAACTAAAACTGATGACCAAACGCTTGTGGTATATCATTACCTGGCCATCCGCCATATTGGCGGTGCTCTTTGCAAGCTGGCTGCTCATCCTTGTGCCCTCTTGGCTGAGCCAGCCATGGATGCACGTTAAGCTCCTCTTTGTGCTCTTATTGATCTTTTACCACCTAAAGACCCACCAGATTTTTAAGCAATTGCAACGGGATGAGGTAAAATATACCTCAAAATTTATGCGAATCTGGAACGAAGGCGCAACCTTGATACTTTTTGCCATCGTCTTTTTGGCAATATTGAAAAGCACCGTTAACTGGATCTTTGGGGTAATCGGAATCGTGGTCTTGGGAATCCTGTTGATGTTGGGTATTAAATTGTATAAACGAATCCGTGATAAAAATCCAAATGCCTAGACACGGACAAGGCGTTCCATGGTACAACGTGTAATTCAAAAGGCATTTATTGGCGCGATATTTGAAGCCTTCCCCAAAACGCTATTCCTATAGGAAATTTATATCTTTAATACCAAACCTAATCCAGTGTTCAAAAACATGTCACTTCGTTCCCGGATATTCATCTCCATGATCCTATTGGTGTTGATAGCCTCTGTCCTGATCGCTGGGGTAACCATTCATCAATACGGGGAACAATCCAAAAGCGGACATGAGGAAAAATTGGATCGGAAGGAGGAACAGATAAAACAAAGTATCTATTATACGCTTCAAAGAACAACTTACCCGGTCAATTCGGAAAATTTGGGCCTGATCTTCAACACCGAAATTTATGAAATTGCAGTGGTGCAAAATGTAAATTTCAACATCTACGACCTAGAGGGGCAACTGGTCAAGAGTTCCCGTCCCAAATTTGAAAATGATTCCATATCCATATGCTTAAGCCCCGAGGTGCTCAACCACCTGGCCTCTAGCCCCACCAACCGATTTGTGGAGGGAAAATCAACGGCTGGTTACAGTTATCAAGCTTCGTACACCTATATAACCGATAGTAAGTTTAAACCTATCGGTATATTGAACATTCCCTATTTTGAGGATAATTCGATAAGCAACACGGAACTCAAGGAGTTTCTTATCCGGCTCGGCGGGGTCTATCTTTTTATGTTGTTTATAGCCATAGCCATGGCCTATTTTATTTCCAAATACATTACGAGATCCATTCAAACGATTTCGGATAAGATGAACCAAACAAAACTTTCACAGCGCAATGAAAAGATAATTGTGGATGACCCCAGTGAGGAAATTGGAAAACTGATCGATTCCTACAACGCCATGATAGACAAACTCGAAATAAGCGCAGCTAAATTGGCACGCAGTGAAAGGGAACATGCCTGGCGGGAAATGGCGAAACAGGTAGCGCACGAAATAAAAAATCCCTTGACCCCCATGCGCTTAAGCGTGCAGAATTTCCAAATGAAATTCGACCCAAAAGATCCTGAAAGTGCCGAGAAGCTAAAAGAATTTTCCACAACCTTGATTCAGCAAATTGATATCCTGAGCAACATTGCTTCCGCGTTTTCAAATTTTGCCAATATGCCCGCACAACAGAACGAAACGCTCAATGTAGTAAAAATCGTTAAATTGGCTACCGATATATTCAATGAGGAATACATACATTTTAGGGCAGAGGACGATAAGATTATCGCCAATATGGATAGGACGCAACTTATCCGGGTAATGACCAACCTTGTAAAAAACGCTACCCAGGCCGTACAAGAGGCAGAGTCGCCCAAAGTCATGGTCTCTGTACTATCTGATGGGGATTTTGTAAAAATTATTGTGGCGGACAATGGGATCGGTATCAAGGAGGAATCCAAAATGAAGATTTTTGAGCCTAAGTTTACCACCAAGACCAGTGGTATGGGCCTTGGGCTGGGAATGGTCAAGAATATCGTGGAAACCTATAACGGAACTATAGATTTTGCTTCGGAAGTTGGAAAGGGCACCATTTTCACCGTCCGTTTCCCCAAAGCATAATTAGGATGCACCAAAAGTTCAACTAAATCACTATATTTAATTGTAAAAGCCGCTGATCCGACCCCAAGTAATCGGGGTATGATAGACTTAAACCATCAATAATGCTGCGCAAGATAAATCTGGAACACATTCTATTCCTCGATATTGAAACCGTCCCCGAGCAAGCAGATTTTCATGATCTCGACAAAGAAAAACAGGCGCTGTGGGAGCACAAATCCCAGTACCAGCGCAAAGAGGAATTCACTGCGGAGGAATTCTACGATCGAGCCGGGATTTGGGCCGAATTCGGTAAAATCGTATGCATCTCGGTTGGCTATTTTAACACTACGGGCAACTCAAGAAATTTCCGGGTAACCACTTTTCACGGGGAGGAAGCAAAACTCCTGAAGGAATTTAAAAATCTGTTGGACACCCATTTTAACTCTCCCAAATATTTATTGTGCGCCCATAACGGTAAGGAATTCGACTTCCCGTATATTGCACGGCGTATGATCATTCACCGTATTGAATTACCTGAAAAATTGAATCTTTTCGGTAAAAAACCTTGGGAAATCCCACATCTGGACACCATGGAACTATGGAAATTTGGAGATTATAAGCACTATACCTCCTTAAAACTTATGGCCAACGTCCTGGGAATTCCCTCACCCAAGGAGGATATTGACGGCAGTATGGTACGCGATGTCTTCTACAATGAAAAAGACATCGACCGGATTGTTGCCTACTGCGAACTAGACGTGATTACCATTGGACAGGTATTTCTACGGTTGCGTAACGAGAAGTTATTGGATAACGATGAGATAAAACACGTTTGACGGTCGCCTAACCAACGGCATTGTATTTCATTTGGATATACACTGGAAAATGATCACTAAATCCGCCAAAGTATTTATCCCCTACATACGTCCTAAACGGATTTCCCTTGTATTTGCCCTCCCATTCCCTTAAAAAATGTTCATTAAAAATATGTGCATCCAAAAATTCGTGTGTGCCAGGCTCGTTTAGCAAGAAGTTTTGGGAAATGATGATTTGATCGAATAGAATCCAGGATTTTCTATAATTTGCGCTACCTGCAGTATAGGAAAGCAATTTGGACGTGGCATTGTATAATTGGGTTCCATCAATCAATTCGGTAATGCTCTCTGAATTGGGGCCATCGTTAAAATCGCCCATTACAATATATCTTGGTCGTTCCACTTTCTCCTCTATACGTGCCATGTATTCTTTTATGGTCTGTGACGCCTTGATACGCTTGTAGGCCGTTTCCACACTCCCTTGTCTCCTTGAAGGCCAATGGTTCACAAAGACATGTACTTCCTCCCCATTGGGTTTACCTTGAACATACAAAATATCCCGAGTGGTATCCCTAACCCCGTTTGGATTGTTGACCAACAGGGGAATAGGCGCGGAATGCATAACCTCAAAATCCGATTTGAGATAGACCAAGGCAGTGTCTATCCCCCTTTCATCCGGGGACTCGTAATGTATAAAACCATAATCCCGGTGTACCAAAGGTTCCGAATTGAGCAAGTCTGTAATAACATTCCTGTTCTCCACCTCAGCTGCGCCAAGCAAGGAGGGTGATCTTTGGTTGGTCTTACAACCTATTTGGGAAATGGTTTTGCCCAGCTGCAATAGCTTTTTCCGATAGCGTTTGGGAGTCCATTTTTTAACCCCATTTGGAGTATAATCTTTGTCTAAGGTATTTTGGTTGTGTTCGGTATCAAAAAGATTTTCTAGATTATAAAAAGCCACTGTATAAATGTTGTCACCCATATTCCGATAATTAACTGCCTGCAAACTCCGATTATTGACCGAATGTTAAAAATACAGAAATCAGATAATAAGTATTGATTAGATTTGTATAATAATTGAATTTATGCTCGAGAAAAAAGTTATTGAATATGAGAAGGTAGTTCTCATCGGTGCCATTACCAAGGAACAGAACGAAGAGAAGGTAAAGGAATATTTGGACGAACTGGAATTCCTCACCTTCACAGCTGGCGGGGAAGTGACAAAACGCTTTGTCCAACGTTTGGAGGTGCCCAACCCCAAAACCTATATCGGCACTGGCAAGATGAAAGAAGTAGAGGCCTATGTAACCGAAAATGGAATAGGGTCCGTTATTTTTGATGATGAGCTTTCCCCTGGCCAACAGCGAAACATTGAACGGGAACTGCGCTGCAAAATATTGGATCGAACTAGTCTAATCCTGGATATATTCGCCCAGCGCGCCCAGACCAGTTATGCCCGTACCCAAGTGGAATTGGCACAGTACGAATATTTATTGCCTCGCCTTACCGGACTATGGACGCACTTGGAACGCCAAAAAGGAGGTATCGGGATGCGGGGACCTGGGGAAACCGAGATCGAGACGGATAGACGGATCGTAAGGGACAGGATTACCCTGTTAAAAAAGAAGCTGGGCAAGATAGATAGACAAATGGAGACCCAGCGCGGAAACCGGGGGGCTTTGGTGCGCGTTGCGCTGGTTGGATATACCAACGTAGGCAAATCTACTTTAATGAACGTTATCAGTAAAAGCGAGGTCTTTGCGGAGAACAAGTTATTCGCCACCTTGGATACCACGGTTAGGAAGGTAGTAATCGGCAATCTGCCTTTTCTTCTAAGCGATACCGTAGGCTTCATAAGAAAGTTGCCCACCCAATTGGTAGAAAGTTTTAAGAGTACCCTCGACGAGGTTCGCGAGGCCGATCTTTTATTGCACGTTGTAGATATTTCCCATCCGCAGTTCGAAGAACAGATCGATTCCGTTAACTTGATACTGGACGAAATAGACAGTGCGGATAAACGCTCTGTCATGGTATTCAACAAAATCGACCAATACAGGCACGAGACCATAGCTTCCGACGATCTGGTCACAGAAAAAACGGAGAAGCATTTCACAATAGAGGAATGGAAACAGACTTGGATGCAGCGCGTGGGCGATAGAGCCCTTTTTATTTCGGCCCTGAACAAGGAAAACCTCGATGAATTTCGAAAAAAGGTATACGACGAGGTTCGGGACATTCACATTACCCGGTTTCCCTACAATAATTTCCTTTATCCTGAACAATTGGACGAATATGATACCGAATCCAAATAGTTGCATTTACTGGGATAAGCAATTTATCAGCCGCATACCACTATTTAGACCCATCTTGGATTCCTTGGGTAAAACTGTCCTTCCAGCCAAAAAATTTGGACCAATGGTTTTTTAAAATAAAAAATGGGCAACACCGTAGTGTTGCCCATTTCAAAATGTCATTCCTAAAACCTTTTAAAGCATAAAAAGTTTTTTGGCTAGCATTACAATTCCGCTAAAGAAATCATTTCTGTAAACTTGAATTTCTTCCCGCGATGGGGCATGGTTCATTTGGGCATCCATAACATTAAAATTTTGGTAAATGGTTCAACTTGGGGTTAAACATTCGATTCAGGGTAAATATATAAGTAAAAAACAAAACCACTAAATAATTGTTGTGAAATATGAAAAAAATGTGGTGTGCAAAAGTCCCTTTTAAAAATCAGCCCCCCGACCCGTCACCATTGTACTCTTTTTAACTTCAAATTGTACAACGTTTGTAGAGAATCTAAGTTATGACTAACTTAGATAAATCCCTAAAGGATAGAATTCACAAGTAACTTTGGTCGCTTGTCAATTCACCTGCATTATTTGAAAATAAAATTCTAATCATGAATTGGACTCCGGATCAAGCACAAATTGAAAGCAGCAATATTTATAAAATGATGCAAGCGCATCATTTTACCTCCTATCCGGATTTTTGGAGATGGTCCGTTGCCGAAAAAGAATCGTTCTGGTCGGAAACGGTTGATAGGCTGGGCATTCGTTTTAAACAACGATTCACCAAGATATTGGATGTTTCCGAAGGAGTTGAAAATGCTAAATGGCTCTTGGATGCGAAATTTAATATAGTTGACAGTTGCTTCCAAAATACGGATGAAACCACTGCAATTATCTTTCAGAAACCCAATGGCCTGTTGCAAAAAGTGGCCCAAAAAGAATTGAAAAATTTGGTCGATCGGATAGCCAATGGCCTTACCGACTTAGGCGTTGGACCTGGGGATACCATTGCAATAGACACTGCAATGACGCTGGAGGCGGTCGCCATCTATCTCGCAGCGATTAAGGCGGGAGTAATTGTCGCCACGATCGCCGATAGTTTTAGCGCAACCGAAATTGCGGTACGCTTAAAAATCACCGGGCCAAAATTAATTTTTACCCAAGATGTGCTTTTGCGGGGGGGCAAAAAATTGCCCTTGTACCAAAAAGTAATGGAAGCCGATGCGCCAAGGGCGGTGGTTATTAAAATGACAGAACTAGAACCCAAGCTGAGGAAGGGGGATCTGTTTTGGGAAGCCTTTATTTCTGACAACACCAATTTCCAAAGCGTAGTTTCCGGACCGGACGACACCATCACGGTCTTGTTTTCCTCGGGCACTACCGGGGAACCAAAGGCCATCCCTTGGACACATACTACACCGATTAAAAGTGCTTCCGACGGGTACTACCATCACAATATCCAAATAAATGATGTGGTTTGCTGGCCTACCAATTTGGGTTGGATGATGGGTCCATGGCTCATTTTTGCCACCTTGATCAATAAGGGTGTTATCGCCTTGTATTACGATGCGCCCCTAGGACCCAATTTTGGAAAATTTGTACAAAATGCAAAGGTGAACATGCTCGGCGTAGTACCGAGTATTGTGAAGAACTGGATGGCTAGCAAATGCAATGAAAACTTGGATTGGAACTCCATTAAATGTTTTAGCTCTACGGGGGAGGTTTCCAATCCCACAGAAATGGAATATCTGATGGGGTTGGGCAATCATAAACCTGTTATCGAATATTGTGGCGGAACCGAGATCGGAGGTGGCTATGTTACCAGTACCATGGTACAAGAAAATATCCCGAGTACCTTCTCTACCCAAGCGCTTGGCGGTGCGTTTGTATTGTTGGACCAGGACGGCAATTCCGTTGACAAAGGCGAGGTTTTTCTTGTTCCCCCGATTCTCGGCCTATCGAGCCGACTCTTAAACCGCGATCATCATAAGGTTTATTTTAAGGACACCCCAACTTTTCAAGGAACGCCATTGCGCCGTCACGGAGATCAATTGCAGCGATTGGGGAACGATTATTACAAAGCCATGGGCAGGATGGACGACGACATGAATTTGGGGGGCATAAAAGTGAGTTCTGTGCAGATCGAAGCTGTCGTCAACCAACTGGAATTTGTTAAGGAATCGGCAGCTATTGGGATCTCACCCAAAGGAGGAGGACCAAGCGAATTGGTCATTTACTACGTGGAAAGTGCCTCCGGGATACCCTGGATCGAACGCCTGAATTTGGTCAACCAAATTATAAGAAAGGAACTTAACCCCCTATTTAAGGCAATCAAATTAATACCATTGGAAAGCCTTCCCAGAACGGCCTCCAACAAAGTAATGCGACGCATGTTACGCGATCAGGCCGAGAGTGAATAACATAATACCTTCTGTCTAAAAATCCAATCCATCCAGATCGTTTTCCTTGGTCGGGTTTTTAATGTTGTCTTCCTTAACTTGCGCACAGTCTACATTTATGGACATTTCTTCCGGTTCAATAAATTCGCCATCGGAAACCCCCAGCTCCTTATCGGCATAGTTCTCCTTCATATATACACCCCAGATAGGCAAGGCCATAGAAGCTCCCTGACCGTAGGTAATTGTCCTAAAATGGACATCCCTATCCTCTCCTCCTACCCATACGCCGGTGACCAAATTAGGCACCATCCCCATAAACCAACCGTCACTTTGATTTTGGGTGGTCCCGGTCTTGCCGGCAATAGGATTTTTAAACTCGTAGGGGTATCCGGTAATTATTTCTTTATATTCCTTTCGCCATTTCTCATATCCTGTAGTTCTCAAACGGGTCCCCGAACCACCTTGGGTAACCCCTTCCATCAGGTTTACCATGGCATAGGCCACATCCTTGCTCAGCACGTCCCGTGTTTCGGGAACATATTCAAAAAGGACGGTTCCATTCTTATCCTCGATCCGGGTTATCATAACGGGCTTCACATAAACCCCTTGATTTGCAAAGGCGCCATAAGCACCTACCATTTCATAGACGTTTACATCCGGGGTGCCCAAGGCAATGGAAGGAACTTCTGGAATATCGCCAGTTAAACCCAAATTTCTGGCGATCGACACCACGGCCCCTGGTCCCACCTTATCGATCAATTGAGCGGTAATGGTGTTCACCGAGTTGGCCAATGCATTTTTTAGGGTCAACATTTTCCCGGAATATTTACCATCCGAATTCTTGGGACACCAAGGTTCCGGATTTCCATACTTTCCGGCCTCTATGCAATACTGGCTGTCCGGAAGGGAATCGCAAGGGGAAAGACGCAATTGGTCTATGGCTGCCGCATATACGAACGGCTTAAAGGTAGACCCTACCTGCCTAGCTCCTTGAATGACATTGTCATATTGAAAATGCTTATAATCTATACCTCCTACCCATGCCTTGACATGGCCTGTTTGTGGTTCCATGGACATCATGGCCGCCCGCAAAAAGGATTTATAATACCGAATGGAATCTATGGGGGTTAGGGTAGTATCCTTTTCATGGGTTTCACTATTCCAATCAAAAACGGTCATCTCTGCCGGTTCTTTAAAGGAGGCCCTAATTTCCTTCTCGGATTTACCCTGGGACTTTAAAACATGCCACCTTTTGGAACTTTTCATCGCCCTTTCCATTATCCGATCGATGTTTCCCGGATTTTCCTCTATAAATGGTGCGGTAGGATTTCGATCCGGGGTGTTTTGATGAAAAAATTCGGCCTGCAGTCTTTTCATGTGCTCCTGTACCGCTATTTCGGCATTGGCCTGCATTCTGGAATCCAAAGTGGTGTAGACCTTTAATCCGTCCAAATAAAGATTGTACTTGGAACCATCCGGTTTGGGATGCTTTTGTATCCATCCGTTCAAATACTTTTGGAGATACATCCTAAAGTAGGTAGCTAGGCCTTCCCGGTGCGATTCCGGATTATAATTGATATCCATTTTTAGGGCCTGAAGCGAGTCTTTCTCTTTTTGGGAGATAAAATCGTATTTGGCCATCTGTGACAACACGGTATTTCTCCGGTTGGTAACCAATTCTTCCCTTCGTAGCGGATTATATAAAGAAGAATTCTTTAACATTCCAACCAAGACTGCGGATTCTTGTGTTTTTAAGTCTTGGGGTTCCTTGCCAAAATAAATTTTTGCAGCAGACCGGATACCATCGGCATTATATCCGAAATCATATTGATTTAGGTACATGGCAATAATTTCTTCCTTGGTATATTGCCGCTCCAGCCGGATGGCAATGATCCATTCCTTAAATTTTTGAATGATCCGGTCCCAGGTACTGTCCGAGGGCCTAACGGTAAAGAGCAACTTGGAAAGCTGTTGGGGAATGGTACTCGCCCCCCCACGTTGGCCTAAAAATACAAATGCCCTTACCGTACCCCAAGCATCTATACCGGAATGGTTGAAATACCTTGCATCCTCCGTGGCCACCAATGCCTGAACCAAGTTTTCAGGTAATTGGGCATAGGGTACCGGCGTACGGTTGTCATCCAGATAATATTTCCCAAGGGTCTTCCCATCTGCTGAAATGACCTCGGTAGCCAAATTGGTCTGCGGATTTTCCAAACGCTCAAAGGTGGGCATCTCTCCAAGAAACCCCCATGCAGCCAATTGAAAAATGAACAATACCGATAAAATAGCCAAGGCGAATAGAATCCAGAACCATTTGATGAATTTTCCAAAACCACTGCCTTTTGTCCGATTAGCCGGCTTGTTTTTTACAGCTTTTGCCATAGCTTACTACTTACTTTTTTCTATTTGATACCCAACATCGGTTATTCCTTCCAAATGTTCGACTCCCTCAATATTCCCATTTTTGCGCATGGCCTGGGACAATTGTAAGGTATATACGCCAGAAGATGGAAAAACGATGTTTTCCTTATACCATAATTTGCTTTCCTTGAGGCTGCCGTTCCCCTTTCCCAACCATTGCCCATCTGGCAAAGCCATTTCATACTCCAAGGTATCCTTTACGGTTTCCCCGTTGGGAAATGATAGTTCGGCAATCAAAAAAAGATTGCTATATGGATAGCTTGCATCGTTTCTGATGTTGATGAAGATGTTGTATTTCTGGATGGTGTCCATACCGGAAAATGTAAACTTCATTACATTTTCCTTGTCCCATTGTCCGCCTTGGGTGGCCTTGTATTCAGTTTTTACAACATTTTCGCTACACGAAAACACAAGGCAACAAAGCAAAATTGGCAACAGGTTTTTAAGCATTTTTAGAAGGTTTTTTGTTGGAAGGACCTTTTCTTTTGTTGTTTTGATTGTTTGGTTTTCTTTTGTTTTGAGGGTTTGCTTTTTTGTTGTTTTGATCGCCCGTTTTCCTGTTTTTATTCCTGTTCCTATTTTTCTTTTGTTTGGGGCGATCAAAACGGGTAAGGCTATCCTGGCCCACCACATTCTCAAAAACAAGTTCCTTTACCTCCACGCTATTGACTACCGCATACGACTCCAAACTAGGTACTTTCACCTTTTTCTTGTTCATTTCCAAGATTTCCAGTACCTGTTCCTTTGTCAATGTATGCCAATTGGCGGGATCGTCCTTATAGGAAAACCAGAGCATTCCCTTAAAAATATCTACTTTTTGGCAAAAGGCAACCCCCTTTTCCGTCAATAGCTTGCTATCCTGGGAAGGGAAATCTTTCAATGCCTCCAGATAAACGTCGAGCTCATAATTGAGACAACATTTCAACTTGCCGCATTGACCGGCCAATTTTTGTGGATTTAAGGATAATTGTTGGTAACGCGCAGCTGAAGTGCTAACGGAACGGAAATCGGTTAGCCATGTGGAACAGCACAATTCCCTGCCACAGGACCCGATGCCTCCCAAGCGTTGGGCCTCTTGCCTGTATCCAATTTGGCGCATTTCTATGCGGATACTAAAGGCCTTGGCCATATCCTTGATCAGTTGACGGAAATCTACCCGTTCCTCTGCAGTATAGTAAAAGGTAGCTTTGGATCCATCGCCCTGAAACTCAACATCGGAAATTTTCATTTGCAGGTTCAGGATGATGGCGATTTCCCGGGCCCGCTTCTTTATCTCTTCCTCCCTATCCCTGCATTTTTGCCAAATATCAATGTCCTTTTGGGAAGCCTTTCTATATATTTTTGGAAGCTCTTTATCCTTAAAATCGACTTTTTTCCTTTTCATCTGTACCCTTACCAGTTCCCCGGTAAGCGTTACCATGCCAACATCATGACCAGACTGTGCTTGAGTGGCTATAATATCCCCAATGGACAGGGAAAGATTCCCATCATTTCTAAAAAATTCCTTTCTGCTATTTTTAAATCTGACTTCCACACAATCAAATGGTTTTTCGCCATTTGGCAACGACATGTTGGAAAGCCAATCAAAAACCGTCAATTTATTACAACCATCGGTGCCACAAGTACCATTGTTCTTGCACCCCCGCGGTTGTCCCCCCTTGTCGGTAGAGCAACTGCTACAACCCATATTCAGTATATTGAATCAGCGGAAAACGGCAACCCAGTAGACAATACAACAGGCATAGTTTTCCACCAAAAAAGGTTCATAAAATATTAATTCCCATCATCGACTAAATTGTTCCATACAACTTGATCGATACTTTTTGGGTATGAAACGTAAAGATAGTATAATTATAGGAAAACATGGAGGTAGTACGATCCATTCTATTTATTAGGCGGAAGACCAACCTATTTCTTGAACTTTAATACCTCAGATCGGCCTTTTTTAAAGATTTTATTGCTCATAGTAATACCTTGACGCAACTTCTTTTGTACTTCATATGGGAGCGCCACAACCTCTTGGCACGCAACCGAACAACAGTTATCCATCTTTTTGGCGCAATCCCCACATTGGATAAAAAGCAGGTGACAGGCCTCATTGGCGCAGTTTACATGAGTGTCGCAAGGCGCACCGCACTGGTGGCACTGGGCGATCACATGTTCCGTAATCCGTTCGCCCCTACGGTGATCGAATACAAAATTTTTGCCTAAAAATTTGTTTTCGAGTTTCCTTTGCTCTACTTGGCGTGCATACTCAATGATGCCGCCCTCCAACTGGTAAACATTTTTAAAACCTTTGTGCTTGTAGTACGCACTGGCCTTTTCGCATCGGATGCCCCCCGTACAGTACATCACCAAATTTTTGTCCTCCTTATGTTCGGAAAGGTCCCTTTCTATGATATCCAAGGAGTCCCTAAAAGTATCCACGTCCGGGGTTATGGCATTCTTAAAATGACCAATTTCACTCTCATAATGGTTTCGCATATCCACCAATATCGTATCAGGGGCCTCTATAAGTTCGTTAAATTTCTCGGCATTTACGTGAATTCCCTTATCGGTTACATCAAAAGTTCCATCGTCAAGACCATCGGCAACGATTTTTTTTCTCACCTTGATTTTCAGTTTTAGGAAAGATTTATCGTATTGTTCTATGGCAATATTGAGCCGGACATTTTCCAAAAAGGAAATACTATCCAAATGGGCTTTAAATACTTCAAAATTCTCTGCCGGAACGGACAGTTGTGCATTTATACCTTCGTGGGCCACGTAGATACGGCCCAAAACTTCCATTTTGTCCCAATTGATAAACAAATGGTTCCTTAAAATCTGAGGGTTTCCGATATGTGCATATTGATAGAAAGAGATGGTAAGTCGTTCTTTTCCGGCCTGCTCAATAAGGGCCTCCCTCTCCTTTGCACTTAAGGTATTGTACAGTTGCATGCTATATCAATATTTAAGTTAAATCTGTCGGCAAAGATACTGCTAATCCGGTTTGTTCCAAAATTTGGCCCCCAAGATTGCCGAAAGCATCGGAAATAAAAATGGGTCTTGGTATTTTCCAAGACCCATTTTAAGACCGCTTCTCTTTTTTCTTTTTCATAGCCCCTTACGGGTGTAGAAGACGGCCACTTATGCCCATTGTCCTGATTACAATGGGACTTAAATTTGAGTTAGTCTTTCTTTAGATGCGGCAATTCCAAAAGGGTTGCGTCCAATTTCTAAAATTCTTTGATTTTTTTATTTGGAATCTGTACGGTATATCTAGAAAACAACCCGACACAGAATCCATTTTGCCGTTCCCTTATCATTTTATCACATCTCTCACGATAATTTGCGATTGGCATAAAGTATAATTCACAAAGCCGTTTAACCGCTTAAATGCCAATCGCGCCAAAAACCGGATTTTCATCCAAATTCAAAGTAGAACATCTTTTATTATGAGAAAAGAAACACTATTTTAGCATCCTTAACACGATAAAAATGAGTTCTGATAAAGAAGCAAAATTAAAGGCATTAAAACTTACGCTAGACAAGCTGGACAAAACCTATGGCAAAGGCGCCGTGATGAAAATGGGAGATAGCGTTGTAGCAGATGTAGAGGTTATACCCTCCGGTTCATTGGGATTGGATATTGCATTGGGTGTAGGCGGCTATCCTAGGGGCAGGGTGGTTGAAATCTACGGACCCGAATCTTCGGGTAAAACCACATTGACCCTGCACGCCATTGCAGAGGCCCAAAAAAATGGAGGAATCGCAGCGTTTATTGATGCCGAACATGCCTTTGACCGTTTTTATGCCCAAAAATTGGGCGTAGACATCGATAACCTTATAATTTCCCAACCGGACCACGGGGAACAGGCCCTTGAAATTGCGGATAACCTGATACGCTCCGGTGCCATAGATATAGTGATCATAGATTCTGTTGCCGCCTTAACGCCAAAAAGCGAGATAGAAGGGGAAATGGGAGATTCCAAGATGGGCCTACATGCCCGTTTAATGTCCCAAGCCCTTAGGAAGCTCACCGCTTCCATTAGTAAGACCCACTGTACGGTTATCTTCATTAACCAATTAAGGGAAAAGATCGGGGTAATGTTTGGGAATCCAGAAACCACAACCGGGGGCAACGCCCTTAAATTCTATGCCTCGGTAAGACTCGATATTAGGAGATCCACACAGATCAAGGATACGGAAGGGGGCGTACAAGGGAACAAGACCAGGGTCAAAGTGGTGAAAAATAAGGTAGCACCACCGTTTAAAATGGCCGAATTTGACATTATGTACGGTGAAGGCATCTCCAAAATTGGGGAAATACTCGATCTGGGCGTGGAATTCGAAATCATCAAGAAAAGCGGTTCCTGGTTTAGTTATGGGGACACCAAGCTAGGACAGGGCAGGGATGCCGTAAAAGCCTTGCTATTGGACAATCCTGAACTGGCCGAAGAATTGGAAGGCAAGATCAAGGAAGCCATCCAAACGGTGAAGAAGTAGCGTTTATTTTAGCTATGAGCAATACGCCTTATGCCCTTTCCTGCCGGATTTACGGAGGATAGCGAATGTTTAAGGCCCTTGTTTTCCCAACGGAAACCGATTTTCAACGCTAAATTAATATTAAAACCGTGCTTTTAACACGCAACCCTTTCTAGCTATTATCATCTATTAAAAAAAGATGATTTAATAGCTATGAAAAAGTTTAAATTATTCACGCTGCTCTTTGTGGCGAGTTTAAGTATTAGTTCGTGTATTCCTGGCGACGATGGGGATAGTTACATCTACGTACCTTTAAAAGTAGTTAGTGCCGACCTCCCGGACTCCTTCGAACCCAACAAAACGTACCATATCAAGGTAACTTACCTAAGGCCCAATGATTGTACCTTTTTTCAATGGTTCGAGATTACTAAGCCAGAACTTACAACCAGAAATGTAGTGCCCGTAGGTGCCGAGCTCACTGATCATGAAGGCTGTAAGGAAACCAATGACGAAGTAGATGCCTATTTTGATTTTATAGTAATTTATACCGATACGTATCATTTTCGATTTTATACCGGAGAGGATGAAAATGGCGAAGCGCAGTACATGGAGATTGATGTTCCCGTTAACGATACCCAGGTGCCCGCCGAATAAACAAAGGAAGTCTAACCAACAATTTTGGGCCTGGAAGAACTCATTGACAATTGCAAAAAGGGCAATAGAAAAGCACAAGAACAATTGTACCGGAAATATGCCGATCGATTGTTCGGCATTTGCCTTAAATATTCCAGAAACAATCAGGAGGCAGAAGACAATCTGCACGACAGTTTCATCACCATTTTTGCAAAGATAGACCAGTATAAATTTAAGGGATCGTTCGAGGGGTGGCTTAAAAGAATTACGATTAATACCGTTTTGCTGAAATATAGGAAAGAAGAACATCTCAATGTGGTGACCGACAATATCGAGGAAGAGGTTGAGGTTGATAACGGTTATGAGGACATCGAACTTTCCACCCTACTGGGCTATATTCAGGAACTGCCAAACAAATATCGGCTAACGTTTAACCTCTATGTGCTGGATGGGTACACACATAAGGAAATTGCAGAGAAATTAGGTACTTCTGCCGGGACCTCCAAATCCAATCTGGCAAGGGCCAAGGCGATACTGAAGGAAAAAATAGAGACCGATCGGACTAAAATAATAGTCGGATTGCTGATTTTTTATGTAAGGCAGGCATTAAAACCAAAAAGGAAGAATAAATATCAGGGTCCAAACCAATTGCGCCATGAGTAAAAAAAACATAGATAAACTGTTCCAAGAGAAGTTCAAAGACTTCCGAGAGGTGCCGGACGACCGGGTCTGGGATCGCATAGAGGTTACTTTGGACGAAAACAAAAAGTCTAGGAACATCATTCCAATATGGTGGAAACTAGGTGCAATCGCTGCCGGTTTAGCCCTTCTTCTCTATCTGCTGGGCCCATTTAAAGGCACCAATCCCGAATTGCCGATAATTACAAATTCAGAAAAACCGGAAAAACCGGCCATAGAGAATCAACAGGAAATCCGCAATTCGGCCATAACAGAGGTCGAAATCGGAAATACCGACAAGAAAGAGGAAAAAGTAAAAATCTCCAAAGATGTCCCAGATCACAGTATTGAAAATATAAACACCTCGGTAACTTCGGTTAACAACACAGGGAAAGGAAACCCAGGCACCGAGCAAAGCGAAAAAAAACAGCTAAATAAAACTTCCCCTACCCTTATTTCAAATTCAGGGGAAGGAACACAATGGGCAGACAATAAAAAATCCGATGCCGAGAAGTTGCAGCCTCATGGGTTCGACCCATCCAAAAGTAACGAGAGATCCAATTCCGTTGACAAATTGGTCCAAAACGCTCCTGAAAATCAAATAGGGAATAAAGGGGTACAACCCAAAAAATCGGAAATTGGTCCATCCTCCCTGCCTCAAAACGCAACCAATACCTCCGAACCCATTGTTGCAGTGGATACGACGGGAACCATTGAAAAGAAATCCATTTTCGAAGTGTTGGATGACAAGGACAAACCTGAAGAAGTCGCCCAAGGAAAAAAGGAAAGATGGTCCTTAGAGCCCAGTATCGCACCGGTATATTTTAATGCCGCAGGGGAAGGGTCTTCCATAGCCCCCAATTTTGTGACCAATAGCAAGTCTGGGGAGGTAAGCCTTAGCTATGGGGTCCTGGTTTCTTATAAGATCGGCAAAAAATGGAGTATCCGTTCCGGTTTACAAAAGTCGAACTATGGGTATAGCACTAATGATATTTCCTATACCTCAACTTTTGGGTTGGTTTCGATCGCCAATTTCGACAACATAAATTATAATGCAAATTCCGAAAACCTAATTGTTCAGAACCAGAACCCAGGGAAACCATTACCCGGGATGGCAATTGATGTTACGGCAAAAAATCCTAGCCGTACCGGCAAAATGTTACAACAATTTGGGTATTTGGAAATCCCGATGGAGGCGAATTATGCATTGTTGGACAAAAAGTTCGGGGTGGACCTTATCGGTGGGGTAAGCTCCCTCTTTTTAACGGACAATTCCGTGATCTTGGAATCAGGCGACCAGAATACAGAGCTTGGGGAGGCCAACAATATCAATTCGGTGAACTTTAGCGCCAATTTCGGTTTTGGCCTTAACTACCAGCTCATGCCCAAGGTACATCTCAATGTAGAGCCCATATTTAAATATCAGCTCAACACATTTTCCAATACCGCAGGTAGTTTTCGGCCCTTTTCCATTGGGGTATATAGTGGACTTAACTTTAAATTTTAAGCATTGTTAAGTTAAGCCAAAATAGCCGCATAGTCCAGTGTGTCCCATACCGCTTCCTGTCTATAAAAATAATTTTGCAACACCGGTTATTCAACGTTCGATTGCCTTAGGCTACCACAAAATCCACGATTGCCAAAATATCATTTCAGCTTTAGGTCAACAGTGGTTGTAGGAATCGCAATAATTTATATTTTTGTTGCCAAATGCTCCAGTTTAGTTGGGGCATTTTTTGGTGCATTACTTTTAATTGCCTCCTTAGCTCAGCTGGTAGAGCGCCGCTTTCGTAAAGCGTAGGTCGCAGGTTCAAGTCCTGTAGGAGGCTCATTTCTAATTTCTCTCCAAACCTTCCAAAATAGTATCCCTTACGTGTTCGCGTAATTGGGATTCATTTTCTCCCTTTGCCTGCTTCGTCTTAACAAATGGAAATACTACCGCTCGCACCCGACCCGGGCCGCCACTAAAAAGAGTAAACGGGAATCGTTTTTTATTGTCCAAAAAAACAATTGGAACAATCGGTATATTATGGGCTGCCGCCATTTTGAAGGCCCCATCCTTAAAAGTATCGAGTACAATTTCCTCCTCCGGGACACCCCCTTCGGGGAAGATACAAATGGACAAACCTTGATTTAATCTTCGGTTGGCCCTACGATAGACCCCGGTACGGCTGCCACTATCGTCCCGATCTACCATAATACAGACCCGTTTGTAAAAAAATCCGAAAATCGGAATCTTTACCAATTCCTTCTTGCCCACAAAAACAAATGGGTTGTGGCTTACTTTTAGCATCAGCATAATGTCCAGCATACTCGTATGGTTGGCTACTAGCATATAGCTTTTGCCCCGTTCCATCTGTTGTTGCCTTGAAATTTCAGGAAAACACCCCATCCCGTATAAAATAGTATTCGCCCAAATATTCCTAGCCATCCAAAAAAATTGGGGATACCATCGTTCGGAGGCAGTAAAGAGGAATAAGAATGGGAAAAAAATTAAAATGGGGACAACTGCCAATATATAAAACCAGATTCGGTACAGGATCTGACCAATTTTCTTTAGGTAGGTAAACATAAAATCAAAAGTAATAATTATCATGGATTTTTCCGATTTCGTTTACCTTTGCCCTTAACACAAGTATAAACTTACATAAACCGGATGGCAAGAATACTTACAGGCATACAGAGTACGGGAAGGCCCCATTTGGGCAATATCCTAGGAGCGGTTATCCCTGCCATAGAAATGGCCAATGACCCAAAAAACGAATCCTTTCTTTTTATTGCGGATATGCATTCCCTCACCCAAATAAAGAATGCGGAGACTTTAAGAAGCAATACCTATAACGTAGCTGCTACTTGGTTGGCTTTTGGGCTGGACATAGAAAAAACCGTATTCTACCGGCAGAGCGATGTACCCCAAACCGCAGAACTCACCTGGTATTTAAGCTGTTTTTTTCCCTATCAACGCCTTACCCTGGCCCATTCCTTTAAGGACAAGGCAGATCGTTTGGAGGATGTGAATGCAGGTCTCTTTACCTATCCAATGCTGATGGCCGCCGATATTCTATTGTACGATGCCAATATTGTACCCGTGGGCAAAGACCAGTTACAACATTTGGAAATGACCCGGGACGTAGCCTCCCGTTTCCATGCACAAATGGGGGATGTCTTTGTAATACCCGAAGGCAAAGTACAGGAAAGCACCATGTACGTTCCTGGAACCGATGGTGAAAAAATGAGCAAGAGCAAGGGAAATATCATCGATATTTTCCTCCCCGATAAGCAATTACGCAAACAGATTATGGGTATTGTTACAGATAGCACCCCGATGGAAGACCCAAAGGACCCGGATACCGACAATGTCTTTGCCCTGTACAAGATATTGGCCAGCGAAGCGCAGACCAACGAAATGCGGAACAACTATTTGAATGGGAATTATGGATATGGACATGCCAAGCAGGCCCTATTTGACCTGATCGTTGAAAGATTTGGGGAAGTCAGGGAAAAATTCAATTACTACATGAGCCATCTAGACGAGGTAGAGGAAGCGTTGTTCCTAGGTGCCGAAAAGGCACGTGAAGTGGCCGATGGGGTCTTGGACAGGGTGCGCAAAAAAGTTGGATATTAGTGGACAAAGCAAGTCGTCATTTTGGATTCAAGGCCCTGCATTCAAAACCCAGCATACTTACTTAAGACCAGCCCCCAATGGTATGCAATTTCCAAAAATTAAATTCCAACAGGCTTGTTAATTTGGGCTATTTGACCTCGATCGATGTATTGGGATTACAAAAGTGAAAAGAATAAAAAACCGACCCGACAGTCGGATAACTTCATATTTTGTCGATCTACAAAGGCAAAAGAGAGGACTTAAGAATGTTCTTTCCCGACGAACTACCATTTTAATATTGACTTAGATATAAAATCAAACATTACCGACCGTTCAGTCGGTTTCCATCTAAATGGCTTCAAACAATTTCCCGGGGAGGGGGCGTATTACGCCCTTCATTTCCATATTCAGAAGGGTAGAGGAAGCCCTAAATATTGGCAGATTACAATCTAGGGCGATGCTGTCCAACAATTGCTTTCCGGTTTTTTGCAGATGGTCATAAATTGCCTTTTCGGTAACATCCATTTCCACGAACAATTGCTTTTGGATCGGTTGCAACTTTCTGTCCTCCAATTCCCAGCCCAACATATAGATCAGATCCGTGGCCGAGGTAAGCAGGTGGGCTTTCTGCTGTTTGATAAGGTTATGACAACCGGAACTGTACTTGTCATTGACCCTTCCAGGTACAGCAAAGACATCCCTGTTGTAACCATTGGCGATTTCCGCTGTCACTAGGCTACCTCCCTTTTCGGCCGATTCTATGACTATCGTTGCCTCGCTTAAACCGGCAATTACCCTGTTGCGTTTTAAGAAATTCTCCCTTTCAGGATTGCTAGTACTCCAAAATTCGGTAAGAAATCCGCCGTTTTTTTCAACTTCAGGGCCATAAACCGAATGCACTTTTGGGTAGAACTGGTTAAGTCCATGGGCCAAGCAGCCAATGGTCTGCAATCCGTGTTTTATTGCTGCCCTTTGAATACAAATATCTACCCCATAGGCAAAACCACTGACGATGATCGGATCTAACGGCGCAATTTCCTCAATAAAAGACTCACAAAATGACATTCCATAACTGGTAATATTTCGTGTCCCCACCACGCTAATTATCCTTCGCCCATCCAAATCTATCTTCCCCTTCCTAAACAACAGAATGGGGCCATCCAAACAATGCTTTAAATAGGATGGGTAATCCCTATCCATAAAATAGGTGTATTCAATACCCTGATTTAAAATATATTCGAACTCCTGCTCCGCAGCCTCCAAATGAGCCTTATCAAATAAATGACGCAGCACCATGGACCCGACCCCATCAATTTTCTGCAGACGTTGTTTCTTATCTTGAAAAACTCCGGATGGGC
>JBLWZN010000014.1:0-83712 GCA_048266425.1 Sediminicola sp.
AACTCTACATATTTAGAAATCTTCATAGGAAATCGATTTATTGTTCAATAAATTTACGGTTATAAAATTACCAATATACCGCCCCCTTTATTTCATCATTATTGATAATAATACATTATATATTGTCCTATATTTCTCCATTGACACCTACTTCCAAAAAACTGTAACGCCCTTCCTTCCCTACCCAAATACATAGAAACACCTCAGAACATTACATTTTCAAGCCTTTCCTTCCGAAAAACACCAGTGCGTAACCTGGGGCAATTTTCCATGTAAATCAATCAATTAACAAGGAAAAATTGGCAAAAGCAATTCATATATTTACGACAACCAACTTTTTAAACAGTAATTATCCCATGAATTGGATTAAACCCATTTTTCTAATCGCGGCGATCACCTTCACCGCATGTAAACCCAAAAACAATTCCCAGACAACCGCCCAGGAAGCCCCAAAGCGGTTTGAACGGATGCCATATAACAATCCGGGGCTTACTGTAGATCTAGGGGTGGGACTATGGGCCTCTCCCCTACCTGTGGATTATGACGGCGACGGTGATATAGATCTTTTGGTTTCTTGCAGCGATGTGCCCTTTAACGGGATTTATCTATTCGAAAATACCAGCGGGGAGACATTCCCCACATTTGAACCCCCTATTAAGATTGGTGATCCCATAAAACACATTCAGGTTTCCTATGTAGACGGTACGCCCAGATTTCTGATACCGGGAGAAGAGCTAACGGATCTTAAATTGGGCCTTAGCGGTAATCACAAGACAATTTTCCAAGGGGATATCTTTGATAAACTGCACAATAAAATCCGATTTAATCAGTGGAAATACGTCGATTATGAAAACGACGGAGATCTGGACATCGTTGTTGGGATTCAAGATGGGGAGGACTACGGATGGGACAATGCCTTTAATGACAAGGGGGTGTGGACGAATGGCCCATTGCATGGCTATGTTTACCTTATTGAAAACATAAACGGCACTTACCAATTGAAGGACAAGATCAAAGCCGGTGACCAGCCTATCGATGTTTATGGGGCCCCATCCCCAAACTTTGATGATTTTGATGGCGATGGCGACCTCGATATTATCTGTGGCGAATTCCTGGACAAGTTTACCTGGTTCGAAAACATTGGCACCAGGGAGAAACCAAAATACGCGAAGGGAAAATATCTAAAAAATGAAAACGGCATTGTTACGATGGACTTGGAAATGATCCTTCCGGTTTCGTTGGACTGGGACAAGGACGGGGATATCGATCTGGTCGTAGGTGATGAGGATGGCAGGGTCGCCTTTGTAGAAAACACAGGGAAAATAGTCGACCGAATGCCCGTTTTTAAAAGTCCGAAATATTTTAAGCAAAGGGCACAGGATGTAAAATTTGGCGCCCTAGCAACACCGTATAGCACGGATTGGGACGATGATGGCGACGAAGATCTGATTAGTGGAAATTCGGCCGGGTATATTTCGTTTATTGAGAACCTCGGTGGAGGGGAAAACCCAAAATGGGATGCCCCAAAACTACTGAAAGGCGAAAATGAAATTATACGTATTCAGGCCGGTGAAAATGGCTCCATTCAAGGACCTTGTGAAGCCAAATGGGGCTATACCACCTTATCGGTAGCCGATTGGGACCACGATGGCCTAAAAGACATTATCGTGAATTCGGTCTGGGGGAAAGTAGTTTGGTACAGGAACATGGGATCAAAAGGAAATCCAAAATTGGGCGAGGAACAGCCTATCGAAGTACATTGGGATGGCGACACCCCCAAACCGGAATGGTTCTGGTGGAATCCGGAACCCAATACGCTGGCAACCCAGTGGCGAACCACCCCTACTGCCATCGATTGGAACAAGGATGGACTTATGGACTTGGTGATGTTGGACAAGGATGGGTATTTAAGCTATTTTGAACGCTATCAGGACAACAACAAACTATTATTAAAACCTGGGAAGCGTATTTTTTATTCCGTAAACGGAACCTTTAACCGGAAAAATGAAAAGCTCGACAGTTTGCCCGGTCTTCTACGGCTTAGCGAGAAAGAATTTGGGAGCAGTGGTAGAAGAAAAATGGCCTTTGGAGATTGGGACGGTGATGGTGATACGGATCTGATAATCAACGGTATCAATGCCGTACTGCTGGAAAACGTCGGCCAAACCCCCGAAAAAGTCGAATTTAAGTACCACGATAATTTCTCCGACAAAAAATTGGCCGGCCATTCCACCAGTCCAACCCTGGTAAACTGGAACAACTCAGGAAAACCGGACTTGCTTTTGGGGGCAGAGGATGGATATTTTTACTATTGGACCAATGAATAGGCCCATTCTGGTTTGCCCGGATACCAGTCCAACCGACATAATAGGCGACAGATTTTAGAAAGGGCAAAACGATGCAAAAGGTACTATTCGCCCTGTATCAAATTTAAATATCGTCCCATCCAATAGGGCAACAGCCAGAAAACCGGTTCCCGTTCTTCCGCTGGATTTCCGCTAGCGGCCAAATATGGATTCTGGTCCCAACGAACCGTCCTATATTCGCTCGGAGGCCGCAAAGCTACCTGCAATTCTTCCAGGATGGGCTGCCTAACGACCTTCAAGTCTTCCCGCTTGCCGTTGTCTATGTACCAATCTACCAAGTCCAACGGGGCATCCTTTAGAAAGTCTATGGAGCTATCCAACCCATCCGAACCACCGGAAAGTATATTGTAAGTAAAGTTGACCATGGGACTTTCTGCAGTCCTATACTTTTGGAACCATTGGTCAAAGATGCCCCGATAGGCTTTTTTTAGTTTTGGATCTTCCTCATAGGTAATCAAGGGAGGATAAACGTACATTGCCATATAAATATCGAAATACGTTTCCCATGCCGGATTGGTATGGTACAGCGATTTGGCATTTTCCAGATAGCCTTCATCCTCGATCAATCCTATATATTCCTTTTGATATTTTTCATCCTTGGTGATAAAATAAGTGAACTTTAAAAACGAAAGCAACTCCAACGAATTCAATGCCCTTTCGGGAGCCCAATCGGGGTCGTGGTTCAATTTTTTTGGAGACCAAATACCCCATTTTGTCGGCTTCCCATCCACATCGACCAGATTGAAATCGTTCCGTATCAAATGGTCCATGATCTTGCTGAAATGGGTTGCAATCCGCTGTTTTTCATTAGCATCGGCCACTAAATTATAGTACCAATAATAACCGAACAAATGTCCACAAAGCTCATCACTACTGGTATCGCCCTTCCATTTCCATTTTCCGTCCTTGGAAACGTGCCATCGTTCTTCCACGGCTTTTTGCCTCGGATTTTCCACCAACATCTCAGCGTATTCACGGTCGGTAATGGTACGGTTCATGTCATGTGATTCTTCCCAGGAAACTGGAATAATGGTCCTCGCAAAAAATCCGTCGCTATCGGTGACCTCCCTCAGATACTGTAAAAAATCAAAAGCTTTTTTTGCACGTACTTTTGCTTGGGGATCTTTTGTTACCGCATACCTAAAGGATTCCATGGCGAGGTAATTGGAGGTGTATTCGCCGTCATTATCGTCGTCGTCCGGTTGAATTGAAGTGGTATCCCCTGGGATGGCCAACCTAGTCCTGGCGATGATCCATGGTTCCCGAACATGGCGGCGAATAAGATTTTTATAAAAATAATCGGCCTTTCCAGCAAGGGTCATTTCCTTATTTTTGATGGCGCTTACCCCTTTGGAAGTAGCGATCCAAGCGTTTCCTTGGGTATCAAAGGCAATGTCCCGGACGTTATCGGACACCAACCAACGTTTGCCCAGGCGAACCGAATAAGCCTCCTCCCCTGGTGTAAACCTCGTAATGCCATATTCGGTCCCTACCCACATTCTGCCGTCCGGAGCCTTGCGTACCACCCGAACATTGGAATTGACAATACCGTTCTTAGGCTCTTTTCTGCCGACAACGTTGTTTTGGCTATCCCTTATGGTAATTCCGCCCAGGCCGCCTACCCACAAGTTGTCCTCTTCATCGAAATCCATTCCCTGGACATAGGCACTGATCAAATCGTCGTTTTTCTGGAACACTTGCGTTTTGGTATCATTGCAGTGATAGAGCCCCACGTCGGTACCGATCCAAAGTCCCCCCGCCCTATCTGAAAGCGCAGTACGAACACTTCCAGGCGCCTTAAAATCCTTATTTACCCAAATTTCGTTTACGAACAAAGAAATGCCCTTTGGCCCAAGAGCGTATATCCCTTCCTGTGCCGGTAAAATTTTAGCAATGGGCGGTTTTGCTCCGTTTACCTTTTCAATTTTTCCAGAGCGATTGCTGTAGACCCCATTCCATGTCGCGATCCAAATTTTCCCGTCGGAATCGAATTTTATGTCATATGCCGGCCCTTGGTCTGCCCCTTTGATCATGGAGACCCATTCGCTGGAACCGTGGTTCTTTAGGTAGACCCCATTCTTAGTTGCAATCCAAATATTGTCGTTTATATCGGGCTGGATCGCCCTGACATCGTTGGCATCCACGTTTTCGGCGTCGATAATAAAAGCTTCGTGATATTCCTGATGAAAGGGCCTATCCCGATATGGACCATGGCTATCGGAGGCAGTTTTGGTAATTTCCGGATGTTTCTTATTGCACGCTAGGACGGCAATGAAGGATAGGAGTACTATTAATTTTCCCATTGCTATAAGTTATTCAGGTCTTTGTAGTGTAGCCATAACTATGAGAGCTACCCGAAACATTGAGGGGCCTATAAGTAGATTACCTTGTCCAACCGATCGCTCTCCTTTATGGCTTGGATCGCGATCATATTATGCAATGCATCTTCCAAGGTAACGGGAAGCGCCGTATTATCCAAAATAGCCCTTGAAAAAACATCGGCCTGTAAAGTGTACTGATTGCACGGTTCAAAAAGGATTTCCTCCCTTCTCCCACCTTGGGTCAACCATATTTTGGCAGGTCTACCAGGGAGGGGGTTAAAGGGAATTTCAAATTCGATACTACCCTCGGTTCCGAATAATTTAACCGCTTGATTTTCGGCAAGTTGAATGGAAGAAAAGAAAATAGCACGACCTTTCTCGAACTCCAGTACCCCAGAGGCATGGCTATCGACCTCAAAGTCCTGGTGATATTCCAGGGAGGATACGACCCGTTTGGGTTCCGCATCGAACAGAAAACGGGAAATTGAAACCGGATAGCACCCAACATCCATCAAACTTCCTCCGCCAAATTCCTTCTTGTTTACAATACTATTTGAATCGTCCTCAAAAAAAGAAAAAGATGCTTGTACAATTTTCAAGGAGCCGATCGCTCCCTCCTGCACCAATTGCTTTGCCTTTATCCATTGGGGATGAAACTTGTACATAAAAGCCTCCATGATCCTAAGGTCCGGATGTTTTGTTGCCACGTCCAGCAAACTTTTGGCTTCCTGGGCATTCATGCCTACAGGTTTTTCCACTAGGACGTGTTTACCCGCTTTCAAAGCCTGAATGGCCCATTCTACGTGAAGATGGTTGGGAAGAGGAATGTAAACGGCTTGGATACCTTCATCGGCCAGAAGCTCCCCATAGCTTCCAAAATATTTTGGAATAAGAAGCTTATTTGCCAATTCCTTAGCTCTTTCGGGGCTTCGTGAAGCAATGGCCAAAACCTCGCCATACCCACTTTGTTGTATGGCCGGAATAACTTGTTCCACGGCAATAGTCGCAGCACCCAATACACCCCATCGAATTTTTTTGGCCATAGTGCCTCTTGTAAATTTATTTTCCAAAAACTTACCTATTGTTACTTTCTCAGCTTGTTGAAGGCAACAAATAGGAGGGCCAAGGATATTAATCCGGCGGTTGCGATTGCCCCGATGATAATTGGATCAATAGTACATTCCAACCACTCATAACCGGATGGAAGATCTCTTAGGAACGTTCCCCAAATAATGATAAGTATACTAAAGATTACGGAAACAATCCCCTGCCAATGTTTCATTTTCACATTAAAAATGGCCAAAAGGAAAAGACCCAATATACCCCCACCAAATATGCCCGATATCTGCCACCAAATATCCAATGCACTTTGGGCATTGATCAACAGTAAACTGAAGATAATTCCTAAAAGCCCCCAGATTACCGTGGTCCACCGAAGAAAACCGATACTGCTTTTTTCTGAGGCATTTGGCCTAAAGTACTTTTTATAGTAATCGAGATATAGAACCGTCGCCGATGAATTCAAAGCGGAATCCACGGTACTCATGGATGCGGCCAAGATTGCGGCAATTATCAACCCTTTGACGCCTACAGGAAGCTCCGTGGCAATGAAATAAGGGAAAACTTCATCACCTTTCATTATCGAAGGATCGAGAACATGGCCGGCCCCGGAATAAAAGGCGAACATGGCAGTGCCGATATACAGGAATATCATGGTCAACGGCAAATAAATGAGCATGGCGATCCAAACCGATTTCTTGGCCTTCTTTTCTGTGGCTACGGAACTATACTTCTGGGTATAGTTTTGATCCGCCATTAAGTTTCTAATATTTTCCGTTACCCCATAGATAATCATCACCCAAATGGTGCGGCCGGTCAGGGAAAAAGAAGTGTCTCCCAAACTAAATTTATTGGCATCAAAGGCATTCTGGATTAAAAAATCCGGTTTGGAAAAAACATCTATTGTTAGGATATAGGCGCAAAATAGCAGTCCCCCTATCATGATTATAGATTGGATGACATCGGTCCAGATAACCGCTTCCATCCCGCCCATCAAAGTATAGGCAATTGTCAGTATACCAATGATCAAGATCAAGGTCTTAATATCCAGATCAATAAAAGAGGTCAACAACAGGGAAGAGAGGTATAAGATCACGGCCGTTCTTCCTATCATAAAAAGTACAAAGGACAACGAGGCATACACCCGGCCCCAATCCCCGATTTTTTCCTCCAAATATTTGTATACCGAGATTATCTTGTGTTTGCGATAATGCGGTATTACATACTCTGTCACAAACCAGGTAACCGGAACCGCCGTAAGCGCAAAAATCAAGGGATGCCAGTTTTCATCAAATGCTTTACCTGGCACGGCGATATAGGAAATACTGCTGGTATAGGCGCTCATTACCGCTATCCCCGCCGCCCATGCCGGTATACCCATGCCCGCGACCATAAACTCCTCGGAAGTCTTGGTCTTCCGCATAAAATAGACACCCATAACCACCATGACCAATCCATAAAGGACAAGAATAACCGTGTCTAGCACTCCCAATTGATAGTTCATAGTGTCTTATGTGTTTATTATGCTGGCAAAAGTTCCAAATTTTCCAAGTAGCCTTTAATCTTTTCCCGCTCAACAGGTCCAAAGTTTCGCAAAGGAAGCGCCATAAAATCCTCGCATATACCCATTACCGACAAAGAACTTTTAATGCCCTTGGTAACGCGCGATTCGTATTGGCCAACGCTATAGATGGTGTCGTAAATATACTTTACCTTTTTGTTAAGTTCATCAACGACCACCTCATTGTTCTGCAAAGAGGCATTGTAAAGGTCTACAAAGAGCTTTGGAAGAAAATTGGCCCCTCCTGCCACTGCCCCGTGACCACCGTGTTTAATCGTGTTGGATAAAAAGGATTCCGTTCCAACTATTATGGAGAAATCTGGCGAATCCTTAAATGCCTCGATAAGGGAATAAAGATATTCCAAGTTTCCAGAACTGTCCTTAATTCCAAGTGCCCCCAATTCCTTGGCAAGACGAACAATCTTCAAGGAGATATGCATCTTGGTACAACTTGGCATATTGTAAAGCATAAAAGGCAAAGGTAACTTTGGCACCAACGACTCGAGATAATCGGTCATTTCGCTCTCCGAAATCGGAAAATAGTAGGGGGGCGCAATTACGACAACGTCGGCACCGGATTCCTTGGCATGCTCTGCAATGTCGATGGACCCCTGGAATGAGGTATCCGAGATGCCAACAAGGACAGGGACCCGATGGTTTATTTGCTTACAAGCCTTTGTAATCAATTCCTTGCGCAACCCGTATGTTAAACTAGGGGCTTCCCCATTGGTGCCAAGTAAAAAGATCCCGTGTACACCTCCGGAAATCATATGTTCTATTAACCGTTCCAATCCTTTGTGGTCCAGTTGCCCTTCAGCTGTTAAAGGGGTTATCATTGGAGGAATAATCCCCTTTAATTCTATGTTCATTTTATTTTATTACTTAACCACAAAGTAAAATGAATTAGATTTTGCCCACCACAATTATTTTACACATATCTTATATTATTTTAACCCAATGTTTCAAACTTTTTGCGTAATATTGACTATTAGAGTTAAAATATGTAGACATGGAATTTGTTGTTGAAAAAATATATGTTCCGAGCAACCACTCTTTCATTTCAAGGAAACTGCCCTTGTCTTCCAATGCTAGGATCCATTCCCACAAAAATTTTGAGCTCAATTATATAACCTCTGGTGCCGGGCGTCGTATTGTAGGGGATAACATTTCCGGTTTTGAAAAGGGCGATTTGGTTTTATTGGGCCCGGAACTCCCACATTGCTGGGAAGTTTTAGATAGCGAAAAAGGCGAGGAACCAACTTGCATTGTAACCCACTTCTCAGAGAACATAATCGATTCAGATTTCTTTAAAATGCCTGAATTACAGAGGGTTGTAGCCTTGTTGAAAGAGGCAAACAACGGAATTCGGTTTAAATCCGAGGACGATACCGAAATACGTCAAATATTGACGGAATTGTCAGAAAGCAGAGGTCTGGAATACTACATAGGTTTGCTCAAAGTATTTAATAGCCTAATAAAAATTACGGAAAGGATTACGCTATCAAACCCAATGAACCAGACGTCGGTATTTTCCAAGAATATTGAACAGATCAATAAGGTATACGAATACGTTTTTCAAAATATCCAAGAAGGTGTAAAGCTGGAAGAAGCCTCGGCCGTTTTGCATATGGCCCCGAGTTCCTTCTGTCGCTTTTTCAAAAAAAAGACCGGCCTAACCTTTATGGAATATGTAAAAAACGTGCGCGTAGGGATCGCAGCAAAACTACTGGCCGAAACCGACAAACAGATTACCCAAATTTGTTTTGAAAGCGGGTATAATAACCTTGCCAATTTTAATCATTACTTTAAAGCGAACATGGGGAAAACCCCATCCGATTATCGCAAGAACTTCAGATAACTTGCGCCCAAATAAATAGAGGCACCCTATCTTCTCCCGACAAGATTGAGCAAAAAACCAATGGTAAAAATAACAAACGCTATCAAACTTATGGGAGGCAATCCCGCTTGCCATTTATGAACGGTGGTCCAGCCAGAGTAGCCCATAAAAAATAAGTGGACTCCCACAAAGAGAAAGATAATGGAAATTATTTTTTTGGAAGTCAATGTTTTTATGATGGGGGACACTTTTGCAAGGTTGTCCTTAAAAGTTAAATTATAGATCCAAAGAAGTACAAGACCCATCGCCCCTCCTAAAAGACTGAGGCCACCCCCTAAAGACAGTGTGCCATTTTCCTCAAAAAAAACTTCGAAATACAAAGGGTTCAAAATAGTGACACTCAGCACAAAATGCACAAAAACAAGCAGTAGACCCGCTAAGCCCAACGATTTTTTAGCTGCCACCAACTTATCCGAAATTGGAGCCCCAAGATTTTTTAAAGGTCCGATTGAAAAACATAAGACCAACAAAAAAAACGAAGCCAAGGAAATTCCCTTGTTCAATACATATATGGGAACATCCTTCCACGGCACTTCCCCTGCAATATTGTAACGCACAATAGCATATCCAATACTTACAATCGTTGCCAAAACAATTATTCCATCTGCTAATTCGCTCTTTTTTGTGGTATTATCCATTCTATGTATTAACGTTTTAAAGGAAGTAATTCTCTTAAGATATTAAAACCGATTATGGGCGTTCGAAATTTCACCATGGGCATTAATGGCAATCAGACTTAATAAGCCAATGATCAATACTATCGCAAAAAAGTAAAGAATCCATTTTTTGGCTTGAATCTCATTGGAAGTTTTCGCCAATGTGCCGATCTTCCACTTATTGAGCAACAAATAAATCACAATGATATTTAAAATATACAAATAGTTCTCCAAGATCGTATGTCCGCCCAACAACCCTTTAATAGTAAAACTCATTAACAAATACCCGCCCAAATAACTGAAAAAGAAAAAAGCGACATCCTTGCTTGCATAATCCTCTTTCTGCAACCTCCAACAAATTACTATGGCCATAAATATCAATGCTATGGCTGAAAACAAACTACTGGCATATGCTATTGACTCCAAATTGGGAATTTCCCCCAAGTGGTTCAAAATTTGGTCATATGCCATAGATTCCCGATATACAATAAAGGGAACAAAAACAGCCATAATAAAAAGGCCTGCCCTATTGATCCATTTTTTTGGTTTTTCTTCATCAACTGGCCAAATTGAAGTCAGCACGCCATAGGCCATCCCCGATCCTCCGAAAAAGCCTATAGAATATTCCATGACGTTCCACATATTGAACGGTATTTCCCATGCGTGGCCCAAAACTTGCAAAAAATTTCCAAAAGCAAAGCCAAATCCGCCTCCAAGCGCAGAAAAAATTGCGACCCTAATGGGCGAATTTCTATTTTCACGTGCCATATGCCAAATCAAAGCCAAACTAGCTCCCAAGATTATGGCCCAAGCCTCGGATCTTGGTGGGGTCATTTTAATACCAATCTGTTCTATCAGAAAGAAATAGGAGATTAGTCCGCCCGCCACCATTTCAGAAACCAGTGCCCCCCATTTTACCCTTTGGCCTTTGGTGGAGTCCAAGACCATGCCTACCAGGCCTCCGCCCAACAATCCATAGAGCGCCCCAATGACAAACAACATTCCAAGGCCATAGTACGCATTAAAAAAATCACTGGAACGACCATAACCAACGACCTGACCATAGCTTATCATGCCCCCTGCGCCCCACCCTATCGCAGAAGCCAAAGCTATCAATATCATTTTGTTGTACCAGTCCTTTCGTTGTGCCACCAGCACCAAGGCAAGTCCGCCAATAGCACCAGCCCATGCAGCTCCTTGTTCATGACCAAATTTACCCCTGATCGCCCACGCCGTCGCTAGGGACACGGCCACGATCAAAATACCGATTGTTTGTTTCTTAATACTCATGGATATAAATCTTAGAAGTTAATAGAATAATTTCCCTTATCGTAGCCAAGGGCCGTTTTGATGAGAATTTTCTCCTGATTTTCATCGTATCCCCAAAAATCCGAAGACAGATTCTGACCGTCCAAAACGACTCCCTTGGGCGGAGATGGGGAATGAATCCTTAAAATATGAGGTATTTTTGCACCTTCCAAATCAACTTTTAACACGCTTCCTTCCCTCTTGTAATGAATTTCGGTTTCATTTGCGGTAGTCGGATGGTAATAGATAAAGGAATTTTGAATCTCTGGATAAATTAGGATGGTAATATACCCATCCGAAGCTTTATCCCCAAGTTCGGTATATTCCCTTGTTACATTCAAAGGGACTATGGCCCCTTCCTTTACAAACACCGGGAATTCATCTAGCGAAAACTCTTTGTCGAACGATCTAGGTCCCTTCAATAACTCCTTGTCCCCAAAGAAATACCGCCATTTTCCTTCCGGCAAGGAAATTTGTCTGTTCCTATCGTCCTTATAGATGGGCGCAATTAGGAAGTCATCTCCAAACATATAGTGGTACTTACCCTTTTTTAAGGGTGTCTGCAATCGCATTCCACCATTGTGGGCCGTTACCACATAATGGTACATATAGGGAACGAGCTCAGTGTGCAACCATGCATATTTCCTAATTATTTCCAATTCTTGGGCAGTACGTTTCCACAGCCTTCTTTCTCCATGGCCCCCATTTAGAAAAAGGCCGCAAAAAGTGGAAAATTGCGCCCAACGAATATAAAGCCGTGGGGGGATGGTACTTCCAGAGAATCCGGCCACATCGGATCCAACAATATTATACCCCAGGTCCGCACTTTTTAGGATACTTTTTATGGCCGATTCAAACCCTTCGATCCCGTCCAGAGCGATGTCTTTTTTTGACTCCCCTTTCTTCCTTATCATTTCATCGGTAACCCACTCATGTTTTTGATCACCTACCCAATTTACCGGGGAAGCATCGATCGGGGCAAAACCTTCCGGATGGAAACCCCGGTCTATAGACCTTGAAAGGGTGACGAAATCGGGATTTTGGCTCAATCCGTGTACATATTCATCGCGGTAGTAATGGTCCATATAGGTTCTGGTGGACATGATCCCGTCTGCTGTTCCCTTATAGAAAAATGGGATGGGACCCCATTGGTTCCAAAATAAGGTCGCGGTACCATCCAATTTCCATCCATCAATACCCAGATCAAAAACATTTTGTTGTAGTCCATGCCACCAGTCCATCGCTTTTGGGTTGGAATAATCGATAAACCCTCCTTTGCCCTTCCACCAATCCATGGGAGTTGTGGATTTTGCCAAAAACCCATGTTCCCTGGCGTTGTTATACCAATCCATATCCTCTTTGATTTGGGTATCCTTGCTATAACTATTTACCATGGAAGTCATCCACAACACTACCCTATACCCCTCGTCTTCCAAATTTCCAAACCACGACTTAGGATTCGGATAGCGAATGGTATCGATGATAAAGTCATTATAACGCAGGGACCAGGGACTGTCCAACAAAATAGTACGTACCGGAATATCGTGTTCTTTATATCCTGCCAATAATTCATCAACGTATTCCGCCGTATTCACATCGTCCTCCCACAACCAACATTCCAAGGTCCAGGCAGGGGTGAGCGGCGGATTGCCATGCCGTTGGGCATTAAAGGGAATGCCCCAAACGGGAAGAAAGAAGTAAAAATAGGAGAGCAGCAGTAGGATGCCGAGACACCAAATCGTCCTTTTTGCCCATTTGTTTTTCATACGTTCAAACTTTTGTGGTCAATTGGCAATAATAGGATTGGAACATAGATCATAGTAAATAGAGAAGAGAAAAGATATGGTAATATTATCCAGTGAAATTTGAATACAACTTTGATATGGTTTCCCTATTCTATGATATTTGTCCTTTCTATTCATACCCTGTTTTGTCGGATCCCACAAATTATCTAGATTCAGATAAAGGTTTTACAGCTCTATTTTTGGTGTCTTGATAAAACGGAAATACACCAAAATCAAAACATAGATCAATAACACAATACCTATGGGTCCAAGTATTCCAAAATATTCCGCATAGATTTTGTTATATCCGGTTACGGCTTCCTCCCTTAAATAAAAGGAGAGGGCCAAGGCCAAGAGAAACAACGAATAGATACCGGAAAGCCATACAATTATTTTGTCCGCCTTAATTACTTTTTTCTTCCTCGCTTTCCAAATCCATTGAAATATAACCAGCCATAGGAACCATGACAGGATTTGGAAACTATTTAATGTCCTGAAATAATTGATCAGGGTTAAAAAGGGTCTAAAAATTAAATGGGCATCCCCGTAAAAAGGGCGGTCTTTGTACAAAAGGATCTGCAGTTTTTCTTGTGGCCCATTTTTAAGTATGTCCAATATTGCCCTTTCCTTTAAATCGGGATCCAAGGTTTTCCAGTTTGGTATTTCGAACGCATTGTAAACGGAGCAAGCCCGGCCGTATCCATGAAAATCGAGTCCGCCTACCATGGTCAGGCCGTTATCTTCGCAGAATTTTTTTAATTGGGCTTGTATTTCACGATCGTAGTACAGGTCGCTGCCTACATTCTCTATTTCAAACCCATCTACCCCCAAATCCCTATAAAATTCCTTTTCCTTTCCTTTACCGTCGAACCAATGGTTTACGATTACGGCCCCACCATATTTGTGGACGGAATCGATCACCGCCTTGTCCTCCATACCTTTGGTCTTGAACCTACCATTAAGACCCAAAAGGCTCATGTGGTTGCTTCCGGAAAATTCTTGCCCAACCATGACCAAAGGTTCCATGGGAAATTTTCCATTTCTTTGGGCTTGGACAAACTGGAGCGTCTTTTGATGGTTGGCGTGATCGGTAATAAAAAAAGCATCAAAACTATTTCTTTTATGCCATTTCCACATACCCTCTTCGGATATGAGACCGTCATGACTGAACTCGGTATGGGCATGGGTAGTTACCAGAACAGCACTGGCCGAATTGTTTACAATCGTGTTATTGGGCAAGGGAATGAACAAAATCAACACAAAAATCGAAAAACACATGCCGAGCAAAAGCGGTAGGTTGGCCAACTGGGCAAATATTAACGATTTTCTTGACCCTTTGTTCCTGAAAATTCGAACCCCAACCCAAGCAAAATAAAATATCAAAAGCCAAAGCAGGGCCAAGGGCAGCTCTTTCAAAGCATAAATGGACCGATTGAAAAAGAGAAGGGGGCCTAAGAAGGGTTCAAAAACAATCCGCCAAAACGGTATATGAACCCCAAAATCTGTCACAGGCTGTGTAGTCAGCGCATTCTCAAAGTGTACCTCATAATGAAACACCTTGGCCAATACCAGTATTAAAACTACGAGGACAGCAGTTATAGTAAGTTTAAATTTTCCCTTTTTCATTCGATGCTACCTGAACCGTTGTATTAATTGCACCTCCATAATCAAAATCCCTTAAAAAGTTTTCGACCTGTTGGCGGGTTTGGGCATCAAAATTATGCAAGGGCTCCACCATATATTCCAAACATATCCCCTTAATGGCAAGTGCACATTTTATGGCAGTGATACTTTTGGTTGGCGTATTTCCCAAATTATAAAGCGTACTGTGCATTTTGAGGATCAGTTGTCGTAATTTCCTTATTTTTCCCAAATCCCTTGCATAAGACGCTTCGTACAACTCCACAAAAAGTCTTGGAAAAATGTTGGCCCCCCCGGCTACGGCGGCATGCCCGCCGTTCATAATGGTATCCGACAGAAAAAGCTCGGCCCCTGCGATAATGGAAAAATCGGGTTGATCTTTAAATTCATCTATGACCATATACAAGGAACCCATATCTCCAGAGCTATCCTTAATCCCTATTGCGCCAAGTTGCCTCGCTTCTTTAATCGTTTCCAACGATAAGTGAAGCTTGGTACAACTGGGGATATTATAAAGGAGAAAAGGCAACGGCAACTTTGGAGCCAAAAACCTGAGGTAATCGACCATTTCCTGTTGTGAGATAGGAAAGTAGTACGGTGAAGCCAAAACAAGGGCATCTGCCCCGGCCATTTTAGAATGTTCCGCTATTCCCAATACAGATTCAGTAGTAGTGTCCGTAATACTTACTAATACCGGAACCCTCCCGGCTACAATGGCACATGCCTCGGTGATGAGTCTCTTGCGAAGGTCGTACCCCAAACTAGGTCCTTCCCCGTTGGTCCCCAATAAGAATATACCATGGACCCCTCCTTCCAATAAATGTTCTATCAGTTTTTTTAGACTTTTAATGTCTAGGTCCCTATTTTCTAACAAGGGGGTCACCATTGGGGGAATAATACCTCTTAGGGGTTGTTGCATAGGATGACAATATTACAGTTTAAACAAAATAACTCTAAATTAATTGCTAAAACCACTATAATCTTGTACTAAACATATCATATTTTAGCCCTTTGGATATGTCTATTAAAACTATCTGAAGTATTCCTAGTTATTTTAGCTCCGATACCTGCCCGGTCCCATTGGCCGGCAAGTATTTTTCTGAAAAAGGGTGTGGGATAGCTGCCGTTCTAGAATCAAAAAGGGACCTTCCGCAAGGAAAAGTCCCTTTTCTTTATTCAAACTAACTCAAACCACTAAAGTACCGTATTGTGTTAATAGGGTTCATTTGTTCCTTGTAACAACCATATTTTAGACCATGCACTGTTGTTACTAGCATCATCTCCCTTAAATGGGGTGGGTTCCAATTTTTCAATGGCAGTTTCCACATTTGGATTGGTATCCATCTCATCGACGTTGTAATAAAAACGAAGGGGCAAGGCCTGCCTTTTGGCAGCAGGTCCCGCATGTAGATCGGGAAGGCCGGTCCTTCTATAATCGAACCAGGCCTCTGTGGCTGCGGTCCAGCTGGCGATCCATTTTTGGTTGATGATATCCGCATAACCGGTATAGGCGGCCGGACCCGAAATATAAGTACTGTAATCCCCACCTACACCCCATGCCGTAAGGGATTGCTTGATGCCCTCGTTGTAATACTGTTGTGCAGTTCCAGGCGCCCAGCCTTTAAAGGCAGCTTCGGCCAAGATAAAATTGACCTCTGCGGCAGACATAAGTCGGGACTGAAGCAACGGACCACTAGCTTCCTTATAGATTGCGTTCAATTGGGAAGCATGCGGGTTGGTAGCACCTTGGTTGGTGTTTTTGCTCAGGTTATAGGCCATTCCGAATGTCATCCCTGGAGGATAGCCCACATACTCTGGATCGAAGTCTACAGGGTAACCTACCCCGTCGGGAGACTCGTAGGTATCGACAATATCCTGGGAAACATATCTTTTTCCATCCGCGATATAGTCAGTCCCATCCGGTGCATCTGGCACCAGTACAAGGGGAATTGCTATTTTTTCTGCCCATACGGCCAACCTTGGATCATCCAGATCCTGAAGCATATCCACTAAGGGCTTTCCCATTTTAAGTCTAAAATAGGCTCCCTGTGGACTCGTATCAAAATCAGTGTTGGATGGCCAGGCATCAGAGCTGGTATTACCTATATAGGCCATATTGGCATCATCGGCGGACTGCAATATCAATGGAAATTGGCTCGGATTGTTAACAATGCCCTTTATACCCTGTTCCGCCCAGGCGGGATCCTTTGCGGAAAGTCGCATGTAGTATCGCAGGGAAAGGGAGTTGGCTAATTTTCGCCATTTGGCCACATCACCCCCATAGAGAATATCCTGACTCGCATCGATCCCAAGATAGGAGCCCTGACTTCCCGATAACAAGGCGTTGGCGGTCTTTAGATCGGATTGAATTCCCTCATAAATGGTCATTTGGTTATCCAATACCGCATCAAAATATTCGGGACCTTCATCCCCTCGTAGTGCATCTGTGTAGGGAGCATCTCCCCAAAGGTCCGTGATTAGCCCGAACAAATAGCATTTCATTACGAGTCCTACCCCTTCATGAAAGTCCAGATTATCATCTTCCGCTTTTTTTATCAAGGTCTTATCGTTGTACAAAATCTGATAATACCCGTTCCAACTCTGGCTACGGTTATTCCAATCATAGTTGTTATGGCCGCTGGACCATCCATCCTTTTGGGTGTGTTGCATAACCCCTGCCAAATCCCCAAACCCAAGATCAACAACGGTCCTTCCCACACCATTGATTACCGTGGGCACCAAAAGATTGGGATCAACATTTTCCCCACCTATCTTGTTCGGGTTTACATTTAAATCTTCCAGACCATGGCAAGAAACCGTTAAGATAACGCCCAAAACCAGTATTGTAAGTTTACTTTTTATTTGATACATCTCAATTTCAGTTTAAATTTTTATTAAAATGTCACTCCGATTTTGATACCTATAGGAACCAACCAAGGCTCAACGTTGTAGCGTTCAACCCCCTGTTTAAACTGGGTGCCCCTACTATCTTTGCTCTGTTCCGCCTGAAAGGCCCTCTCAGGATCAATTCCAAAAGCGGAATCCTTTGTCCAGAGCATGATATTTCTACTATAAAGGGACAGAACCAAGTTATTTAGCCCCATTCTATCAATAAATTTATTGGGCACATTATAGCTCAATGAAACCTCCCGTAATTTTATATAATCGGCATCGAACATATTCGGTGTTCCCAAATCCCAAGGATTCTGAACGGAGAAAGGTATAAATGAGGTCCCCACATCCCCTAGGTTTTCACTTTCCAATATAAAGTTGCCGTTATCGTCATAAGTTCCTTGCACCCCGGCATTAAAAATACCATCATACACGGTACTTCCGCTCAACGTTTCCGGAAACCCTCCATTGCCTGGGGTACCCCCTATGGATTTAAAATTTTCAGCAAAAATAAATTCGTCGGCATGATCAAGGACCCATTGTTTTAGCTCTGGTCCGGCCTCTGCGATTCCAGGATTGACGATACTGTTCAACGTCCTATTGCTATAACCATCATCCCCCAAATATCTTGAAGTCTGGGACATATATTGTCCACCGGAACGCCAATCGAAGGTCATGTTAAGTGCAAAGTTCTTATAGGTAAGAGTAGATTGCAGCCCCATAATAAAATCCGGGTTATAGTTGCCCACTTTTACCCTTTCCTCCGAGCCTTGCCACTCCGCATCTTCCCCAGTACCCAGGATAGGATAGTTGTAGTAAGGGGAATTTACATCGGTCACCCTTTTGATCATAGGCGAATAAATATTGCCCACCAATCCATCCTCACCTGTTGCCGGATCGGCTACATAACCTCTTGAAACGCTCTTGTTCTCACTCCAAAACTCTATATAATCGACTCCGTCGGCCAGTGCTATGATCTTGGATTCGTTTTTTGTAAAATTGAAGTCCAGATCCCAATTCCAATCGTCAGATCTAATTGGGGTCAGCCCAAGAGATAGTTCATATCCTTTGCTTTCCAATGTACCCGCGTTAATTCCCACACTAGAACTTCCGGAAGAGGGGGAAATAGGCACCCGAATAATTTGGTTTTTATTCTCAACGATATAATAGGTTCCAGAAAATCGAAGCCTATTTTGGAACATAGCCAAATCCAGACCATATTCCTGGGAGTGGGCTTTCTCCGGCTCTAGTCCAGGGGTATTCAAGGAACCTGCCCCGTACATAATGGCATCTCCCCATAATCCGCCGTTGTTATAATAGGTATCTAGCTGGTAGGGGTCCGTATCATTACCTACTACCGCATAACCGCCTCTAAGTTTTAACATATCCACTTTAGGAATCTCCACTACTTCGTTCAACAAGAAACTCAGGGATCCCGATGGGTAGAAATAGGATCTATTTTCTACCGGCAGGGTGCTGGACCAATCGTTCCTGGCCGTTACGTCCAAATATAGCATATCCCAAAATCCGAAGTTGGCCAATCCATAAATACTGTTTATGCCCCTTTCCGCTACAGAACTTGAGTATCGCAATGAGGTCGGTGAAATGTTGTCTACCGTAAATAAGTTGGGAACAATAAGTCCAGCCTTTGGTGCCGCCGAATTACTGATTCCGGTGTGTTTTTGATACATCATGTTTCCACCTCCAGAAATCGAGAAATCAATGCTTTCCCATTTCTTGGTATAGGTAGCCAAGAAATCCACGTTGGTTTCGAGACCATCGGATTTAGAGATTCCATAGGTACCGTTGTTAGGTTCCCTACTATATCCTGGGGCCATTTTGGTCTCCTGGGTCTGATTGTAAGTGTTCAGGTTATAGCTGCTCTTAATGCTAAATTCGGGGGTTATGTTCCACTCCAGTGCCATATTTCCGTATAAGCGGTACCTTGAGTAACTATTGTTGATCTCATTGGCCATAAACCAAGGGTTCGCATAATCGTCCGAGAAATTGAAGACTTGGTTACCTGGTAGCTTATAGTCCTTTACATCCATTATGTTTATACTGGGCGGAGTGTTATAAGCCGCATCAAGTGGGTTGGTACCCCTGTTGGAAGCAGGTCTATTTTTGGCATAGCTGTGAACAAAGTTGACGCTGGTGCTCAAGGTAAGTTTGTTATTCAGATTGGAAGAAGCGGTCAAATTGTAGCTATTCCGTTGATTGTCAGAATTAGGGATTATTCCCGTATTGTCCATGGTAGACACCCCAAACCTAACGTTCAACCATTGGGAACTATTGGAAATCGCCAGGCTGTTGGTTGTTGTAATACCCGTATTGACGAAATTTTCTATATTGTTCGGATAACTTTTAAGTTCCGTAGGGATGGGATGGCCATTAGCATCCAATGGGGAATTCCACTGCACGGCAAAATAGCCCTTATCCAATTCTGGACCACCATTACCCCCGGCAGGAATCGCATCTGGCATGATCATACTTCCGCCTTGGGACTCAGGAGAGTAGGACAAATACCCGGTAGCAAAACGGGATTGGGTATCAATATATTTGTAAGGAATGTCAAAAACCGTATTGGACGTAAACTCTACCCTCATTTTTTCACCTTCCTTCGCCCTTTTTGTGGTAATCAAAACAACCCCGTTACCAGCCCTGGTACCATAAAGCGCGGCTGCACTGGCCCCTTTCAATATCGTTACATTTGCAACGCTGGCCGGGTCAAGGTCAGAAATCGCATTTCCGTAATCCACTGGGTTCCTATCCCCAAAACCGCCAACGTTATTGAGTGTATTTTCTACCGGAACACCATCGATTACAAAAAGCGGCTGGTTGTCCGAGCTTAAGGAAATAGCCCCACGGATTACCATACTAACCGATGATCCAGTACCACCCGTACTGTTAATGGTGACCCCGGAGACCTTTCCGGACAAAGAATTCAACACGTTGGGATTGGCAACTCGGGTCAATTCTTGCCCTTGGACCTTTTCTACAGAATATCCCAAGGATTTATCCTCCCTTTTTATACCCAAAGCGGTAACCACAACTTCATCCAGGGCCTGGGTTCCAGGGTTCATGACAACACTTATGGTCGCCCGGCCATTGACACCAATCTCCTGGGTCTCAAATCCCAAATAGGAAAAGACAAGTGTGCCGGTACCATTGGGCACGTCAATGCTATAGGTGCCATCAAAATCGGTTATCTTACCCGTATTGGTTCCCTTTAAAACGATACTCACCCCTGGCAAGGGTATGCCATCTTCGGAAGAAGTGACCACACCAGAAACCTTTAAGAAGGTATTCTGGGCCGTTACTGCATGACCCGACAAAAGCAAGGTCAGAAAAAGTAAGGAGGCCATAAAGCGTCTTACAAGGTCTTTTATAGAATAGTGCATCTCCATATTCAAAGTATATTTTGGTTATCTATTTGGTAATCGATTAAAAATTATTCAACTGCTTCAAAGGTCAAAATAACGGCATTGGTATTTACCCCTAAATAATCCGGGGAAGCTGCCAAAAACATGACCAACCGCATGGTTTTGTCGGTGATATTCTGAATGATGACCTTGCGCTCAAAATCCATAAGGCCAACAAATTCGGTCCCAGAGAAACTGAGGGTGCTCACCCCTTCATAAGTTATCGCGCCCCCAGGCCCATACACCGAAGAAGTTGTGAAATTCTCATTTTTGACATAGGTGAAAGTGGCTCCGGATTCCGGTGTATATTTACCGGTACACAATCCAAAATCGGCTCCGCCATCATTTACAATGCCTGCGCCCCCCGTCGTTACAAACTGGTAGACCAGTCCACTGAAGGCTGCACCATCCGCTTTTACGTCGTGTTTATAATCCCCATCAAAATAAAAGGTAAATTCATCCTCATATATCTCGGCCATACCTAACGCAGAACCAAAAATACCCCCAGGCAATGGATTCGGAGCGCCGGGAAACGGGGTAAGGTCAGCATCGGCATTAGCAAAATAATCATTGGCAGAACTCCCAGTGGAAATCCTCCAAGTTTTTCCATCGGCAGCCGTGGCACCTCCGGTCAATAATACATATGGGGTAATATCCAACGCCAACCTCACGTCCTTGGTTATGGTGGTCCCGCTGGCATCGGTTGCGGTAAGAACCGCATCGTAATAACCGCCATCCGTGTATACATGGACAGGGTTTTTCTCGGTACTGGTGGTTCCATCACCAAAATCCCAACTCCAACTCGTGGCATTATTGGTCAAGCCTTGAAAGGCAACCTTTTTTCCATTTACCGAATGAAAAATATCTGCAGAAAATGGAATCACGTTGTTTCTATCGTCGTCGTCCGAACTACAGGACACAAGTATTAACGAGGCAGAAAAAAGGATTCCTAGAACTAGGTTTAATTGTCTTTTTCTCATATGAACTTTTTTTTCATTTTTATACAGCACAAAATTGAATCAGCTTCACAACATTGTGTTAAACCTAACCTTATATACCTGTTATATAAATGTTAAATTTTAATGTCATTAATCAAAAGTAATCTTAATTTTTACTCCTTATATCATGTATTTTGACGAAAACAAATAGAATATTAACCCACATATTTAAATATTGCTTTTTATTATACTTTTTAAGTCAATATTCTTAAATTGCCCAAGTCTAAGCTTTCAATAAATTTTATTTAACATACCAGATGACAAATAATATATCCCAGTATGCGCCAAAAGCATTGATTTTGGTATTACTTTCTGTCTTCATGTTCCCTTCGGGGATTTCTGCCCAAGATTTTTTGGTCGGAAGTGCCAAACGCGTATTAACCCCAAATCCGTTGCTCGCGGTCTCGGGAGGAGTGGGGATGCCCAAGCCCGCAACCGTTAAAAAGGGCGATCTCTATGCAAGGGTAATGGTTATGGCCAAAGGGAAAGAAAAAATAGCGATCGTAGCTATTGATAACCTTGGCTGGCCCGCTGCACTTGGGGACAGGTCCCGAAAACTTGTTAGCGAAATCCCGCCCGAGAACATAATGATAGGTGCAACCCATACCCATAGTGCCCCGGATGCTTATGCATTTCCCGATGAGAACGGAAATGTCGGAGCGGACCTGAAATATTTGGACTGGTGTACCGTACAAATTGCCGATGCCATTAAAGAAGCCTTGAAAAATTTACAGCCGGCAGATTTAAAAATTGCCATGGGCAAGGCGGAAGGAAAGATATCCTATAATTATTACGCACCCCAGCTTTACGATCCCCGTTGCAGTGTACTACAAGCCATTGCCACAACCGGCAAGAAAAAAGGTCAGCCCATAGTTACCCTGGTAAATTATGCCATACACCCCGAAGTTATTGGGAATAGTCAAGGGATTTTGAGCCCAGACCTTGTGGGGCCCCTGAACGATAGAATAGAACAAAAAACAGGGGGTATGTCACTTTTTATGAACGGGGCACAGGGCGGAATGGTCACTGCGGACAACAGACTGGAAAATGGGAAAGAAGCCAACGATTGGCAAGAATGCATAAGAATAGGTGACTTATTGGCCGACGAAGCGCTACGGATCGTTGATCCAGCGGTTCCCCAGCACAATGCTGCCCTCTACTGCACCTCAAAAAAGGTAGACTTCCCAATAGATTCGCCCATGATGCGCTATATTTTAAAGAACTCTCCCCTATCCATGGGAACGGGTAACGACAGTATTGCGACCACCACGATGAACCTTGTGAATATAGGTACTGCGCAAGTTCTGACTATTCCAGGTGAAGCCTTGCCCAATATAGGTTATTACCTTAAACGGAAAATGCACACGGATACCCCCTTTCTTTTTGGGCTTACCAACGATGCTTTTGGCTATATGCTTACCAAAGTGGATTTCGAAAGTTTTAAAAGGTATGAATATGTCAGCAAAACCAGCCTTGGGGAAATGACGGGCGAAATATTGATTTCCGCAGCAATCGACTTAATTGAGCATAGTCCTAAACAACAAAAAATCCAGTAAAAAATGATGACAACTTCTAATGCGGCCAAGTTTATGGCCATGGTACTTGCATTTCCTATACTATTTTTATCGAGTTGTAGGGAAAATAAAAAAAACACGGCCCAGATAGTCCCTTTAACGGAGGTTAAACCTACTCCAAAAACGGCGCTTCAAAGCTATTTGCACAACAGTGATACTACCTTCCAATGGGAAATAAAGGACACCTTTGCAATCGGGAAGGTCAAGGCGTATGACCTATTGTTGACCTCGCAAAAATGGCGGGGTTTTACATGGAAGCATCAATTGACCATTATGGTGCCTTCCGAAATTGCCCATGAAGGAGCCCTGCTCTTTATCACTGGTGGCAGCGTAAAGGATGGGTTGCCCAACTGGAAGACCAAAGAAAGTACGGGGAAGGAATCGGGTCCCATGGCAGCAATGGCCGAGAAAAATAAAGCCATCGTAGCCATAATACGGCAAGTGCCCATGCAGCCTTTGTATGAAGGCGATCTAGTGGAGGATCAATTAATTTCTTATACGCTGCATCAATATAAGAATGATAAAGACCTTACCTGGCCCTTGCTCTTTCCGATGGTCAAAAGTGCGGTCCGAGGAATGGACGCCGTACAGGAGTTCTCAAAAAGTACATTAAATAAAGAGGTCACAGGTTTTACAATAGCCGGAGCTTCAAAAAGAGGGTGGACCACTTGGCTCACGGGAGCGAGCGACAACCGGGTGAAGGCTATTGGGCCCATGGTCATTGACGTATTGAACATGCCGGTGAGTCTCGATTACCAATTAACGGCCTGGGGCGAATACAGCATACAAATTGAGGATTATACCAAATTGGAAATCCCTCAGTCCGTCAGCACCCCTGAAGGTAGTGCTCTGACCCAAATGATCGACCCGTACTCCTATCGGGCCAAACTCACGATGCCCAAACTGCTCTTTATTGGGACCAATGATGAATATTGGCCAGTAGATGCCATAAAAAATTATATCGACAGTATTCCTGGAACCAACTTTATTCAATATACCCCAAATGCGGGACACGATCTAGCCGGCGGAGCCAAAGCCCTTAAAGCCTTGAGTGCATTTTGGGAATATACCTTGGAGAAAAAACCATATCCAGAATTGCAATATCAACTGAGTACCGATAAAACCTCGGCCACGCTTTCCGTGGAATCGGATTCTAAGGAACTTATAGGGGCCTATCTCTGGTCTGCCGATTCCGAAGATCGAGATTTTAGGGACGAGAAATGGGACTCCATTCCCTTAAAACCTTCGGACAAAGGTGGGGTCCAAGAGAAGATAAACTTCCCGAAAAAAGGCTTCAAGTCGTTTTATATCGATTTGGAATACAAAGATCCAAACGGTGGTACTTACACGAAAAGTACCCGGATGTACTTAGCGGATGACGATGAGGTTCTCTAAATCTTTTCGCATTTGGTCAACGGTATTGGGGGTCCTGATAATACTGGCCCTCCTCCTGCTCAATTCCGTTTTTGGGACGAGCACTTGTTTTCCCGTTTCCGATTATTATAGGTATGATCGTGCCGTTCCTCTTCAGGATTCGGTCCGTATTTCTGTGGACACGACAGATTTTAAACTGTACAAGGTCTCATACACCAGTGTACATGATCAAAGGGTGACGGCCCTGTTGAGCATTCCCAAAAATGTGGCGGAACCGACCCCCGTCGTAATCCTGATGCACGGATTGGGAGATCGAAAAACTGTTGATTATGTAGAATACGGAAATCAACTTTTATTAAAAAGCGGGTATGCCGTACTGCGATTGGACATAAGTGACCACGGCGATCGCAAAAAGGAATTCTACGATTTCGACCTAACGGGACCCAATAAATATTGGACCCGAAATATCGTGAGCCAGACCGTTTTTGATCTAAGAAGGGCGGTCGATTTTATCGAAACACGGCCGGAATTGGATTCTAAAAGGATAGGATACTATGGAATAAGTTTGGGAGGCATCATCGGGACGGTATTCTGTGGGGTCGAGGAACGGGTAAAGGTTCCTGTAGTGGCACTGGCGGGCGGGCAATTGAATTTGCTCTATAAGGAAGATGCCATTTCCGACGACACCAAAAACTTCTTGTCCGTCATAGAACCGCTGAATTTTGTGGCCCATATTTCACCACGCCCCTTCTTGATGCTCAATGCCAAAAATGATGAGATCGTGCCCCCAATGATGAGCAAATTGCTATTCAAAAAAGCGGAAGAACCCAAGGATATAATCTGGTACGATGCCAAACACAGGGATGCACCTTTGGATATCATCTATGGGGATGGGCTGAATTGGTTTAAAAAATACTTATAGATAATGAGAAACAAGAGGCAAGAATCAAGAGACAAGATTAAAAAAGGTATAGGTCCTTATTTCCTGACTCGTGGTTCTTGAATCTTGGGGGGGTAAGGGTCATTGCATGACAAGAAATTCGTGGCTCTTCCCAAAGGACCTCCCCTTACCCCTCCAAAGGAGGGGGACTGATCGTTGAAAGACGGAAATATCGTTAATTGTACTATCTTGTAAATCAAATTCATAAATATGAAAAAGCTACTTTTACATCCTATGCCGACCCTTCTTTGCCTCGCTATTTTTTTTGTTGGGTGCAAGGATAAAAAATCGCAACCCGACGGACCTGAAACGACCATGGTGGAAGCCACAACAAAGTCCACCGCAAACACTTGGGCCGAAAAATTGGGTTGGCCGGCAGGTAAAAAGGTAATGATTTTGCATGCCGATGATATAGGTATGTGCCCAGAGGCCAATATAGCCGCCGAAAAAATGCTGACAGAGGGGGTGATCCAATCGGCGGCCGTCATGATTCCCTGTCCAAATGCTAAGGAAGCCATTACTTGGGCCAAGGAACACCCATCAATGGATATCGGTCTACATCTCACCCTGACCAGTGAATGGCAGACCTATAGATGGGGCACCGTAACGCCTGCCGCGGAAGTGCCTGGTCTGCTGGACGAAGATCACAAGATGTGGCACGAGGTCCCACAAGTGGTGGAACACGCCTCCGCCGAAGAGGTAGAAAAAGAAATAAGGAGCCAGATCGAGCAGTCCATCGCCTGGGGATATAGACCGGACCATATCGATACCCATATGGGCACCTTGTATGCCGACCCCAGTTACGTAAAAGTATTCATCAAAGTAGCCGAGGAATACGGGATTCCCGCAAATATTATTGATATCTCCAAACCTGAGGTGTTAGCCGAATTCAAACGCCAGGGCTATCCTTTGGATGATAGTGTGATAAAAATGGTAGAAGATTATACCCTTCCAAAGCTCGATTTTTTCTCTAGTGCGCCAAAAGCAGATACCTATGAAGAAAAGATTGCCAATTTCAAGGCCTTGGTAAATTCCATGCCGTCCGGGCTCACCGAAATCATCTTCCACCCTTCCGTCCTTACCGATAACCTGAAGACGATAACCAATTCATGGCAACAGCGGGCATGGGAAGCCGAAATGTTCTCAGACCCCGACCTCATTCAATTCTTTAAGGACCAAGGTATCATTTTTACCAATTGGCCCGAAATCATGGAACGGTTCAAGGATAAAAAATAGGAATCCATACATTATATAAGTTCCCATATCCGATTGTTTGATACCTTAAATTAATTGGGGAGAGATATACGAAACCCTATAAAAAAACAATATTTAATGTATAACCAACAAAATAACATTGGCGCCGTATTGGTTTATTGGGTTTATTTGTAAGTATTTCAAATAGTTGCCAATATGGACTCTACCTCTGGAATCATTTTAGCCCTTTCCTTGATTATCATCATGTTTGGCATGGGGCTATCGCTAACAGTGGCCGACTTTAAAAGGGTACTGCTTTTTCCCAAGGCAATTTTTATTGGCCTGGCCTGCCAAATAATACTGTTGCCTCTTATTGCCTATGCCTTGGCCATTTCCTTGAGCCTCTCCCCTACTACGGCGATTGGCCTAATGCTTTTGGCCGCCTGTCCTGGAGGTGCCACGTCTAACATGCTTACCTACCTTGCCAAAGGGGATTTGGCATTGTCGGTCTCCTTGACGGCCGTAGCCAGTTTGCTGACCATTGTTACGATTCCGATTATCGTCCAATTTGCATTGGAAGAATTTTCCAATGAAAGTCAGACTGTACGTGTAGACGCATTTACCATGGTCAAACAATTGTTAATAATTGTAGTCGTTCCGGTTACCGTGGGGATGTGGGTAAAACGTGCTTTTCAAAATTTCGCATCCCGTATGGAGAAGTCCGTAAAAACAGCTTCGGCCATCATTTTTATCTTGGTTGTAGTAGGGATCACTTATAGCATTAGGGATGTATTTATGAGCTATTTGAGCGAAGCAGGATTACCTGCCATCCTCTTGAATATTTCTACTATGACCGTAGGTTTTGGTTTGGCCGTAATCTTTAAATTGAGCAGGCCACAAGCAATCAGCATATCTATAGAAACCGGGATCCAAAATGCGACCTTGGCAATAACCTTGGCCACCATTGCATTGAACAATGTCGAATTATCGGTCGTACCTGCCATTTATGGTTTATTGATGTTTGTTTCGGCAGCGATGATAATTTTCATCAGGAAGCCTTTGGGCACTAGTTCTAAATTTATTGAAACCGATAATTCCCAAGAGAATCGTTAGGAAACATTTTATTAGTTATTAACCGTTTACCCATTGAAAACATTTTCAAAGATGACAACCATAACCTCCAATTTAGTTACTAACATCATGAAATTATTTACCTTGTTCGCAATTGTACTACTATTTTTCTCATGCAAGGATAAATCCTTTAAATTGCCTGAAGTAATTCCATTGGAAAACCCTGCTGTGATAACCCAGGAATTTATATACGGTTTGGACAATACCCCGACCCCGGAGTGCCATGCCTCAACGGTTGAGGTAAGCAATGGGGTCGCCGTTGCCTCTTGGTTCGGGGGCACCAAGGAAAAGAATAAGGATGTGACCATATGGGTATCCCGGAAAACCGACGGAAAGTGGTCCGCCCCCGTGGAGGTTGCCGATGGCGTACAGGAGGACGGCACTCGTTATCCTTGTTGGAATCCGGTATTGTTCAAGCCCTCGGGACAACCCTTATACCTGTACTACAAGGTGGGACCCAGTCCGCAGGAATGGTGGGGCCTTTACATAACCTCCGATGATGATGGAAAAACATGGTCCGATCCCGTAAGGCTTCCCGATGGGATATTGGGCCCCATAAAAAATCAACCTGTACAACTGGAGAACGGAATCATACTTTCACCATCCAGCAACGAAACAAAATCCGGGGAATGGACGAGCCACATTGAAACCAGTAAGGACAATGGCAAGACCTGGACCAGTTCCGGCCCCTTGAACGACCCCAACAAAATAGGCTCCATACAACCCGTCGTCCTGAATTATGGGAATGGAAAATTACAATTATTGAGCCGAACCAAGAATGATTTCGTGGCCCAAAACTGGTCAGACGACAATGGGGAAACCTGGAGCGAAATGACCCCCACTGCCCTTCCCAACCCCAATTCCGGGGTAGACGGGGTAACATTGAAGGATGGTCGCCAACTCTTGGTGTACAATCCGACAGGCAAAAATTGGGGAGACCGGGTACCCTTGAGCGTCGCGCTTTCTACCAACGGCAAGAACTGGAACCGGGTGCTGGATCTTGAACCTCTACGGGAAACAACGGATAAGGAAGGGGAAGAGTATTCCTACCCCACAGTTGTGCAAGCCGAAGACGGCAAGGTACATATTGTCTATACCTGGAATAGAAAGACAATAAAATATATCGTTTTGGACCCCAACAAGCTTTAGTAAATGCAAACCAGGAAGTGGCAACGGAGATCGATCAGGGTGCTTATAGCCTTGGCCATTCTCTTTTTGTTGGTGCGGATTTTCGTTTTTAGGGCAATCGATACGACTCCCTATTTTGAAACGGGATACTACCAGCACACCATTCAGAAAATGGATGCAAAGATCAGCTCCCTGAGCGAAACCCAAGGTACGCTCCTTGCTGGGTTTGCAAAGGTGAATATCACCCCAAAAATCGTTGACCATTCCCCAGATCCTGCACGGGGCGAGTTCAATGCCATCAAAATGGCCGGTTTTGGAAATGGGCAAATAGCAAAAGGGGTACACGATTCCCTTTTTGCGAAGGCCATTTCACTACAGGTCGGAGAAAAAAAACTCATCTTGATCAGTGCCGATTTGGTCTTTATGCCTGCAACCGTCGTGGCCCAGGTGAAGGAAAACGTTAAGGACCAGATTTCGAGGGAGCAACTTATATTTGGCGCCACCCATACCCATTCCAGCATAGGGAATTGCATTCCCGGGGCCGTCGGCAAGAGTTTCGGTGGGGAGTACCAGCCAGAAGTTGTGCAATGGCTCAGTGATAAGTTTACACAGCTTATCCAAAATGCCCTGGAGGACGTACGGCCTTCTAAATTTGCATCGGACTGCATTGGCGTGCCCAACTTGGTCCGCAACCGAATTATTGGAGAAACCGGGAGGCTCAATGACAAATTAAACCTCATCTCGGTAGTTCAAGACAATGGCAACACGGCAGTGGTTGGGATTTTTTCTGCCCATGCCACCACGATAGGAACTTGGAACGATGAGTTTAGCGGGGATTACCCCGGATATTACCAGCGTGCCCTTGAGGCCAAAGGGGTAGACCTGGCCCTGTTCTTTGCGGGCACCGTGGGTAGCCAATCCAACCTGGGCATAGGGGAAAAGTTTGATAAGGCCAAGTATATAGGGGAAACGTTGGCAGATTCCGCAGAAGTACTGCTCAAAAAAATGAAATACGATTCGATCATGACCTTGGCCCCGATCACAACGGAAATCGAAATTCCAGAACTCCAGGCCTTTTATATTACGGATAGATTACGCCTATCCCCCCCTGTTGGAGGGCTGCTGATACCCAAACCGGAATCGATTTATCTTCAGGGCCTTAAATTAAATAATTTTATTTGGATCGCCATGCCCTATGAACTGAGCGGGGAATACGGGATCGATTTAAAAAATGCATTGGAACTGAAAGGATACAATTCGGCATTTACAAGCTTTAATGGTCAATATCTGGGATATATCGTCCCTGAGAAATATTACTATTTCGACACCTATGAGGCCCGTTTGATGGGCTGGTACGGACCAAGTATGGGGGATTATTTGATGGAACTTAACTTTAAACTGGCCAATGCACTTACGGGTGACCGTCTATAAAGTGCGATAACTGCGTTATGCTTGTTTTGAAAACAGTCATTTACACTAGTAAACTCCTTGATTTTCAAAACTACGCAAGCCTTGTTCTCGAACTTTCTAGTTCAGACACCAAGTATGGAAATGACTTATACGATAGAGATTATGAAAAAGAATGAAGAAACTAGAAACAAGACTTTCAATTGATTCAAACTTTAATTTAAAAAGTTTTTTTGGACTAATGAGTTTATAGGTTTTTTAGAGCAGGAGATGGATAGGTTAAGAAATATATGCTGATTTTAGATGCCAGAATTTATTCCCCCTTTGAAGGGGGCAGGGGGATGCTTTTGAAGTATGTTTATGAGCTTATAAAATTACGATTTATATAAGTTTTAAAGAATACGCTATACAATTTAAACAAGACCAAAAATAGTGGGTTCTTTCTCAATCGAAAATGACAAGAAATGAAGAAATTTTTTAAATACTTGGGGATTTTGATCTTATTGATCGTTTTGGTGATCGGGGGAATTTTTATGTACAACTGGCGTGATCGGCATCCGGGTTACAGTATCGATATAAACTTTACCAATGACCAACCACAGCAGGTCAGTGCGGGATTTTCCAAAAAACCGATAACCCCTACAATCATCGATACCTGGAACGATGCCAACAACGATTTCAAGTATAACAAAAAGGATGGCGACACCTACAATGATGTGAACGGCAACGGAAAGTTCGATGCCTTTTGGATTGCGGGGATGAGCAATGCCAAACCGGCCCAAGGGGTGCACGACGATGTCTGGTCCCGCGCCATGGTCCTGGACGATGGCAAGCACCGAATCGCCATGGTTTCCCTGGATGCCATCGGTTTCCTACAAGGGGACGTCATAGACATCAGGAATCGGGTACCCAAGGAATTAGGCCTCGACTATGTCCTAATTTCATCTACCCATACCCACGAAAGCAACGACCTGGTAGGCATATGGGGAGAAAACATGTTCAATTCCGGGGTTAATCCCGCTCAAATGGAATACGTAAAGGAACAGACCGTCGCCTCCATCGTAGAGGCGACAAAAAATATTCGGCCCGCCAAGCTGGTCTTTGCCGAAGACCTAACGGGCCGGGATTCCGTCCTGATGAAGGATACCAGAAAACCCATAGTTAAGGCGCCTGGAATCCATTTGATGCAGGTTCTCGATGCCGATACGGACAAGACTATGGGAACGCTCATCAATTGGTCCAACCACCCCGAAACCCTGTGGAGCAAAAACCTTTTGATCAGTTCCGATTTTCCGCATTACGTTCGCGAAGCGGTTGAAAATGGGGTCTACAACGGCAATGAGCTGATGCAGGAAGGCTTGGGCGGGGTTGCGGTCTACTTTTCCGGCACCATAGGCGGACTCATGGCCCCACATCCCTCCATTGCAATTCACGATCCCTTTACGGGCGAAGCCTATTCGGAGCCCACCTATGAAAAGACCAAGGCGCTTGGGGACCATATTGCCCTGATGTCATTGGAGGCACTTAAGAAACACGGGGACACAATTGCCGACTCAAAAATATCGGTCCGTGCAAAAACTTTGATGGCCCCTTTGGACAATATCACCTTTATCATTGCAAGCGGTATTGGATTGATCAAGATGGGAATGCCCGCGTATTTTAAAAAGCGAACGGAAGTCGGGGCCATCAGGGTGGGCCCTGCCATGTTTCTAAGCATCCCTGGGGAAATCTATCCGGAAATCGTATATGGAGGCGTGGAAGCACCTCCAGGAAGGGACTTCGATATACAGCCTGTGGAGGTACCCCCACTTCAGACATTTATCAAGGACAAGTACAAGTTTTACTTGGGACTTTCCAACGATGAGATCGGCTATATCATCCCAAAAAGTGAATGGGACGTCAAAAAACCCTATTTGTACAACGATAAGGGCGATACGTACGGGGAAGGAAATTCCCTTGGTCCCGATACTGCCCCGTTGATCTATAAATCACTAATTGAGGTAATCCAGCAAGTGAAATGAAAAATGACCGCTGTCGCTAAAGGATCAAGGACCGCTCCGAAACTTCGGGGCTAAAGGATGAAAGACTTTCTAATTGGGGATTTGTCGAATAAATGCATCCGTAATCTCAGAGAAACGGTCCACGATCTGGTCGGCCAGCATCAATTTGTCCCTCTTTTCGGAATTGGTTATGGCGACGCATTTCATGCCCGCCGCTTTGGCAGATCGTACGCCGTTTTCCGAATCCTCGATAACCAAACACGCTCTTGGATCAACCCCCAATTTTTTCGCGGTTAGTAGATATGGCTCGGGATGTGGCTTGCCAAAGACAACGTCTTGCGAAGTTATAACGACCCTAAACTTATCCTGTAACTTCAACTTATTTATCACCGTTTGCGCTTCGCTAAGGGTCGAGCTGGTCGTCAGGGCCAAAGTATAGTTTTCGTTTAACCGATCGATAAGGTCCACCACCTCTGGGTATATCTTTAATTCGTGTCGGATCAGGTCCAAATAAATTTTAGTTTTGTCGGTTATGATCGGTTCCAGTTTTACTTTGTAAAGGCTGTATATTTCAATAAGTTCCTTAAATGCAGCAAGATCGGTCCTGCCCAGACAAAATCTCCTGTAGATTTCGGGGGTAATATCCAAACCTACCTGTTCAAATGCACGTTTGGTCGCCAGTTCATGGCATTCCTCGTCATCGGTAATGACCCCGTTCATGTCAAAGATTACAGTGGTAATCATATCTTATTTTTTAAATTCGCCTCAATTTCAAGGATACGGTCAATATGTCCGTCGGATAATTTTTTATGTAGGGAATCAAAGGGCAAAATCGGCTGGCGCACATTAGGGGTAGGATAAATGCCTTGGCGGTACAACAATCGCTTAAAAAAATGAATGGAGATATCCAGATGTTGATTTGAAAATGCCAAAACCGGAAGTATTTGTGCGAACAAACTTTGGGCCCCTAACATATTACCCGCTTCATACCTTCTATATATTTCCGTATAAATATAATGCATTCCTGTTGGCATAAAAGCATGGACTCCCCGCTGTAGTCCCTCAATCATTTGGGATACGGCCCAACCTCCGCTGACGTTTAAACGACCATTGGTCAGTTCTAAAATTCGGGAATATTTGATACCAGCAGGGACAGTTTCTATCTTTAGGCAACGAAACGCCTCCACATTTTCGAAAAGATCCAAAATCAATTCATCAGAAAGGCCGTAACCCGTGGCGTCCCAATCTTGTAACATGATCATGTCCGGCCCCAGGTCCGCCAGTTTCATAAACTGTTCCTTAAACTGATCTTCGCTCTTAAAGGGTATTTGAAATAGTACATTGCTACAACCCACGTCTTGGTAGGCCTGCAACAATTTTTTATTTTTCAAAAAATCGCTTTCCCCGGCACCGGCGATTACTGGAACCCTACCTGAAACCGTTTCAAGAACCTTGTCTACCATTCGTATCCGTTCCAGTTCGGACAATTTGTAAACTTCGGCCGCCATGGCAGGAACCAAAAAACCAGCTACGCCCGCGTTCAATGCTTCCTCTACATTATTTCCCAGGGCAAATAGGTCAATTTTTCCGTCCCGGTCAAAGGGAGTATTGAGGACCGTTACAATTCCCTTAAGGGGAAATAGTTTCCTTTTCAAAATTATTATTTATGCCGCAGTTCAAAACTATCCAAGATTCCCCCATCGGACCCGTCCCCGTTCATTTTTCTAGCGGTACACTTTAGGTGTTTTCCGTCAATCTCGAACACAACGTAATGGTAGACATAAAATTCACCCGCATCGGTCTCATCGCTGTTTTTAACCGCTTTATGGTCCGGATAATCAATTTGCTCCCATTCGGAATACTTATGGTTGTCCAGATTGGCACCTCCCCCACCAGAAATGATATAGGTAGCATTGTTTCCCTTTCCCGTTTTGGGGTCATACGGAGGGTGGGGCAACCCCCGTTCATAATCGTGGGTGTGGCCGCTTACCACGACATCCACATCGTTTGCTTCCATAAGGGGAACGATATACTTTCGCAAGGGGGGTTCGCCGTCATATGGTCCACCGGACCAAGCCTCGGAATACGGGGGCTGGTGCATTAAGGCAAAGATCCACTCGCTGGTTCCCTTGGCTTTTTTTAGGTCGTTGACAAACCAATTGTATTGCTGGCTATTTATGGTGATTCCCTCCCCTTCCTCAAAATTCGACTTGTTGGGATCTAAAAATATAAAATGGGAATTACCGTAATCGACGGAATAAAAATACTCTGTGCTGCCGGGGGAAGTCAGCGGATGATCTACATACTTTTCAAAAGGGGGAACTACCCGTTGTTCGCTATAGCCCCCATATTCATGGTTGCCTATGGCTATATATGTTGGGATAGACCCACTAACATATCTAAGGGGGTAAAAATACTCATCGATCCATCCCGTTAGGTTGGTACCCTTAGACACTACGTCGCCAATATTCAAGATCATGTCCGCGTGTTCCTCAGCCATCATTTTGACAACATTCCCATGTACTTTGGGATATGATCGGTTGTCCCCATATACAATGATTTTTATGGGCGCATCCTTTGGTTTTTTTGTTCTAAACGTACGTACCTCACTCCGCAAGTTCCCGGATTCTACCCTATATTCATAGCTTTCATTGGGATTTAGGCCTACCAAGGTAATCTGGTGCATGGTCTTCGGGATTTCGTTTTCCACCGCCTCAGCGTTCAGCTGGCCATGTTGTCCATAAACCACCCTGCCATAAGTTGGGAAGGCGGTTTCCCACATTATGGTAATGGCACCTTCCTGTAAGTTTTGTAAATAGGGCAATATCAAAAATGCAGGTTCCTTTTGCAGCTCTACCTTCACACTTTCCAAAACACTATTGGTGATCGCCAATCTCTCGGCCAAGTCCAGGTTTCTTGAATCCTCCATCGTTTTGGATACTTTATTGACGATGGCCATATTGGGTTTTGGGTGTCTCTCACAATATCGATCCAACCGATCGATAGCCCATTGGACCTCTCCCATTGTCTTTTTAAGTTGATAAGCCTCATCGGTGATCAGGCGAACCTCCCGCAGATCACCGGACCCCCATTCGTTCCTGACCTTTATTGCAACGGGGATACTTTCCCCCGCCTTTGCGGAACTGGTTAGAATTATGTTTCCCTCTCCCTCCGTAAATTGCTGTCGCAACTTACCCTCTACCCATATTTCCCCTTTATCGTTGGCGTTTACCAATAGCCGCAGGGCCCTTCCCCCTACCTGAAAAGTATCTATGGTCCTTGGCAAAACTATTTTGGTCCGATACCACGCATGCGTATACTCCCCGCTCCAACTTGCCCCAGTCTTTCTATCCTCCCAGGATGCATCGTTCAAAGCGGTTGTCGCGGACCTTTCATCGGCATTGTGCTTGTATTTCCAATCGGTCAATTGCAATCCGTCCTTGGGCAAGGGAAAAGCGATACCCTCCAAAAATTCACCATAGCCTTTGGGCATGCCTACAAGTCGCGCATTGTAAAAGCGACTGTTGTAATTTCCATTTTTGGTCTTAACCTGTATGCTGTATTTCTGGCCCAATTTCGCTGACCGGCACAATATTCCCTTACCCGCATAACCGTTGGTCATAAAAAGTTCCTTTCCATCCACGAAAACAGTAGCTCCCGGATCAACGCTTATATGCAAAACAATATCGAGTCCCACTAATTCCTTTGGAACGGAAACTTCACGTTTAAACCATTTAATCCCATTTTTCTCCCAGAAAGGCTTGTTTAACGCTTCCTCCTTCCAGAGTTTAGGAGTATCGGCCATCACCTTTTCCATGGAGAGGTCTCCCTCATGGGCCAACCATCCATCAAGTTCAAGGTAGGGATGGGGTTCCAGGGTTTGGGTGACCCATTCCTTTTGTGCGGTCAGACCCTGCGCCATCAAGAGCGACAAAAAGGGAATTAGGATAAAGGGAATTCTCATGGTGATAAGTAATTAGGGATGTTTTAGACCGGGATTATTTTACATCCCTTCTCTTGACCTTGATCGTATCGAACTCGTTCCCATCTATATCGATGACGTGCAAAATAGCCTCGTCCAGCTTTACTTCAACATTTATAAAGTGTTCAATTTTCTTATAGCTAACGGTTTCTGGCTGTGGGGCATCAATATCGTACAAAGGGGCTCCACCTCCCGCAGAGGTAATAAAGTGGACTCCTTTGTCATATGCATGATGGTAATGGTGGTCGTGACCGTTGAGAAAAACCTGTACCCCATATCGCGAAAAAATATCGCCCCAAAAAGCACGGACCTTTTTGGATTCCTCTACCCGGCTCTTTTTTACACTATATAAGGTCTGGTGTTGAAATATAAAGACAAAACCCGCTTGATGGTTCAATTTCAAAACCTGCTCCAACCATTCTTTCTCCTTTTTTAGATATTCGATACCAGATTGCTCCCAGTAGGCATCCTCATTGCCCTCCGTGGTATAGGCGGGGATGGAGGTACGGTGTCCTTCACTGTCCAAAACAATAAAGAGCGCATCCCCAACGGTAAAATAATAATAGCGTTCGTTATTGGGAAGATCAAAAAAGTTGTAGTAATACGGGGAATCCTTTTCGTGATTTCCCAACACCGGATAGTAGGGGGTGTTCTTCATAAAATCGTGATTGATCTCAAAAAAAGATTCCCAGTCCTTCATGGACCAACCGTTGGAGACCAGGTCGCCCGAGTTGACGATAAATCGTGGATCCCTTTTGGTTACCTGTTCTATTATTTTTTTATGAACATTGTTACGGGTTCGCGTATCGCCAATGACAACAAAATTGTAAGGAACAATCTTGTCGGGAAAGGTGGTCAGGGTACCCTTTCCTTCGTCAGAACCATCGTTTAAGACATCGTAAGAATACTTGGTATCCGGTTTTAGTCCCTGAAAATAGATGGCATGCTGCTTGTATTCCCGAATGGTATCCGTTTTTCCGGCAGGGTCCGTAACCGTCATACTACCTTCCAGGGTCGACCAACATACAGCGGCATCCTTAGTTCCCATTTGTTGTATATAGGGTCCGAAGGCAATTTTTTTTCCGGTTTGATCTTGGGAATTTCCAAGGTTAAAAAGCAATAAAAGCGATATCGATAAAATTCTTTGCATAGCACTGATTTTTTTTGATTTAAAATGAAACAAGGCCAACAATTATTGGAACCCCAAACTGGGTTGCCCTGCAAATAGACTAGGTCCAAATATATCGCATTCCGTTGTCATTGGCTTCAGATATATTATTCAAAACATATGGTTTCTTGATGGAATATTGATCTGTTTTATACAATCCCAAACCTTAACTTATCAAACTAATGAAGGTAACTGGAAGGATTAATACGCCTTGTTTTAAAGTAGACTAAACTTTTTCTTTGTTCATGCTACAGCAATACGTAACTTTTGGGATTTTTATGAAGCGATCGTTTGCCCTGTTTTTATTACTTCTCCCAATACTAGCCTGTGTTGATAAGAGCAAGACCGGCGCACCTTTACCGGCCGAGCTCCCCGTCACGGACCTGAGTGGCGATCAACTTGCCGCAATACGATGCGCTGCCTGCCACAGCTTTGTGCCGCCGGAGAAGTTGCCAAAAGGGGTTTGGAAAAACGATGTGCTGCCGGCCATGGGGCACCGGATGGGAATTTTTAATGGAGCCCACCAACCCGATAGTATTTTTGGTTCCCCAGCAAATGCAGAAATTGTAAGAAGAGCCAATGTATTCCCCGAGAAACCGACCATCTCCAAGGCAGATTGGCAAAAAATAGTGGAATACTACGTAAATACTGCCCCAAACAGCGTTCCCGCCCCAAAAAGGGACCATAAGATCAAAATGGGGCTAAACCACTTTAATTATCGGGAAGCATCCTTGGCACACCGTCCCCCGTTGACCTCCATGGTAAAAATTCGGGCCCAAAACAAAGGTCTTGTCTTTAGTGACAGCAAACGCGGCAACAACGTGCTGACTTTTTTGAACCCCGATCTTGAGCTTGAAAGAAATCTGCTCTTGCAAAATACACCTATCAATTTTTACGAAAATCAGGATACAATCTATCTCACTACGGTAGGCAAAAATGTATTTCCAAGTGATATGCCCGATGGTGCTTTACAGAAGATTACCGAATCCAGGGAAAATAAAGAACAGATGATCGCCACTCCGGTACTTTCCCATCTTCAGCGTCCGGTCTCCATGGCCTACGGCGACCTGAACAACGACGGCAGGGAGGATATCGTTGTCTGTGAATACGGCGATCTTACCGGGAAATTGGTCTGGTTCGAGAACCAGGGCGATAACAAGTACGTGGAAAGACCCTTAAGAAATATGCCTGGGGCCATAACCGCGATTATCTCAGATTATAACAAGGACGGTCTAAACGATATTTTTGTGCTAATGGCCCAAGGGGATGAGGGAGTTTTTTACTATGAAAACCAAGGTGGAGGCTCCTTTAACGAAAAAAGATTGCTGACATTTTCACCCCTCAACGGCAGCCAATATATTGAACTGGTAGATTTCAATAAGGATGGCAATCCGGACCTTCTATATGTCTGTGGGGACAATGCCGATAAGAGTCCCATATTAAAGGATTATCACGGGATCTATATATTCCTGAACGATGGAAACATGAACTTTGAACAAGCCTATTTCTACCAGCTCAACGGGGCGTACAAGGCCATGGCACGCGACTATGACCTTGATGGGGACCTGGACATTGCCGCTATTTCATTTTTCCCGGATTACCAGGACAGTCCCGAGGAGAGCTTTGTGTATTTGGAGAACAAGGGAAATTTAACGTTTGACGATTTTACGTTCCCAGAGGCCACCAAAGGCCGATGGATCGTTATGGACGCGGGGGATATTGACGGGGACGGGGATATTGACCTGGCCCTAGGTTCCTTTGTCTATTTTTTGGCCCAAGGGGATACCACGGGACTGAGCAAAAAATGGCTTGAGGAAAGTCCCTCCGTGATTCTGCTGGAAAACACCAAAAAGTAAAGTAGCCGATTCTCTGAATTTTTCTCTTCCCCGTGCCCTAAAGGGTTGAAAAATCCTCTAAAATCTCAATAATCCAGAAAAATTATAACCTTTAGCTGGGGGAAAATACCTTATGGTGGTCCTGCGAAACACCCGGACTGAGCTTCGACTGCCTGCCCGACTAGTCATTCTGGCGGGCCAGCCCGACTAGTCATTCTGGCGGACGCTCGGCATGACACCTGCCCGACCAGTCATTCTGGCGGGCCAGCCCGACTAGTCATTCTGGCGGGCCAGCCCGACTAGTCATTCTGGCGGGCGTCCGGCATGACAAAAGCGAGCTTTAGGTGGCCAAACGGACCAAGTTAAAATAATTTGGGATAGGCAAAGGTACTTCCCCCTCTTAAACCCTCAGTTTTTGATTTTCTCTTTAAGAAATTGAATCAATTCTTCCGGTTTGTCGGTCTGAATACCATCGGTCCCAAACTTTATGATATGGGTCCATTCCGTTTCAGTGGCCTCGTGATCATCCACAAAAACCATTGCCCCATTCTTGTGGGAAGTATCTACGAAGCTAGCACTGAGTTGGCCCATGTCCGTAGCAATGATTTGGGGATGTATTTTTTGTAAAACCGGCAACAAATTCTTTTCCTTACCCGGATCGGGCATAACAAGGCACTCATCGCAATACAATTTTAGTTGATCGACCGCCTTGTGATAGTCTGCAGGAATATACCATATGATATCGCGTTCCATCCCATGTTCCTTGATAATCCGGACTTGATTTTCAATATCGGGTTCCTTTAGATCGAGATATATACCAATTTTGCCTTTGCACAACCCCAATATTTCCTCAAAGGTGGGAATGTACTGGATTTCCGGGCCGGTATTATTCTTCGCTAATGGTATTTGCTTTAGTTCTGCAAGGGTAAAATCCTTGACTTTGCCGGTCTTATGTTCAAAGTAGGCATCTATGGTTTCGTTGTGTACGCTTACAAATCTGCCATCTTTTGTCTTTCTCAGGTCGATTTCCACGAAATCGCAACCCATTTCGATGGCCTTCCTATATGCCGTAAGGCTGTTTTCCGGGGCGTGCCGGTGAGCACCCCGATGTGCGATCACATAGGTGTTGCCATTTTTGGGAGCTGGAAATTGGTTCTTCATACCTTGGGCAAAAATAGTCGGTCCCAGTATTATGAACAATACAAAAATGCACACCCGGTTGGAATGAATTTCAGGGTTTTTGCGAATTTTCATGTCCAGAAATGTAATTGTATCAGCTACTTGGATGCAAATATATTCCAATCCTTCTCTAAGCGTAGACTATCCACTTTTCCGTTATAGATGGCAATTCTGTACTCAAAAGTGACTGCCTTACCGGGCTCCAATATAAGGTTCATTGCTTCCTTTCCATCACTGAATACCTTTTGTCCCAGCGGATTGGCCGCAAACAGGCCATAACCCCGGGCATGCCAGTAGGTTGGGTAGCCCATATTGTCCGGTCGATCCATGATAACGACGGTTACGTCCTTGCTGTTGATGGTGCCATAAAGTGCCACCCATTTGGCCCTGGTTCCCCAAACATCATCGCCTTCAATACCTTCACTACTGAGGTAATGGCCGGTAACACCCGTATTATCAAGAACCGGAACGTCCGTTTTATTGCCATGGTCATCGCTAAGGGTAACAGGTTTATCGCTAGGATGTTCCAATTCCCTGGCCACTCGAATGGCAAACATTCCCTCTTTGGTATCGTTAAATACAACAGGTTCACCTAAGGCCTTTAAGGTAGTTGTCCTGTCAATTATTCTTTTGTCATCCTCTGCGTAAAAAGCAAATTGGGTCTCTTCCTTCAACAGCACATTGCCATCCGGCTTTAACCAATTGGCCTCCACGGTCAGTTCTGCCTCATTTCCTGCCTCATTAAGGCTTACAATTTTGTCGTTTCGAATCGTACCCATCCGGTTGCGGTCCTTTTCCGGAATAGCATCGGAATTGCCCCAAAAATCGAGGTCGTTAACCTCCCCGTAGTTAAGCCAAGAGCCGATGTGATGGGGATGGTCGGTACGCTCATTGGGCCTGGGATCAAGGGGATATCCCCGGGTAACAGTATTCCCATTGGCCGCTATGATCGGATAGAGTACCGGCTTTTTGAGAACCGGCAGGTCATCGGCATACAGGTAGGAAGTAAACAGTTTTCCATCGACCAGTACATCGACTTTTTTCTCCTTATCGTTATCTAAAAAAGTAACGACGTTTTTGGTCTCTTCCTTCTCCTGGGGGACTTTCTTGTTTTTTTCCTTACAACCAAAAACAAAAAATATCAAAAATGCGATAGGAAGGGCCGTTTTTATCAACTTCATAAGTATAAATCTAATTTAACTATCTTAAGCAGAGAACATAGAGAATAGAACAGAGAACAGAGAACAGAGAATATAGAATATAGAAAGAGATAATCCCTATCCGGTTAAATTTAAGCAACGTTCAAGTCTATACTCTATTTTTTATAGTCTATTCTCTTATTTTACCTAGTGCTGTATTAAGATTAGACCTTGTCGGGCACCATATATCCCTTACGATAATCCCTAGTGAGCAGCTTGTCGGCTTCCTTGTCCTTGACAAACGATTCGCTTTTCCCATCGAGCCTTACTTCCCTTCCAAGTCGGTACGCCACATTGGCGATCAAGGGAAGCACGGTAGATTGATGTCCGACCGCAATATCGCAGGTCTGTATGGAACGGTCGTTGGCACGGACGGCATCTATAAAATTTTGGAAGATCGCTTCTCCCCCACCGCCACCGGTCAAGTCCATTGGGTTATAGGAATCGTCCTTTTCACCCGACGTAGGTCCGGCCTCATTATTCCTTCCAAAAAAGGTCTGCCAATTGCCTCCGGAATCGATTTGCATCCAACCATCGGTCCCTAGGACAATGGTGCCAATCTTTATAGGTGTAGCTTTACTACTAGCGGATATCTTTCCGCCTCCGGTAATATTGATATCCGGCAGTAGTACACCTTCTGGATTTGTCATAAGCCCCCTGGTTCCGAATTCCAATATTTTCCCATCCGCATATTCAAAAAGCGAGGTTTGAACATTCGGTGTATTTTGGGCAGATTTAGCTCCGTAATAACCTCCCATGGAATTAACCCTTACCGGCAAATCATCCTTTCCTAGGGCCCAACGGGCAACATCGAATTGATGCGGACCTTGGTTCCCTGTGTCCCCATTACCATAATCCCAATTCCAGTGCCAATTGTAATGAAACCTGTTCGGGTTAAACGGGTGTTCCGGGGCTGGCCCTTGCCACATATCATAATGTACGTTGTCCAAATACGCTTGTGTGTAAGGGGTCTCATAATTATCCGTTTCCAAATTCATCCTGAATTTTTCACCGGGCTTCATAGGTCCATCAGGGTAAATGCCGATATTGGCCCTTGGTTTAAAACATAGTCCACGGGTCATATAAACTTCTCCCAACTTGCCATCGCGAATAAACTTTATGGCCCTCTGCGTATTGGCAATGGAGCGGTTCTGAAAACCAACCTGCACGATAACATTGTACTTACGGGAGGCCTCGATCATTTTTCTTCCTTCGAAGACGTTGTGGGACGATGGTTTTTCCACATATACATGTTTACCGGCCTGGGCACCCCAAATGGTGGCAAGGGCGTGCCAATGGTTTGGGGTAGCTACCGATACGGCATCTATTTCCTTGTCATCGAACACCCTGCGCATGTCCCATTCCGTTTTTGGGCGATAGCCGGCGTATTTCTCCACCTCGTCCAACCGTTCTTGGTATAGGTTTTCATCAATGTCGACCAAATATTTCAATCGCACATTCTTCATCTTGGCAAAATTCTCGATATGGGAACCTCCCCTACCTCTAATCCCAATGACCGCCATTTGCAGGGAATCGTTAGATCCGAGAATTCGGCCATAGGACAGCGCACTGTTCGATAATACCGAAGCGCCTACCAGACCGGCCGATCCCTTCTTGACAAAGCTTCTTCTTGTAATCTTGTTCTTCATGATACTGTATTTGTGATTGTGGTTTACACTATTAATGAATTTGGGTAGTTAACAAAGTAAGTTAATATGACTTTTTAATGCTTCAACTATTTTACCTTATTTACATAGTCGATTAACCTGCCCATTTCCCTCGATATCCTCTCCAAATACCAACATTTAACAAGCATATGAAGTATTAATATTGCATGCGACCAATACATTTTTCAAGAAATTGCTAATCCCCAAAGTGCTAAAATTCAATGTAAAAAGAACAAAATAGAAGTAACAAATAAATCTACTTAAGGCTATATTTGTGAGGGGGACAACCACTGCAACGATAATAGAAAGCAATAATATGGGAAAGATTCTAATTTTTATTTTTATGGCGACCGGGTTAAACGCACAAAACGGAATGCTGTGCCAAGGTGCCTATTGGACGGAAGATGAAGCCAATTTGATGATGAAGGACTTTGCAAGCCAATGGAACGACCTTGCTTCATGGGAGGCTCGTGCAGCCGTTATCAAATCGGGGATAATCACCGGAATGCAATTGGATAAAATGCCGAACATTACGGGTAATTTCAACCCGATAATCCGCAATAAAAAGATTATGGATGGCTATACGGTAGAGAACGTTGCCATAGAAAGCTTTCCTGGCTTTTATATCACCGGGAATATATACGCACCTATTAAACCCGAAGCAAAAAATGCGGCCATCCTATCCCCTCATGGACATATGGAGGATAAACGCCTAAAAGAAGATGTGCAGACCCGTTGTGCCGTCCTTGCGAAAATGGGTGCCATTGTCTTTGCCTACGACATGGTGGGCTATGCGGAATCTACACAAGTAAATCACAAGATGCCCATCGCCTTGCTGCTGCAGACCTGGAATAGCAAAAGGGTGCTCGAATATTTGCTGTCGCGCCCCGATGTGGATCCAGATCGGATTGGGATGACGGGGGGTTCCGGGGGCGGGACACAAACCTTTATATTAACCGCAATAGACGACCGAATAAAAGTTTCGGTACCCACCGTCCAGGTATCCGCCCATTTTTTTGGTGGCTGCGTGTGCGAAAGCGGCATGCCCATACACAAGGACAAATCCCACCAGACCAATAACGTGGAAATAGCGGCGCTCTGTGCGCCACGACCTTTATTGCTTATCTCCGATGGATCGGACTGGACTAGGAATACGCCAAGAGTGGAGTATCCATACATTCAAAAGGTATATGCGCTATACAATGCCGAGCACAAGATAGAGAACGTGCATTTGCCAATGGAAAAACACGATTACGGCTATTCCAAGCGCGCCGCCGCCTATACTTTTTTTGCCTATCATTTAAAATTAAAATTGGGAAATGTCACCGTTACCAATGGGGTGCATGAAGATTTTGTTACCGTTTTGCCCCCGGATGATTTAAAAGTATTCCCCCAAGAAAAGTCAAGACCAAAGAATGCCCTACAGGGAGATGAAGCGGTTATGGCCTATCTGGGTATACATTGATTTTGACCCAAGCCAATAACTATTACGCTGATAAATAATTGTTGAATTAACCTCTGATCTCTAACCATGAACGATTTCAAGGCTCAAATCCAAGAGTTTAAACAGGAAGCATATACCCATCTGACCCAGGAGTTACTCCCTTTTTGGTTTGATCGTTGCAAGGATGATAAAAATGGGGGATATATTACCCATTTTGACAAAGATGGCAACGACACCGGTGAGGATGAAAAATCCATGCTGGGCCAGGCGCGCTGTATCTATAGTTTTGCTTCGGCCCATAGGGCAGGTTACGGGGATGGCAAGTGTTTGGAGTTTGCAAAGCACGGGGTGGATTTTGTCCTGGATAAAATGTGGGACAAGGAAAATGAAGGTTTTTATTGGTTGACGGATAGAAAAGGAAATGTCCTTATCGATGAAAAGATCATCTATGGCCATAGTTTTATCATCTATAGCTTTAGCGAGTACACCTTGGCCTCAGGTGATCCCCGGGGATTGGAATACGCCGAAAAATGCTTTGATCTTCTCCAAAAATATGGGGCCGATACCATGTACGGCGGCTATTTTGAAATGTTCCATAGGGACTGGACGTTAAAAGGCCCTGGTCCGGCCGGGGGGGACCGAAAGACCCTGGACGTGCACATGCACCTGATGGAAGCCTTTACCACCCTCTACGAGTGCAGCGGAAAGGAAGTCCATAAAAGAAAACTGCTGGAATTAATCGACATTCTGACCAAAAGGATTATCCATCCCAAATACATGACCGGGGTTCCCCAATTTACGGCCGACTGGAAGGTGGCCCCCCAGATCAAATTCGATATCGTTTGGGGATGGGATCGATTTTCGGAGGATGGGGTCAAAGCCTCCGCCGAGGACAATACCAGCTATGGGCACAATGTGGAGTTTGCCTGGCTCCTGATGCACGCCATGAAGGTCGCCGATATACCATTTGAAGTACATAAAAAGGTCATCCAACAGCAATTTGACCATGCCTTGGCCGATGGTATCGATTGGGAATATGGCGGAGTTTATGTGGAAGGGTCGCATGCAGGCGGGGTAACCGATCGGGAAAAGGAATTTTGGCAGAATGCGGAAATGCTCATTGGTCTGTTGCAGGCCTGTATCGTTTTTGGACCAGAAAAATACCTGCCCGTATATAAAAATGTACATCGATTTGTTTACGATAAAATAATCGACCATCAGGTGGGGGAATGGATTCCTTTGTTGACCAGGCAAGGAGAGCCCATTTGGCAGCATATGAGCCATAATTGGAAAATAAACTACCACAGCGTACGTGCCGTAATCCAGTCTATCGAGCGGTTGGACAAACTCTTGAAATAAATTGAAAACCATGTTTAAAAAATCCTGTTTTATCGCCCTGTTATATCTTTGCTTTCCCCTATATAACCATGCGCAAAATTCACCGGAGCACGATGCCATACTATCGGTCGAGCGAATTTGGGACAGGGCCATGCACAATGCCTTTACAAGCTTGATCGCGTTCAACGGCAAACTTTATTGTGCGTTTAGGGAAAGCGTAGGCCATGTATCGGATATCAACGGAAGCATCAGGGTCATTGCTTCCGAGGATGGACAAAATTGGCATTCGGTAGCCCTGTTATCCGAACTGGGGACCGACCTTAGGGACCCCCAATTATCGGTAACCCCGGACAACAGGGTCATGCTCAATATTGGCGGGTCTATCTATACGGCTGGAAAGCTTACCGCCATGTATCCCAAGGTCAGCTTTAGCAACACGGATGGGGAATCCTTTTCTTCCCCACAAAATATTTCGGTGGACCCCGCCATCAAGACCGGGAAGGACTGGTTATGGAGGGCAACATGGCACAATGGCAAAGCCTATGCTGGGATCTATCAACCTTCCAAGGAAAAATCGGTGCAATTGGTTGTTAGCGAGGATGGAATCGACTACAAATACATTACCACTTTTGATGTCATCGATGGGAACGAAACAACACTTCGATTTAACAAAAACAACGAAATGATCGCTGTGGTAAGGCGTGGCGGAAAAAATAATGGGTCGATCGGAATCAGCCCTCCTCCCTATAAAAATTGGCAATGGAACGAACTGGGAATACGGTTGGGCGGTCCTGATCTAATTGTTCTGGACGATGGATCCATGCTTTGCGCAACGAGGGAATATTTGCCATCCAAACAACAAACGATGATAGCAAGGGTAGACGTGACCGGCAAAACCACAAAGCTGCTTTCACTACCCAGTGAAGGGGATTGTAGCTATCCGGGATTACTGATGAAGGACAGTACATTATTGGTTTCCTATTATTCCTCCCACGAAGAGAAAACGGCCATTTATTTGGCAAGAATAGCAAACTTGGAATCCTTGGTTAATAGGGATGATAATAAATGACCTTGGTTGGATCCACGTTTATGTTTCAGTGGCTACCGGATTTTCCATTTTTAAACGCTCGTTCTCCCAGCCATGGTCAATGTATTCCCATGAAAAGTCGTCTCCAGTAACTTTAATTTTTACAAAGCCTTCCTTGGTATTGTGCCTGCGTCCTTTCCAACCGTTGCCCGCAATGGAGCCCCCGGTAAGAAAATGAAATCTGTCATTGACCAAGCCATATTCCTTCCAATGGATGTGCCCTTGCAACACCAATTTTAAATTATGGTTTTCCAACATTTTAAACACATCTGGTGCGTTGGACACTGTTCGGCTTCCCGTACCTCCATTTAATTGTAAATAGGTACAGATCATTGGGATATGGGTGGTGATCACTATGGGCGTAGTGTGTTCCACTTTTGCCAGGTCGTCCTCCAACCATTTCAATTGCCCTTCATGAAAAACTCCTTGATATCTTTGGTCTTCGGTTACATCCAGCGAATTCAATACAATAAAATGCCATCCTTTGTGGTCGAAAGAATAATAGGTTTTCCCAAAATGCCTTTCCCACATCCCATACTTATAGTCAGGATGACTTGAATCTTCGGGGCTTTCCTCATAAATACCGAAAAGATCGTGGTTTCCAATGCAATTATAAACCGGCATCTGAAATCCACCGCTCATCTTCTGGTATAAGTTAAAAAGGGATTCACTCCTAGCAAAGTCGCCCCGCATAACATCATAAACAAGATCGCCACCCGTAATTACAAAATCAGGGTTTAATTCATTCACCTTTTCTATTGCCATTTGAAAACCCTTTGGGGCGTTCATTTCCGGTTTAAGATGGATGTCGGTCAAAAATGCAAACTCAAAGGTGTCCCCCTTCGAATCCAACTCGGGTTTGCTTATTCCATTTTGGCAGGAGGCCTGTAAAAATGGAATTCCCGCCACGACCATCCCCGACCGAAGCAAAAACTTTCTTCTCCCGGGTTTATCAATTTTATCTCCCTTCATGATTCGCTTTTTTTTCCGTATTGATATCATTTATAAACCAACCCGCCGAAACCAGTGATCTGCATTTGACCTCGACACAGGTCCACCCCAAATCCTTATTTGAAAGTTTGGAACAGTGATAGGTATTTTGTTGGATTCCAATGCAGCAATTCCAATTTACATATCGGTATCATAGGTATACTTGTCCCATACTTTGCCCTTGGTATCGATCATTTCAAAAGTCACCTTGTCACCTTCAACCCTTACGGAAACCAAGAAATACATGGCTTCGTTGAACCTTACCTCTTTCCCGTCGGAGCCATGGTATAGAAACTCGTTGTCATTATCTACTGTGCGTCCATAATAAGAATCTCCAGGTATGGCATCACCCTTTCTCTTTAAGGCATAGATATTGGCCCCTGCCCCTGCGGAAACAATATAGTTTACCCCATCCCTCAGCGTTCGGTAGTAGAGATGGTCGTGCCCGGAAAACACGGCAGTTACCTTGTACTTCTCAAAAAGTTGGGTCACTACGGTACTTTTGCCCTCCACATCGGAATAGCTTTTGTTGCCGACCGTATAAAAAGGTCTGTGCTTAAACACAAATATTAGTTTTCCCTGGGCTTCCTTAAGTTCATTTTCCAGCCATTCCATCCGCTCCTTGCTTTCGGAGGCCTTTTTCCAATCCAGGGCAATAAACTTGGCGTTCCCATAGGTAAAACTGTAAACAGGGTCCTTTAATCCAAAAAAGTCGCCGAAGTTCTTTACGCCGGAATCGTAGTTTTCTTGGCCCGAATTCTTTTTAGGACCGGAAACCTCATGATTTCCCAAGGTTGGCCAAGTAGGGTATTTTCTAAAAAACCAACCGGCATCCTCATCCAGTTCCTTGTACAAAATTTCCCCTTCATCCCCCGCTCCCCTGTTTACAAGATCGGCAGTGGTCAAGCAAAATTGTGGGTGGAGCGAATCTGCTCTTTTCAATACATCGGGCAGGTGGTTACTCCCTTTGGAGTCCCCAAAAACCAAAAAATGCATGGGCTCCTTTAATTTTATCTCCCCGTTGGATTTGACCCTAACATTTTCGCCTTCCAGTTTTTTCATACCTGGCCTCGGGTCGTAAGGCGCTTTATTGGTTATCGTACTTACCCCTGTGGTCGCAACGTCCGTATGGGGCACATCAACACCCGTACTTGTGGATTTACACGAAAATGAAAGTGCTATAATAAATAGGACAACATAAATCTTTGATCTCATAGTTTAAAAATTTTAATTTTGATTGGTATCGTTAAAAAGCCAGATCTCAGAAACCTGTGATCCGCGTTCGCCCTCCCCACAGGTCCATTCCAGCTCAAGGACACCGTCCTGAATAGCTGCTGGGGGAATCTTGAATTCATATATGGGCTGTATCCCGGTTTTTATAAAGTCGTGAACCGGAATACCCCTTGCCGTCAATTTTATCTTGGACTGGAAACGGCCCGTGTAGGCAACCCGAATGGTGTAGGAACTTTTTGGATCTAGATTTTGGTAAACCATTTTAAGGGGTTGGTCATAAAGCGTGGTTACTTGGTTCATCCAAGATAGGGGGGTCGCCTGCCCATCAAATCCCTTTGCCGTTATTTCATGGACCCACTCCTCCCCTTTCAAACCAACGCCAAAGCTTACACGCGGTGTGGATAGGCCGCCTGGATCTTCTTCCCAGGTTTGGTGGGAGACCACTCGATCCCAACTCTGTGGACTCCCAAAATTGTCATAGAACCCTCCCGGTCCCGGATCGGTACGATGCAATATTTGATCAATTTTCAAGAGACGATCATTTTCATCTGCACTTTTTTCTATACTGGCAAGTTGATCGAGCAGCCACATGGAATCGTTCAAGGGCAAATCCATATTATCCAAAAAATTGCCCCGACCAGGTGCAGCAAAATGCTTGGCAACCGTCAATTGGGCCCCGATACTCTTATATAGATCTTCACCCAATTCATTGCATCGGTCCTTCCATTGGGCCAGTACCGGTTCTTCCCACGCTCGGGACAAGGTTTCCATCGCCCTATCAATTGCAATTTGCGAACCATCCGAGGATGCCATCAACAACTGCTGTCGTGCCAGTTGTTCCAATTCGGTCTCATAGATCAATCTTTGGTATTGATAAGCATCAAAATAGGCCCTGATCAGCCCCATCTGAAAACGGAAATTGCCAAGCACTTCTTTGGAAGCCCCCTGTTCCATTTTTTGCCATTGCTGCAGGGTTCTCAAAACCCCGTCATTGGTAAGCAATGGACCCTGAATATTTTTTTCCAAGGACAGCAATCCCTGTGCCACGCCTTCCGTTTCATCGGCCCCGATAAAATATCTCGCATAATCACGGAGCGTTTCCATGACCGGGGTTTTAGGATTCCAATCCTGATCGCTCCACACCATTTTATTGACATCGTCATTGGTGCCCTCGGAATAGCTTATGCTGCCCTGTGCGTACTGATCAAAGGCATTGTGGATTATTTTTTCGTCGGATGGACGTGGATTGATACATTCCCTTCCCAAGGTTATGGCATAGGCCAGGTCCCAATTGGGGATGGGGTATTGGCTGCTCAGGCTATGGGTGATATCGGGATATCTCCGTATCGGGACATCGGGACCTACCCTTTCCCTAATTTCCTTTATCGGTGTTTTTATCCATGGCCCAAAAACAAGCCCTCCGAACCAAGGATACTTTTTATCAACCTGTTCGTAAAAGGCGTCGAACCATTTTGTTGTAGGCCTGAAAACCTGGGGAGAGACCCAAATTTTGGCATTCGGATGAAACTCGTGCAATACCTTTGCCTCGGCATCCAACCACTTGAACAATACATCGGGCTCCAGGTCTCCTGGATCGCCACCGGGAACAAACAGGTGGTCCAATTGCGGTACCGCCTTGAACACCTCGCGACGTTCCTCGATTTCCACTTTTAAGGAATCCGGATCGCTATAATCCGACCCCATATTGGGGTACCACATCCAAACATCCATCCCATAACTGTCGGCAATCCTCGATTGTTCGGCAATCATTTGGATGGCCGGCAATTTCATGTGGATATTACTGAAATCATCATCCGTACGGGGCGGCATGATCTCGATGCTGTTGGCCCCGAAAATGGCCATGTCCCGGATATAGCTATCAAACTGTGCCACGGAGAAGGCATCATAGGAATTGGTCTTGGGCCGATACCCCAATTGATGTCCACGGATCGGATATTGCGGGGAGGATGCGATCCTTAGGTCGGATGGCAACAATACCTTGCCCGGAAACATATCCATTTTACGCATCAATTTTCCAATCCCGTACAATACCCCCCGGGCATCTTTCCCAACCACTACAACTGAGTTCGATTTCTCTAAAACCACAATTTTATAGCCCTCGGCACCAAGTTTTGGCATGGATTCCAGAACGTCTTGAAATTCCTTCGGAAGCTTTTCCAATTTACCCTCAAGGCCGATGCCTATGGTGGGAGGGTTCCCCTTTGGCCATTTGTTGGTCGCTGCAAGATCTATTTGCGTCCTTTTGGCGATTTCTTCCCGGAGCACGGAAATCGATTTCAACACAAGGGGATCCTTTTTTTCGGAACAAAATATTTTTGAATTGCTGAGATCCATCATTTGGGAATTCAGCGCGCAAGGCATTCCGCCCAACAAAATGAAGACTATTACCTTATTTAAAAATCCTTTCACTCCAACCATGTTCCTTTTTATCAAAATATTATGCCAATCGATCATATAGCCAAATCGCTACCGTCCGGGACATGAACAGTGTCCCCCAATGCCTTTTTTATGACGGCAAGGTCTTCCTTTAGCTTTTGCACAAAAAGGAACATGTCGGAACTGTGAAGCACGATATTGGCCCCGTTTTGCGCCCATTTCACCTGTCGGTCCGGGCCTGCGGGAAAATGGATACCGGCCGCTAACTTTTTACGCCGGGTCTTGGCGATTATTTCTTGGACCATATTCTCAAAATGGGGATGGTCGTATTGCTCGGGCAATCCCATATTTACGGAAAGGTCATGGGGACCTATGACAATACCATCAAGACCGGGAACATTCAAAAGTTCCTCCAGGTTTTTCACGGCAGCCCTGCTTTCTATATTTATAAGGCACAAACTACCTTGGTTATATTTATCCAGATAGGCCGTGAGTTCCGGTTCCAACTTTTCCGTTCCTTCCAACACCCCTTGCAACCGCTCCCCTTTCAGGGGCCTATATTTGGTTGCACCGACCATTTGCCTTACCTGCGCTACACTTTCCACATAAGGAGCCAATACCCCTACGGCCCCGGCATCCTTGACCATACAGGCCAAGTAGGGATCGGGGCTTGGAATACGGACAATGGGAGATAGGCCAATTGCACTGTATACTTGGCATAACATGGTCAACTCGGTACGGTCCAAGGGAATATGCTCCGTATCCAAAAAGACAAAATCCAATCCCAATCCTTTTACCACCTTGGACCAAAGCGGGGATGTGGATACGATACAGGTCCCGTAAATAGTCCCGTTTCCCTTAAGTTTTTGTGATAAATCCATACGCTGATTATTTAAAAGCCGTCTTGGGTTATTTTTTTATCGGATGTCTGCATTATTACCTCCCCTATTCGGGCAGGGGCATCCGGACCCATTTGGCAGAACAATGCCAATCTTACAAATATAAGATTTAAAGTAGGCTGCCTGTCTCCGTTATTTTGATCCGTTTGCGTGATATATTAACCTACTGATAATAATACGATAATTATCTTTGCAGGTATGGACAATATTCTTTAAGTCAAATTCCATTTAAATAGAATAGCTCTAATGAAATACGTTTTTAAGTCATTTTGCACGCTGGCCATAGTTTTGGTTCTTGGCTCCTGCCACAGTTCCAACCCACCGGCCAAGGAACCGGTAGACTATGTAAATCCTTTTTTAGGAACCGATTTTTTTGGCCACACCTTTCCGGGGGCATCCCTGCCCAACGCAATGGTGCACTTAAGTCCGGATATCAATACGGAGGGGTGGACCTACTGCGCGGGGTATATCTATTCCGAAAGCTCCATCATGGGATTCAGTCACACCCACTGGAGCGGCGTGGGCATGGTAAACGGAGGTGAGATTTTGCTGATGCCTACCACGGGCGACAAATTACAAATTGTTCCGGGTACATTGGAAGATCCCGATGCGGGCTACCGTTCCCGATTTGATCATGCCGATGAATCGGCCTCCCCTGGCTATTATTCCGTAAAACTTAAGGACTATGACGTAAACGTAGAGCTAACGGCCACTCAAAGAGCCGGTTTTCAAAGATATACTTTTCCAAAATCAAATAATTCGCGTATTATTTTGGATGTTGGCCATCAAATTGGGGATATGACGCATAATGAGCTGTCCAATTTAAAAATCGTAGATGACAATCGTATAGAAGGGATGAAGGCGGCCGGCCTTGGCAAGGTTTATTTTGTGGCCGAATTCAGCAAGCCCTTTTTATATTACGGCACGTTTGATGCTACCTACAAAACCCCTGAATCCAACGGCAGTATTTTTCCCTATAAGAACGCCGAGGTAGGCGACAAGATCGGGGCCTTTGTACAATACGACACCGAGGAAAACGAACAGGTGATGGTAAAAGTCGGCATTTCTTACACCAGTATAGAAGGTGCCAGGGCAAATCTTCACAAAGAAATCCCGGATTGGGATTTTGATGGAATAAAGGACAATGCCCGAAAAATATGGAACCAGGAACTGTCGAAAATAACCATTGACGGGGCAACGGAAGATCAAAAGGAGACCTTTAGCACCGCCCTATACCATTCCTTGCTGGCCCAATACATTTCCCAGGATGTCGACGGCAAGTATTTTGGTTCAGACGGCCAGGTCCACGAAGCCAAAGATTATGATTTTTACGGCTCTTTCTCTTGTTGGGATACCTACCGAACCCAGCACCCACTTATGACATTGATCTCCCCGGAGCATGTGAACGACTATATAAAATCTATTGCAGCCAAAGTAGAAAATTATGGCTGGCTGCCCGCACAGCATTTTTTAAATGTATATGGGGAAGCGATGGTTGGCGACCATTTGATCCCCATTGTGGTAGACGCCTATATGAAAGGGTACAGGGATTATGATGTGGACCTGATTTACAATGCCATGCGCAAAAAAGCGCTGGAACTCCCCAAACCTCCAGTCCCTATGGAAGCTGGAAGGTCTGGATTGCAATACTATTTGGAATTGGGATACACCCCGGTGGATAAGGTTACGGAATCCGTTCCAAATACCATGGAACTTGCCTATGACGATTGGTGCATAGCCCAATTGGCCAAAGAGCTCGGCAAGACCGATGACTACGAATTGTTCATGAAAAGGGCTAACAATTACAAAAATGTCTGGGACCCGGAAACGGAGTTTATGCGCCCAAGAAAATTCGATGGCACCTGGGTGCCAGCCTTGGGCGAAAACGAACAAGAGATCGTCACAGAGGGCGAACACAGCTATTACAAATATTTTGACCCATTATTGGTAGGAAGGCGCCCAAACCGTCACTATACGGAATCCAACGCCTGGCAATATATCTGGTCCGTACAACACGACATACAGGGCCTGATAGATCTCTTTGGCGGCAACCAACAATTCATTGATAAACTGGATGCCTTCTTTGAAATGAGTCCGGTGATCACCCCTCCCAAATATGTGGGCGTAGTAGGTACCATCGGTCAGTATGTTCAGGGCAACCAGCCCTCCCATCATGTGGCCTATCTATACGATTATGCGGGCCAGCCGTGGAAAACACAGTACAGGACACGACAGGTGATGCGAGAAATGTATCGCCCGGGCCCTGGAGGTCTTTGCGGGAACGATGATATGGGCTCCCTGTCCTCATGGTATGTTTTGAGCTCTATGGGCATTTACCCCGTAACCCCTGGAAGTACCGCTTATGCGATCGGAAGCCCTCTTTTCGGGGAGGCGACACTGCATCTGGCAAAAGACAAAACCTTTACCATTCGTGCATTGGACAATTCCGAAGCCAATGTATATATCCAATCGGCTACGCTCAACGGAGAGCCGTTCGATCGAACCTGGATAACCCAGGAAGAAATTAACCAGGGCGGCATATTGCAATTCCAGATGGGACCAAAACCCAATGAACAATGGGGCGTGGGAAATGTTCCACCATCAATGACCAAAAAACTATAGGGTTATACGACGAATATTGTGGCGATCAGGTTTTCTGGATAAATTACGTCCCTTCAACAATCGCTATGTGCTTTTTGCTTTAGGCCTTGCGCTCTGCAATTAACGTATGGGGTAATACGATCAGCGCAATGATATAAATCCGGTATAGTGTTCTTTTGGATTAAGATCGATAAATTCTTTCACCAAGAAAAATGGTAGCACCAATTAAATATTTCAATTATTCTACCTCTATTCGATTAAATTTTAACAATTTCAGTTTTTTCGGTTAAAATTCTATGTAAACCTAATGAAATATAAGAGGTTATGCATAATAAAAAGGGGTTTCTTTGTCACGAGGTCAGCTTTTTTTCCAGTGAATCTTGGACGATAAAAGCTTTTAAAATCCAATGTAATCTTAACAATATTATGCAAAAACAAAATCTTTTGTACCTGGGAATCCTTTCCCTGCTTATCCTATCGTGTTCCGATCAAAACAAATCCGGAAATACCTTTGGATCACTGCCCGTATACAATGATGTGCCCTATCCTCAGGATTACAGCATCAAGTATGATCTGAAGGATAGTGCGAGTCTTTCAAAAGTATATGTAGACAGAAACAAGGTCATACAAGTACTATCTTCCAAGGGGGTTCTAAGAACCCATGACGGGGAGTTCCTATATCCGGGCATATTGACGGAAGACAAGACTTACCTTCCGTTGACCCAGAAACAAGTCTCCGGAATGACCCTTTTCCAAGACCAATTTGTCTACCTGGACGACAATGCCGTACTCAGCAATGCCTGGGCAGGAAACTTATATTTAAAGCACGACCTTCCCAACGCCGATATTATAACCGCAGGGGAAGATTTCGATTTTATGATCAGCAACGGGGAAACCCTTCAGTTTCTTTCGAAGGATAAAGGTCCTTGGGAAGAATCATTAGGGGGCGACCGCGTTTTGGACATTCGATATTCCGCATCAAAAAAGGTATTTTGGATCTTGGGGGCACGCAGTATTTCTAGCTTTAACACCACCAACAACGCGTTCAAAAAGACCGAAATTGAAGTTGGGCCAACTTCCTTTACCCTACTTGGCGACAAAGTAATCGTAGGCACCAACGATGGCTATTTGGAAATCAATCCCGAAACAGGGAAAAGTATAGGAGAAGTACACAAGAAATTACCAATTCCCGCAATTACGTGTATAGAGGCCATCAACGATCAACTGTGGTTCGGTTCTGCACAAGGAGCCTTTAAATTGAGGGAAGACGGTAAATTCGATTATTATTACGGTAAGCGCTGGTTGCCCGGGAATGTGGTAAAGCATATTTCCAAAGGGCCGGATGGCTCCATTTTGGTACTTACCGAGGCCGGACTAGGAAAAATCGACTTTAAGGAAATGACGTTGCACGACAAGGCCGAATATTACGAACAGCAAGTTCGCAATAGGCACATTCGCTATGGATTTAATGCCTCCTTGGTAGACCTGGACCGTGGCAATGTCGATTCTGGCCGCCTTTCGGACTCGGACAACGACGGACTTTGGACTAGCATGTATTTGGCTGGTGAGGTCTTTAGATATGCCGTTACAAAATCGGAGGACGCGTTGCAAAATTGTAGGGAATCCATGGATGCCATGGAAAAACTATACACCATAAACGATGTGCCCGGTTTTCCTTCCCGTTCGTTTGATCGTAGTGGTTATTTGGACATATTGCACGATCCGGACAGATGGCACCCCAGTAGCGATCCAGAGTGGGATTGGAAGGGTACCACCAGTAGCGATGAGGCCATTGGTCATATTTTCGTCTTTGGCGTGATGGCCGAACTAATGGACAATGATCTAAAAGACCGCGCCATCGTCTTGATCGACACCTTGATGAGCCATGTGGTAAGCAACGATCTATATATGATCGATTACGATGGCAAGCCCACTACCTGGGGCAAATGGAATCCGGAATATGTAAACGCCCGACCGAAAAATGTGGGCGATCGCAAGATCAATTCCTCGAATATCATCGCCATGCTGCAGACCGCATATCATTTTACGAAAAAGGAAAAATACAAGGAAAAAGCCCTGGATCTGATGGAGAACTATGGGTACCTTGAAAATTTGATGCGGCCAATGAAAGATATAGGGGTGGCAGCGGACGATGCGGACGATTGGAGCAAAATGCTGTCCGAATCCTGGAACCACTCCGATGACGAGATGTACTTTCTCGGGTATTGGGGATTATATCGATATGCCCTTAACGACACGCTAAAAACAAAATTCAAGGACGCCATTATTGATCATTGGGAGGCGGAAAGACCCGAAAAAGAAGGCGCTTGGAACATCATGACGGCCCTTACAGGCACGAAAGAATTTGATCTTGATGAAGCGGCTTGGTACCTTAGGGAACACCCAATGGACCTTATTACATGGGACATCAAGAACAGTCAACGAAAGGACATAGAGTTTATCGCCCCTAACTTTCGGGAACAGACGATCAAGGAGGTACTCCCACCCGATGAAAGACCGGTACAAAGGCACAATGGCAATATGTTTAGGCTGGATCGGGTTGGAAATGACGGCGGGGAGGAATATTCCGCAGGGGATATTTGGTTATTGCCCTATTGGATGGGCCGATATATGGGCATCATCAGCGAGCCAAAGTCGTAAAATTCTTTGTTTTCGACCAAGGGCCGCACCCCTTTAATCCCAGTATTGCGGAAAATTCCAAGATAGGGTCTACAGTGCTTTTATTGATAAAACCAACACAATATGCGAACTATACTACTAATTGCCACTGTTTTTATTTGTTGTTCCTTTAATTCGAATCCGGATAAAGGGAAATTCCGACAGGACGTAGTCGTAATGCACGGCACGGAAAACGGATTGCCGGATGGGGCAATAGATCATATCGCAATTTCAAAGGATGGGCCTATGGCCACAGCATCTGGAAATTCGTATCTCTGGAACGATGGTCAATGGACGGAATCCAAATCCAACCATAAGGGGAAAAAGTTTTCGGTTGTCAAAAACCTGCCCCAGAATTCGGGCAAATTACTCTCGCAGGCCACCTATATGGGGAATACTTATGTGGGATGTGAAAATGGCCTCTTTGTAAGCACTGGCAAAAACACTTGGGAACAAGTCTTGCCGGCGGACGGGAATTATAGCTGGGCCTTAAAAAATGTGGCAGCCCTAGCCGTAGATTCGAATGGAAATCTGTGGTTCGGGTCCAAGGAGGGCGTTGGAAAGAACGTCAATGGCCAATGGCATTTGTTCACCGGGAAGGAAGGGTTGCCCTATACCCATTTCACCTGCGCGGCCCCGGGACCCAACGGGGAGGTTTGGTTCGGCACCGGGAATGGCGCCATCAGGGCCGAAAACGATTACTTCTACTATAGGAATAACAGACGTTGGCTTCCCGACAATTCGGTAAACGACATAGACGTTAGCGACGACGGAACTGCCTGGATCGCTACGGATAAGGGTATCAGCCAGATTATCGCCAAAGAAATGACCTATGATGAAAAGGCGGCCTATTTTACAAAACAAGTGGAAGAACGGCACAATAGGATGGGATTTATCTGCCAAAGTGAGCTTTTAGAGCAATTCAATATTGCTTCCTCCCAATTGGCCATATCCGATAACGATGGTTTATATACCGCTATGTACGGGGCGTCGCAAGCATTTCGATATGCCATGACCGGTGATATACAAGCCAAGGAATTGGCCGACAGGAGCTTTCAGGCCATCAAATGGTTATCGGACATTACCCCGGAACCCGGTTTCCCGGCCAGGGTCATTATTCCAGTAGACTGGCACGAGGACGTCAATGCACAATACAGTAGGGAATCCAATTTAAGACATCAGAAAAGTGATCCCTTCTGGAAGGATATATACCCTAGGTTTCCACTGAGTGCCGATGGTAAATACCGTTGGAAATGTGATACCAGTTCCGATGAGATTGCCGGCCATTATTTCTATTATGGAATCTATTATGACCTGGTAGCGGAAACCAAGGAAGAGAAGGATGCCGTAAAACAAGTGGTCGCCGATATGACGGACCACCTGATCCGCCATGGTTTTAAATTGGTGGATTACGATGGCAAGCCTACGCGATGGGGAAATTTTGACAACGACTATTTTAACTCCATCTGGGGTTGGGACCAGCGAGGATTAAACTCCATGATGATGCTCTCCTTCCTAAATGTCGCCAGCCATGTTACCGGAAATCCAAAATATGAAGAGGTGGCGAAAACGCTTCGTGACGAGGAACATTATCACATCAATGCAATGCATCCCAAAGAATATTTTCCACCGGAAAATGTAGTGCCCTGGGACAATAATCTTGGACTGATGAGTTTTTATGGCCTAATGAACTATGAAAAAGATCCGGAGCTGCTCATTATGTACCGAATTTCCTTGGAATTTGCCTGGTTGAATATCAGCAAACAAAAGAATGCCTTTTGGGACGGACTTTATGGGGCCCTGGCAAATTCATTTAGTGAAAAGGTAAAACAAGGATATTTCCATACGGACAAATTATTTAAGGAGAATCCATTGTTTGCACGATCGGCCCTTGAAACCTATGGACAAAGCAGTCTGGATCCCAAATATATGAAAGAAACATTACAGCGAATTCCGTTGGACCTTATTGGATACGAAATGGACAATACCCAACGCTTGGACGTTCTATTTGACCCCACCCCCGGACAAAAAAAGGATATGGGATGGAGAATGGACACTTATGCCCTTCCCATCGATGAAAGGGGGCATGTGCGGTTGGACCGGGATGCCTTTGATCTGCACGATTCCGAGGGCAACGGCTATTCGGAACAGGAAGGCACCTTTTACCTACTACCCTATTATTTGGCAGCTTACCATCATCTGTTGGGGGATTAGGTCTCTGTTCGCTTTACGTAAACCGTAACGCCAAAAAGTCTTGTTTCTTATTTACAGTCCCGACTCAACGGCAGCCATTTCATTTACTCCTGGTTTATAGCCATTTACCGCATAAAAAATGATAAAGGCATAGCAAGAAAGTGGTAAGATGTACGAGAGGTGGAGGCCAATGGCGGGCATGTCGGCCAAGACGCCTTGCATCAAGGGTAATATAGCGCCCCCAACGGGTGCCATGACCAAAATTCCAGAGGCTTTGTTGGTATACTTGCCCAACCCGTTAACCGATAAGGTGAAAATATTGGACCACATTATCGAATTGAAAAGTCCGACCGCTAGCATGGACCACATAGCCACATAGCCATTCGAAAGAATGGTGATAGCCAGTAGCGTGACCGAAGCAAGGGCAGAAAAGAACAGTACCTTTTGTGCGCTGGCCTTTTGGAGTATCGCCGATCCCAAAAACCTTCCTACCATCAATCCGCCCCAATACAGCGGAATATAGGTCGCAGCCTTTTTTTCCGCAAAACCTGCAATGTTGGGTTCCCCTAAAAAGTTTACGATAAAGCTACCAATGGCCACTTCGGCCCCAACGTATAGCATCAATGCGATGACCCCTAAACGCAGCTGCCTAAATTTTAAAACATTGCCCTTTACCTTCTCCCCATCGGTATCGAGCACCTTGGGCAGTTTTAAGAAATAAAAAATGGTAGCGATCAAAAACGCGAAAATCGCCAACCCCAAGTACGGACCTTCCACCGCAGCCGTAGCGTCTTGCTGGGTATCGTAATCCCCAAGGATTAGCATTCCCCCAAGCAACGGGGCCGTGGTGGTGGCCAGGGAGTTGACCCCCTGCGCCAAATTCAACCTACTGGAGGCCGTTTCGGGCCGTCCCAAAATAATTACATATGGATTAGCTACCACCTGTAAAATAACGCTGCCGGTGGCCATGGTATAAAGTCCGAACAAAAATAACGGGTAAGAAACATATCGGGAGGCAGGTATAAAGATCAGGGCCCCAAGTCCGATCGTAATCAACCCTATGGATATTCCCTTTTTATACCCGGTCCTTTCGATCAGAAAGCTGGCCGGTATAGCCATTAAAAAATAAGCCCCGAAAAAGCAGAACTGAATCAGCATGGTTTGGGTGTAGTTCATCTGGAACAACCCCTTGAAGTGCGGGATTAAGATGTCATTCAGGGAGACAATGGCCCCCCAAATAAAGAAAAGGGAGGTCATTAATGCAAAGGCTCCCTTATAACGATTTGTCTGTGTGTGGTTTTCCAATTTTTATAGTTTTGGTTAGTGTTTAAAAGCACTTGATTATAGGATTCCAATATAGTTAATAGTATTACCGTTTTTGACCCCCGCCAGAATGATTGTCGGGCTGGCTCACCTTGCAAAAAGGGGAGGACCCATCAAAGGGCTTATAATCGATAAATTGAAATATTTGTTACGTGCTAAATTATGGTTTATATTAATTTGTTGTCTAAAGATTAATCTACCTAAGGATTATAACAGAAGAACATCCCCGAGCTCCAAAATGAAGATTTGATAATATTTGTTATCCTCTTTTCCATCGATGATGCGGGAGGTGTTCCCGTCGGGCACCAGTACATTGTAGGCCAGTATTTTTCCATCCTGGGAAACCACCAAGGCCTCCCGATTTAGATTTTTAGGGGTGAGTAAAATCGACTTTCCAAAATCTTCCCTGCTTCCCACATAGGATGCATAAATCTTGCCATCGCTTATGGAAAAAAGCCATTCGTCCGAGGGATGCCAGCGCACAAATCCCGCATCAGCGGTAAAATGTGTAACCTGGCTGGGGCGTTTTTCAGGGTTTTCAGACCTGTCCGAACCGTCCGCGGCAATTGTAAAGACCTGTTTTACACCGTTTTTATCCTCCGATAAATAGGCGATCCGCTTTCCGTCATAGGATCCCCTTACAATACCTTCGTCCGTGGTGCTATGGGTCAATCTCTTAATTTGGACCCCAGTCGGAGGTATGGGGTAGGTATCCGCATCCCCCGAATATGCACAGGTAATATCCACGCTATCCGGAATTTCGGCGACAAAGAGGGAGGTTTCATAATCCACTCCGTTCATGGCGCGTACCTTTCCAATAAATGCCCGTTTGGAACCCGTGAAATCTACCCAGGAATCACCATAGGCTTTTTCTATTTCGCCAGGTTTTGATTCCCCCATTTTTGCCGGTTTCAAAAGCACCGCAAAATAGTCGGTATATCCCTCTTCCACCATGTCATTGGCTTCCATATAGCCAATGGTACGATCGTAATCTTGTTGTATAAAATCGTCATAGGTAAATCCGATTCTTTTTCCATCCCTTGAAAACTCGTGCCTATGGGTACCCCCGCGCTGTGCCCCCGGTATGGTAGGTCGGTTTGTGGCGACATCCCTTAAGTCTACCCGGACAAAACGACCTTCCCCGTCCCCACTTACCATGGCCGCGGTCCTATTCCTGATTCCGTAATACCCCCTTGCCCCTACCTCGACCAATTGGGGGCCGTGAATAAAAATAACCTTGTCCTCTGTGGGATGATAGGAGACCGCTGCGACGCCAGGGGCGGCGTTCTCCCCTGAAACCGACTCGGGCTCCCATAAAACGGTTTCCTCACCTGTCGCGATTTCCACCTTTTCTATGGATTTTGAATTGGCCAAATTGGTATTGAAAACCATAGAACGGGTATCGTAACAAAGAAACTTCCCATCCGGGGAAAAATTGTCGTTGTTATCCAAGGCATGGGTCTTTGGGTTGAAGGTTATTTGTTTTTCTACCATGTTTTCGGGTCCGGTTTCTTTATCTTGTTTACAACCAACAAGCGCAAGCAATAGGGTCAAAGGCCATAAACGCAATGTTCTCGGGATTGTCATAAGATTGAATTGATATTAATTTTTATTGTAAAATAGTTATGGTTGATGCTGATATCGAGACAGAATCAAGAATCAAAAACCAGGAGGCTAGACCTGATTTTGTCCAGTTGAGCGCCCGCCCGTTACCATCCTAAAAAAATGTTTCTTCCACCATAATACAAAGGGCGTGGTACACGGGTAGATGGAACTCCTGTACCTTCGCGGTACTTGTGGCAGGAACACAAATGGCCACGTCGCACAGCGACTTGACCTTGCCACCTGATTCCCCCAGCAAGCCTATAATTTTCATATCCAATGCCCTCGCAGTGATACAGGCCTCCAGGACGTTGACGGAATTGCCCGAGGTGGTGATGGCCAACAATACATCGTTTTTTTTACCATAACCCAATACCTGCTGGGCATAGATATAATCGCCCCCAATGTCGTTGGAAATAGCGGAAACCAAGCCACCATGGGCATGTAACGCGATTGCGGGGAGTCCCCTTTCCAGTTTTGATGCCAGTATGGGGCCCTTTTCGGGGGATATCCCCTCTAATTTTTTAGCCAATTCCATGGGAAGAGGGCGTTTTTTGGAAAAGCTTTTCATCAGTTCCCCTACGATATGGTCGGAGTCCGACGCGCTTCCCCCGTTGCCACATACCAACAGTTTACCGTTGTTTTTGTAACAATCGATCAAGGTCGATCCTGCCGTACGAATCGATTCCTCGCAGGTTTTCAGCGGTGGATATCGGCGGATCAGATCTTTGAGGATTTCATCTGTCGTCATAATTTTAAAATTCTTTTACCTAAGTGCATTTGCTTGTGCTTCGACTATACTTCGACTGTGCTTCGACTGAGCTTCGATTGTGCTTCGACTGCCTGCCCGACTAGTCATTCTGGCGGGCCAGCCCGAATGATTCGTTCTGGCAGGCGCTCAAGATGACAAGCTACTATTGATTAATTTCTTAAATCATTGGGGCATATTTTAGTGTTTTGTAATACTAGAGAATCATTTTTCACCCAAAAACATCCCCCTGCCCCCTTCAAAGGGGGAATTAATACTAACATATAATAATGAAATCTCTGTGAGACCCCTCCGCCTATCGGCACCCCGCCAGAATGACCATGTCGGGCTGGCTCCCCTTGAAAAAAGGGGAGGACCTAGAATATATTCTTTTTAAAAATCTCAACTTTGCATCTAATTATTGACCTTCTTTCAACTATTAAAAATCAATTTGAGTAAAGTCAATCTTTGTGAAAAGTCCGGAATAACAATCTGTGCACCAGATTTGATCAACCTGGTCCTTTTATCCTTGTTCAATCCATACCGACGGACCTCATCACTTGCGATCCCAATGGCGGTCCCCCCTACCTTTCTCGCTTCCCTTATTTCCACGGGGCCATCGCCCAAAACCAATAATTCTTTGCCCTTTAATCGGTTGTCCGCTATGATCTTCTCGATCACCATTTTCTTGGAATACTTACTGATGTCGCCCACGGAACCATAGATCCCCCCATCAAATAGATCGGCATACCCCATGGCAATTGCCTCATTGATTACGTCGTCCTTGTCGGTACCGCTGGCCAAATAAAGTTTTATCCCCTTTTCCCGGAGGGCCTGCATAAAAGGTATTGCCCCTTTGACCTCAAAATCCGAAACCGACAATTCCCCATTTTTTAGTTTGGCAATTCGCCCATCCACCATCTCCATCAAACTGGTATTATAGATTTCCTTGTATCCAAATTTGTCCAAAATAGCTTCTTTGGGAACGAATCCGGCGTCGACCACCATGTTTACAAGGGCTTCCATCTGTACGATGGTCTGGATCCCTGTGGATCTGTCAATAAATTCCAGCACTTGGGATTTCACTTCGTCCAGGATTTTTTGATCGGCCGTTTGGTACTTATCTCCCAAAATGGCCTGGATCATCACCGGCTCCATAATGGCCTCCCAACCTTCCCGTAGGGTACTTATGGTACCATCATGATCAAAAACAACATGTTTTACCTCCCCAAACTCCCCAAGTACGTGGGCATCGACAATTTCGATTTCGGTATTTTTATAATATTGGGCCAATCGAATATCGGAAGCCAACTCGGGTTGAAAATTATAATTGGAATTCTGGCAAATCGATAAGATCTCGGAACCAGAGGCCGTACCGGTGGTGAAAAGCTTTTGTATGGTCACCGCCGCTGAAAAATTGGCAAATTGTGCCGCTTCCGATGGTGAAATGCCAGCCGCCAAACACAGGGATGCCGCGCTTAAAAAGGTGTCTCCCGCCCCTACCGTATCGATCTTGCCATTGATCTGGATTCCATGGGTCTCATGGAAACCCGAATCATCAAAGGTTACAACGCCCCGATCCCCGCAGGTTACAAAAATCGGTTTCCCAAATTTCCTATAAACCGAAGCACCGTGCTTTTTAATATCCGCCAAAGGGATATAATCCCTCGGTTGGGCCTCCATTCCATTCAAGACAGCGGTTTCGATCTCGTTGGATTTACGATAAACGTTCCTAAAATCCCGATTGTAATGGCGAGAATCCAATACAACGATCTTACGGTCGAACTCTTCAAAAAGGGCATTGGCACCCTCAATAAAACCCCTATTTGTGATGCTCCCCAACACCTGCTGGTTAAAAATAATCACGTCACAGGTTTCCAGGGCCATTCTTAAATGTTTTAAAAGGACGGCATCCGTTTGCTCGTCGCGGAGGTTGTGCAGTCCAAAGTCGATCCTGGGATCTTCCCTATCCCCGTACATCCGTTTGATATACGTATAGGTATTGAAATTTTCTTTCTGAACCATCAACCCACTGGTATCGGCCCCCAGTCCTTCCAGTTGGGATTGCAGTTCCGCACCAAAAATATCATTGCCAATGGTACCGATCACTTTTATCGATCTAGGTTGCAAGGCCTTGATATTGGCTACAATATTGCCGGCACCCCCAAGGGAATACCTCTGTCGCTCTACGGATTCGGCCTGTAGTCCGGTTTCCACCGAAACTTCGGAGCCTTCGGAATCCATGTCCCAATAGACATCGAGGCAAAAGTCCCCATATACCGCAACCTTTACCTGTTCCAGCTTTGCCAGAATTTCCTTTACTCTTTCCGGTTTCATTTTTAAGTCAGTTTCATCAGTTCCCTATACAGCGCAGGAAAGGTGTGGATCTGGTTGCCACCTATATAATATCCTTTGCCATTGTAGGCATCAGGAACCCGGGTCACGATGCTCTTTTGATCGCGATAATAATACCCTACCCTGTCCTCTTTGGTAAAGTCTTCCGGATTGTAGGAACGCAAATCGAAGTTTGCCGTGATAATCTTATCCGGGGTACGGCCAATATTTCCGGCCATTGAGGCTGCCTTTAGGAAAACCTCCGGACCAGTAACGGCACTGCCCACATTTAATATCACCCCGCCCTCTTCAAACTTGGCGATCTCATTGGCGTAAATCAAAAAATCCCGGCCAGAGCAACCTCCTTTGGCCCGACCATCAAAATAGGGATGTTGATCTAGCACATCGGTGCCTATTCCCGCATGTACCGTAAACGGCACGTTGCGCTCGTAACAAATAGCCTGTACGCAGAGTTCCGGATAGGAAAAAGAAATTGCTCCTTTGTGAAGCCCCAGAAATGAGGCGACTTCTTCCCTAAAATCGGAATCACAAACCATCTTCCCAACCGCCTCGCCATAACCCAAATTATGTTTGTCCCCGACCGAAAGGGCCGCATTGATATAATTGAATTCGTACGCCATGCCAAACTCGCCCTTTTCCAGGGCTTGTGGCACATATTCACTCGTCTCCCCTATCAATGCCAACTCAAAATCATGAATGGAGGTGGATCCATTGCCGGATATCATGGTAAACATATTTCGCTTGACCAGTTCCCCCAATAAAAGGCTCAACCCGTTCTTGATCAAATGTCCGCCCGTAAAAAAGATTACGGGCTGTCCTTTTTCCCTTGCCGAAACGATTTGTTTGGCAAGGTCCTTAATCCTTTCCCCGATCTCGTCGTTAATTGCCAATTCCAAATTTTCTACCTGTTCCGGAAAGATTAGGTCGCTGTGCTTTACCTTGTTGGTTCTACCGGCTACCGGATAGGTCTTTATCTGGTTGACATCAAAAATGGAGTATTTCCCTTGGTACTTCAATGCTTGTTCTTTTAATTATTTGTTTGAGTTCAGTAGTTAATTATTGGAAATGATGGATAAGTTAAAAAGTTGAATTTTTCATTTCCCCACCCTAAAGTCCGCCTGAACTAATTGGGGCAGGGGAGGAAAAATGCTCTATTTAACCTCTGGAATCCTGAAGACACCTCCCTCCGCCCGTTGGGCACCCCGCCAGAATGACCATGTCGGGCTGGCTCCCCTTGCAAAAAGGGGAGGGTCCACAAAATATCAATTCTATCGGATATAACCGTTAACCTATTATTTAACCACGTTTTATACTTATGGCCAATTATTCCCAACCACTAGAAATACCCTTACTTCACCAACTCCTCCTTTTTTGAAAAGGCATATTTTTTGATGATTTTCACTAACAAAACAAGGATTACCACGGTAAGAAGGCCCAAAACTATATAGTGATCAGGCCACATGGACGGGTGCATTATAATTTCCTTAAAGTCATGCTCATGTCCCGGATGGGCCATTGCGATCATTGGAACTAAGGTCAGAAGGGTTAAAATTTTTGATTTCATAGGTTTGATTTTATTGGATAAATATCTAATTTATTGCTTTTCACTTATGATCTGCATTAGCTCCTTTTGAAGGAAAACTATGGGTTTATCAACTTCCTTGCTAATCCTTTTTAGATCTTCATATTCAATTTTTGCCCGATTGGCTCCCGAAGGGGTGGTTACGATCTTCACCTGTACTTCCCCATAGGGGGTTTGGAACTTCTTGGTTGTTCTCCGCAACTTATTCTTTGTGATCGGATAGGAGCGAATCCCGATCGTAGAAGTATTTTCCAGGATATAATCCGACAATTGCCGAATTTGATCCCCGGCCACCGAACAGGACAACAAAATCCCAGGACGCCCTTTTTTCATATGGATGGGATTGTAATGAAAATCATCTGCCCCGTTGGCAAATAGTCCCTCCTGAAAGTCGTTCCCCAGGAATTCATAGGACATATCATCAATATTGGTTTCCAAAATATAATTCTGGGCCACCTTTTCCCCTTCCTCGCAAAGCGAAATCCGGAGAACATTGGGCGCAATAAAATTCTTGGAACCAGGGCCGTATACCGTATTTTTCGTTGTAAGTACCGGCACCTCAAAGTCGGGTTCTAAAAATTTTAAGATCGCAGCCCCGGTAGGCGTTACCCGCTCCCCGGCTTCCTCTCCGGCATAGGTCGGTATTCCGGCAAGTATGTCGGCCGTTGCGGGCGCCGGAACCGGTAATTTACCGTGCTGGGTGTCCACAAAGCCGTATCCGGTACAGACCGCAGTGGCATATGTTTTCCTGATATCAAGTTTGTGCAGGAGCACCGAGCAACCTACAATATCGACAATGGAATCGACCCCGCTCACCTCGTGAAAATGAATTTTCTCCAAGGGTATGTTGTGGATTCTGCTTTCGGACTTCCCAATAATCAGGAAGATAGCCTTGGCGATGGCCTTGGCCCCTTCAGCGATCGAGGCATTTTCAATAATTTTATTGATGTCACTGAGGTGCCGATGCGTATGGCCATGATGGTGGTGATGGCCTTTTTCATGGCTGTGTCCGTGCGAATGGCTATGATGGCCATGATGATGGTGTTCCCCATGTTCATCGTGATGGTGGTGATGTCCATGGTCGGCATGATGGTGATCGCCATGATGATCGCGGGAATGATGGTCGTGGCTGTGGGAAGCATCATGATGGCTGTGGGAATCGTTCAGGTCTATTACTTGCACATGTCGGCATACGATTCCATTTTTATCGACCTGGGAAATTTTGATTTTGGCATCGTCCATTCCCAATAATTTGGGCAAGTCCTCCAATTCGTCATACGAATCGGTCAACCCTGCCAATGCCCCTAAAAACATATCCCCGGATAAGCCAGAAAACGCCTCTATGTATAATGTCTCCATTCTATTTCACACTTAAATTCATGATTCTAAGAGCGGCCATGGCCGCCCCGTAACCGTTATCAATATTTACTACCGTAATGCCGTTGGCACAACTTGCCAACATGGAATTAAGGGCTACCTCCCCCCTTTCGGACACCCCGTACCCGATGGAGGCCGGGACCGCTATTATCGGCTGGGGCAACAAGCCGCCCACTGCCGTGGGCAGAGCCCCCTCAAATCCGGCAACTACGATCAGTACCTTAAATTCCTTTAGCTCCTCTACCTTGTTCAACAATCTATGGATTCCGGCTACCCCTACATCCTTAATCCTTTTTGATCGTACCCCCATAAATTTTAAGGTGTGGTAGGCTTCATTTACCACCCGAATATCGGAAGTGCCGGCCGAAATAATGGCTACTTCGGAATCCCCTTCAATTTTTTTCAGCGGCTTGAGAATGAAAATCCCCGCCTGCAGATCGTACTGTGCCTTGGGATAATCCTTTAGCAACTTTCTGATCTTTTTCTTTTGCAACTTGGTAACCAGTACGTTCTTTCCCTTGGAAACAAAATGTTCCATTATTTTGGAAAGGTCGCCCATGGATTTTTCGGCCCCATAAACCACTTCGGGAAATCCGTTCCTATTTTCACGATCATGATCTATATTAAAATTAGCCATGGCCCATAGTTAATGCTTTGTTCAGATTACCAGATACCAATCCCTTCTCCTCGATCACACATTCCTGAAAACCTACTTCTAGGATCAATGGCACAATGAAGGTCGATATTCGTTTTAAGCTTTCCAGTTCGTTAAGTGGCACCTCGATTCGACACGATTTTTCATAATGTCTTACCCTGACATTGTTAAAACCGAAATCGTTTAAAATACCTTCTGCCTTTTGTATTTGATCCAGTTTGTCCTTGGTCACCTTATTGCCATAGGGTATCCTGGAGCTAAGGCAAGGGCTGGCCGGTTTGTTCCAAAAGGGGATTCCAAAATGTTTGGCCAAACGGCGGATATCGTCCTTTCCAAGATCCAGATCTGCCAAGGGCGATCTTACCTGGTGCTCATCGGCAGCGATCAAGCCTGGTCGATAATCCGAAAAATCGTCCTTATTGGTGCCATTCAAGACGATGTAGCCCGGATATTTTAGCTTCATTTTTTCCATATCCCCGTAGAGGTGCGTCTTACAGAAATAACAGCGGTTGGCCGGATTTGAATTGTAATTGGCATCGGCCAGTTCTTGGGTATGGATGGTCTCCAACTTAATGTCGTTTTTACCCGCGAAATCGAGCGCCAATAGATAGTCCTTGTCCTTTAGGCTCTCACTGTTGGAAATAACCCCAATGCCTCTTTCACGCCCAAGAAATTTTCGGGAAAGGAAGAGAACCAAGGCCGAGTCTATTCCACCCGAAAAAGCGGTAAGCGTTCCCGGAAGGGGAGCGAACCAATTTTTTAACCCAATGATTAATTTTTCATCCATATCCATTACAGTTCAAAATCGAAACACCCTGCGTCGACAAGTACGGCACATTCAAATTAAGGAGCCTAGTATTAGGACTAATGGTCTCTATTATTAGTCTTGGCTCTTGATTCCTGGTTCTATAATCTTTTCTTTTCTCTATTCTCTATTTTCTATTTTCTTCCAATTCCTGACTACTGGGTACTGACTACTAAAATACATCATTGTTTCAATATCCACACATCCGTGACGCGGGATTGTTTTCTCCAGTTTAGATTTTCTTCGTCGGGCTTATCAAAAGTAATATTTAGTTTACCGTCCTTGATCAGTGCCTTGGGCAATGGGAATTCCTTAAATTCCTCATATCCCTTTTCGTACTTGGTAGGTTTTAGCCGCTCCCCATTTGCCCGGAGCAAAGCCTCCCCGTAACCGGAAACGCGAATGAGGTAATTGGCATTGGGATCTAGGCCCTCGTAGGACAAGGTAGGTGTAAACTGAAAAAGTTGGGTGGATAACCTTTTTCTACTTAGTCCGTCATTTTCCCATAAATAATCGATGGCATCATCGGTATGTGAAGTTACGTGCTTGGCATCGGCACTGGAGATATTGTCATAAAAACTTCCTTCGCTGGGGGAATCGTAGGTCCTGATAAACTCGAGCCTATTTAATTTTTCCTCTTCGGTCTTTAGGCTTCCTATTTTTTTAAACTCGTCTTCCAGCCACCATCGGTTGTTCAAGGGGTAATCGATAAAATCCAGGATAGCGCCCCTTTCCGCGCTCCTTGCATTGTATTTGGGAACACTGGTCTGCGCCCCAATGGAATTGTACAGCATGTCGGCATATTGAAAGACCTTATTTTCCAAATCCTGGGACACTTTTACCCTGTCGGCTTTTTGCACGGTATCCATCGCATCGGCCATCGCTTTGTCAGCACCAATTTCCCCAGCCTTTGCCAAAATTTTATAGGCTTCCGTTTCCAGCCCCCTTTCATAGGCCAATCGATCTTGAATGTACGCGTCATAGTAGGCGCGCATAATCAATTGTTGCCATCTCCAATTATCCTTTAAACCTGGATTTTCGGTTTCCAACCTTTCCCAAAGGGCCAAGGTTTTGGGAACGGATTTATTCTCCAGGAGCGGACCTTCCCAGTTTTTTTCCAGGTCCATTATGCCATTGGCAGAAGTCTCTGCAACCTTGGAACCGAAGAAAAATCGGCAGTATTCCACCACAATATCCCGTACGTCCTTGTTAGGGTTCCATCCCAATTGGCTCCACAACACCTTGTTTACATCATCATGGGATCCATCCGAATAGGTAATAAACCCATCCGTATATTGGATATCTTCCCTAAAAATTTTAGCGTACCCATTGGGCTGGGGATTACAGGGTTCCCTGCCCAAGGTCAGCGCAAACGCCTGGTCCCAATTCTCTACAGGGTATTGGCAGCGCACGGTATGGGTGATGTCCGGATATAGACGGTGCATATACTTATTGGGCAGCAATTCCCTTTCCAAAGCCAAGGGAGGACTGCTGGGGCCGTACACAAGTCCGGCAAGCCAATCGGGATCATTGTCCTCCAGGTATTTAAAGAAATATTCTACCTGCTCCTTGTTGAAGCCTTGGAGCGAAACCCAAAGTCCGGCCTTGGGGTGATGTTTCTTAAGAAGTACTGACAAGTCCTTTAGGTAAGGGATCAATACCGAAGGGTGGTTGTCGCCAGGATCACCCCCGGGAACAAATACGCCATCCAACCTGGGGCAACGCGCATAAAAGTCTTCCTGCTCCGCAAGGCCCTCCTGATAGGAATTACCTTTGGTAAGATCGTCGGGGGCGGGGGTCCACACCCAATAATCGGCTTGGTATTTATCGCAGATCTTGCTCATTTCCACCTCCATTACTTGGGGATCTACCTTAAAATGCACACTGGAAGAAGGATCTTGGAACGGGATGTTCTCAAAACTATTGGCTCCAAAGAGGACCTGTTCCCTAAAATGTTGATCGAACTGGGCCACGGTCCAGGCATCCCAGGAATTGGCGGTGTTCCGATACCCGAATTGATGGCCGCGCATGGCGTATTGGGGCGATTCGGAAAAATCGACCGGTTTTGAAATGGTAAATGTATTCGGTTCCATATCGGACGTCCGCAGCAATTTACCAACCCCATAGAGAATACCCCGAGCGTCCGCACCAATGATCCAGAGCACATCCTTCCCGTTTCGGGATTCATGGACCATTCGATACCCTTCCTTCTTGTATTCGGGGTGGTCCTTTGAACGGACCGGAACGGTTTCACCGTTTACTTCACCATCGCTTTCCAGGGCCAAGGCGATCACCGTATTGGACTTCCAAGTATCCCCTTGTTCCAACACGAGGTCGGTTCTTTTCTGCACCTCCTCGACGAGGACCGATTTTGCGGTTTCTTTAAAGGATCCTTCCAAGGACGGTGAAATCCATATGGTGGCGCTTGATAGATCCAAGCTATCAGCGGTTTTATCGACACAGGAAATAAAGGTGCCCAAGAAAATAAAAAGCATTACTTTTTTTAGCAGGAACATAATTTAATTCTTCAAGTTTATAATTAACACAATCAATTTACATCAATATCCTTAACACACCTAAAACCTACCGGGTATGCCCGTAAATCTTCAGGAAGTAGGTAATAGCGTTGGGAAGTCCTAATAAAGGAGTGGTTATTGAAGGTGGAACCGCCCCTCATCACTTTATATTTTTCGCCATATTGATCCATGGGCACCGAATTTCCTGGATATGGGTGATACCAGTCTACGGTCCATTCCCAAACACTCCCGGCCATATCAAAACAACCATAAGGGCTCTCGGGTTTTGCAATTGAAGTACCCCTGGTACTTTTTTGATCCCAGACCACATAGGTGTTATCATAGGTATTTCCCCATGGAAATATACGTCCATCCGTACCGCGAGCCGCTTTTTCCCATTCCTTTTCGGTCGGCAGCCTCTTCCCGGCCCATTGCGCATAGGCGTTGGCCTGGGACCAAGTAACAACGGCCGCATTGTTTTTCATATCTCCGGAAAATTTAAAATCGGGATCGAATTTGGCAAATTCTGCGTTGCTCACTTCATACTTATCAATAAAATAGGCATCGGTCCATGCCAGATGCTGTGGCCTTTCATCGGGATCGCCATAAACGCTTCCCATAATAAACTCGCCCGCTTCAACGTAAACCATACCTGTCGGAGGTGTTGGGAGTTTTTGTCCGATACCGCCGACCGCTCCCAAAAAGGTAAATAAGTAGATACATATTCGTCTCATTGTCCCCAGATTTTTACCATTACCACTTTTCGTCGATCAGACCATAGTACCTTCCGAACCAATAGTTCCGTATCATAGCTGCAGCAGTTCCTTCATACTCCGATTTAATAGACTTGTAGGTACCGTCCCCTTGCGGTATTTTGAATACTTTGGAACTGCGATCAAAGCCCCACATATCCTTTATGGCTTGCTGCCGTTCCTTGGTCATGACGTTTTCTCCGGTTAGTACTTGATACACCATAATAAACCAGATCGAACTTTCAAAGTCGAATGTCATGTCCTTCCAATCGAACCAATGTCGGTTTAGGTTCATTTTGTATTTGATCATTAAAGATCGATCATCCTCGTAACGCATCAGCATGTACAAAGACCTTGCTGCATGGTAGTCATCACCCACATTTCGCCATTCCACTGGAAAGAGGATCTTTGAGTTTATCTGATGGTCGTCATAATGGTACCGATCTATTAACATATGATAGGCGGCATTATATCTTTCCTTCCCTGTGATATGATAGGTCACCTTAAGCGCAGCCAACATCTCCAAGGAATTTAACTCCTGATGGGGTAAATTTGGACAAAAGTTGCCCCATAAGGTCATTTTACCATCAAGGTCGGTGAGTTTAAAATTGTCGTCGATTACACGGCCAATAAAGCGATCTAATAATCCAGAAGCTTTTTCCTTATAGACCCCATCCGCACAAAATTCCCAAAACGTGCCCACTCCATAAAAAATCGAGGTGAACTTATCGGCACTTAAGTCGCCCAACCATCTATAATCGGGCATTGAGGAAGACTGATGCCATTCATTGTACCAAAAAACCTCCTCATGCCAAAGAGGTTTGTCGGTTTGGTTAAAACTTCGGGCTAACAACCCACTAACCCCGGTAACTTTTTCGAGCTTAAGTATAGCCTCGAATATCCCGTTTGCGATCTCTCTATCGTTTGGATCTTTGGTAAGGGCATATTTATAGGAGTATGCCGCCAACATTTCCGATGTGGGATCCAGACAGTCGGCTTGCGGACCAACGATGGGCCTATCCGATCCTGCCGGGGGAAAAATGACATATTGCATTATGGCCCCTTCGTTCCAATGGTTTCCAAGCATCAATTTGTCAAACATCCCCACCTTTTTATAGAGTGGATCTGTCCTTTTGGGGAATTGATCTATTTTCTGTGCCGTTACATGGATACATATGCAGCACAAGAAAATCGATTTTAGTCTGAGCACTTGAATATTCCCCATATAAAATTCCATTTAAGCAATCCAGGAAGCAATCAAAAAAATACCCGAGTCTCCCCGGGTATTTTCCAAACTAACTAACTAAACTAAACTATACGTTTATAGGTATACACCTGAAACAATTTCACATTGTCCCCAAATTCTATTACCAGGGCTCGGATACACCTTGCAATACCCAAGGTTTGGACCATGGCGTGTCGTTTTCCACATATCCGGAAACATCGTTCGTATGGTCCGTAGCTTCAAGGCCGCTCAATGCCGCATTGTAATTGGCACCGTTGTTATCCCTTTCGTTGGAAGGGTATACAAAACGAACAGGGATTACGGAAGATTTGGCATAAGGCCCTGTTTGAATATTGGGAAGTCCGGTTCTTCTCCAGTCCATATACGCTTCCGATGCCGACGTAAAGTTGGCGATCCATTTTTGTTCCATCACCTGTGCCAACGTTCCATCAAAGGCTACTCCGCTATTATTTATGTAATCGCTGTACTGATTACCAATTCCCCATGTATCCAACGAGGCCTGTATTCCCTTGTTATAATTTCCTTCAGCATCGCTGCCCCATCCTTTTAGGGCGGCTTCGGCCTTTAGAAAACACACCTCCGCGTAGGAAAAGATGCGGGATTTTAGATTGGGACCGGAGACCGCGTTAAATTGTTCGTTCAACAAGGAAACGTGTACATTTCCACCTCCCTGAACGGGCTGTGGGTTTAGGTTATAAGTGTATGGCTCCGCAACCATAACGGAAACGGGAAGACCCACATAAACACTGCTGGTATCTACCAAGGTAAGTCCGTCCAAACGATCTTGGTACCAAGTAAGTGGGCTATATATTCTCTCATTGCCCGGAACAAGCGTCGCTTCGTTTATGTATCGGACCCCGTCTACTATAACATCATCACCACCTCCAGGTACCTGGTTGGCAGGTACTACTTTAATAGGTATCTCTACCGGTGCAAACCAGATTTCCCTTCTTGGATCATCCAGGGCGTTCATCGCCTCGATAAGGGTATTACAAGGCTTGATCCTTGTAAAACTGGAAGGAGATCCTTGTTTGCCATTGCCCGGTTGGGAATCACTTGAACTGATTCCTAGGTATGGTACCGCCAATTCGTCGTCAACACTGGTCATTAACGGCTTGGCCAAAGTTTTCTGAACGCCGGCACCGGCATAGGAAGGATCCTTTGCCGAAAGCCTCATATAGTAACGCAACGCCAATGAATTCGCATATTTTATCCATTTTTTTGAATCGCCATGAAAATAAATATCCTGTTCCGGGATAAACACTTCCAGGTTGCCTTGATTATTGGACAAAAGTTGGGAAGCGGTCTCCAAATCGGAAATGACCCCTTTGTATACGGTTTCCTGGGAATCGTACTGGGGCAAGCTAAGTCCCTCATTTCCCTGCAATGACTGGGAGTATGGAATATCCCCATAGTAATCGGCCAACAAGGCAAATAAATGGGCCTTTAAGATCATGGCAACGGCTTGGTGAAATTTCAAATTCATCTCCTCGGCTCGTTTGTAAGCTAAATTGGCCGTCCTGAGGTTGTCATAGTAGGTTTCCCAACCACTGCCTTCCCAATCGTAATTGTTATTGCCCCATGCATCCTTTTGGGTGTATTGCATATAGGCCGATAAGGGCTCGGCAAATCCCTTGTTGCCAACGTCTTGGGTTATCCCGGACATCACGGTGGTCAATAGGAAACTTGGGTTGGATTCCGATAAATTGACCCCATTGGGGTTTAGGTTCGTCTCGACAAGATCATTGTCGCATGAAATTGCAATCAATGTTAACCCTAATAAGGCAACCCTGATTATTTTTTTAAATGTATTCATAGTTTTATCTATTTGTTCGTTAAGTTATAGTTAGAAACCAAAGCTCACCTTAAAGCCCACCGGCACTGCCCAAGGGTTCACATTAAAACGTTCGATTCCTTGCTTAAACTGCATACCGCTTCTACCCTGAGTATCCGATTCTGGTTGAAATGCCATTTCGGGGTCGACCCCTATGTTGGCCTTGTTCCAAATCATTATATTTCGGCTAAAAAGGGAAACTGCCATATTTTGTATACCTATCTGCTGAAGCCTCATAGATGGTATGTTATAGGTCAATGATATTTCGCGCAATTTTATAAAGTCTGCATCGAAAGTGGCCGTCCTCGTAAAATCCCATCCATAATGATCTTGGTAACGAATATATGAAGTTCCAGGACCACCGAGGTTTTCCCTTTCGGCAACAAAATTACCATTGTCATCATAATCCCCAACGACCCCGGGCATAAATACGCCGTCGTTAAGCGTTATACCTCCCTCTTCGACAGGATAGCCCCCATCGGCTGCGGTAGGTCCGCCCACAAGTACATAGAACTCACCGTCCGGGGACAAATATTGATCGGCGTGGTCCTTCAAGTATGTTGGCACATCACCCACATTACTAAAATTGTGAAGTTTGTCCAACCATCGTTGTGTATGCATATCCGATTCTCCATAACGATAGGTCTGGGATACAAACTGTCCGCCATTTCTCCAATCAAAGTTCATGGACAAGCTCCAGTTTTTGTATGCTACCGAAGTGGTCATGCCCAAGATAAAATCCGGATTGAAATTACCGATAATCGGGGCCACCCTTTTTCCGTTCTCATCCTGCAAGGTCCGGTCGCAGTCCTCCCAACCATCTTCATCAAGAATTGGCCAGCCGTAATAGGGAGAATTTACATCCTCTACACGCACCATGGCACGGTCGTAAATTGTACCTACCTCTTCTCCGATCCAAGTACTGGCCCCACCTTTGGCGTCGCTCCAAAAATCGATCCTATCCAATCCTTCCGGTAGTTCCATGACCCAAGTTTTGTTTTTTGTAAAAACAAAGCCCATGTCCCAGTTCCAATTGCTATTTGTAATTATAGTTGCATTAAGACTTCCTTCATACCCCTTGTTCGTAAGTAGACCTGCATTGATCAACTGTGACGAATAACCTGAAGATATCGGGCTTTGAACCGGGAATATTTGGTTTCTGTTGTTACTTACATAATAAGTACCGCTTACGCTCAACCTATTTTGAAAGAAGGCCAAATCGGCACCTACCTCCCATGATTCCTGGGATTCCGGTTTTAAATCGGGATTTAATAAACCGGCGGGCACGGAAAGCATTAAACCTTTGCCCCAAGTTCCCTGATTGTTTAATACGGGATCCAAGTTATAAGGATCCGTATCATTACCTACTTCCGCATAACCGGCCCTTAATTTAACTAGCGATATCTTATCGCCCATGTCAAAGGCATTGTTCAACAACAAACTTCCAGATACCGAAGGATAAAAATAAGAGTTGTTTCCCGCAGGCAGGGTACTGGACCAATCGTTCCTACCCGTAACGTCTACATAGAGAAAATTTCTAAACCCGATACTTGCAAGCCCGTACAAACTGTTTACCTGCTTTTCGGAAGTATAGTTGTTATAATACAAATTATCCGGTGCAATATTGTACAAGGTGAACAAATTTGGAATTAGAAGTCCCTGGCCACCATTTTTCGTCTGATTGGTGGTTGAGGTAGATTTATATTTTCTCTGGTTTCCACCGAAGGAAACTGTAAAGTCCCAATTATCGTACTTCTTTTTATAGGTCAACAAGTAATCTATATTGACTTCGTTCCTGAATATATCGGTAACCCCGTAGGCACCGTTCATCTCTTTTGTATAACCGTTCGATATTTTTGTTTCCCGATCTTCGTTTAGCTCATCGAAATTATAGCGTACAAAGGCCGAAAAATCGTCGGTAATCTGCCAATCTGCTTTTACGTTGCCATAAAAACGATTTCTCATAAAACCGTTCTTAACCTCATTGGCCAAAAAGTAAGGGTTGTTCCATTCGGTACTTTCCGTTGGATCGTCCCCCCATTGGTAGGGCGAGTTCTGATAAAGGCCCTCGTATCCAGACAACCAATAATCGCGCATACCACGCACATCAATATGGGGCGCTATTTCGTACATGGCCTGAATTGGGTTAGCTCCACGGTTACCGGCAGCCCGGTTATCAGAAAAACTTTTGGCATAATTTAAACTGGTACTCACGGACAGTGCCTTATTCAGCCGTAAGGTCGAGTTTAGATTTATAGCATGCTTGTTTAAATCGGTATTTGGCACAAAACCTTTGTTGGACATACCGCTGTACGACAACCTATAGTTTATCCTTTCATTGTTGTCCTGAATGGATACGTTGTTTGAGGTAGTAATCGCGGTATCAAAGAAATTCTTCGGGTTATCATAGGATTTAAGCTCTCTGGGTACGGGAACCCCGCTTGCCAACTCCTGTTCGGAATAAGGCCATTGTATCGCCATATATCCCTTATCCAGCTCTGGTCCTGCCCAAGCAGATCCATTCTCACCAATAACGATAGCCCCGTAAGGGTTCGTCGGATAATTATCGGGGGTATAAGGCCGAGATCCAGCTGCAAATCTTCTATGGGTATCCAAATAAGTAGTGGGGATATCGAAAACGGTACTGGAATTAACAGTAACCCCCAGTCCCTTCTTGGCTTTCCCCGATTTGGTGGTGACCAAAACAACCCCGTTACCGGCCCTGGAGCCGTAAAGAGCTGCGGCACTAGCACCCTTTAGTACAGTTACGCTTGCAATATCGTCCGCATTAAGATCGGAAATCGCGTTACCATAATCCACCCGGTTATCACCACCAACTCCACCAACATTATTAATGGTGTTAAATACAGGAGTTCCATCTACCACAAACAAGGGTTGGTTATCACTGGAAAGCGAAGTCGCTCCCCGGATAACCATACTCACCGATGATCCGGCGGTTCCGGTAGAACTAATGGCAACCCCGGAAACCTTTCCGGCAAGTCCGTTAATGACGTTTTCCCTAGGTACCTTGTCCAAGGCATCCCCTTGGACCTCGCTTACCGAATATCCAATGGATTTCTTTTCCCTGGAAATACCAAGTGCCGTAACAACGACCTCATCCAACTGTTGGGAGGAGGATCTCATAACAACATCGATTTTCGATTGACTTCCAACCGTAATTTCCTGTGTCTCCATTCCCAAATAAGAGAATACCAACACGGATTGGGGACTTTGTGATTTGATCGAGTAGTTACCATCAAAATCGGAGGTTACCCCAATAAGGGTCCCCTTAATTACCACGGACACCCCTGGTAGCAGTTCCCCGTCTTCGCTACGGATTACTCCGGTCACTTCTTGCTGGGCAAATACACCTGTGGTGAAAATCCCCAACAAAAAGATCAGTACTAGCTGAATGTTTCTTTTTTTCATTTTTAATAAGTTGTTAATTAGTCGATTAATCGTTAAATTCTTGTTACATTTTAGTTAGATCGATACAAACCTATTTAATATTTTATGCAAAAACACATCATATTTTATTAGATGTACATACTTTTTTACCCATTTTTTGGTATAATGTAAATAAATAATGTATAATGGTTAATATATCATCAATTTTGATCAAAATACCCCTATTGATAGCCCCATATTCAAGCGGAAATTTGGAGAATTGGGCAGATGGGGCACGGTCTACCCATACAATCCTAGCGGTGGGAGGGATTCATCGATTGGAACAAAAACATCGATATTCTATTCATACTATAAATATATTAACACTATATATAGGAATAACTAAATAAAAAGACCAAAGAGGTTGATATATCATGCAAAAGAAATAAGATTTAACAAAACATTGGATTTCAATTGAACTTAATTTGTTGCCTCACTTAGAACCGATCTTTGGTTCTAGCTAAATAAATTAAGATGCTCGCAGGAATTGATTATTTTGTTGTAATTGCCTACATCGTCGGAATGCTTTTGCTTGGCCTCTATTTTAGAAAATTTGTCAGTAGTTCGGACGATTTTTTTCTAGCCGGTAAGAGCCTGCCTTTTTGGGCGATCGGTATGTCAATCGTCGTCTCGGATATTGGCGCACTGGATTTTGTTGGGGTTTCGGGACAGGCGTACCGGTATGGAATTTCCGTTGGGAATTTCGACTGGATCGGGTCGGTACCGGCCATGCTCTTGGCCGCGTTTATTTTCATTCCGTATTTTTGGCGGGGCGGTATGTACACCATCCCTGAATATTTGGGTCGTAGGTACAACCAAAAGGTCCGCACCATAGCCTCCGTGACCTGGATCGTGTTTTTTGCACTGGACCTAGGGGTACTTTTCTGGTCGAGCGCCGTACTTATGAATATATTATTGGGGTGGTCTATCTGGACCTCTATCCTTATAACGGCCGGGGTGGTCGGACTCTACACCTATTTTGGTGGAATCACCGCGGTAATCATGACCGATGTGGTGCAGATGATCATTATGTTCGTCGGCGGGTTTGCGTTGGTCTATTTAAGTTTGGACGCCGTGGGCGGCTGGGAAAATATGGTCGATAAAATTACCAATATGGGTCCGGAGTACCGAAGCCATTTCCATATTATCCAACCTTCGGATACCAAATCCCCCTTTCCCTGGACAGGCATACTCTTTGGCCTTACCTTCGTGATGGCCAATGCCTACATGATCGGCAATCAGGCCATAGTACAAAGATGCCTTACCGCAAAAAACGAATGGCACGCAAAGGCGAGTATGATCTTTGCTTCGGGATTAAAAATGTTGATTCCGATCGTTGTTCTTTTTCCCGGTCTTATGGCGGTAGTGGTACATCCCGGTTTGCTCGATGGAGATCAAGCCCTGCCCATGATGATAAAGACCATCTTGCCCCCAGGACTGGTTGGACTAATGTTCGCCGCCTTTTTCGCCGGACTCATGTCCAGCGTCGATTCCCTCCTAAATTCAACGGCAACACTTTTCACCAAGGATATCTACGAGCCCTATATTAAAAAAGGGGCCGATGACAAACATTACTTAAAAGTTGGGCAGGTAACCACCTTGATCTTGCTCATTATCGGGGTGGCCACAGCACCGATCAGTTCGGATTTTCCAGGTATCTACGTAGCCATACAGACTTTTATGTCCTTTTTCCAAGGGCCCTTGTTCGCTATCCTTTTATTGGGTATATTCTGGAAACGGACTACACAGTACGGCGGACTTTCCGCCCTGGTGATCGGTATTGCCTCCGCCATACTCATGAACGTCTTTAAGGCCCGGTTCTTCACTATAGAAGACCCGTTCCTATACATCTCATGGTGGTCCTTTGTGGTAGGCTTCATCGTTAACGTGATAGTGAGCCTGTTCACAAAACCTTTTTCCAATGATTATTTAAAAGGCTTGGTATTCGATTCCAAAATAATGAGTAGTGCTAAAGTAATCACGGTTTCTAAAGATAAATAGTTATGTTAAATTTTGATTGGCTTTCCGGTATATCGCAAGAAATGGCCAAAAACATTTTCTTGCTGCTCTTTGTATCAATTGCGGTGCTAGTACTCTTAATTCCCAATGAATATGCCTATGAGGGGGTTAAAAAGGAGGATAGGCACTGGTGGAACAACCTAAAACTTTGGTCGGTTTTCGTTATGTCCATCTTATTTTTTATTTATTATATTTTTTAAACTCTGAACAGTATGGATGCAATAGAGAAAAAAGCAAGATTAAAGGCAAACCTGATCAACAATGCGTTGGGTTTTTTTATACTATTATTTGGGTTCGTCGTGTTTTTTTCCATGTCGCTTTCCGAAACTAGAATACAAATGATGACCAACATAGTAGCTGGAGGTTCATTGATTCTTATTGGTGGGGGCATGATGTGGTACGCAAAACGGACGATCAAGAAATACGATCTAAAAGGACTAAAAGACGGCACCCAATAAAAATTGGGAGGTTTTTTGTTCTACCCCCTACCGAAAACCCGAGGCTTGGCTCCGTCCAAATGGAACGGGCGGGTGTCGGGGAGTCTGTAGTTTGCTTATCAATCCCTGAACCGTCGGGGTAAAATACAATAGAATTACATCCCTGTCCGATCTTGTTCTGGCAGGCCAGCCCGAAGGAATCGTTCTAGTAAAGATTCAACAAACTTATGTGACCCATGAAAGGCCCCATTACCATTATTCTAAACGACAATTGGAAAATAAGGTCGTCGGAAGCTATTTCCCAATCCGGAAATACGCTATCTACGGACGCCTCGATTTCCAAGGACTGGCTTCCAGCCGTAGTGCCCTCTACCATTTTGGGCACCTTGGTAGCAAATAAGGTCTATACTGACCCGTATTTTGGTGAAAACCTAAAGGCCATCCCAACGGACCAATTTAAGGCGCCTTGG
>JBLWZN010000015.1:0-82862 GCA_048266425.1 Sediminicola sp.
CCACATCGACAAGTTTGGGAAGATAAAGCCTCAATGGTTTTATCTCCAATACCATATTTCCTATGTCCCTTTAAATAAAATACCAGGGGAAGACAGCAAAGACGGGCCTATTGCACCCGAACTTGTTATATCAACACAAATATAGCCGTTTATCCTTTTATGTTCCGGGATAAAGACAGGTTTTGTTGTGTTTTATCGGTTTTAAGTAGTTTTGAAACTGCAGTGTCCAACGGACTTTTTATTGATAGTAAATCCTTTTGGGCCACGTGGGTATAGATCATCGTGGTCTCGGGCTTGGAATGACCCAACAGTTCCTGTACGTGTCGCAGGCCTACCCCATTTTCTATTAAATGTGTGGCGTATGTATGCCTCAAGGTATGCGGGGTCACCTGTTTTGTTATTCCGGCCCGTTTACAGGACTTTTTCAGGAAGGCCCTGATGCTCGTAGGGCTATAGAGCGTACCATTAACTCCTTCAATAAAGTATTTTTTGGGTCTATATGTTGCCAAATAATTGCCAAGCAAAGGGATAAAACTCTCGGCCAGCATTACGTTTCTATCTTTCCTTCCCTTGGCCTGTTTTATATTGATCTGCCTTCTGTCTATGTCGATATGGCGGAGTTCCAACTGGATTATTTCACTAATCCGCATTCCGGCAGAATAGAGCAACGCCAAGGTGGCCCTATGCTTTAGGTTAGTTGTTGAGCGTAGAAGATCTATGATTTCTTGCTGGCTCAGCACGCTGGGTAGGTACTGGCTCTTTTTTGGCCTATTTAGGTCCAGGCCTATTATTCTTGTTTCATGGAACAGTTGTCCAAAATGTTTTATAGCACTTATCAACTGCCTATGGGTGCTGATCCCATATTTCTTTTTTGGGATGATATCCTCCACGAACAACCTAATTTTTTCATTGTCTATTGCGGATAATGGGGTCTCTTTGAGATATTCCAACATTAGGGCGATAAAAGTGCTATAGGTGCTCACCGTACTTTGGCTTAATCGCTGCCCCTCTAGGTAATCGCGATATTGCTTCAACCTGTCCTTGTTCGTTTGGCTCAATTCGGAGCCAATAATCCTTACAGGGGATATCGGACGTTTTTTTATAACGGTCAAAGCACTGTAATCCACATAGAAATTTCTTTCCCGGAAGTAGCTAAAAAGGTCGCTTACGGTCCTATATGAAAATGGAATATAGAATGCGCTGTGGGTTTGGCTCCATCGTACCCCTGGAAATTGTTGTACATACTCCTTTACCTTCAGGTCATAATCAAAGGTGATCTTGATCTGTGTGCTGCCGCGGTGCTCTATAGGGGACAATATTATCTTCATTGTCCTACAATTTAAATATAAAAACCTTACGAAACTGTTTTTTTAGCTTAATGGTGTAAAAAATCTGGTTTCGGTAGCTTGGTATCGCAAATTTTCAGATTTGACCATATAAACTAACAAAATCCCGTCCGATTAATTCTTGTTGAAATTTAAGGGCAGAATCAGCCCTCCCCAGGTAGAGTGGTACGTGCCTATTTTGTATTACAATATCGTGTTTTCAATTATAAACCCTGAACTCGTCCCTCGTACTTTTTTTGTCCTTTCTCCTGAATCGTTTCTCCTCCGTCCTGAACCTTCTTATTTCGTTCTAATAATTTAATACATCGTACTTCGTCCTTCGTCTTTCGTCCTTGGTCTTTCGTCCATGGTCTTTCGTCCTTTTTCCCTTCTCCACAAATCCGTTCATTCCCCCACCATAAAAAGGGCGTTTACAAAGAATAATTGCCCGTTTGCCCAAAAACCACGGAATAGGGGATCGTCCACCATATAGACAATGTGGCCTTCTCCATATTTTTCCACACCAAAGACCAAGGTCCGCTCCATTTTTTTCCGGGCTTCACTTCCGGCAAAGCCCGACACCGGTCCCGCTTCCCTTTTGTTTATATAGGCTACGTTGCCTTCCTTTAAATAAGGATAAGCGTCATTGCCCAATTTTAGCGAAAAATAAGTATCTCCGTAACCGTATGCGAGCGGTTGGGAGTTATCTACTTCGGTTTTAAAAATGGCACCTGTTATCTCATCCTTTATTTCTTCCCTTTCACTTCGGCCATACGTGCGGTTGCTTCTATTTCTTTCCACTAAGGGGGTTATACCAAAGTCCTTTTCCCGGCTAATGGCTTTTATGGCACCTCCCATGGCAATGGTTTTGCCCCCGGTCTGTATCCATTTCTTAAGGTATTTTAATTGTTCTTTATTAAAGAAATCACCATACTCGCCATCTGGGAGAATTAGCACATCATATAAGGAAAGGTCAACCGACCTAAAATAATCGCTGTTCAATACGGTAACTGGATACTGTAATTGTTGCTCAAAAAAATGCCACACCTCCCCAAAAACCAAGGGGTCGGTTGGATCTCCAGACAGTACGGCAATGCGAATGTCGTGGATCCCTCTGGTGTCCTCAATTTTCGGGAATTGACCAATGCCTTCTGAACCGATCATTGGTGCAATTGTAATCTTATTTTTTTCGACCATTTTGTCCAACGTGATCAAAAATTGGGGATTATGGGCGTTATCTGATTTTGAAATGATCAAACTGCCCGGGTCAAAATGCTCACCGTCCATTTTGAAGGATTTCGAGGCAAGCCGAACCCTGATGTTCCTTTTTAAGAGGTCTGCCAAAAATTGGGCATCCTTTATGCTTTTCCACTCAGCTACAAAGGCAAGTGCATCGGGGCTTAGGTTGGTCCGCTCTGCTGCTGTAACGGTCGCTGGATATTGGGCGACCAGGTTGGTACAGGCCAATGCTTCCAGTCCGTACGCATAGGGTAGGGACCAGGCTGTAATGTCGTAGGTAAGGGAATCGCTGAGTTTGGCCTGGGGTTCAAACAGTACCTTTACCAGGGTTGCTTTGGTTTGATCAGTATTGACCACCAAGGTCCGGGAACTCGTTGCCATGCGCCCTTGTTTGCTTGTGCTAAAATCAAAACCTTCCTCTATACCCTCCCTGCCCCAGCCATATCGGATATCGTGCCGGTCCAATAATTGGGTCAAGGCATTTATTTTATCCGGATTTCCGTTAAGGAGGTAGCTTTTGTATGTGTAATTTTTAGGTTGATAAAATTTCTCAAACTCTTTGTTCAATCTTTCTGAGTTTTTTGAAGCCACTTCTACGGTAGACAGCCCTGTGACCAGGTGGTGGGCTATTCTTTCCTTTAAGGTCAAGGTATCCCCGAGGGAACGCAGAACACCAAGGCCGGCATGGCCACTACCCCCTTGCTCGTAAGTCATTCCAATACTTCCATTGTAGGTAGGGTAGGTGTCCCCGTAACTAGGGTAGAACAGGTCAAAAAGCTCTTGGGTAAAATAGGGCCAACCGTTGGCATCAAAATATTTGGCATGGTTGGTTGCTGTTATGGCCTGAAATTCCCGTTGGAAATCGGTGATCACTTCATGAAACGGTTCGGCGGCCGGAGCAAAATAATAGGCCTTGTCTACCCCCTGCTCGTGAAAGTCCGCATGTACATGCGGCAGCCAGCGATTGTATATCTTTAGTCTTTGTTGGGTTTCGGCTTGTGTTGCCCAGGCCCAATCGCGATTTAGATCAAACATATAATGGTTGGTACGGCCGCTCAACCACCCTTCGTGGTGTTCCTTGCTATTGGGGTCTAGAGTATTGGGAATATTACGGAACTGGTAGTACCAATTTACGTATCGTTCCCGCCCGTCGGGGTTAAGGCAAGGGTCTATGATAACTACGGTTTTGTCCAAAAAGGACGATTTGTGGACCAAAAGCTCATAAATGGTCTGCAAGGAGGCTTCCGTTCCCGAACTTTCGTTACCGTGAACATTATAGCTTAACCAGACAATGGCGTTGGAATCCCTTTTGGCCGATGTGTTTTTTTTGGATCCAGGAAGATGATCCTTACGAATATCCTCCAGATTTCGCATGTTTTCTGAAGAGGATACTATTGCTATGGTCAAAGGCCGCTGTTCATAAGTCTTGCCGTATTCTTGCAATTGTACGCGATCGGACGCCACTTGTGAAAGATAACGGTAATAATCCATTACTTGATGGTAATGGGTAAACTGGCTTCCCAATCCATATCCCAGGAATTCGGAAGGCGATTTTATTTCCTGTGAATAAGAAAACAAAGCCTGTACTAGGAAGAAAGCGAGTAGTAGGTGCCTCATTTTTACCGTTTAAAAGTTGCCTTGCCATACCAACGTGTGTCTGCACATAAACTCCGGCGTCAGAACTAGAAAGCTAGAGCGTTACGCCGTTGTCGGACTTTAAAGGCGGACACTGTTCTATGGCATAGACTCAAAGCTAATGATAAATGCCGATAATTTGCTTTTGATGCCGATTTAATAGGTGAACGGTAAATCTAGGGCGACAGAAGTAATGTTTTGGGTAACAAAAGTTTATGGGGTTGTATCCATCCATCCCCTCAATACGTAGTCAACTTCAAGGATTTTTTATTATATCTTTGGTTCTCCTAATTGGTTTCTGAACTTGTTTCTATGAAGATTGATAAAATCCCCTTTAGAAAAACTGGATATTTTTCCGAACTGATCTGTGATTATTTGGAAGGGGATAAGGCGGTAAAGCCCTTTTATGGTCGCTATCCGGAAATGGAAGGGTTTAAGGAACAATTGTTGGAAAAACAGTCTAGTTTCCCTAAGGAAAACAGGGAAATCCTGATAAAGTCCCTACAGGAACAGTACGACGGATTTCAGGTATCGGAAACAACTAGGGATAATATCGCCCATTTAAGGAAAAATACATCCTTTACGGTTACTACCGGTCACCAGCTCAATCTTTTTACCGGTCCGTTATACTTTCTGTACAAGATAATTACGACGATAAACTTAACTAAGGAATTAAGTAAGTCCCATCCAGAATTTCAGTTTGTGCCGGTGTATTGGATGGCCACGGAAGACCATGATTTTGAGGAAATCAACTATTTTAATTTTAGGGGTAAAAAGCTTAGATGGAACCCATCTGGTCGTAAGGGGGGTGCCGTTGGTAAATTGGAAACCACGGGACTGGACGTTTTGTTTGAAACCTTTTCCAAGGAGATTGGGGGAGGATTGCATGCGGAGGCGTTAAAGGAACTTTTTAAAAAGGCATATCTAGAACATAAAAACCTGACCGATGCGACCCGTTATTTGGCCAATGCCCTTTTTGGGGAATATGGGCTGGTGATCATTGATGGGGACGACAGGGAGCTTAAAAAATTGTTGGTGCCCTATTTGAAAAAAGATCTAATAGAGGAGCAATCCTTTAAAAAGGTGACGGAGACCATTGTCCAATTGCAGGAAATCCCTAAGAATTACGGGATACAAGTGAACCCTAGGGAAATCAATTACTTCTATTTGTTGGATGGGCTCCGGGAAAGAATAGTAGAGAAGGAGGGAAGGTTTTATGTGAACAATACCCAACTAGAATTTTCGAAGGAAGGGATTTTAAAGGAACTGGAGGACTTTCCACAGCGTTTTTCGCCCAACGTTATCAGTCGACCGCTGTACCAGGAAGTAATCTTGCCGAACCTGTGTTACATAGGTGGCGGAGGGGAACTCGCTTATTGGTTGCAGTTAAAATCCTTTTTTAAGGAAGTTCAGATCCCGTTTCCGATCCTGTTACTCCGAAATTCGGCCCTGGTGGTTTCGGCTAAGCAGCGGAATAAATTAAATCGATTGCAACTTGAGGTGGCCGACCTATTTTTGGAACAAAACAGCCTTATCAATAAAAAAATCAGGGAAATCTCCAATATCAACATCGATTTTACACCTCAAAGAAAATTTTTGGAAAAGCAATTCGAAGATCTGTACCTATTGGCAGATCAGACGGACAAATCTTTTTTGGGTGCGGTTAAGGCACAGGAGGTAAAGCAATTGAAGGGCTTGGAAAAATTGGAGCATCGGCTTTTAAAGGCACAGAAGCGGAAACTACAGGACCAGGTGATGAGGATAACGGCATTGCAGGACGAGCTCTTTCCCGGGCATAGCCTTCAAGAGAGAAATCTTAACTTTTCAGAACTTTATTTGGAATATGGGAAGGAACTGGTGCCTAAATTAATGCAGGCCCTAAAGCCCCTGTCCGGAAACTTTACCATTGTTAAAACGGATTGACAGGAATCTTGGACCGAATTTACAAATGAAGCGTGATTTTGGTGAGATTGGCATTCCACAAATGTTAAGGCACCAGAAATTCTCCTTCCCACGCGTTCCCCTCTTTTGAAAAACGGACTTTTTGATGGAGCGGTTTCCCTAGTTTTAGGCATTCAATTTTAAAGGGATGGATGTCGATTGCACAAAAAAAGTTCCCTTCGGGTATGTATTGCACCATTTCAGGACTTTTGAGATTGCTTCCCGGAGGTTGAACCGTGGTATAGTCCTGTTTGGCTTCGACGGACATGTTTTCCCATATTTCATTCAAAGCCCCTGTGTCTGCTCGTATATGGGCCACCCCCTCAATTTTTACCTGCAACATTTTTTCGGGATGGAAGAAGAGCAGGCTTACCTTTTTGTTTTCTTTAATATGGGTAACTTTCTTGGAGCGCTTATCGGTGTAAAAAGTGAAATCGAGCGCGTCGGTAATGTTTCTAATGACTACGATTCTAAGTCGGGCGATGCTATCAACTCCAACGGTTGCCAAGGTGGCATACCGAAAAGGATGGCCATTTTGTGAGGTTCCATCGGTCAATTCCTTCTTTATTTCGTGAAATATGGAAAGGGTCATCCCACAGATTTTTTTTGTATCCTTAAAGATAGTAAAATGAAGGATCGGAATATATTTTTTTATCCATGGGGATATAATGATTGTGATGGTGAAATCTTAGGAACGAATTTCTCGGGAAGTCCTATTTGGTAAACAGTCGGTCAGGCCCGTTTGAGAAAAAATAAGACTCGGTCGAAGCACGATTGTAGCACCGGTAAACTCATTTTCACTGCCACAATTCCTGGTTTATTATGATCTCGCCAGACGGAATTTTGGTCATGGTGCTATGCGATATGGCAATAGTGGGTTTTCAATTTTCTAGGATATAGTTTAATCGGATATTCGTACAAATCCGCCTGGAAAAGCAGCTATTTTAATTTTGTAGGAATTGACTTAAATATCGTATTACCAGATTATTAATGTATATTATTTAAACCGTAAATTAATATATGCAGTTATTTGTGATTCTACGGGAATATAGATTAAAAAGGGGGTAGCTTCTTGGTGGCTCGCCCCAGATTGCCAACCTCTATTGTCCGGTTTGTAGCTTCTTTAAAATCATACGTGCCCTTGCTTTATAGGCGGCACTTCCTTCAGGGTAGTTCTTTAGAAGAACCGACTTCAATTCGGGGTGTATCCAATCAAATTTATTTCCCAAGAGGTAAAGGCTGGTCATGGAATATGCTTTGGGGGCAACTTTATAGGGTCCGATGAGCCAATCGAAACATGCCGCTGCCATCCGTTCCAGATCGCTTTCCGAAAGTAGCTTCTGGATTTTATTTTCCTTTTTGGAGAAATAGTTGATCGCCAAGATTTCACAAATTTTGGCAATCGGACGGACGGACGAATCCAAATGTACCGAGCCCATATTTTCTGTAAAATAAGAAATGTGTGGTAAAAGTAATTCGGGGTTTTCCTTTACAGTGGTCTCCAACACCCAGCAAGCTTTACAGGAGATTGGATCGTCCGTTATAAAAGCTATTTTCATCAACGGCAATAGGGAGTTGGGATTTTTGGAAATCCAATCACAGGCCTCCCTACGGCGTTGCCGGGAAGAGTCCGTATAATTTAAAATAGGGTAAAGTGTTAATTTATCCAAAAATCTGTATTTTTAGCGACCAAAATTAGGAAACGAACATTAAACCTACCTTTTGGCACTAAACTATTTTTGGCGGATTTTTCCGATGGTACAAAAAAATGGGTATGGTAAGAGCGATTAAATCAAACGAAATCGAAAATTTTAAGGGATAAAATCATCATCTTTCTTCTATGGTCTATTTTCTATTATATATATTATAATCAATTGATTACCAATTAATAACATAAATTTAAATTTATGAAAAAAGTTAAAAAAATTCTATTGGCCTTGTTAATTATCCTGATCGCCATGCAATTCTATAGGCCTGAAAAGAATTTGGCCGAAGATGGGCATACGGCGGCATTTTTGGTAGAGACCAATCCTCCACAAGAAGTGCGGGCCATACTAAAATCGGCCTGTTACGATTGCCATAGCAACCATACCAATTATCCCTGGTACAATAATATTGCCCCATTTTCCTATTGGATGGCAGCCCATGTTGCGGATGGCAAGGATGAACTTAACTTTTCCGAATGGTCCACCTACAACAAGAAAAAGAAAGACCATAAATTGGAAGAAGTGGGGGAAATGCTCGAAAAGGGTGAAATGCCCCTAAAAGAGTACAAATGGTTGCACGAGGAAGCAAGGCTAACCGATGTGCAGAGAGATCAAGTAATGGAATGGGCAAAAAGGGCCCGTACAATGTACAATCTTAGCTCCGAGCCACAATAATCGGTGTCCGTCCAAAAGTTCCGACACCAGCATTAAGGGCGTTTTGAAAACAGTCCATGACAGGACGGAAGTTTATGGTTTTTTTACCCACTAGCCCACTATTTCATGTACCCATTGGGCGACAAACCATTAACTATTAAAAAGAACCAAGAACCAGGAGCCAAGACTAGAGAAAATAGAGTGTAGAAAATAGACTAAAAAAGTTTATTAGTTTAGGTTTTTTTACTATTTTTTTATTTTTAAGCCATCAGCCATCAGCCATCAGCCATCAGCCATCAGCCATCAGCCATCAGCCATCAGCCATCAGCCATCAGCCATCAGCCATTTCCTTGGCCCTCGTAATTTTCAATTTTTTTTTCATCCGTTTTAATTCAGGGAAGTTACGTTTGTAGGATGGTAAGATCGTTGTCGTCAAAAGGGTTGGGGGTCCTGTTCGCAATTTTGGGAGTTCTGTTATTTTCTTCCAAAGCGGTCATGGTAAAGTTGGCGTACCGTTACGGGGTAGATTCAATTACCTTATTGCTTTTTCGCATGGTGTTTGCCCTTCCTTTTTATATGCTTATCGCCTTTTGGAAGAAGCCTAAGTATACCCAGGCGGTAGGGACAAAGGAATTTGGTTGGATATTCTTCTTCGGATTTTTGGGCTACTATTTGGCGAGTCTGTTCGATTTTGTCGGACTTCAGTACCTAAAGGCCGGTTTGGAACGCATTATTCTCTTTATTTACCCTACCCTGGTCGTATTGCTGTCATGGCTGATTTTTAGGAGTAAGATTACCCGGATCCAATCCATGGCCATTGCCGTAACCTATTTGGGAGTGCTGGTCACTTTTTGGGACGAGATCGGGGTCGAGGGCGATTCCGTGATTTGGGGCGGATTCATGATCTTTCTAAGTGCCCTTACCTATGCCGCATATTTGGTGGGCAGCGGATGGCTTATTCCCAAGTTTGGGGTTTTGCACTTTACCTGTTACGCCATGATGGCCTCCACCATTTGCGTTGTGGTAAATTATCTCTTCGTGGGCAATTTTGAACTGTTCAACTTTCCAAAAGAGGTATATTTGCTGGGGATGGCGATGGCGATATTCGCGACCTTGATACCCTCATTTTTGGTTTCTGCCGCGATAGCGCGCTTGGGAGCCTCCTCCTTTTCAATTTTTGGGAGTTTGGGACCAATTTCAACCATAATTTTGGCCTATTTCTTTTTGGGGGAACAAATCTCAGGCATTCAAATGTTGGGAATCTTGGTGGTCATATTTGGGGTTTCCCTGGTATCACGAAAAAAAGGCTGAAATGTAAAATATTGTGAAAACCGATTATGTAGAGACGCAATGCTTGCGTTTCCTATCGCGGAAATCGTTTCTGTTGGGAAGTATTGCTTGCGTCTCCTATTGCAGAAACCGTGTCTTTGTTATAATAATATCTTTGAACTGAACTTGAACATGCATCCCTATGAGCAAAAGGGCCCTTAAAAAATATTTGTCCGAATTGGATAAGGAGGCATTGGCGATCCAGTTGATGGAGTTGTATGAAAGATTTCCGGCGGTAAGGGAATACTATAATTTTGCGTTCAATCCCAAGGAGGACAAACTGATCCAAGAGGCCAAGTCCAAAATTTCCAACGAATATTTCCCTTTAAAAAGAAAGCGGCCCAAAGCGCGGCGATCTGTTGCCCAAAAATACATCAAGCGATTTAAAACCCTGGGTGTCGATGCCCATTTGATGGCCGATTTAATGCTTTATAACTTAGAGGTTGCACAGACCTTTTCAGTAGACAGGAATGTGCCCGATGCGTTTTACAAGAGCATGTACAACTCGTATGCCGAGGCGATACCCTATATCATCTTCCATGGAATGTTGCCCGAATTCGAGGGCCGAATCCTGAAAATATACCAAAAAGTTCAGGAAGGTTCCTGGCCCAATGAGGAGGATTTTTCGAGGGTTTTGGACGCTTTGGAATAACCGTACAGTAGAAAAATATTGAAATATTTGACGGTTGGGAACCTTAGGATTTTTGCTTAGATTTTCATTTTATCCCCATTTCTTTTTGGGTTAAACGAGCTCGTTTATTGAGTTTAGACGAAGTATGAATTAGAACCTCCAAGTACGATTTCTGCCCATATATTTTATTTAGGGGCAAAAATCTTCTAATTTTGTAAGGTTTACTTTTTGGCGACGAGCCGCGCAACCCTAAAATTAGCCTTGCCCCATTGGAATTACAACAAGAAAAAAAAGAAAAGACCCTTTACGATTATCAATTAGAGGATCTGAACACTATTTTTAAGAGTTTAGAGGAATCTCCTGACGATATAAACCTATTGTACCAATTGCCTACAGGGGGTGGAAAAACCGTTGTATTTTCGGAAATAGCAAAGAGATACATCCAAAAAACCCAAAAGAAGGTAGTCGTTCTGACCCATAGGATCGAATTGAGCCAGCAAACTTCCAAAATGCTGCACGGCTTTGGGGTTACCAATAAAATCATCAACAGCGAGGTAAAGGAATTTCAAGATCAGGACGGGTATATGTGCTTTGTGGCCATGGTGGAGACCCTGAATAACCGCCTTCAGGAAGAAAAGGTGGAAATTAAAAATATTGGCTTGGTCATTATTGATGAGGCCCACTATAATTCCTTCAGAAAGTTATTTAAATATTTCAAAAAATCCGTTATTCTCGGGGTAACGGCCACCCCATTGAGTTCCAACATCAAACTTCCTATGAAGGACAACTATCAGAAGTTGATCGTGGGCGAGTCTATCGGTTCTTTGATCAAAAAGAAATATTTGGCCAAGGCCAATATAATGACGCATGATGTGGGTCTTAAGACCTTAAAACTTGGGATCAATGGCGATTATACCGTCAAATCTTCGGACGAACTGTACGGTAACCACAGTATGCTCGGAAAATTGTTGGGTGCTTACGAGGAAGTGGCGAGAGGTACAAAAACCTTGATCTTTAATAATGGTATAAACACCTCAAAATACGTTTACGAAACATTTAAAAAGGCGGGATATCCCATACGGCATCTGGATAATAAAAATACTCCGGCGGAACGCAAGGAGATTTTGCAGTGGTTTTCCGAGACATCAGATGCAATCTTGACCTCTGTAAGTATATTGACTACCGGTTTTGACGAGCCTACGGTAGAGACCATTATCCTTAACCGGGCTACCCGCTCCCTAACCCTCTATTTTCAAATGATTGGTCGTGGCTCAAGGGTGTTGCCGGACAAAGATGAATTTACGGTGATCGATCTCGGCAATAATGCGGCCCGATTTGGTATGTGGGACGCTCCGGTGGACTGGAAGGAAATTTTCCACTTTCCGGATTTCTTTTTGGAAGGTATCAGGAACGATGAGGATATTGAGCGTGAATTTGTCTATGAAATGCCTTCTGAACTAAAGGCCAAGTTTTCAAAATCGTCCAATTTGGATTTTGATATCAAGGAAGAATACAAAATTGTATTTGCACAAGGACTGAAGTCCAAAACGGTCCTGGAGCGAAGTTTGGAACAACATGCCCAACTTTGCGTAGAGAATAGTAAGGACGTTTTTGATGCCAGAATACTGGCAAAGCAGCTCAAGGAGGAAATTGCGTATCGGGTAAGGCAATATTCCTATTGCATCATGAACAATACCAAAAATTATAAAGAGTGGCTCGAAGAGGATTACGAGCGCAAGTTGCGCTTGCTCATCTCCCAGAAATTTGCTGCGAGAATGTAATTTGCCAAGATAAGAGGGAATAGAACATAGAAAATAGGCAAATGGGTAAAGGGTAAAGGGGAATAGAATCGACTTAAATCTTTAGATCATGGATTATCGATTCATTGCAAATGTTTGTTTAAGATAAGTCTTGATTCTTGGCTCTTGATTCTTTCATCTATTATCTATATTCTCTTTTCTAAAATCCCTGTTCTTTTTCCAAGAAATTATGTCTAACCCACAACCGCATAGAAAGACCCTTCTTATCATCGGATTTATATGGCCAGAGCCCAACGCAACCGCTGCTGGGGGAAGGATGATGCAGTTGATCGATTTCTTTTTAGGCAATGGTTACAAAATAACGTTCGCCAGTACTGCGGCCGAAATGGAACACGCCTGTGACCTGGAAAAACTAGGGATTAAAAAAGTTCAAATAAAACTCAATCATTCAAGTTTTGATGATTTTTTGGTGGAATTGGAGCCGGATGTCGTTCTGTTTGATCGTTTTATGGTAGAGGAGCAGTTTGGTTGGCGTGTAGCCCAGTTCGCTCCAAATGCCCTGCGTATCTTGGAAACCCAGGATTTACATTCGCTGAGAACCGTTAGGCAGGAAACATTAAAAAAAGGGATGGTGTTTACTACAGGGTTCTGGATGGAACACGAAACAACAAAAAGGGAAATCGCGAGTATCTATCGTTCAGACATTACCCTACTGCTTTCCACTTATGAAATCGACTTGCTAAAGAACAAGCTTAGGATCGATGAGAATCTTGTGCTTTACCTTCCGTTTCTCTTAGATCCCATCGAAAATGGAGGCATTGCAAAATGGCCAAGTTTTGAAGAACGATCGGACTTTATATGTATCGGCAACGGAAAGCACGCTCCCAATGTAGATGCCGTAATGCAGTTGAAGAAGGAGATTTGGCCCTTTATTCATAAGGCACTTCCAAAAGCCAAACTTCATATTTACGGAGCCTATCTGCCACAGAAAATTGCTCAATTGCACAACCCAACCGAAGGTTTTTATGTTCATGGTTGGGTCGCCGATGTCCGGGAAGTCCTGGGAACTGCAAGATTAAACCTGGCTCCATTGCGATTTGGGGCAGGTATCAAGGGCAAGCTGATCGAAGCCATGTACACGGGAACCCCCAACGTGACTACTGAGATCGGGGCAGAGGGGATGCACAATGGGCTGCCATGGAACGGGGAGATTGCCGATGATCCCCAAGCATTTGCCCAAGCAGCGGTCAAGCTTTATACGGATAAAAAAACATGGCAAATGGCGCAGAACAAAGGGGTCCAAATAATCAATAATCTTTACGACAAAAACAAGCTTGGCACTGTATTTCTATTAAAACTGGAAGTTGTTTCCAACAATTTGAAAACCCATAGGACCAATAACTTTATCGGTGGTATGTTGCAACACCATACCATTGCCAGCACCAAGTTTATGGCCAAATGGATCGAGGCGAAATCTTCCAAGCCCCTTTAGTTCCCATTGGATAGCCGAAAGAATGACCCGGATGGAGGTCCATTTTGTTTGTCCTGCTCTAAAAGTTGAAAGAACCCGTCTATAATTATTTTCGGAAACCGTATCTTTAGTGCTTTAAAAATTGAAAGAAGCATGCAAAAACCGAACTGGATAACCGTAAAAAAATTTGAGGACATCACTTATAAAAAATGCGAGGGGGTAGCTCGTATTGCCTTCAATCGGCCAAATGTTCGGAATGCCTTTAGACCCAAGACCACAAGCGAATTGTACCAAGCCTTTTACGACGCCCAGGAAGATACAACCATTGGGGTAGTCTTGCTCTCTGCGGAAGGGCCATCCACAAAGGACGGTGTTTATTCCTTTTGCAGCGGGGGCGATCAAAAGGCAAGGGGACATCAGGGATATGTAGGTGAAGATGGGATGCATCGGCTCAACATCCTTGAGGTACAGCGGTTAATTCGATTTATGCCCAAAGCGGTGATCGCGGTCGTTCCCGGATGGGCCGTAGGAGGGGGGCATAGCCTTCACGTGGTTTGTGATCTTACCTTGGCCAGCAAGGAACACGCTATCTTTAAACAGACCGATGCCGATGTGACCAGTTTTGATGGAGGATACGGATCGGCATATTTGGCCAAGATGGTGGGGCAGAAAAAGGCCAGGGAAATTTTCTTTTTGGGCCGCAACTATAACGCCCAAGAAGCTTTTGATATGGGCATGGTAAACGCTGTGGTGCCACACGAGGAATTGGAAAGTACAGCCTATGAGTGGGCGCAGGAAATCTTGGCGAAGTCCCCTACCTCAATTAAAATGTTGAAATTCGCCATGAACCTAACGGATGATGGCATGGTCGGCCAACAAGTTTTTGCCGGTGAGGCTACCCGTTTAGCCTACATGACAGATGAAGCCAAGGAAGGTAGGAACGCTTTTTTGGAAAAGAGAAAGCCAAACTTTGGCAAAAACAAATGGATTCCGTAAAGGAATTGTTAATGTATGCAACTAGGGAACGTCAAGCTATAGAGCTGATGAAAATTCATTTTGGTCCGAATATTTCGGGATTTCCATATCGTCCAAAAGTGAGGCGCAACTGTAGTTCTTCATGGGATACCCGATCCGCAGCAATTCATTTTTCACCTTATTGAAGGCAAGCTTCGTTTCGTAGATAAAGGTCAAATATCCATTTTCAACATCAAGGTCAACAACCTTGATATCCAAGATCCGGCTAAGGTTTCTGATAACTGTGTGTGCAGAATTTTCAGATCGTAACTGGGGTATGGATACTCGTGCTTTCATGTCATTAAATTTTTATTTATACAGCAAAGTTAATACAGGAATCGATACTAAAACCTGATATTCTTCATTTAACAAAAATTTAATTTTAAAAGCAGATTAAGTGATTATAAATTCCTATTGAAAGACAATGTTGGTACAAAGGAAAGGTGAGGAAATTGTTAAAATATTCATGAAAATTCCATTTTTGTTTTCTTTTACCAAACGAAATTTGGGATATAAAATATTTGAAATCCCCTCCTACTCATAAAGGCGCAAGTGGTTCCTGAGCAAGGTAATTTCCTGTTGCATTTTATGTATTTTTTCCAACAAATGTTCAATGACCTCGATTCCCTCCAGGTTAATGTCCAGTTCTAAATACAGCCGAACTATTTTTTCCGCCTTTGGAAGTTCCTGAATAGGGATGTAGCTATCATTATTGCGTTTTACCACTTGGAGCAGCCCATATTCCTGCAATTCAATGACAAAAGTTGAAGTAATGTCGTGACTTTCACAGAAATCTGATAAGGCTATAAATTCAGTATTGTCCATCATTTGGATTTTTTGTTATGAAAGGCATCCAATTCTTGAAAAAGTTCCTTTTCCCTAGAGGAAAGATTCGTAGGAGTCTTAATTTGGTAGGTTATAAAGAGGTCTCCATATTCTCCTTCCTTTTTATAGACCGGAAATCCTTTTCCCTTTAATTTAACAACCGTCCCATTCTGGGTTTCGGGCTTCACTTTCAATTTGGCCTTGCCATCAAAGGTATTCACTGTAATTTCACCTCCAAGGACCGCCTTGTAGATGTTTAAATCTACCGTTTGGTAAAGATTACTTCCTTCCCTTTTAAACATGGTGTTGTTTTCTATGGAAAACGTAATGTAAAGGTCCCCATTTGGCCCGCCGTTGCGACCGGGTCCTCCATGGCCTTTAATTTTGATGGTCTGGCCATTTTCTACCCCTCCCGGGATAGTAATCCTAATATTTTTTCCGTTAACGGTTAAGGTCTGTTTATGGGACTTATATACATCACTGAGGTTTAGGCGGAGTTCAGCGTTGAAATCCTGTCCCCTAAATTTTACGTTCCTACCACCGGAACCTCTAGAAAAGCCGCCTGAAGCCCCTCCGAACATACTCTCGAAGAAATCCGAAAAATCATGGCCCCCAAAATCCCCGGTACTACGCGAATATCCCCCACTTTGTCCCCGTTGGGACCTTTGCTTTTCAAACTCCTCGGCATGTTGCCAATCCTTTCCGTATTGATCGTATTTCTTGCGCTTTTCAGGGTCTCCCAATACTTCATTGGCCTCATTGGCCTCTTTGAAATTTTGTTCCGCGGTCTTATCGTTGGGATTTACATCGGGATGGTATTTCCTGGCCAGCTTGCGATAGGCCTTCTTTACATCGTTTTGAGAAGCGTTCTTGGGAACGCCAAGTATTTTGTAGTAGTCTTTATATTCCACGAGTCGACAATTTATGCACTCTTAGTACTTCTGTAAAGTTAACTTGTTTTGGATGTTTTCAAAAGCCCTTTTCTAAAATTGATAAAAATTACTCCTATTGCGTTAAAGAAGTATAGCGATGGATTTATACCTCAATTTAATATGGGTTTGTCGATTTATTGTTTGGGATTTTTGCTATGGCCAAACTCTTTTCTCGTAAAAAGGAACTAAATAGGCTCTTTAAAATGCAATAAATTCGGATAAAAGGTTTGGACAAGGTGCATTTGGCTAATTTTTTATCGGTTTGGCTAATTGTGGGATCAACAATCAAAAATTCTGTTAAATTGCCTCAAGTTGGCACATTTATCTGCTCTAAAAAGGGAATCTTAAATTAAGGTTTACCAATTATAACGGTGTAGTTTTCTGGCCAACGATATGGAGTTTTTGCGAATTTGATATAAGGTAAGAGGTTTAATATTTGACCGGAATATGCTTTCTATGAGACAAAAATTGGATTTAAGTAAGATTTTGGCAATTTTGGTGATTTTGTTCGGCATTTTGCTTGTTATTCTAATCGCCGAGATTATTAGGATAATATAGGACCACTTAAACCTGATTTTTGCAGTTCGTACCTTCAATTTAAGTATTTCCGATGCAGCTACCGAGCTCGTTGAACCCTATATAAAATTCCCTGAACCCCGATTTTAGAACGGATATCCAATGGCAAAGTTTAGAATGGTGCCATCCAAATTAAACTTCGTTCGTTCCCCTTTGGGCAAATATGGGGTGTTTATTGGAGTGGCCACATCTACGCGGATAACAAAATTTTGGATATCCAATCGGACACCTACCCCTAGACCAATCCCCAATTCGTCAATAAAATCCTTAGAGAATTTCCCGCCCGGGTAGGATTCGCTTTCTTCGGTAAGCCAAACGTTCCCTGCGTCGGCGAACAATGCTCCTTTTAAATAGGAGAAAAGGGGAAATCGATATTCCAAATTGGCCTCTAATCGAACGTTCCCGGCCTGGTCATAGTATGTCTCCGTGGCCTCGGTAGTGTCGGGTTTATACGATCCAGGCCCCAAGGATCGTATCCTAAAAGCTCGGACACTATATGGGCCGCCCGAAAAATACTGTTGGGAAAATGGCATAGTAGTGGAATTGCCATAGGGCAATCCTAGTCCTGCAAAAACCCTACCTATCAAAAATTGGGAATCCCCCGTTTTAAAATAATATCTAAAATCGATATCAGCTTTGGCATATTGGGAATATTCCAATCCCAAAAGCGATTTTTTGCCATCATTGTTGGAATCTTTTGCAAATATCCCGAGCAGATTGCCCGCTGTGTCAAAATTTGTTGAAAAGTAGATCGGGTTTTTTATTTTGGAATCTCCCAGTTCATTATAGGTGAAGGTATAGGTGAGACCTGCTATAAACTGTTGCTCAAAACTACTGCGCAAATATGGATTGTCCTCCAAAATTTGTTCAAATTCCGCCGTAATGTTAGAAGGGTTCACATAGGAGATACTAATTGGGTTTAGCTCGTGGTACACATATCTATTTTCATTCCATTGGTAGCCAAAAGTGGTGGTGTAGGAAATTAGATTGTACAGTTGACTCCGGTTAAGGTAGTCCCAACCGGCACTTATTTTAGTCTTTGGCACGGCGTATTTAAACTTGTCCTGAAGGTGGATAGGGAACAGCAATCGCGGAAAAATAAGATCGCCCTGCAAACCCGCCTGGGTACTGCTTAGCCCCGTATTGTTACTACCGCTGGCTACCTGCCATTCATAGGCAATGGTGCCGGTAGCCCTAAAAATTTCCCCGCCCCCAAACAGATTACGTTCGTTATAGACAAGGGATAATGCTGGGCCAGCAAAGTTATTGCTCTTGGAATAGGCCTGTAATTCCGCTTGCAATGACCGTTTGGTAAGGGGGGACAGATAAATTGAGGCATCCAATTTACGGACGGGAGCGCTCATGCTATCCTCGCTAATATCGTCAAACTTTATATTTACGTATTTGTATGCTCCAATTGAGGAAAGACGATTGCTTGTTAACCTGGATTTTTCCGGATTGTACAACTCTCCTTTTTTTAATAGAATAAAGGGTGCCAGCAGATTTGGTTTAAAGAATTCCGGCTTTTGGATAAACTCCGTACCGGAAATCGATACCGTATCCTTTGTTTTGTCCTGTTCATCGCTTTCAAGCGAATAGTTGGGATACACCCTTACGGAATTGATCATATAGGGTACCGTCGATTTCTGTGGAACATCGTTCTTTAAACGTAAATAGAGGTCAAAACGTTTTTTGTCGTACCGGTTCGTATCTGCCTCAAAGATTAGAAAATCGGAATTAAAATTGTAATAGCCATCGGATTTTAGCTCGTCGTCTATGCGTTTTCGTTCTAGTTTTAGGCGTGCCAGGTCAAATCTAGTCCCGGGCTTTAAAACGGTCGTGGAAAGGTTTTTTTTAATTTCCTTATAAATGGATAACGAATCGGAATTTAATTGATAGGTTTCCAAGGTATAAGGTTCCTTTACATCAACTTTGTATGCTGCCTTGGCCGTATTTTTGTTTTTTTGGATGGATGAAGTTATCGAACTATTGAAAAAGCCCCGGTTCTCTAACCGATTGTTGAGCAGCTCTTCGGTTTTGTCCAAATCCACATCGGAAAGATAAACGGGTTCTTCCCCAAATTTCTTGTTTAAATATGTATTTAGAAACCCTGGTTTTTCCCGATTGGCTTTATAGTTGAGTAAAAGGCCCCAATAAACCCCAAGAAATTTTGAATCCGGTTCGGGACGAATTACAGATTCGAGTTCGCTTTTTAAATCTGCCGCTCCTTCAACAGGGGTCCGGAAGTTGAGTTCTAGGTCCGCGCCACCGTATAGGGTCTCGTTTTCCGGCACGTACTTTTTAACGCTACAGGAATGTAGGATCAGCACGATGGAAAGTAGGGTAAAGGGCGATATGTCTTTAATACGCTTCAAATATTAATCGTTGGTTTGCTTTTGTTCCTTTTTTTTCTTTTTATCCGCTTCTTCCTTAATTTCCTTGGCCCATAGCTCCTTGAACTTGTTGAATTCCTTGCTAAAGATCAAAGCGATGCCCGTTACTACCAATTGCCCATCCACAACACTCTCATACTCATTTTCCCTGTATCCCTTTAATCGGAATTTTCCATTTTCGGTAAGTAGATATTCCAAGCTCACATTTCCGATCATTGGGGTACTCTCGTCCGTGTTTGGGTTGCTGCCCTCTATATCAACCTCGCTGCCAACCTGTACAATAAGCCGATCGTTAAAGAGACGTTTACGGGCATTGATATCCAATTGTGTCCTATTTTCTGAGGAACTACCCTGATAATCCGTAAAGCTATTGAGGCCAAAATCCACCTCCAAGCCGGTATTGCCCAACAACTTGTTCGAAATGTTGTTGAGCTGGCCGGATAATACATCGTTGACATTATCCCGAGCAATTGATGCTGCCCCACCAGAGCTGCCGTCACTTCCTGTTGCCGGGAAAAATTGGTTTAGCGCCAAGAGTGAAAATACCTGTTTGTTAAGTTCGTCCTTTTGTTCGTTCAACTGCTCCACCCTTCCATAGACTTCGCCGCCCATTTCCCCTTGTTTATCTTCGGGCATGTCCAATTGAAACGAGATCTCGGGCTTCAACAAAACACCGTCTACGTCCAAATAAACCAAAAATGGTAATTTCTGTCTGAATTTTTCGGAGGTTTGGGCGCTTTCTCCAGACGTTTTAACCGCCATCAAGGGGGCAGGGGAAGTTTCTACCTTATAAATGGCCCGGATATCGAGGGTAGCATCCATAGGGTTTCCGTTCCAGATAATAGTACTTCCTTTGGCTATATTAAACTTTTTCTTAACCAGATTGTACAGGCCAGCTTCATAATAACCATCGTTTACCTCATATTTCCCAGTAAGTGTGGTGCGGCCATTGGGTTCTACCCCTAATAGAAAATTCCCGTTGCCCGAAATTTCGAAATTGTCCCCTGCGCGTTCGTCTATGACCACCTTGAATACGGAACTCCCGTCCACGGACAGTTCCACGTCTATATCGTAGCCCTTTAGCACGGAGGTCGAGGTTTCGCTTTCCTTGGTTCGGGTAAGAATGTCATCGGGGTTTTCTTTGTTTACAAAGATCACCACTCCTTCTTTCTCCGTGAGTGCCACTTGATCTTCGGGCACAACAAAGGTAAAGTCCGACCCTTCGTTTACTTTAAATTTTCCTTGGATTTTGGGAATGGAAAGATCTCCCGAAATTGTGAGGTCGGCATCCAGGTTTATCTTACCGTAAAAAAGGTCGTTGTCTTCCTTGGTGGAATTAACAACTTGAAAATGTTTTGCAGTCAGGGTAAGGTCGAAAGAAGGATTGGTATAGCTCTCGGTCGAGACCAATCCATCCAACAGGAACTTATCATTATCTCCGTCTATTATGGTGAAATTATTAAAATATAGCCCTTTATTGTCTAGCTTAATGCCTTCATTGGGAAGTGTAAATCTGGAATTTACCGCTTTAACGACCATCGAGGCCCCGTTAAAATTGAAATTTCCGGAGTATTTTGGATTTGACGTAGTCCCTGTAATTTTAGCTTTACCGGAAATACTGCCTTCCGATTCCGAAATAGTATTTTTCAGCAAGCTCTCTAGGGCCTTTATATCAAGGTGGTCCAATGAAAAATCCAAATCCATGGCGGATTCTTTTTGGGCCGCCACATAACTTCCCTGCAGTCCAAGATCAACCGTGTTCCCTTTTAGGGACAGGTCAATATTGTATTTCTTTCCCGTTTGGGTGTCCGCCCTTAGGGTCAATTCACCCAAAGGAATTTCCAGAACGTTTAGGTTATTTATGGTAAGGTCTGCCAACACCCCGAGTTCGTTAAATGGATTTTCCACCACCAGTTTGCCGTTTATTGCGCCGTTTGCCAGTATCTTCTCCGTATTTAGAAAACGGGTGAAGGTAGCAACGTTAAAATTCTCGAAAAGAATCGCCAAATGATCTGGAGCTACATCGGGGATAGATGTGCTTAAGGTGAACTTTTGTTGACCCCTGTTAAGATCAAAATCGGTGACCGCAACGTGTTTTTTAAACCAAATAATTTGATTGCTTGATGGAATGGCCCAAGGTTTTTTATTCAAAACAAGCCCTTCGGGACTTACACGGTACACAATGGTGTCTCCTTTAATTTCCACCTCGGATCGCACGTGCGCCAGTTTTTCTCCTTCCAAAAACGTGTCGAAATCCATTGTTAGTTTTTGATCTTTTAAAGACCCGCTTAAAGAAACCTTCGGGATGGATAGGGGGCCGGTTTTTAACTGTTCCCAACCTACATCAAAACTAAGGTTTTTATTATTCCCCTTTAAATCCAAGTGGAGACTATCCAACTTATTCTCGTTGTATTGCACGTGAAGGGCCTTTAAATTTGCGGTGATCTGATGGGATGCTTGATCAAAATCAACCTTTAAATGCACGGAATCCATTTGGTCCAATCCATCCAAAAATACCTCTTTAAGAATGGGCGGGTTGTGCAGGGCGATATCCAAATTCATTGCTATAGGCGGTCGCAGGGTATCCCTGTATATCGTATCCGAAAGATAATTATTGAAATGTTCCTTTAGGGCTTGTGCCAAGATCGAAGGCGGGACATTGGAATTGAGATCCAGGTCCACAATCTTACTTTTTAAATTGATCCGGGTTGCATTTTTCTGGACCGACGCAAGGACATTGAGGCCTCCGAAAAGAAAGGAATTACCGTCATACACCGCTACCCCGTCATCCATATAGGCTTTTATATCAAAATTGTCCTTGTTTCCCGAAAAGTCGACGTTCAATTTAAATTTTGTCCTGATCTCTTTTTGGGTAAATCCAAGTGCGTTAAGATCAGCCCCTTTCAAATCAAGTATCAGGCCAATTCTGGACGATACGGAATCCAGATCAAAGATTAGATGTGACTCCATATCAAAGTTGTGGTCCCTATAGACCAGATCGGCCTCCCCTTTACCCTCCTTCATTTCCCCGTCCAATTTTAAATTGGAAAAGTCGTAGGAATCGTAAGACAAGGAACTAAAATCCGAGGTCAAATGAGCATCCAAACTGTTGACCGACAAACCTTTACCCGATGCATGTGCAGTAAAAGTGAGCGGTCCAATTTTATTATTCTGAATAATTTGCCCCAACTCAAGTTTCTCTACTTTCAATTGTGCGTCAAAGGTAAGAGTATCCTTGGTGAATAAACTGCCTTCCAAATTAATAGTGCCGTCTGAAGTAATTAAGTGGGCCTTGGTGGACAAATCATAAAGATTTCCTGTAAGATTTCCATTTAGGAGCAGGGTGTCAGGGATGGATATGCCCAATTCCTTTTCAGAAATAAACTTACTGACGTCCGTGCTGTCCGTCTTAAATTGGATCTCGTCCAAATTATATTCCAGTTGCCCGGTCTGGGTAATGTTTTTTACGGAGCCATTGACTTTAAGAAAGGTTGATTCTCCCCAATTTACTGCCGAATTTTTAATAGTCAATTCCGCCAACGTTCCAGCGACATTAAGCTTGCCGTTAATTATTTTGTCCGACAGGGCCTTTATATACGGATTTTCTTCAAGTGCTGATTGAAATATAAAAGCGTCTTTGGCACTTAGGTGAAATTTGGGAATATTTATGGCAACGGTCGCTTTTTCAGGGACGTTCAGTAATTGATCCAACGACGGGTAGTCCATACGCACATTTCCCTGCACCCCGCTATTTTTGGTCTTCAGAACAAATTTGGAAAGGGACAGCTCCTTTTGCTTAACCATAAGGTCCAAGGTAAGATCTTGGAGTTGTAATCCACTTCGTTCTGTAAATGAAAATGTGTTCAGTCGCAATTTGGCCTCCTCGCCCTCCAAGGTTAGATCCTGCGAATTAATAGTTAAGTCATGGAAAAATACATGATTAGGGTTAAAAACACCCACAGAGTCCTTCATTTTACCTTGTTTAAACTCGATCTGGTTTGTGAGCAGGTCAATTTCATCGACTTTCACCTTCCAATCGGGCCATTTAAAAACGAAAGGTTTGGATTTGGAGGAATCAAGTGCAACTTCTTTTGGCATTACATCCGTGATATACCGAATTTCCGAGTTGTGAAGGGCCAGTTTTCCCATTTCGATAGTTCTATTTTCCAAATCGGCTTCGGGCAATTCAAACTTAAAATCTGCCAGCTTTAATAGGGCCATTTGCTGGTCTGGAAGTGATTCGTACCTTAGTGCGACATCGGTGAAATGGAAATCATCAATTTGCAAATAGGGCAGGGGTGAGGTAGAAGTTGTATCTGCATTGGTTTTAAACGGTTTGGTCTGGGTATAGGCTAGATCGGATTTGGAAAGGATAAACTTATTGACCCGGAATCTCATTTTATCCAAATCCAGTTCGTCAATATTTAGCCGAAGTTGTCCGAGTACTGCCTTACTTTGAATACCCAGTACCTCATCATCAAATACCAATTTAAAATCCTTAAGATTAATGTTTCCTACTTTGATGGGCATGCTCTGTGCCGTTGTGTCCGCTGTTTGAGTGGTATCGGCAGATGTAAACGCATCGATCAGAAAATCAAAGTTAAATTTTCCGGTGCTCTCTTTTCTTTCGATATTGGCCCTTACCCCGGACCAATCCAAGGACCTTAAATCAAATTCCTTCCCCCGAATCAAAGGAATCAGACCTATTGATGCTTCCAGGTTTTTGGAATATAACAAGGTATCCCCCTTTTTGTCCTCCAAATAAAGTCCTTCAATACTAATGGCACCTGAAAAGGTAAGGAAAAGCCGATCTATCATTACCTTGGTCTCGGTTTTCTGGGCTACATAATCCAAAACTTTGGAAACAATAATGCCTTGTCCCCATGGACTCCTCACAACCAAAACCAGGATAAAAAAAAGCAACGACAGAACTGCCGCGATACGTGCGACAATCTTAAGAAACCTGTACTTTTTTTGCTTTTTTTTCTTGACCATGGAGCGGATTTAAATCGCCTTTTACGCAATAACAAAGCTACAAGGTAAAATATATAAATATTTACAATTCCTTATTAAAAGCGTCCAAATATTCCTGCTTAATTATTAAACGGTCACTAAACATACTCAAATCAATTTTTAAATTTGTTTTAAATAACTTTTCTGGTCAATATTTACTTTGATAGGGTTCTTGAAATGCTGGCCAGTTCCTATTTTTAAATTGCGGATCTTATTAAATTGGGTTTTTAAAATGTACACAATTTAGTTTAATATTGTCTCCTCTTATTGAACTTGTTAAAACTTTTCCCTATATCTGCGAATTTCACATTTTGCCAAAAATTTCAGTCTTTTCACCCCCACTTGGATACCTAACCAATAGGGTTTTATATGCCCTTGGCGATTGTAAATTCTCATATTTTTTTGTAATCGGAGGCATTCTTTCCTTACTTTTATGGATATTGGCACCAACTTTTTGATCAATATGTTATAAGCTATGAATATTCCAAAAAATAAATTTTCGATAGAGGATGCTATGTCCAAACTTTGGGACAAGCTCGATGGTTGGTTGGATGCGCTGATCCTAAATCTGCCGAACATTGTTATAGCAATCCTTATTATGACGGTGTTCTACTTCGTGGCAAGAGGACTGGCCCGATTCTTTAAGAATGTGTTGCTAAAACGCATAAGCCAGGTTTCCATTAGGGAGATTATCAGCAAGATTATATTCATTATTGTCTTGCTTGTTGGGTTTTTTATATCGACCGGGGTCTTGGGATTGGATCGTTTGCTTACGGGCGTCCTTGCGGGTGCTGGGGTTATAGGGCTGGCCATCGGCTTGGCCTTGCAAGGCACTTTGAGCGATACTTTTAGCGGGGTGGTGCTATCGTTCCTTCCGCATATCCGTATCAATGATTATATAGAATCGGACACTGTTAAAGGTTTTGTATCCGAGATCAACCTGCGCAATATCATGATTCACAGGACCGATGGAAATTATGTGATAATTCCGAATTCCAAATTCACGGAGAAGCCGTTCCTTAACTATTCCCTAAGCTCCAGGAGCAGGATTTCGGTAAGTTGTGGAGTGGGTTATGAATGCAATTTACAACAGGTTGAAGATCTTGTAACAAAAATAATATCCGAAAATTTTGAACAGCAAGAAGGGGAGCGGGTAGAATTCTATTTCACGGAATTTGGCGATAGTTCCATCAATTTTATTACACGCTTTTGGGTTGATATGACCCGTACAAGGGAAGAATATGCGGCCAGGCACAAGGCTATTAAATTGATAAGGCAACATTTCAGGGAAAACAATATCAATATTCCATTTCCCATCCGGACGTTGGATTTTGCCAAGAACGAACTGCGTATAGATAAGGATAAAAAATAGGAATGACCATAGAGTTCTATGGCCATTCTTAAGTATTTTATACAGTCACTTCACTAATTCTAGTGCACTGTAATGGTTCCACCAAGAGACTTATCCTGTTTTACATTTTCGGGATTGCCATAAATATCGATAGTTCCGCCAGCGGTTACATGGGCATCTACCATTTTTTTGGCATTTACCGTTGCATTGCCACCAGCAAGTACGTTTACCGTGGTCTGATCATTGCTTAAATCCTTGCCGTTAAAGGACCCACCGGAATTAATTTCAATTTTTTGAATTGTTGCCGATCCGGATACCTTGATAACACCTCCGGTTATTGCTTTGGAATCAACGTTTTCAGCATTTACTTTCACGTTGATTTCCCCGCCCTCTTGGGCACTAAACGTTAGATATTTACCGCCCAAGGTGCCTTTGGTAGAAATTTTTGCACTTTCGTTCACGTCCAAGCCTACTATATCCTCGGAGTGATAAATAACGACATCGGTATGTTTCCCGGCAAGCATTTTGCCCATCCTCATTTTGACCTTAAGTTCTCCTTTTTTGATCACTAGATCTACCTGGTCCTGGTCGTCACCGGTGATTACGGCCTTGTTGGAGGAGCTTTTTACCAACGTTACACCGATTTGGTCAAAGACCTTCAATTTAGTGAACTTCTTTAAATCTTTGGTGGTTTCCTGGGCAGTGACCAAAAATCCGGCCAATAGAAATATTGCTACAAAAATATTCGATTTTTTCATTTTACTGGTTTTTAGTGTCTAGAATGCTATAATTCAAATATAAGTGTTTTTCCTATTAAAAGACCAGTTGAACGTCATTTTATTCTAGGCGGAAACACTTAAAAATCGGGGAAGTTTTAGGGTAGATTTACGAGAGCTACGGTAGGCGCAGTACACCTTTATCAATTATGCCGGGCGGTATTTATCTCCAGCCAATATCCTTCGGGATCTTGTAGATAAATCTGCCTTACACCATCCTTGCGGTTGGTTATCGAATTCTTGGTTCCGGCCCAGTCCTCATAGGCTATATTGTTCTTTTCCAAAACTTTTATAAATTCTTCCAAATCTTGGGTAGACAGGCAAAGATGTTGATTCTTGTCCTTTTGGACCGTAATATTTTCATTTTTTATAAGGTGCAGGGCCGAACCGTTAATATCGAACCAGCGTCGGGTAGCCTTGGTCTCGGTTGAGGTAATCTCCCTAAGCTGTAAAATATTTGCATAAAAATCGGCTTCCTTCTCCAAATTCTTCACTACAAAGGCTTGGTGGTCAATAACAAAATCAAAGGTCTGGGCCTGGCCAAGAAAGGAACCTAAAATCAGTATTGATAGAATTAATTTGCTCTTCATTTTTTGGAAACTGGTTTTAGTGTTAACCTGACCCATGGGCCCCTAAAATTTCATTTGGCAATAAATATAATAGAAAAAAGACTAATCCACAGTGATATTTGGGACCTTTGGATTTTGCAAATACATATTATCCCTTACCGGAGTGAACATTTTGGAACTGGTAAACAGATCAACGGGCAACTGGACCCTGAAATCCCTCTTTGCGGCCACGCCGGTAATTTCTTGTAGCGACCGGGCCAAAAGTGGTTCATTTGGGTCTCCCAAAACCCCAAGGTTTTCCAAATCCTCGGGAAGTTCAATATCGGGTACCAGTCCAGCGGTATAATCCGAAAAACCATCCGCGTTTTCGTTCCTACCGACCAACGGTTGAATGCCCCAGCTATTATTTTTATTAATATCGTCCACTTTGCTCGGATTGTAGATATAACTGTTGGAGGGAATATCTACCATGGTCAGGGAGAATTCGTTCTTACCGGTAGTGATTGTGCCAATCTGCTCCACATCCATATATGGGGCCAGGGAGTTTATAACCAGTTCGCTGGCCGATGCCGTACTCTTGGTAGTCAATATGTATACTTTTCCTAAACCCAACGTATTAATCGGGGTTCCCTTATTTGTAGTACTGGCAAAATAAGCATTCAGGTCCTCAGGGTTGAATTGCGCTTCCACTTTGTCGTTCCAACGTTCATGTATGTATATTTTGTTAGTATCCGTGCCGTAGATCATGCTTGACAATAGGCGGGAACTGTTTACATCGCCCCCCGGATTGTAGCGAAGGTCCAATATTAGATCCGTTACGCCCTGCGATTTGAAATCACCAAAAACTTGGTTCAGCTCCTCATCATAATTTGGAATAAAACTATTGTAAACGAGGTATCCTATCTTTTTGCCGTTGATTTCAAAGGTCTTCGAGAGAAAAATCGGATCTTCGACCAAACCTTTCTGTTTGGTAAGGGTTACTTCCTTGCCATTGTCGGTAGCGACCCCGTCGGCAATATCTGCCATATTCAGGGTATAAGTATCGTTATCGCCAAATAACAGGTCCAAATAATTATTGACATCCAATTTTTTCCCATCCACTCCCGTAAAAATATCGCCTCTGGCAATTTCTTTGGTGGCGGCATCGGAATTGGGCACGATGTATCTTACATAGCCAAACACGAAGTTACTTCCCTGAAAACGCACCAAACCAAATTCCAGTCCATTGCTTTTGTTTATGCCCTGAAAAGATTGGATCAATGTTTTATAGTCCTCGCTAAGAAAACTAAATCGGTCACCTGAATACTGTAATTCGTCTTCGAAAAAGGCCTTTGGGTCATCGAATTGCTTAAGGTAATCCAAATACTCGGTGTTGGAAGTAAAATGATCGTCGGCCAGAACGGGGACATCCTGTTGCCAAAAATACCAGATGTTCATTGCTTTCCACATAAAATTCTGTACCGTAATGTTTTCTGGGACGGATGGGTCAATAATGGTGTCTTCATCCTTTTTACATCCACTGATCAATATGGCTAAGACAAGAACTAATCCAATGTATCTCTTCATTGTTTTTATTTAAATTATGAGGGGCACTTAAAGATTTGATAAATTGAGGCAATAAATTATGGATGAAAACATTTCATTCCATTTTGTATTCGAGCTATATACGTAAACTTTAAGGAATTGGTTTACAAACCGCTAAATTACTTACATCTCAAAGAAAATAAAATTTTTTGTAACAAATTTAGGATTGTTTCGTCTCCCTTGTAAGAACACAAGATGAGTTCTACAAGGGAATCCGGAAAGGAAATCATGGCGTGGCGATCAAATTTTAAATGAACCAGCGGAATTCTGGTTACCGCCTGAAATTGAAGAGTGGCGAGCACAAAAAATTAAAAATAGAATATTCTAGATGTTGGTAGGCCAAATAGAAGATCCAGGAACAATTAAGAAGGATGTGAATAATTGCACCCTCCTGAACAACTGGTATGGCCCAAGCAACAAATGAAAGATTAACTGATGGAACAATCGGAATTTTTAAACTTGGTGATGCCTTTTAAGGACAAGCTTTTCCGGCTCGCCAAGCGGTTGTTGGTCTCTACGGAAGAAGCTGAGGATGCGACCCAGGAGATTCTGTTAAAACTTTGGTCGGGAAAGAGCAAGTTTGAAAGTTATAATAATGTTGAAGCGTTTGCCATGACCATGACCAAAAATTTTTGTTTGGATCGATTAAAATCGAAGCAGGCAAGCAACCTAACCTTGGTGCACAGCAATTATGTGGACGGGAACGCTTCGTTGCAAAATCAGTCCGAGGTAAACGACAGTCTGGATTGGATCAATAAGATAGTCCAGACTTTGCCGGAACAGCAAAGAATGGTTCTCCAACTGAGGGACGTGGAAGGATACGAATACGAGGAAATTGAGAAATTACTGGACATGAAAGCAACAGCGGTACGTGTAGCACTTTCCAGGGCAAGAAAAACGGTAAGGGAAGGATTAATAAAAAAACATGATTATGGAATCGGATAAAATAGAAATATTATTGGAAAAGTATTTTGAGGCTACCACCACGGAAGCCGAAGAAAAATATTTGAGGGCTTATTTTTCCGAAGGAAAAGCGGCTCCACACCTAGAGCAATACGCCCCAATGTTTCAATACTTTTCCAACGCCAAGGAAGAGCAGTTCACCAAGCAGGTTTCATTACCCTCCAAGGATTTGGATACTTCCAAGTACCCATTTGGACGGGACAGGGCCAGAAGGTATATTTTCAGGTGGGTTTCAGTAGCAGCGGTGGCAGTTCTTATGTTTGGCGCATACTTTGGGAAGTCATACCACGAAAGGAAACAAGCCGAGTATGCCTACGAAGAAACAAAAAAGGCCTTTGATCTGCTGGCCGAAAACTTTGGTAGGGGTACGGAAAAAATGTCTTACCTAAAGGAATTTGAAGCAACAAAAGAAAAGATTTACAACAAAAATTAAAAAAGATCGCTGAGCAGCATTTGGTAAGCGATTTAATAGAAGGGCGAAACGGAAAACTGAAGAATTCCTTCGTAAAAATAACCGGGGCGGGTCACCAGTAGAACTGGGTTTGCTCCTGGGATTTAAACAGTAAATTATTAGGATTAAACAATAACAATTAAAAACGAACAGATGAAAAAGTATATACTAGTAGTAGCGATAGCCGTATTGCCATTGATGGGATTTTCGCAATCCTTATTTGATAAATACGAAGACCAGGACAACGTAAGTTCCGTTGTGGTAAACCAGAGTATGTTCAATTTGTTGAGCAAGATAGATGTGGATGTAGACGATCCCGACGCCCGTGATTTTATGGCCATAGCCAAGAGCCTTAAGAACCTCAAGGTGTATACCACTGATGATAAGGCCGTTGCTGCCGATATGCAGGCATCCGTAGACAAATACCTTAAATCGGCATCCTTGGACGAACTTATGAGGATAAAGGATCCAGATGCCAATGTAAGGTTCTACATAAAACCAGGTAAGGATGATGATCACGTGAGCGAACTGCTCATGTTTGTTACAGGAATTAAGAACGTTGAGGCAAATGGCAAAAAGTTTGAGACCGTCTTGCTATCCCTGACCGGAGATATAGACTTGAACAAGATTAGCTCCCTGACTAAAAAAATGAACCTTCCCGAGGAGTTGAACGAAGCCGGAAAGGGCAGTAAGAAGTAAAATGAAGTATGCAGTGTTCGGTTTGGAGTAATTAGGTAGCGGTTTTATGATTAAAATCTTGCCTTGCCCTCGACAAACCGAATACTGCACTATCGATAACTAAAAACAAAGACCATGAAAAAACTAAAAGTGTACTATGTTGCAATCGCACTATTGATACTGTCCGCCTGCTCCTCGACCCAGAGTCTTCAGGAATACTACGTGGATAATTCCGACAATCCGAATTTTATTTCGTTGGACCTGCCTGCGAGTTTACTGAATCTCGATAAGGTAGAACTGACACCTGAGCAACGCGAAGCGGTACAATCCCTAAAAAAGCTAAATATACTCGCTTTTAAAAAAACTGAGACCAACGGTGTCGATTTTGAAGCCGAAAAGGCCAAGGTCAATGCTATTTTAAAGAATGATAAATTTGTACAATTGATGAAACTCAATTCGAGCTTTGGCAAGGGAGTCGTTAAATATCTAGGAGACGAGAACGCAATAGACGAAGTGGTCATTTATGGAAGCAATGATGGGAAGGGCTTTGCCTTGATCCGGATTCTTGGGGATAATATGAACCCTGCGCATCTTGTCGAATTGGTCCAAGCTTTACAAAAATCAAGTTATAAAGGCGAAGGATTGGAGCATTTGGGAGATCTTTTAAAGAATTGAACCAATCGCCTGTGAGGGATCCGAATGGATATCAAACCCGTGTTTTGAAAAATCAAAACACGGGTTTTTTTGTTAAAACCCCTGCAATATTTAGATTTTTGGCGGACTATTGTTGGTTTTTTTTCTCAAAAACTTATATTAGCTCAACTAAAATATCATTACTACACCTATGGACAATGCGGAAATCTGGATAAATAAAGGTATAGATTGGATTGTGGATTATGGTCCCAAGATAATCGGGGCAATTTTAATCTTTATTTTAGGCTCTTGGGTCATTAATAAACTGATCGCGGGCATAAGGTCCGTTATGAACAATGGCAACTATGATCTATCGTTACAAAATTTTTTATTGAGCTTGGCGTCATGGACGCTAAAAATTTTTCTAATCCTGGTGGTCATTTCCCAACTGGGAGTCAACGTAACGACCTTTGCCGCTGTCATAGCTGCTGCCGGTTTGGCGGTGGGATTGGCACTCCAGGGATCATTGTCCAATTTTGCAGGTGGGGTACTTATTATGATTTTTAAACCTTATAGAATTGGAGATCTTATCGAGGCCCAAGGTATTTTGGGCACTGTAAAGGAAATCGAGATTTTTACAACTAAATTGATCACGCCACAAAACAAACTTGCAATTGTTCCCAATGGCGCCATGGCCAACGGAAATATTATTAACTATACCGCAGAAGGCAAGATGCGGGTCGATATTACTATAGGAGTGGGATACGATGAGGATATAAAAAAGACAAAAGAGGTCTTAATGGGGGTGCTGACAGATAACCCACAAGTTATGAAAGATCCTTCGCCTTCGGTAAACGTTTCGGAATTGGCGGACAGCTCCGTAAATTTCGCCGTACGTCCATATTGTAGGCCCGAAGATTATTGGACCGTTTATTTTGCCACGATGGAAAACTGTAAACTGGCCCTAGACGAAGCAGGAATCGAAATTCCGTACCCACATTCCGTGGAAATCCACAAAGGGGATGGGTAGGGGTAGAAGTAACTTCTTGTAAAAGTAAAGGCCCTTCAGGTCTTAAAACCCTGAAAGGCCTTTCTTAACTTGTTAAGGTTTAGGTTAAATATTTTTTGCCAACCAATCCCCAACTTCACTTGTTTTGTAAGACTTTCCGCCTTCAGCCAGATCCTCGGTAACAATACCAAGTTCCAACGACTTGTTCACGATATCACGGATAGCCTGGGCCTCTTCCTTCAGCTCGAAACCGTCGAACATCATAGCGGCAGACAATACGGTGGCCAAAGGGTTTGCGATGTCCTTTCCTGCGGCCTGGGGATATGAACCGTGGATGGGTTCGTACAATTTGGTCTTTGTGCCCAAGGAAGCTGAGGGCATCAACCCCATGGAGCCCGAGATTACGGAAGCTTCATCGGTCAATATATCCCCAAAAAGGTTTTCAGTGATCATTACATCATAGGAATTTGGCCATTGCACCAAACGCATAGCGACTGCATCCACGAATTCATAGGTAACCTCCACTTCGGGATAGTCCTTTTCCATGGCCTGTACCGTTTCTCTCCACAATCGTGAAGTCTCCAGAACGTTGGCCTTGTCTACGCAACACAATTTTTTGGAACGGGCCATGGCCAATTCAAAACCCTTTTTGGCCAAGCGCTGAACCTCTTCCCTCGTATATGTGCACGTATCATAGGCGGTGTTGCCGTTGTCTTCCCTACCTCGTTTTCCAAAATAAATGCCTCCCGTTAGTTCCCTTAGAATAATAAGGTCCGTACCTTCAATTCGCTCCCTTTTTAGGGGGGATTTATCGATTAGGGATGGAAAAGTAAAGGTTGGGCGCACATTGGCGAACAGACCCAATTTTTGCCTCATTTTCAGCAATCCTTGCTCTGGCCTCACTTTGGCAGAGGGGTCATTGTCAAAACGGGGATGGCCAATGGCACCGAACAATACGGCATCGGCGTTGACACAAATTTCATGGGTCCCGTCGGGATACGGTTCCCCAACAGCATCAATGGCAGCGGCCCCGGTCAATGCAGGGGTCCAATTAATATTGTGATCGTATTTTACAGCTATGGCATCACATACCTTTACTGCCTGGTCTATTACTTCCGGGCCTATTCCATCTCCGGCCAAGAGAGCGATGTTTAATTTCATTTATTTTTTTGTTTTTCGCATCGCGCTTTTCGCAATGTGCATTAATATTGGTTTTTATTTTTTGTGAATAATTTAATAACAATTTTTGCAGATTAGCGTATGGCGATCAGCGTAAAGCGATTTGCCTATAACCTAGATTATATTCAACATTTTCTCGGTTGCTTTGATGGCCGATACCGTTTGGTCCGAATCCAGGCCACGGGTAATGAATTCCCTACCGTTGTTTTCCCAGGTGATAATGGTTTCGCAAAGCGCATCGGAATTACTTCCCGGGGGAATCCGAACGGCATAATCGGTAAGCATTGGGAGATTTATTTTCTTGGATCTATATATCTTGCGGAGGGCATTCATAAAGGCGTCGTACTGTCCGTCCCCTTGGGCGTGCTCCTCAAAGGTTTCCCCATCTATTTGCATGGACAGGGTAGTTGAGGGCTTCAAGCCTTTGGAGTGGGTAAGGACATAGGACTTTACAATGGCCTTTTGCTGGTAGGACCCACTGTCCAATACATCCGAGATGATATACGGCAAATCCTCTTTGGTAACCTTTTCCTTTTTGTCGCCCAGTTCAATAATGCGCTGGGTGACCTTTTTGAGGTCATCGTCGTTGAGGATTAATCCCAACTCCTGGAGATTTTTTTGAATATTGGCTTTGCCCGATGTTTTTCCCAATGCATATTTCCGCTTTCGTCCAAACCGCTCGGGTAAAAGGTTGTTAAAATATAAATTGTTTTTACTATCCCCATCCGCATGTATTCCAGCGGTTTGGGTAAAGACATTATCGCCAACAATAGGTTTGTTGGCCGGAATTCCAAATCCGGTAAAAGCGGATACCAACTTACTTACCTTAAAGAGGGAAGATTCGTTCACGGATATTTCTATATGTGGCAGAAAATCGTTTATCACCGCCACTACACTGGCCATGGGAGCATTCCCGGCTCGTTCCCCCATTCCGTTAACGGTGAGATGCAACCCGTGACAACCCGCTTTTAAGGCCTCCATGGTGTTTGCGACTCCTAGATCATAATCATTATGTCCGTGAAAATCAAAATGGATTTCCGGGTATTTTTGAACGATCTGAGAGATAAAATCTGCTGTTTCAGAAGGGGTAAGAATACCCAAAGTGTCCGGGAGCATGATGCGCTGAACCGGCTGAGCGGTCAAAAAATCCAAATATTGGAAAACATATTCGGGAGAATTTCTCATACCGTTGCTCCAGTCCTCGAGATAGACATTGGTCTTGATCCCTTTTTCATTTGCCATGGAAATCGTTGCTGCGATTTCCTTAAAATGCTGTTCCGGTGTTTTTTTTAGTTGAAAGGTAAGATGGTTAAGAGACCCCTTGGTCAACAAATTTTGAACCTTGGCCCCCGCTTTCTCCATCCATTTTAAAGACACCCCGCCGTCGACAAAGGTGAGAACTTCGACCCTATCGATGTATTTTCTGGATGTTGCCCATTCCGTTATTTGCTGTACGGAATGCAATTCCCCATCCGAGACCCGCGCAGAGGCAACCTCTATCCGGTCTACTTTAAGCTCCTCCAAAAGGAGTTTGGCCAAGGTAAGTTTTTCTGAAACCGAAAAGGATACCCCTGAGGTCTGTTCCCCATCCCTAAGGGTAGTGTCCATGATTTCAATTTTATTTTTTGTCATATTGAATTATAGCGATTTAGCGCTTAAAATTAGGATATTGGGGTTGGACCCTAATTCGCCTTACGTATACTGCAAGCTTCAAGTTTGAATTATAGAGGGGTATTTTTGGCAAATTTTTCAATATCCGACTTTATGTTCAACAGGTAGTCAATATCGTCATAGCCATTGAGCATATTGCCTTTTTTGTAGTCATTGATTTCAAAAGTTTCCTTTTCACCTGAAGCGAGTAAAGTAATCGTCTGATCGGAAAGGTTAATTTCCAGTTCAGTTTTAGGATCGGCTTCAATGGCACTGAATATTTTCTCCAAAAACCCGGGCGACACTTGCACTGGAAGTACTCCGACGTTCAGGCAGTTGTTCCGGAAAATATCGGCAAAGAAACTGGAGACAACACATCTAAATCCGTAATCGTAGACCGCCCAGGCGGCATGCTCACGGGAAGACCCCGAACCAAAGTTCTTGCCTCCTACCAAAATTTTGCCCCCGTACTTGGAATTGTTCAAAGGAAAGTCGGTTTTCGGTGATCCGTCGTTGTTGTAACGCCAATCCCGGAAAAGGTTATCCCCAAATCCTTTGCGCTCGGTAGCTTTAAGGAATCGTGCGGGTATAATCTGATCGGTGTCTACATTTTCTATAGGCAGCGGTACCGCTGTGCTTGTCAATATATTGAATTTATCGTAGGCCATTTCTAAAATGGTTAAATGTTAAAAGTTATTTGTTATTGGGTTCAAAAAGTTAAAGTGTGAGGTGTTTATGTCAATCGTTCTTTAATGAAAAACCATCAACCATCAACCATCAACCGACCAACTCCTGCTCCATCAGCTCCCTTGGATCCGTCACCTTGCCCGTAACCGCTGCAGCTGCAGCAACTAGCGGACTGGCCAAAAGGGTTCTCGCTCCGGGACCTTGTCGACCTTCAAAGTTACGGTTAGAGGTGCTTACGGCGTATTTTCCGGCCGGCACCTTGTCATCGTTCATGGCCAAACAGGCAGAACAACCGGGTTCACGTAATTCAAATCCGGCCTGCTCCAAAATGTCCAACAGTCCTTCCTCTTTGATAGATTGTACCACTTTATGGGATCCGGGAACCAACCAAGCGGTAACGTTATCCGCCTTTTTCCTGCCTTTTACGATAGAGGTAAACGCCCTAAAATCTTCGATTCGGCCATTGGTACAGCTTCCCATAAATACAAAGTCAATGGGTTTGCCGATCATATCCTCTTTTTCGTGGAAAGCCATGTAATTCAATGACTTTTTAAAGGTAGTTGCACCGCCCTCTACCTCATCCGCACTCGGAATTCTTTTGGAGATGCCCTGGCCCATGCCCGGATTGGTCCCGTAGGTAATCATGGGCTCTATGGCAGACGCATCAAAATTGATCTCTTTGTCAAAACTTGCACCCTCGTCCGTGCTAAGCGTCTTCCAATATGCCGCGGCCTTGTCCCATGCTGCACCGGTTGGGGTAAATTCCCTTCCCTTGATATATTCAAACGTTTTTTCATCGGGTGCTATCATGCCGCCCCTGGCGCCCATTTCTATACTGAGGTTACAGACGGTCATCCGACCTTCCATAGACATGTTCCTAAAAACATCTCCCGCATATTCTACAAAATATCCTGTCGCGCCCGAGGTCGTTAATTTTGAAATAATATATAGGGCAACATCCTTTGGCGTTACCCCCGTACCCAGTTTTCCATTTACATTGATACGCATGGATTTAGGTTTGGGCTGCATAATGCATTGGGTGGCCAGGACCATTTCCACTTCCGAAGTGCCAATACCAAATGCAATTGCACCAAAAGCTCCGTGGGTAGACGTATGCGAATCCCCGCATACGATGGTTGCCCCTGGTTGTGTAATCCCATATTCAGGTCCCACAATATGGACGATACCGTTTTTTTCATGACCCAGTCCCCAATAAGAAATCCCATGCTTTTTGGTGTTTTCCTCCAAGGCCCTAAGCTGGTTGGCGGATAATGGGTCCTCTACGGGCAAATGTTGGTTGATGGTGGGGGTATTATGGTCAGCCGTAGCAAAAGTACGCTCTGGATATAGCACCGGGATTTTCCGGTTCTTAATTCCCAGAAAGGCAACGGGGCTGGTTACCTCGTGCACCATATGACGATCTATGAACAGTACATCCGGGCCGTTTTTAATCTTATGGACTATATGGGAATCCCAAACCTTGTCAAATAATGTCTTCTTCATCTTAACTAAATTTTTATGTACCTGTTAAACAATATATGGGCCATTAAGTTGAAATGCCGAATATATGTTTAAAAAGGCTTGCAAATTTAAGAAATATAAGAAAATTTATTGCCATGGGTCACCGTTAGAATTACGATGTTCAACGGAAACATTTGTTACTTTTTTAATCAACTGATGTAGTTCCATATATTCTTTTCCTGGGTTAACCTAGCGTAGGTGTTTCTGATAATATGGTTTTCACTTGCTTGCAGACCGGGATCTTTGTTTAATAGTTGCAGGGCATAATACCTTGCCGTTTTAAGAATGTCGTTATCCTTTACAATGTCGGCGATCCTCAGGTTAAGGATACCGCTTTGTTGGGTGCCCATAAGGTCTCCCGGCCCACGCAGTTTTAGATCGACCTCTGCTATCTCGAATCCGTCATTGGTACTCGTCATGGTCTGAAGTCTGGTTTTGGCCTCGGCGGATAATTTGTGGGAAGTCATCAATATACAATAACTTTGATCGGCACCGCGACCTACCCGGCCCCTGAGCTGGTGCAATTGTGACAATCCAAAGCGTTCCGCACTTTCTATGATCATCACCGAGGCATTGGGCACATTTACGCCCACCTCTATTACGGTTGTGGCAACCATGATCTGGGTTTCCCCGTTTACAAACCGATTCATTCCATAATCCTTATCGGCCGCTTTCATTTTGCCGTGGACTATGGAAATCTGGTAATCCGGCAGGGGAAAGTCCCTTGCAATGCTCTCGTAGCCGTCCATCAGGTCCTTGTAATCCAAGGCTTCGGATTCCTGTATCAATGGGTATACGATATAAATCTGTCTGCCTTTTTTTATTTCGTCCTTAATAAAGGCAAAAACCTTTAGGCGATTGGTGTCGTACCTGTGTACCGTTGTTATTGGTTTTCGGCCTGGAGGCATTTCATCGATTACCGAAATATCCAAATCCCCATAAAGGCTCATGGCCAAGGTGCGGGGAATGGGCGTGGCCGTCATCACCAGGATATGTGGGGGAATATCGTTTTTATGCCACAACTTAGCTCGCTGGGCCACCCCGAATCGGTGCTGCTCGTCCACAATGGCCAACCCTAGATTTTTGAAGATTACTTTGTCCTCCAGTAAGGCATGCGTACCGATAAGTATGTGCAATTTCCCATTTTCCAGTTGTTCGTGTATGATTTTTCGGTCCGATTTTTTTACGGAACCTGTAAGTAGGGAAATGTTCACCCCAATCCCGCCCAGCAATTCCTTGATGCCGTTAAAATGCTGCGTTGCCAAAATCTCCGTGGGGGCCATCAAACAGGCCTGGAAACCATTATCTATGGCCAGTAACATGGTCATTAGGGCAACGATGGTCTTCCCGGAGCCAACATCCCCTTGTAGCAACCGGTTCATTTGTGCGTTGGTGCCCAGATCTGACCGAATCTCCTTGAGTACCCGTTTTTGTGCATCCGTAAGTTCGAACGGGAGATGATGGGAGTAAAAATCATTAAAAAGTTCCCCGACCTTATCAAAATTGAACCCCTTTATTTTTTGTTTTCGGATCAATTTTTTAGTGATCAATTGCAATTGTAGGTAAAAGAGTTCCTCGAACTTCAACCTAAATTGTGCCTTGGCCAGCAGTTCCTGATTTTTAGGGAAATGGATATTGAACAGGGCCTCGCTCTTGGATATCAATTTTAATTCGGACATGATGCCAGGGGAGAGGGTTTCCACAAATTGCCCCTGTGTCTCCAGAAACAATTGTTCGACAAGTTTACTGATGACCCTGTTTGTAATCCCTTTGTTTCCGAGTTTTTCCGTAGAGGGATAAATAGGTTGCATAGAGATCTTCAGTCCCTTTTCATGCTCCGAAAGTGGTTCCATTTCGGGGTGGGGCATGGAAAAAGATCCGTTGAACCAATTGGTACGCCCAAAAATCACATAAGGGACATTTAGTTTCAGATTTTCCCTGATCCACTTTTGGCCACGGAACCAAACCAACTCCATTTGGCCCGTTTCATCCACAAAGGTTGCGACCAAACGTTGTCCCCTTTTTTGTTCCACGGTCTTTAGGTGAACGATTTTCCCAATAATCTGCACCTCGGCGCTGTTGCGTTGTAGTTGGTTTATTTTGTAGTACTGGGTCTTGTCCAAATATCGATTTGGAAAGAGATTTATGAGATCCCGATAGGTACGTACCCCCAGTTCGGACCCTAAGGTTTCGGCCCGATTGGGACCAACACCTTTCAAATATACGATCGGGGTTTGGAGTATGCTGGGATTCATAGGACTAAAATAGGGGTAAACACATAGCTCGCAAAAGTCTTTGACCGATTTTTTTCGATGGATGGGTTTTGGTCCGTTAGGGATTATATATTTGTAGTATGAAGTACATGCCACTTATCGTTATTTTCCTGCTGGGAGTGGGTGCAAATGCCCAGCATCAGGAGAAGGTAGATTTTACCCACGCCGATGTTTCCATTGCCGTCGACCCCTATAACCAACATATACAAGGTATGGTCACTTATGATTTAAGGGTGCTTCAAAAGGTAGATTCAATTTTCTTGGATGCCAAGAATATGGATTTTTCCTCGGTTTTATTGGATGGAAAAAGGGTTAGGTTTTACAACAATGGGAAAATTTTGGCCATCCGAAAAAAATTAAGGGCGGGGAAGGAGCACAGGTTGTCACTTATTTATGAAACGATGCCCAAGCAGACGGTTTATTTTATTGGGTGGACTTCGGCTCCGCTCGGCCACCCGGATAACTGGAATAGTCGAAGTGCCATGGCTGATCCTAACCAAAAACAGGTCTGGACCCAGGGCCAAGGCAAATATACCAGTTATTGGCTCCCTAGTTTTGACGACATGAACGAAAAGGTGGAGTTTGATATGGATATTACCTTTGACAAGACCTATTCTGTAATTGCCAATGGAAAACTGAGGGATACCGAGGAGACGGACAGCCTTAAAACCTGGTTTTTCGACATGGAACACCCAATGAGCAGCTATCTATTGGCGTTTGCAATTGGGCAATACGACCTTCAAGAAGCCGTTTCTGCAAATAACATTCCACTAAAAATGTATTATTATCCACAGGATACCCAGGAGGTAGAACCTACCTATCGCTATACCAAACGAATTTTTGATTTTATGGTATCGGAAATCGGGGTAGCCTATCCTTGGCAAAATTACAAACAGGTTCCAGTTCGGGATTTCCTTTACGCTGGGATGGAAAATACGGGAACGACTATATTTTCCGATGGCTTAATGATCGATTCCGTGGCTTTTGTCGATCGGAATTATGTAAATGTGAATGCCCATGAGTTGGCGCATCAGTGGTTTGGGGATATGGTCACCGAGGTGGACGGCCATCACCACTGGCTACAGGAAGGCTTTGCCACGTATTATGCCCTCTTGGCCGAAAGGGAAATATTTGGGGACGAGTATTTTTATTGGAAGTTGTACGATTCGGCCAAAGAGCTGCAAAGACTTTCCAGTGATGGCAAGGGGGAGGCCCTGATTGATCCCAAGGCCAGTAGCCTAACTTTTTACGACAAGGGGGCATGGGCGTTGGTGATGCTTAAAGGTCTTGTTGGGGAAGCCGCTTTTAAATCCGGAGTACGTAATTATTTGAGGAAATATCAATTTAAGAATGTAACCATAACCGATTTTTTAGCTCAAATGGAGCAGGAAAGCGGGAAGGATTTATCCGATTTTAAAAGGACCTGGTTGGAGGGCACTGCATTTCCGGAGTTACAAACACAAAAAATATTGATGGATTCCTCTCCTACAATTGCTGCGTTCTATGCGCTGCAGCGAGAAATGACGGCAAGTTCAGGGAACAGTGAAACAATCATTCAGCGGTATTGGGACAGAACCAATTCCGTCCTGTTGAAAAGGAAAATTGTGGAACGGTACTATAAGTCCCTGTCAAAAGACCTTATCCGGCAGGCCTTTGAAAGTAACGATATCGGGATTAGGCAGGCGCTGGCCGTTACCATGGACAAGATTACGCCCGACGTGAAACCAGGGTTTGAATCCTTGTTGAGCGATAAAAGCTACGTTACCATTGAGAATGCGCTCTATAAACTTTGGATCTATTTTCCAGGGGATCGGGTCAAATATTTGGATAGCACCCAGGGTATCGTGGGATTTGCGAATAAAAATGTACGTTTGTTATGGCTTACTTTGGCCTTGTTGACCAAGGATTATCAGGTAAGCGAAAAACCAAAATATTACCAAGAATTGAGCGGATATACCTCGCCAAAGTACTCCTATGAGGTGAGGCTTGGTGCATTTCAGTATTTAGAGGAAGGAATTGGTTTCTCCGATCAAAACCTTAAGGATCTAATTAACGCATCGATCCACCATAACTGGCAATTTAGAAAACAGGCTCGAGCCCTTTTGGATAGACTTTTGGAAGACCCCGGGTATAGGAAGAAATTGGTCAAAATATCCAAGGAACTAAAAGGGGACGAATTACGTTATATATTAAATCAACTGGAGAAAGTATGAGGGCAATGGTAATTTCGGGTGGGGCCAGCAAGGGTGCTTTTGCAGGGGGCGTTGCCCAGTATTTGGTACAGGAGCTCAAATACGATTATGACCTATTTTTGGGCACTTCCACCGGGAGCCTTCTTATTTCCCATTTTGCCCTTAAGAAAATCGAAAAAATTAAATCGGTCTATACCTCTGTGAATCAGGACAGTATTTTCAGCAATTGCCCGTTTAAAGTGCAAAAAAAATACGGGGCGGACAATATAAAAATTGATCATTTTAATGTGCTCAAAAATTTTTACCGGGGCAGTAAGACCTTTGGGGAGAGCTATAACCTCTTAAAACTAATAAAAAAGACCCTTACTGTAGAAGAGTTTAATACACTTAAGAAAGACCCGGTCGATATCGTGGCCACGGTATCCAATTTGTCCCTAAACCAAGTGGAATATATTTCCATTAAGGATTGTACCTATGAGGAATTTTGTGAATGGATATGGATATCCTGTAACTATACCCCATTTATGACCTTGGTAAAGAAGAATGGATGCGAATATGCCGATGGCGGGCTGGGTAGTATGGTCCCCATAGAGGAAGCCATAAAACGGGGAGCTACGGTAGTGGATGCCATTATTTTGCAGACCGAAGTCACCCTAACCAACCGCATGCCCTCCAAGAACGTATTTTCCCTGCTTACCAGTATGTTCGGATTTATGTTAGATCGGATTGAAAACCAAAATATACGGATAGGCAAGTTTGTAGCCAATCACAACAACGCGATTATCAATTTTTACTATACCCCTACGGTGCTTACTACAAACGCCCTCATTTTCAACAAGGAAAAAATGACGGCCTGGTGGGAAAGCGGATATAATTTTGCCAAGCATAAGAACTTGGAGACTAATCAAATTGAATTGGAATGAGAGCATTGGTCATTAGCGGTGGTGGCAGCAAGGGCGCCTTTGCAGGAGGGGTGGCCCAATACTTAATGGAGGTAGAAAAGCGCAATTACGAAATCTTGGTGGGAACCTCCACCGGCAGTTTGCTGATTCCGCATTTGGCCCTCAACAATCTCGGAAAACTTTATGATATCTATACCAATGTTAACCAGCTTTCAATTTTTAGTTTAAATCCCTTTATCGTCCGTAAAAGAGGGGATAGGGAATATGTTTCCATAAATTTTCTCGCCTCCATTTTACAATTTATTAAAGGAAAAAGAACCTTTGGGGAAAGCAAGGCGCTCAGAAGGACGGTCCGAAGAAATTTCACCGTAGAGGAATATCAACAAATCCTGAAAAATAACTCCGAGGTTGTGGTAACGGTTTCCAATCTCTCCAAAAATAGGGTAGAATACAAATGTATTAAGGATTTTAGTTATGATGAATTCTGTGATTGGATATGGATTTCCTGTAATTACATACCGTTCATGTCCCTGGCCAAAAAGGATGGTTTTGAATACGGGGACGGGGGGTTGGGATGTGTTGTCCCCATCCAGGAGGCTATTCGGCGGGGGGCTACGGAGATAGATGCCATTATCCTGGAATCGGAGAACATGGAGCGCAATAAGGTTCTGGGTAAAAATCCGTTTTCGCTTATGTTGAGCATTTACGGATTTGTCCTAGATCAAATTGAATATCACGATATTTCCGCGGGAATTCTGACTGCCGAACATCTGGGGGTAAAACTCAATCTGTATTACACTCCGACCAAATTGACCGAGAATTCATTGGTTTTCAATAAAAAGTTGATGACAAAATGGTGGCTCCAGGGTTTCAGCTATGCCGAAACTAAATTTATGGACTTAGGGGAACCCCTACCATAATTCCCGGATTTCCTTTTTTATGTATGCAAGTGCGGTACCCGAGGGCGATGATTTTTCCATGGTATCGTTTAAAATATCTTCCCGCAATTTGTCCGCGGTATCCGTTTCGCTCATGGCTGCCTTGCGGATAGATTGTATGGTGGCGCTTTTGGCCGCCTTGATGATATTCCAACAATCATCGGTCATATAGATCTGTTGGGAAAGGTTGTGATCGAACTCTTTTTCGATGTTGTTTATCAAAAGACTCTCGTATTCATTCTTTTTGGTCGATTTTGGGGCTATTCTCACCAATAAACTCGGGATCGAGATTCTTTCCAAAAACAAGGCCATTCTTTCGTATGCCTGTAAGCGAATGGGCAGGATACTTTTTTGCGATTCCTTGTGCAATAAATATCTTCTTCGGCCTTCCTCGTTTTTGGTATGCATTTTAAAAAAATAAAACGCCACTACACCAGTAACGACCGCGGGTAATAGATAAGCAAAAAGTCTTAGGATTTCCTCTCCATTCATGTTTAAAAGCTTTTAGGTTTGATTTGATTTATGCTTGTAAAACGTGTGATTTTTGGAAAAAGTATGTGCCAATCCGAATATGGCCAACGCGCATGGGCCAACTTAACCTCGTGGAATTTTGAGAAACTGGGAATTAAATCAAAACTGCCTGTCCAATTGAGGCGAAGCGCTTTATCGGACAGGCAGGTTCTGGAAAATGTATTTTTATTTCTAGTTTTTATTCTTCATACTATTCCAAATATTCAGATAAAATTCGTTGAACTTTGGATATACCCGAATATAGGTGGAGGTAGCCGTTCCAGGCTTCCCAATCGGCAGCAATCTGTCCTGTGGCACTTGGTAGTCCTTATCGAGGACCTGGGCAATGGATGCGACCCTTTTTGCCGCGAGTTCCCATCCTTCTGGCCCTTGGCTTTCGATACCCACATCCATGGTCGGGTTATTGTTTACAACACTTGCTATCTTTCCTAAAAAGTCTTTGGCCTCTTTACCGGCAAGTTCGGTTTTGTTACCGGCGCCAAATAGAAAGGTATTTTTAAGCACAACGGTCACTGCGCCGTTCTCTACGGTAATTTCGGCATTTTCGCCCAAAACCCTTTTAAAATCGGTAAGTACGGCAAGGGCGGTGGAATCGTTAGCGTTCAGGACATCCTTGATTTGACCCAGTTGAGCCTCTTTCAACTTAAGGCTTGTAAGGGTTTTGCTAATGTTATCCGATTTTTCCGTGGAGGCCGCGGTGAAATTGTTAAGGTTGTTCAGCAAGGAGGCATTAGTTTTTTGAACTTCCAACATTTGGGCTTCGAAAGAGGCTGCTTTTGCCTCGCTCACCTTTGCGCTTGTTTGTGATTCCGCAAGCTCTGACTGGGTTGTTCTAAGCTTTGCATTTAGGTCGTCTATTTCCTTTAGAAGGTCGCTCTTTTTCTGTGCATGGACCAAAGTAGTGGCCATCAATAAAACAATGACCGGAACGATAATTCTTTTCATCAGCGGGATCATATTAAGTTATTGTCAAAAATTTTAAAATCAATCTTTATGAATTAATGGGGCCAAAGCTAGCTATTTTTTAAGTTCCCTACAACAATACGTCCTTCACATCAAAATAAGTGCCAAAAGAAAGTTGTTTTACGCCATTAGATGCAATGGGCGGTAAATGAATGGGGATTGCAAAAGCGAAAGCCCAACCACAAATGTTTATAAAAACTAAAATCGGCATTTTAGGAACTGGTATATTATGGTTAATTTCACCCTCTTGGAGGAGCATTTTAATTTGCAGAAATTGTGGAGAAATATTTAAAATTATTGAATGAGGCCCAAAAGGCACCGGTACTTCATAAAGACGGACCCCTCATGGTCATTGCAGGGGCCGGGTCTGGCAAGACCCGGGTGCTTACCTACCGTATTGCATACCTTATGGATCAAGGGGTCGATGCCTTCAATATTCTCGCACTGACCTTTACCAACAAAGCGGCAAAGGAAATGAAGAAGCGTATTGCCGAAATCGTGGGTGCATCCGAGGCCAAGAATCTTTGGATGGGCACTTTCCATTCCGTTTTTGCCAAATTATTGCGATTTGATGGGAGCAAGCTCGGGTTTCCCAGCAACTTCACCATTTACGATACCCAGGATTCCCAACGCCTTATCGCCTCGATCATCAAGGAAATGGGTCTGGACAAGGATATTTATAAATTCAAGCAGGTCCAGAATCGCATTTCATCCTACAAAAACAACCTGATCACCGTTAAGGCCTATATGAACAACCCCGAACTGGTCGAGGCCGATGCCATGGCCAAAAGACCAAGGATGGGGGAAATCTATCAAAATTACGTGGACCGGTGCTTTAAGGCCGGAGCCATGGATTTTGACGATCTTTTATTGCGGACAAACGAACTGCTGACCCGGTTTCCCGAGGTTCTGGCCAAATATCAGGATCGGTTTCGGTATATTTTGGTGGATGAGTACCAAGATACAAATCACTCCCAATACTTGATCGTCAAGGCACTCTCCGATAGGTATCAAAATATTTGTGTGGTGGGGGATGATGCCCAGAGTATTTATTCCTTCAGAGGGGCCAATATCAACAATATCCTCAATTTTCAACGGGACTACGAAAATGTGGGCATGTACCGATTGGAGCAGAACTATAGGTCCACAAAAAATATTGTGAACGCGGCCAACTCCATCATTGCCAAGAACAAGAATCAATTGGAGAAGGTGGTGTGGACCTCCAATGAGGAGGGCCCCGCGATAAAATTGCACCGGAGCGTCACCGATGCCGAGGAAGGGCGCTTTGTAGCAGGCTCAATTTTTGAGAACCGGATGCAGCACCAGTTGCCCAATGGCAATTTTGCGGTACTTTACCGTACCAATTCCCAATCTAGGGCTATTGAGGATGCCCTTAGAAAAAGGGATATTCCATATAGGATTTACGGCGGACTTTCCTTTTACCAGCGCAAGGAGATCAAGGATATTCTTTCGTACCTGCGACTGGTAATAAATCCAAAGGATGAAGAAGCCCTTAAACGGGTCATCAATTTCCCCGCTAGGGGGATAGGGCAAACAACCATTGATCGACTCGTTGTGGCTGCCAATCATTATGGGCGCTCCATATTTGAGGTGATGGAAAATTTGGACAAGATCGATCTTAAAATAAATTCGGGCACCAAACGTAAATTGGACGATTTTGTTACCATGATCAAGAGTTTCCAGATCATGAACGAAGGTGCGGATGCCTTCACGCTTTCCGAACATGTGGCCAAAAAAACCGGTGTTTTGTTGGAGTTCAAAAAGGATGGCACCCCGGAGGGAATCGCCCGGATGGAGAATATTGAAGAACTGCTGAACGGGATCAAGGATTTTGTGGAAGGCCAAAAGGAACTGGCAGATGCCGCTGGGAGTATTTCAGAGTTTTTGGAAGATGTAGCCCTGGCCACAGATCTGGACAAGGATACCGGAGACGATGACCGTGTGGCACTGATGACCATTCACCTCGCCAAGGGCTTGGAATTTCCTTACGTCTACATAGTGGGCATGGAAGAGGATCTCTTTCCTTCGGCCATGAGCATGAACACCCGCAGCGAACTGGAGGAGGAACGCCGCTTGTTCTATGTGGCACTCACCCGCGCAGAGCAGCAGGCCTATCTTACCTACGCGCAGAATAGGTATCGATGGGGTAAATTGGTAGATGCCGAACCTAGTAGGTTTATTGAGGAAATCGATGAAAAATATATCGAAAACCTGACCCCGGTAGATAACTACCGCTTTAAACCCATGATCGATTCCGATATTTTTGGGGAAGTTGATAAAAGTAGATTTCGGCAGGACAAGCCTAAAAATGGTACGCCCCCAAGCCGGTTGAGCCCCAATGAGGCCCAATTGCGCAAACTTCGAAAATTAAAACCGGAACTGGCAACCCCGGTCGGGAACAAAAACACCATTGATCCCAATTTGGCGGAAGGTTCCCTGGTAAACCATACCCGGTTTGGCCGTGGGAAGGTACTAAAGATCGAAGGTGTTGGAAATGACAAAAAGGCCGAAATTCAATTTGAGCATGGCGACATCAAAAAATTATTGTTGAGGTTTGCCAAGCTGGAAGTGATTTCGTAAATAGCATTAACAATCAATCTTGCTCTTTCATATTTGACCTAACGAGTTCTATAAATTGAAATACATATGCAAAAATTCCTTTTTATTGGTATAGCGCTTCTGATAGTTGCCTGTTCCAACGAACCTAAAATTCCGACCGAAAACCCTTTGGTAAAAAGGGACACGGTAAACGTAGCCCAAAGGGCAAAGGAAATTCGTCAAAACACGGCCGCCAAGGTAGCGGATGGGCTAACATTGTCACTTTGGGCCTCGGATTCCTTGGCTCCTGATCCCATCGCTCTGTCCATTGACGATAAGGGAGACGTTTACCTTACAAGAACCAATAGGCAAAAGAATTCGGAATTTGATATTAGGGGACATCAAGATTGGATGACAGAATCCATAGGCCTTAAATCCGTGGAAGAACGAAGGGCTTTTTTACATAAAACCTTTGCACCCGAAAAAAGTGCGGAGAACGAGTGGTTAAAAGACCTTAATGGGGACGGGGTGCACGACTGGAAGGACCTTACCGTAGAACGGGAGGAAATTTGGAAATTGGAAGATACGGATGCGGATGGTCACGCGGATAAGGCTTCCCGAATCTTTAACGACTTGCACGAGGAAATAACCGATGTGGCAGGCGCCTTGTTGGTCCGGAAAAACGATGTATTTCTGGGAGCCGCCCCTGATATGTGGCGTTTACAGGATAAGAACGGGGACGGGGTATTGGAAGACAAGACATCCATTGTCCATGGGTTTGGTATTCATATTGGGTTTGGTGGCCACGGCATGTCCGGTGCCGTAGAAGGTCCGGATGGCAAGATCTATTGGGGAATAGGGGATATAGGGGCAAATCTTACCGCCTTGGATGGTAGCACCTATGAATACCCCAATGAAGGGGTAATCGTGAGATCCAATCCGGATGGGAGCGATTTTGAAGTTTTTGCACATGGACTCAGGAACACCCACGAATTCGTTTTTGACAAATACGGCAACATCATTAGTTCGGACAATGATGGCGACCATGCAGGAGAGAGCGAACGTTTGGTTTATATTGTAGATGGTTCGGATGCCGGATGGCGGGCCAATTGGCAATATGGAAAATATACAGATCCCAAGAACAACGGCTACAATGTTTGGATGGACGAAAACATGTACAGTGCTAGGTGGGACGGGCAAGCCGCTTATTTTATTCCGCCGATAAGAAACTACCATAACGGTCCAACGGGAATGGTCTATAATCCGGGTACCGCCTTGGGCTCTAAATGGAAAAACAGCTTTTTTCTTGTTGAGTTCGTCGGTAACCCCACCCGATCCCACATTTGGAACTTTACGTTGAAGCCCGATGGGGCCTCGTTTGTATTTGACAAGGAAACGGATGTCCTGAGCGGTATTCTACCTACCGGAATCCGCTTTGGACCGGACGGTGCCCTCTACGTTGCCGATTGGATCAATGGGTGGAACACCAAGAATTACGGCAGGGTATGGAAATTGGACGTGGATGCCGCGGATAATGACCTGGCCGAGGAACGTAAAAAAACCGAAAGCCTTATGCAGTTGGATTATGGGGAGCAATCTGTTGACGAATTGTACGATCTACTTTTTTATGCGGATATGCGCATTCGGCAGAAAGCTCAATTTGAGTTGGCAAATAGGGGAAGGAAGGGAGGAGAAGTTTTTAAAAAGGCCATTGCACAAAGAAAAAATCAACTGGCCCGCATACACGGCATTTGGGGCTTGGGCCAATTGGCCGCCCAGGACGCTTCCTATGCGGAGAACTTTATCCCGTTGTTGGAAGATTATGACCCCGAGATAATAGCCCAGGCAGAAAAAGTTATCGGTGATGTAAAATACACCCAAGCTGGTGAACAACTTGTACCCTTATTGGAAAATAAAAATGCACGGGTTCAGTTTTTTGCCGCACAAGCCTTGGGTCGAATTAAGTTCAAGGAAGCAGCTACCCCAATACTGACCATGTTGGAAAAGAACGACGACAAGGATCTTTACCTAAGATATGCCGGGGTATTGGCCCTATCGCGCATCGGGGACATAGATCCCATTATCGCCTTGACGGGAAATCCGAACAAATCATTGCGATTGGCAGCGGTATTGGTACTTAGGAAGTTGAGAAGCCCCTATGTTGCCAAATTTCTGAATGACGAGGACGAGTACATAGTGACCGAGGCCGCGAGGGCCATCAACGACGACCTGTCCATCGAATCCGCACTACCCCAATTGGCAGCGGTGTTGGGAGAGGTTAAATTTACTTCGGAACCCTTATTGAGAAGGGCGATCAATGCCTGTCTTAGGGTAGGAGGCGACCAAGAAATGAAGTTGCTGATCGATTTTGCCAACCGAAAGGATATACCTGCGGAGCTTAGGGCAGAGGCTTTAGCCACCCTGGGCGTTTGGGCAAATCCATCACCATTGGATAGGGTAGATGGTAGATACAGGGGTGAAATAAAACGGGATGCCGGCCCGGTAGTTGCCAAGGTAAAGGCAAATATGAAAAATTTCCTTCAGGAAAAGGACCCGGTGGTCTTGGTAGCCATTGCACAGATGTTGGGCAACTTGGGTATTTCCGACTACAATTCCGATTTGGCCCACATATTTATAACCAACGTAAACCCGGATGTACGGTCGGCAATGCTCCTCGCCTTAGGTCAATTAAACTTCAAGGATATGGAACCTTTGGTGAAAAAGGGAATGGGGGATAAGGATCAGGAAGTTAGGACCACAGCGGTAGGCTTGATCAGTGAATTGGACATTTCCAAAGAAAAGCTCCCATCGGTAATAGACCCAATATTCAAAAGCGGAACTACTAGGGAACAACAAGAAGTACTCCATGTTTTGGGCGGGCTGCCTATAGAGAAAAGCGCCCCCGTTTTGGAAGGATTATTGGACCAATTGGCCAAAGGGAAGCTCTCACCGGATATTACCTTGGACCTTATGGAAGCTGTTAATGCGACAAAATCCGCAGCTTTGATCGCACGCTTGGCTCCCTTGGAGAAAAATGGGACAACGGTAGATGCTTTTAAGGAAACACTTTATGGAGGAAATGGACGTCAGGGCTGGAACTATTTTATGAACAGCAGTGCGGGCCAATGTGCCCGTTGCCATTCCATAAACGGCCAAGGAGGTACGGTTGGACCTCCATTGCAACATATTGGATCTAATTTGAGCAGGGAACAAATACTACAGGCGATGATCGAGCCAAGTGCACGATTGGCCCCGGGCTATGGATCGGTTACCTTGGAACTCAAGGACGGACAAAAAGTAACGGGAGTACTATTGGAAGAACGCAAGGACGAATTGATCTTGCAAACATCGCAGGCAGAACCTTTGGAAGTTCCATTCGCAAGAATTGTAAAACGCACCAATATTCCATCAAGTATGCCCCCCATGGGCAGTGTTATGTCCAAAAGGGAAATAAGGGATATGGTAGAGTTCTTGGCTAATATGAAGTAGGGGCAAAAGCAATATCTAAATTATGGCAGAGTTTATTAAAATATATCCAGAGAATCCCAATCCCAAGGAAATTAAGAGGGCAGTGGACATTTTGCGCAAGGGAGGATTGGTCATTTACCCTACGGACACGGTTTATGGTTTGGGCTGTGATATCACCAATACCAAAGCTTTGGAACGGATAGCCAGAATTAAGGGAATGAAGCTTGCTAAGGCCAATTGGTCCTTTGTCTGTGCCGATTTGAGCAACCTATCCGACTATGTAAGGCAAATTGATACCCCAACCTTTAAAATATTAAAGCGGGCACTACCAGGCCCTTATACTTTTATTCTACCAGGCAACAATAGCCTTCCTAAGGAATTTAAGAAGAAAAAGACCGTAGGTATTCGGGTTCCGGACAATGCAGTGGCGAGAGCTTTGGTGACCGGATTGGGAAATCCCATTGTATCGACCTCCATTCGTGATGAAGATGAATTGTTGGAATATACCACCGACCCGGAGCTTATATTTGAAAAATGGGAAAAGTTGGTGGACTTGGTAATCGATGGGGGATATGGCGATAACGTGGCCTCCACGGTAATCGACCTTTCGGAACAAGAGCCCATTGTGATACGGGAGGGCAAGGGAAGCCTAGATGTTTTATAAACGGAAATTATATTTTGGGATAAAAAAAAGCCCCGACAGTAATTGTCAGGGCTTTTTTAGATCTAAAAAATCTTATTAATTTATTTTTGGGTCTTTCATACCCTCTTCGATCATGCTATAGAACTGGTCGATTTTTGGAAGTACTACGATACGTGTTCTTCTGTTTTTCGCCCTGTCGGCAGCGTTGTCATTAGCGACCAATGGAATATACTCACTTCTACCGGCGGCTGTCATACGCTTTGGATCAACTCCATAATCGTTTTGAAGTACCCTTACAACTGCGGTTGCACGTTTAACGCTCAAGTCCCAGTTATCCAACAAGACCCCTTTTCTGTAAGGAACGTTATCGGTATGGCCTTCTACCATAAATTCAAAATCGGGCTTGTTGTTTACAACCTTGGCTACCTTGCCCAAGACCTCTTTGGCACGGCTAGTAACATTGTAGCTACCACTACTGAACAATAATTTGTCGGAAATGGACACGAAAACAACTCCTTTTTCAACACTGATTTCGATATCGGTATCGTCCATATTGCCAAGAACTCCCTTTAAACTTTGTACCAAGGATAGATTCACGGAATCCCTTCTGGTAATGGCGTTCTGTAACTTTCTTATGGTAAGGTCTTTTTCCTGAAGGCTTTCCAAGGATTTCTCCAAGTTTGCAGCGCCTTTGGAAGTAAGGGTAGTCAGGTTTCCCATATTGTTGATGAGCTCCTGATTGTTGGCCTTAAGGAAATTATTTTGATCTTCTAATGCTTTTAAACGGGAAGCGTTTGTCGCTTTCTCAGACAAACAGTCGTTCAATTTAACCGTTGCAGAATTCAACAAATCTTGAGTTGACTTTTGCTTGGCCTCCAAATCAGCATATTTCTTTTGTGATACGCAAGAGGACAACAATAAAGCAGCCCCTAAACATCCTAAAATTATTTTCTTCATAATTGTAACTGTATTTTTATTTACTGTTTGTTAATCGGTTGCAAAATTAGCCAAAATGTAATGCACCATGAGTGCAAATTAGTTAATCTTTTACTAAAATGTTAAATTTTTTTATATGATTAACAAAATGGGACCAAACGATGGATTTTGTGGCGTAGTACTTTAACATAAAATTGGTTTTTTCACGCTTGTGGTACATTTTTTTGAAATGTCTATAGAAACTAGCATGTGCCCGTATGATCGCAAAACAGTGGTTGCCCTTTAGCTGGAAAATAAATCTCAATCCCGCAATTCCATCCAATAGCAATCTCATGAAAATAATTGGAAAGGCTTTTTTTCGAGGCAGGTTTTTGGTGATGGAGTAAAGCGAATTCCTGAAATTGAGATACGTTTTTTTCGGGTTCATATTGCTCAGGGTAGAACCGCCAAGGTGGTACACATGGGATGTTCCTACATAGAAAACCTTATGCCCATGGTTTTGTGCCCTCCAACAAAGATCTACCTCTTCCTGATGGGCAAAATAATCCTCGTCAAAGCCTCCTAATTCCCTAAACACCTCACTTTTGATAAACATACACGCCCCTGTGGCCCAAAAGATTTCCGTGATATCGTCATATTGCCCACAGTCCTTTTCCAAGGCTTGGAAAATACGGCCTCGGCAGAAGGGGTAGCCCAACTGATCGATAAACCCACCGGCGGCCCCGGCGTATTCAAAGTAATCCCTTCGTTTTAAGTCCAGGATTTTCGGCTGTAGAATGGCGGCCTGGGGAAAATCGCGAATGGCCTTTTTTATCGCTACCAGCCAATCCTTGGTAACTTCGACATCGGAATTCAGCAAACAAAAGATATCCGCATTTACGGACTTTAATGCGTCGTTATAACCCTTGGAAAACCCTCCATTTATCGGGTTTTGTATAATTTTAATGGTGGGATAGGCAGATCTGACGAATGCCACGGACCCATCGGAAGAAGCGTTGTCGGCGACATAAATATCGGCATCCCCCGAATGTTCAATGATTGATGGCAAGTATTCCCTTAAAAGGGCTTCCCCGTTCCAATTAAGTATGACGATCGCTATTTTTGGCATTGAAACAAGGCTGAATTCATTCCGGCTGGAATCGATTTTATTGGAATAATGATACTACTTTTTGAAGCCCACAAATTAACGGCTAAAATCAGGAAGTTGCCTTAAAAATGTATATTTTTCTTCTTCAAAGTCCATTTTGCAATAAAAATGTTCCAATCCATTGCTTACCATTAGATAATTTGCCCTTAATTTCATATTGTACTTCGCAATTTGATCAAAAACGGCTTGATTGATTTTGGTTCCGGGGGATTTACATTCCACCAGAATTTCTATGCTCGCATCCGGATTGAAAACCACAATATCGTATCTTTTTTTTAAGCCGTTCAGCTGTAACTGCTTTTCTACATTGACAAGGCTTTGGGGGTAATTTTTGTCGTTTATCAATTGATGGACGATATGCTGTCGCACCCATTCTTCAGGTTGGAGTACAACGAACTTTTTACGGATCACATCAAAAATGTGGATTTTATTTTCGCTATTTTTGAATCGAAAGCTATAAGTGGGAAAGTTCAATTGCCGCATGGCGCAAATTTGATGATTTTTTTTGGATGGATGAAGTAAAACAGATGGTGACCGATATTCGGAACGGAAAAATTAGTCCCGTATATCTTCTTTTTGGGGAAGAGCCTTATTATATCGACAAAATATCGGAATTTATAGAAAACAACGTCCTAACCGAAGAGGAGCGCGGGTTCAACCAGATGGTGCTTTACGGCAAGGAGGTGACCGTTGAGGATATTGTGGGCAATGCAAAGCGTTATCCCATGATGGCCGATCGGCAAGTGGTCCTTGTAAAGGAAGCCCAACACCTTTCCAGGACCATTGATACCCTTAGTCTGTATGTGGATAATCCACAACCCACCACTGTACTGGTACTCTGTTATAAGTACGGGAAACTGGATAAGCGAAAAAAATTGTACAAATCGGTCCAGAAAATGGGAGTTCTTTTTGAAAGTAAAAAGCTCTATGAAAACCAGGTTTCGGATTGGATTCGCAAAGTACTGCAAGGCAAGGGATATCAAATTGCGCCAAAGGCAGCCCTATTATTGGTGGAGTTTTTGGGAACCGACCTGAGCCGGATAGATAACGAGTTGGAAAAGTTGCAATTGGTACTGCCAAAGGGAAAAGAGATTACCCCATCGGATATTGAGGAACATATAGGGATCAGCAAAGATTTCAACAATTTCGAATTAAAGAAGGCCATTGGGGAACGCAACGTGGTAAAGGCTACCCAGATCATCCTGTATTTCGCCCAGAATCCCAAGGATAACCCCTTTGTGGTCACCGTTTCCCTACTGCATAATTTTTTTTCCCAGTTGTTGCAATACCATGGGCTTTCCGACCATTCTCCCAAAAATGTGGCGAGTGCTTTGCGGATCAATCCGTATTTTGTAAACGAATTCCAAACGGCAGCAAGAAATTACCCCATGAAAAAGGTGAGCCATATTATTTCCCAATTGCGGGAACTAGATCTCAAAGGAAAAGGCGTGGGGGCCAACAGTTTGTCCGAAACAGACCTACTGAAAGAGCTTTTAGTAAAAATAATGTAGGTCCGTTACAGGATTATTTTTTGTCAATGCTATATTTCCCAGGTCCCAACAAAAATATGAGGATAAAGAACGTGAGGAAGAGCAAGGCCAATTCCTTGGATTTAAAGGTATCGGCTCCGTGGTGCACAAAAGAGATCACTGCCATCATGATTATGGTAGGAACCGCCGCCCAACGGGTTTTGATACCTAAAATCACCAAAATGGGGCAAACAACTTCTCCGATAACCGCAAGGAATAGGGAAGGGGCCGCACCAATTCCCAACGGATCTGCAAATTCAAGATTGCCACCCAATATTTTTTGAAGCTTGGGTAAACCGTGGGTCAATAACATAGCGGATGGGGCAATACGCAGTATGGCCAAAGCAATATCGTTTTTTAAGGCACTTTTCATATTTCTATGGGATTTTGAGGTTAAAATAGTAAGGTTAAGGGGCTCAATTTATCTAGGGTAATTATTAAAACTTAATATCAGCGCAATTTGGGATAATCTACAGGGTTGGACTCGTGCATGATCGAATAAACTTTTTCAAAAATATCCTCGGCATTGGGCTTTGAGAAATAGTCTCCGTCAGTAGAAAAGGCCGGTCTATGTGCTTTGGCTGATAAAGTTTGGGGAGCGCTGTCCAAATATGCGTACCCTCCCTGTTTTTCCACAATTTCCTGAAGCAGGTAAGCGGAGCAGCCTCCTGGAACATCTTCATCCACGACCAGTAAACGATTCGTCTTTTTAATGCTCTTCACCGTATCATGTCGCAGGTCAAAAGGGAGCAGGCTCTGGGCGTCGATGACCTCTGCATCTATACCGACTTCTTGAAGTTCACGCGCCACCTGTACCACGATTCTCAAGGTAGATCCGTAGGAGACCAGGGTAATGTCCGTACCCTTGCGAACCGTTTCCACCACCCCGATCGGGGTGCAGTTTTCTCCCAGGTTTTTGGGCTTCGCTTCCTTCAGGCGATAACCGTTTAGACTTTCGATCACCAGTGCGGGCTCGTCGCTTTTCATAAGGGTATTGTAGAATCCGGCCGCCTTTGTCATATCCCTGGGTACCAGGACATACATTCCCCTTAAGAGATGTACCAAGGCGCCCATGGGCGACCCGGAGTGCCAAATGCCCTCTAATCTATGTCCCCTGGTACGTACGATCAATGGTGCCTTCTGCTTTCCTACGGTTCTATACAGCATGGTGGCAAGATCATCGCTCAAGGTCTGTATGCCGTAAAGGATGTAGTCCAGATATTGTATTTCAGCTATGGGCCTCAATCCCCTTAACGCCAATCCAATACCTTGGCCTATGATCGTAGCTTCCCTAATCCCAGTATCGGAAACACGCAATTCCCCATACTTCTTTTGAAGGCCTTCCAGACCTTGATTAACATCGCCTATTACCCCGCTATCTTCACCGAAAATGAGCGCTTCCTGGTATTTGGCAAATAGTTTGTCAAAATTATCGCGCAATATGACCCTACCGTCCACCATTTCGGGATCTGAGGTGTAGCTTGGTTTGACCTCCTGAACCGCAGTGGCCCTATTTGGTAATTCATTGTAAAGATGGGAACTGTATTTGGGCTCCATATCTTTAAAGAACTGATCTATCCATTGGGAAAGCGCCAATTTTTCGGGGGTATCCTCTCCTAAAAGGTATCGCAATGATTTTCTGGCCATGGAGGCGAGGTCTTTTTTGGACGGTTCCTCAATGGCGATAAGATCATTTTTTATTTTAGTAATAAAGGTTCTGTTTGGACTGTTGGTGGCAAGGGTGTCCAATACTGCCACCAAGGACTTCTTTTTTTGCTTTAGTGGCTTTATAAACTCGTCCCAAGCTTCTTTTTTGGCATTTCGAACTTCCCTTCTGATGGATTTTTCCAACGTGCTTAGCTCCTCTTCGGTAGAAATCCCATTCTCCAAGATCCATTCCTTAAAACGCTTGTTGCAATCGTTCTCCCGTTCCCATTCCAATTGTTCCTCGCGCTTGTACCTTTCGTGGGAACCCGATGTGGAATGTCCTTGGGGCTGGGTCAGTTCCGTTACGTGAATAATTACGGGGACATGTTCTTCCCTGGCAATGTCCGAGGCATTTTCATAAGCGTGGATTAAAGCGGTATAGTCCCATCCCTTTACCTTTAGCAGCTCATAGCCATCGTCCTTGTCGTCTCGCTGAAAACCGGATATGATTTTGGAAATATCCTCTTTGGTGGTCTGATACTTGGCCGGTACGGAAATCCCGTATCCATCGTCCCAAACACTGATTACCATAGGTATCTGTAGTACGCCCCCTGCATTTAAAGCTTCGAAAAAGAGCCCTTCGCTCGTGCTGGCGTTGCCTATGGTACCCCATGCAACCTCGTTGCCGTTCTGGGAAAATTTTTCGGAATTTGGGATATTTAAATTCCTGTATATTTTTGAAGCCTGGGCAAGCCCCACAAGTCGAGGCATTTGCCCTGCCGTACAAGAAATATCGGCACTGCTGTTTTTTTGGGCCGTAAGGTCTTTCCAACTGCCATCCTCGTTAAGGCTGTGCGTGCCAAAATGCCCCCCCATTTGCCTACCGGCACTCATAGGTTCCTTTGCAAGATTGGTTGTGGCATACAGTCCGTGGAAGAAATCTTTTGGTTTTAGAAGATCCAGAGCCATCATAAAAGTCTGATCCCGATAATAGCCGCTGCGAAAATCACCATCTTGAAAAGAACGGGCCATCGCCAATTGTGGCAGCTCTTTCCCGTCCCCGAATATTCCGAACTTGGCTTTGCCAGTAAGTACTTCCCTGCGACCTAATAAACTGCACTCCCTACTTGTAACGGCAATTTCATAATCCTTAAGGATTTGATTCTTAAAATCATTGAAGGAAATATCGTTGCTAGTTTTAGGTTCGGATTTCATTGGGAGTCAACATTTTCAACAAAAATATCAAATATCGATGACCCCTGCAATTTAGAGAAGTTGCAACGGCCTAAAAGTTATCACTTTTTATCAAGTGAAACTTTATAAATTCATTAATGGGTTGAAAAACAGCTGACAAATTAGAACCATTGTCGGTTAAAGAGCCCCAACAGTGTTTTGGGGCTAAGGGTTATGACGAATCGTATTTTTTCGGCATAGTTGGGCTGCGCTATTTCCCACCCGTTGTTGGAGTATACCGGAAAATACAGTTCAAAATAATCGGTGAGCAAATTTAACCGTACCCCGGAATCATAGACGAATACCGCGTTTTCGTTCTTGTTTTTTACGAACCCCAAATCGCCATAAAGTTCTATCCAACGCCATACGTTAACACTTGTATTTGTGGTGGCCATCCAATCGTTGGCATAGGGATAAGCTAATTTGGATTTGAAACCGCCCTCAGCAATAATGATCTGTTGGCTGGAGATTCCCGAATCTTCCGACCTTCCTATGTAGTTATAGTCAAAGAGGTAATCCGTGGGGCGATCCAAAGCAAAGCTAAAATAATCGGAATCGGTGGTATTCCTTAGAAACTTGCCTGCGAACAATCGAATATTGAACTGCATATTATTGTCAAACAGCCTTCTGTATTCTACGTTAAACGCTATTTTAGTGAATTCGCTGGACTGTTGGGCATCGGCAAACCAGGACATATAATTTATGATTCCATTGTTGGTTCTAATAAATCTGGCATCAAATACGCTATAATCCGGATCGGTATCAATATTCAAGGTGGGGTTTACGTTACGAAACACGTTAACGTATCTAAAGATGAGCGCACTTCTTTTATTGGACATCAGATCGTCGGGTTTCCAACCAAATCCTATGGAAGGGGTAACCGTTGAGTAACGTGAATCTACCTCAAAATGGGAAGTTGATCCCCCTAGGGAATAGTTGGTGACATAAAACCCGGTCTTACCGTGATAGTGGCGATAATTTAACCTCCCATATCCAATGAACGACTTTTCCTTGGGGGCATAGGATGGGGAAAAATCCCATTGAAATGGTTTTTCCAGAAAGGTCTTGTTGTGGACCCTCAGTCCCGGGGAAAGGCCATCGTAAATATTAAAACTAAGAACCGGGACGTAAAATATTTGGTTGTAATAGGGGTCTTCAATATCCTTGTAAAACTGGAATTTTAATTTCTTGTTGCTCGATAGGAATCCGTTAAGGGTCTTCCAGTTATCGCGTTGGTTGTACTCAGGTATCCTTTGGTCGTAATTGAGCACCAAACGGTCCTCGTCCCCCCTTGGAATTGTAAACGTTTTCTGGGTGGTAATATTCGGAAACCAATATTTGGAAACCACACTGTCGTTTTCAAGGCCGAACAGGGAAATCGGCACATTTGTCCCTTGTTTGTTTTTTAGGGTGACCTGTAAGGAATCCGGTGTTTTAACTACCTTTTTTATCTTAAAATCTATTTTGTTATCGGTGGTCACATACTCGTTAAAAAACCAATGGATATCCTTATTCGTAGCCTTGCTCAAGATATTTTCAAAATCTTGAGGGGTTACGGGTTTTAGACTGTAGTCCTTATAAAAAGTCTTGATACCTTCATCTATTTTGCCTTTTCCGATATAGTCGGACAGATAGGCCAATCCCAATCCAGCTTTATAAGGATTTGCAATTTTTTGATTGAACTTGATCAAGGAGTCGTTGGATACGGAAAGGGCCTGATCCAGGTTTTTTCGTGCGGTTAGGGTGTAAAGAAGCGGATATTGCTCATTAAAATCCACTTGCGCCAAATGAAAACTTCGCACTCCCCAAATTTTGGACAGTTTGCCCAAGAGCTTCTGATCCGGATAATAGGTTTCCACATAATGGAACATTAGATAGTTTACAATGGCATCGTTCACCCACTCTTCCTTTCTTGGGTTTAGGAACATGGTCTCGCGCATCCAGCTGTATAGAGCCGTTTTTAGGAACTTCATTTCGAATTGAAACTGCTCCCCATAGGGCCTAATGAAGGAGGGCAATTGGTTAATTCCATACAAGGGATTTTTATCGTAATCCAGTTCGCTTACCAAGAGTTGTTGATGGGGATATTTCCCGAGATTTTCACTTAAAAATTCCGAAACCTTAAGGATGGATACGCCTCTAAGCACTTCTTCATAATTGACGGTCTCGATATCGGTTACCGTGGTCAGGGTAGGGGTTACGTGAGTAGTGAATGTTTTGGCCGGACTCAAAATAATTTCGCAGCTTTTGCGGTTGGTGCCCTTTAAGGTTGCCTGTTGCGTGCTTGTAAATTTGGTGTTACCTATATCGTCAAAATTGGTGGTTAGAAAAAGTCTTTCCGGGTAGGTAAGATCCACAATGGTATTGGTTATGCCCGTATAAAGGTCTTCCAAATTCTTGTTTGAATACAGTTGCCATTCCCCGTTGTAGACGGCGGGGGTAAGGTACCAATCCTTAAGATAGTAGCCATACCACTTGTCATAACCGTAAGGGGTGTACTTATTGGGGGGGAGCTTTACATTATAGGTAAGAAAGATTTTCACCGAATCCTTGGGAGCAAGGGAATGGTTCAATTTAAACTTTATCAGGTCTACTTCCGGACTTCGCTCCCATTGCAGGCCCTTATATTCATTATCTACGGCACTGATTATTTGGGTAGATCCACGATCTTTTTCCTTGGCAAGGTGAAGGCTCTTCTTAAACTCTTCTTCAAAACGATGTGCGAGCGGTGTTTTTTTGCTCACGTAGGCATTGGCCCAATCATTGAAATAAAGCACCGTTAGGGTGTCCTGGGAATCGTTGACATAGGTAAATTCCTGTTGAATGCCGATTTCATGGGTATCCCCGTCCAAAGTGGCCATTACCCTGTTGAGGTGCTGTCCTGTAGTGGTAAGAAAGCCCAGGATTATAAATAGAAAACCTAATATTTTAGGAAGAGTTTCAATTTTGTTTTGGAGCATGTGGAATTTAGAAATTGGGGCTAAATATACGTTCTTTATAGAAAGCATCGATGATTTCCACCACCTCTTCTTCCGTATCGGCAAGGGTGATCAGATCTAAGTCGTGTGGACTGATATTGCCCATGGCCAACATCGTTTGTTTTATCCAATCCAATAGGCCCTTCCAAAAATCCGAACCTACAAGCACGATGGGAAACTTTTCTATTTTATTGGTTTGGATCAGGGTGATGGCCTCAAAAAGTTCGTCCAGGGTACCAAACCCACCAGGCATAACTACAAATCCTTGGGAATACTTTACGAACATGACCTTGCGGACAAAAAAATAATCGAAATCCAAACTTTTATCGGCATCGATATAGGGGTTGTCGTGCTGTTCAAAAGGGAGGTCTATGTTAAGGCCCACAGAGGTGCCGCCCGCCAAATGGGCACCCTTGTTGCCAGCTTCCATGATTCCGGGCCCCCCACCTGTGATAATGCCATATCCTGCCTCTGCAATGCTTTTTGAAATTTTTACCGCCAGGTCATAATAGTGATCCCCTTCCTTGGTGCGGGCAGAACCAAAAATGGAGACGCAGGGACCTATGACACTAAGTTTTTCATAGCCGTTTACAAATTCGCCCATGATCTTGAAAATGGCCCAAGAATCGTTGGTCTTTATTTCGTTCCAGCCTTTATGGTGTTGTTCTTTTCTCATTTTATAACTTATAAGTTGATAGTTGTTGATTAATAGTTTCACAAGCTTCGACTGCCAATGCTTACTGGCTACTGGCTATGGCCGACTGTTTACTTATTAATTCTTGTCGCAAAAACTTTGCCGTATAACTCTTTTTATCCTGTGCAACCTCCTCCGGGGTGCCCTGTGCAACGATCCTACCTCCCCCACGGCCTCCTTCATATCCGATGTCCAGGATAAAATCCACCATTTTTATAACATCCATATTGTGTTCTATGACAAGTACTGTATTTCCCTTGTCCACCAATTTGTTCAATACCTCCATGAGCACCCTTATGTCCTCAAAGTGGAGCCCGGTTGTAGGTTCGTCGAGGATATAAAATGTGTTGCCGGTATCCCTCTTGGAAAGTTCGGTGGCCAATTTTATGCGTTGTGCCTCACCGCCCGAAAGCGTTGTGGATTGTTGCCCTAGGGAAATATACCCTAGTCCAACGTCCTTGATGGTCTTTAATTTTCTATAGATCTTGGGAATGTTCTCAAAAAACTCCACACTTTCGTTTATGGTCATTTCCAGTACATCGGCTATGGATTTGCCCTTATATCGGATCTCAAGGGTTTCCCTATTAAAGCGTTTGCCGTTACAGGTTTCGCATTCCACATACACATCCGGCAGAAAGTTCATTTCAATGACCCTTAGACCTCCGCCTTGGCAGGTCTCACAACGTCCCCCCTTTACATTAAAGCTAAAACGCCCCGGCTTATAGCCTCTTATCGCCGCTTCCGGGGTCTTGGTAAATAAACTCCGTATTTCACTAAAAACCCCGGTGTAGGTCGCCGGATTGGAGCGCGGGGTCCTACCAATAGGGGATTGGTTAATGTCGATTACCTTGTCCACATATTCAAGGCCTGTTATTTTTTTGTAGGGCATTGGTTTTTTTACCCCGTTAAAATAATGGGCGTTCATGATAGGATAGAGGGTCTCGTTTATCAGGGTAGATTTTCCACTGCCCGAAACTCCCGTGACCCCGATCATTTTTCCGAGCGGAAATTCCGCGGTAATATTTTTGAGGTTGTTGCCGGTACATCCGCTCAAGGCAATGCTATGGCCGTTGCCGCTTCTCCTTTTTTCGGGTACGGGGATTTCCTTTTTTCCTGTAATATAATCTGCGGTAAGGGTTTGATGGTTTTGGAGGTCGTTTGGTGTTCCATGGGAGATGATCTCACCTCCATGTTTACCTGCCCTTGGTCCAATATCGATAACATAGTCGGCGTTCTCGATCATGTCCCGATCGTGTTCTACCACGATTACGGAATTGCCAATATCCCGCAAGGCCTGCAATGATTTTATAAGTCGATGGTTGTCCCTCTGGTGCAATCCAATGCTGGGTTCGTCCAATATATACAGTACACCGACCAACTGCGAACCAATTTGGGTGGCCAGCCGGATACGCTGTGCCTCGCCTCCGGAAAGTGATTTTGAGCCCCTTGACAAGGAAAGGTAGTCTAGCCCAACGTCCAATAAGAATTGGAGCCTGACCTTGATCTCTTTTAGGATTTCCTCGGCAATCTTTTGCTGGTTCTTGTCCAGTTTTGGGAAGAGGCCATGAAAAAATTTTGCCAGCTCGGAAATGTCCATTTGGGATAGTTCGGCAATGTTCCTTTTATCGATCTTAAAATAGAGCGATTCCTGTCGCAATCTGGAGCCGTGGCAATCGGGACATTCCTTTTTGTCCATATATTCCCTGGCCCAACGCTTCAAGCTCGTGGTATTGGCTTCGTCGAACTGGGATTTTATAAAATGGGCAATCCCTTCATAATCAATTTTATAGGTTCTCTTTACCCCAAGAGTCTTGGAATCTACCTCAAATGATTCCTTACCGCCGTACAGGATAACGTTTAGTGCCTCGGCAGGAATATCTTTGATGGCATCGGTGAGCAAAAAGTCGTAACGGGAGGCAATGGTCTCTATTTGTTTAAATGCCCACGAACTTTTATATTCCCCAAGGGGCGCTATCCCGCCGGCTTTTATTGAGTTTTTACGATTCGGGAAAATTTTGTCCTCATTTATCTGATATACCTTGCCCAAGCCATTGCAGTTGGGGCACATCCCTTTTGGGGAATTGAAGGAAAATGTGTTGGGCTCTGGAACAGGGTAGGAAATCCCCGTGGTGGGACACATAAGATCGCGGCTAAAATACCGGGGTTCGGTAGTGCCTTCCTCCAATATCATAAGTACGTTGTCTCCACTGTACATGGCCGTGTTTATAGATTCTGTAAGGCGTTTATCCAATTCCGGGGCGGAAGTTATTTTCAATCGATCTATTACGATTTCGATATCGTGGGTCTTGTATCGGTCCACTTTCATGCCCTTGTGGATATCCTGGATTTCCCCATCTACCCTTACTTTTACAAAGCCTTGTTTGGCAATCTGTTCAAACAGCTCCCTGTAATGCCCCTTTCTGGATTTAATAACAGGGGCCAGCACGTTTATTTTTTTATCCAAAAAGGTAGATTGGATGAGTTCCTTGATCTGGTCATCGCTATAGCTCACCATTTTTTCACCGGTATTGTAACTATAGGCGTCTGCAGCACGGGCGAACAGCAATCTTAAAAAATCATAGATCTCGGTAATGGTGCCCACGGTGGACCGGGGCGACTTGGAGGTGGTTTTTTGCTCAATGGCGATTACCGGGGAAAGTCCGTCAATTTTATCCACATCCGGTCTTTCCAGGCCTCCGAGGAATTGTCTGGCGTAAGCGGAAAAGGTCTCGATATAGCGTCGCTGTCCCTCGGCATAGATGGTATCAAATGCCAGGGAAGACTTGCCACTGCCGGAAAGGCCGGTGATGACTACCAGTTTTTCCCTCGGAATAGTGACATCTATATTTTTGAGGTTATGGACCCTAGCGCCCTTAACCTCAATATTTTCCTCGTAATTTATCATTTTAAAATGCAAAGGTGCAAAGTTACGATTTTGACTCCTAACTATGAAGTTGGGGCAATTTAGTTTTTTGGTAAATTGAAAAAGTTTAAATCATTTCATATTGTCGGAACAACCTTATAAATTAGCGTTTCATTAAAGACCAACACGATATGCAGCTTTTGGGAATAGGATCAAGAATACAACATGCCGAGTACGGGAAGGGGGTGGTTACCAACGTAACTTCCAAACACTACTGGGTTACATTTATGGATAATGGACTGGAAACCATTGACCTCGATTCCGATTTCGAAGTTATCGAAGCCATGGAAGACGAGGTGGATACGATTAGTTTTTCTGAAGTGGAGCAATCCCTTATCTCCATCTTGAGGCGCTGGAGCGATGTTTCACAAGTTACGCCGATCGCCGATAAATGGAAGGGAGGTAGTTTGATCCTAAAGCCGGGCGATGCCAATCTTGCGGACAAGGAGGTGCCGATAGATGCTTTTTTCCATAAAATCGTTATGGTACGGGACCGGATTCGCGTCATGGAACAGAAAATCAACGCCAGCGGCAATCTCGACGACCAAGAGAAGGTCGATTTGCAACAGTATCTCACCCGTATCTATGGAAGCCTTACTACCTTTAATGTCCTGTTTAAGAATAAAAGCGATTTTTTTGTGGGCGAAAAGAGCAAGTAGCCACGATTATTAGCTATTCTGCTTATAATTATAAATATTAGCAAATTAGCTTATATATTACAATATTAGCGTTTTCGCTTATATTTGATTATATTAGCGAAATAAAAATGTCCTTAACAAATCCGCGAAAGGGAAAAACGGGTAGGGAAACGGGTTTAAAGAGCAGGTATTTAGCATATTAAGCGATGGTAGCAATCATTACGGGCGACATAATCAATTCGGACAAGCACAAGGTTTCGGTATGGATAGAGCCGTTAAAAAGGAAATTGACCGAGGTAGGGGAGAACCCGACCGATTGGGAAATTTATAGGGGGGATGAATTTCAACTAAAAATCCAGCCCCAAAACGCCCTACGAACGGCAATCCATATAAAGGCATTGATCAAATCCATAAAAGGTTTGGATGTAAGGATAGCGATAGGGCTGGGGAATGAAACGTTCAAAGGAACAAGTGTAAGCCAATCCAACGGAACCGCCTATCAATTTTCGGGAAGGACCTTTGAAACTTTAAAGGAGCAAAAGGTCAACCTTGCTATGGCATCAGGCAATAAGGACAAGGATCGGACCCTAAACTTGATATTTAAACTGGCCATGGACTTTATGGACAATTGGAGTACCGTTTCTGCCGAAATTGTGGCTATGGCCTTTGAAAATCCCGGGGCATCGCAACAAGAAATTGCAGAACGCCTCCACATACGGCAATCCGCCGTTAGCCAACGTCAAAAAAGAGCGAGACTCGACTTGGTGATGGAACTTTTGGATTACTATGAACAATCCCTAAACGAAACAAAACAATGATTCTGTTCACCAAACTTTTTTTGGCCCATCTAATCGGGGACTTTTTGTTGCAGCCCCTTCGTTGGGTCGTACACAAGGAATCCCACAAGGTAAGATCCAAGTACCTATACCTCCACATCTTGGTGCATTTTGTTGTTATGATGCTCCTACTATGGGATTGGACCTATTGGAAGGTGGTCTTGGTGATTCTAACGACCCATTATTTTATCGATTTGGCCAAACTGTATACAACCCCATTGTTCAAGAACAAAAGCGTTCCCTTTTTTATAGATCAGTTCCTCCATATTTTGGTACTTTACATATGCTCGTACTACGGCGATGTGCTCCAGCATACCGAAAACTGGTTTGGACAATTGGATTGGGGCCTGATAACGGCCATGTTCTTTGTAAGTTTTCCTTCGGCGATCATTATGGGAAAATTGTTGGAAGGCATGTCTGCCCAGATCGAATTTGACCATAAATCCCTCCCCAATGCAGGGAAATATATTGGTATTCTTGAGCGGCTGTTTGTTTTTGTCTTTATAATTCTGGGTAGATGGGATGCAATAGGACTGCTCATTACCGCAAAGTCGGTCTTTCGCTTCAACGACTTAAAGGAAGGAAATAGCCGTAAGTTGACGGAATATATCCTTATAGGGACCTTGCTCAGTTTTGGCCTGGCCATGGCCACTGGGTTGATTTATATGAGTTACAGGTAGGTTGTTAGTGGGCTAGCGGGGACGGTTGATGGTTGTGTCGATTAAACTTATAAACCCATAAACATATAAACTTATTTAGTTTGAACCTGACCCTTGAGATTGTATGACTACTCTACCCTGTTCTCATCAAAGGAGGAAGGCAGCAATTTGGGAATCAACTTAACGAAAATGGGGAGGAGTACTGCCCCGCCCGGGAGAAGGAATATAGCCAGGGATGGCACACTTTTGCAAATGTCCAATAACTGTTTATAGACTATTTTCTTTTCGGTCTTGGTTAGGTCCCTTACGGTAGATTTTGAAAGCAGGGTTACCAATTCCTTGCTCTCGGACAATTCCTTTTTTAACCGTTTGCTATTTCTAAGTATCAACTTGTTTACGACCTTGGTCATACTGTCGTAGAACTGGACCGCTAGATTGTTATCCTTTAAATGTGGAACCCGATAGGCGTTCATATTAAAGAAATCGGTGACGTCTTTTAATGACTTTGCAATGGCATCCCTTTCTAGGCCAAGATCTTTACCGATCCCGTAGATAAATTCGGATTCCGTGTATTCCAAGGACTTATCTTCCCAAACGGTTAGACAAGCGACATCCATAAAATATTGGTTTTCAAACCGCTCAAAACGGCCGATCATTTTTTCCCGGTAGGACCCATCGAATTTTCCGGGCTCGCTATTGATAAAGGACAAGGAGGAGGCAAATGTATGTGCCAAACGCTCATCGCTCTTGTTTTTTTCCTTGGAATTTAGGGCATGGTAGGTAAGATTTATGGTGATGTATTCCAAATTTTGGGCATGCTCCCTGGAAGAAGTGTTGCCTTCCAAATAATTGTGAAAGGTCAGCACGTCTATAAATAGCAACGAATTGGTGATTATGCTATTAAAGGTTTTGCTGATAATATTGTCTTCCAAATAAACACGGGACTCAATAAGCTTTTCCAGTTGTGAAGAGGTTTTACTTCCAGTAAGGATCTTATTTAGGAATGAAATTTTACTTACCTCCAACTCTTGGTAGAATTGGAATATACAGGTTAGAAAATGGTTAAAATCAGTCCTACCATTTTTTAGCTCATACGTAAAGTAGAGTCCGGTCAATAAATTGATTTTCGCGTTCTCATCTTCGGACAGTTCATAATCCGCTTTTATGAATTCGTGGGCCGAGACGTTGATGCCGTAAATAAAGCCATAAGATTTTAGGCTGTCATAAAGCATATCAAAACTGGTGAAAATACACGGACCTTCTTTTACAAGAGAGCCAAACTTATCGATCCAACCGGCCGCTGAGGGATTCATATTTTATGGGAATTATAGGCCAAAATAAAGCAAATAATAGGACAATATTTGATTTTATAACCCATTTTTATGGTTATGTAGGTTGCAACATTCCCATAAACACTTGAAATTGTCAATATGGCCTATGGCAATAAGCGGCTAATCAACATTTTAAGATATATTTAACTTTATTGTAGGAAATTATTGTATTGTTTTTTATATTTGACTTTCAAATTGACTTATTTTTTTATTAAGTACGCCCCAAATCGTACCTGAACAAGAATTGAAATATCGAATTATCGGTTTTCTGTAATTTTACTAATCAATGAAAGTGCTATGGAATATGTGCTCTTTTTCATTTGGCTTATAGTGATGCTCCTTTTGGCTTTTCGGGTTTGGAAGGCGCATATGGCCCTAAAACAATCACTGGACTCAACTATGTCGTCGGTCAACAAAAGTTATGGCCGTAATTATCAAGGTCACAGGTCAATAAAATTATGGAGATCTAAAGTCCAATCATAATTTTTGTAAGAAAGCTTGGGATCTGATGCTTTGGGAATGATTTTATATTCTTTTAGAATTTCCTTCACTCCACTTTCCCCGTTAAAATCACCACGGAACCAACTAAACAGGGGGGGTACCTGCACCTCCTTTTTGTTAGGGACGTAAGAACAACTATTCTTCTAATAGGGCTGGGTTCCCTTATTGAACTGTTCTTCCAAACGATCAGGTTGATAAATTGCCACCGGCGGGCAATCCTTCGCCCCACAATTCAAGGCAAAATGAATGTGGTAATTTCGTTTTCCGACTCTTAATTTTCGTTCGAATTCCCCAGGGAATGGGTCTTGTACGTAGCCCAGGCCTTTGTCCCATTGGGACTTTCTTATTATTCCATGTTCAATGGTAGCAAAGGAAACCTTTTGCCCGGCAATGGTGATTTGGTCCTTGGTGAAAAAGGAACTCCTATCCTTATACAATTCAGGGTTTTTTGTTAGGATAACTTGTATATAAGCGTTGTAGATGTTGATCCAAAAGGCGAGTTTTTGAGTATCGGTGGTCAGGGCGTTTACAAGGGAATCTATGGTAGTATGTGCCAATCTGTCTTGGAAGGCCTGGGTATCCTGGCCTTCCTCAATATTTCCAAGAAACCGTTCGGAAAGTCGGTTAAAGTCCGTTTCTGTACCCGTGGTTCTTTCTGGGGAGGCCCTATTTAAAAACACGCCTAGCGCTAAAAAACCAAAGATTATTGTAATTATTGTTACTTTCATAGTTAGATTTCCCTTTGTGTACCGGTCGGATTAGTCGAAAAATTTTAATTTCCTTTCCCGTATCGGAGGAATTGTTGTTTTATAGAGGGGGGAAAGTGCTCAAAATTACATAAATGTCCTATATGACAAGTGTTATTATTCCAGCCCATAACGAAAGGCATAATTTAACCAAATTATTGGACCATTTGGATAAAGTGTGCCAGGGCTATCCCTTTGAGATTATCGTATCCTTATCCCCTGCGACTAACGACGGTTCAAAGCAAATCCCAGTGAATGGCAATGTTAAATTTTTGGATTGTGATAAAAAATCCAGGGCAATACAGATGAACCAAGGGGCCGCACAGGCAAAGGGGGATGTACTGGTGTTTCTTCATGCCGATGCTATACCGCCAAAATCATTTCTGGAAGATATTATGCAGTCGATGGCCGCAGGTGGGGAGGCCGGTTTCTTTTCCTATCGGTTTGACTCGGATAGTTTCCTCTTAAAAATCAATTCTTATTTTACCGGTTTGGATACCGTATTTACGGGAGGTGGCGACCAATGTCTATTTATCAGGAGAGGTGTATTCGATATGTTGGATGGCTTTAAGGAAAACCAGTCGATCATGGAAGATTATGAATTCTTTGGAAGAATGAAAAGGAAAGGGGTCCGCTATAGGATTATCAAGCGTAATTTACTGGTCTCGGCCAGAAAGTATGAGAACAATTCCTATGTTCGGGTCAATCTTTCCAACCTTTTGTTGGTCATTTTGTTTAAATTTGGCTGTTCGTCGGATAAATTAAAGAATTTGCACGACAAATTGATTCATGTTCCCTACCAAAAATAAGGTATGGGGAAATTGTGAAATCGAATTAAATAAAAAAAGAACATAGACATAGATAAGGGAGGATAGGGCATAGAATATAGAAAGAAGGGTAGCATATAGATGCTAAATAGAAACCCTCAGTGATCTGCTCCCTAATTTTTTTGTTCAGATTCAACTCGAATTTAACTTAAACTTTTTCTTTTGAAAAAAACGATCAACGGAATACAACAAATGGGGATAGGGGTGGCCAATGCTCGGGAAGTTTTTAATTGGTACTACAAGACCTTGGGGTTCGATATCCTCGTATTTGAGGATGAGTCCACAGCCGCGTTAATGTTACCTTATACCGATGGGCTGCCCAGGCAGAGGCTGGCATTGTTGGCCCTGAATATGATTGGCGGTGGCGGACTGGAAATATGGCAATATACAAGCAGAACACCGCAACCGCCGAAAAAGGAAATCTTGGTCGGCGATTTGGGCGTAAACTTAATGAAATTGCGATCTCCCGCCATTCCACAGATCCATGCAAAACTAACATCGGCAAAAGCATCGTTCTTATCGGACATTACCACATTGATGGAAGGAAAGAGCCATTTCTTTTTGACGGATCCCTGGAACAACCACATTCAGGTCGTAGAGGACGAATACGTTTTTAATGCTGGAAAAAATAGTTCGGGAGGTGTAATGGGAGCTATGATCGGGGTATCCAACATGGAGGCCTCCATAAAGTTTTATAAGGAACTGTTGGGATATGATCAGGTAATCTATGACAAGACCGGAATATTTCAAGATCTAAGGGGATTGCCCGGTGGGGATCATTCCTTTCGAAGGGTTTTACTGCGACATTCTCCAAGGCCCATTGGCGGTTTTGGCGAACTCTTGGGTCCGTCCGAAATGGAATTGGTACAGGTGCTGGATAGGAAACCCAATAAGATTTTTGAAGAACGATTGTGGGGGGACCTTGGTTATATCCACCTTTGCTTTGATATTAGTGGCATGGACCTCCTAAGGGAGGAGTGCAAGGCTTTGGGACATCCTTTTACCGTGGATAGCTCCGATAGTTTCGACATGGGTGAGGCCGCCGGTCATTTTAGCTACGTGGAAGATCCGGATGGGATGCTCATCGAATTCGTGGAGACCCATAAGGTTCCCATTCTTAAAAAACTGGGGATCTACATCAATCTTAAAAAGAGAAATCCGCATAGGCCCTTGCCAAAATGGATCGTAAAGGCCATGCAGGTACATAGGGTAAAAAGGGAATTTAAGATTACAACCTGAGTGGAACGCAGTTATTGGACCTGTTGGACGGATACTAATCTATAAATGTAAACCATTTTTGAAAATAGGGCCCCAGGACCGGGATCAATTGTTTTTTATGATTCAAGGCTCCCATAAATCCATAGCCCCATAGAACTAAATAACACACATAAAGGCCATACCAGGCATATGGGTTAAAGGCTACGCTCAAAAGAAGGGCGAAGGCGTGAAATGATAAATGGATACCAAAGGCCTGACGGGTATGGAACCTGGCAAATTCATTCTTTGGTGCCCTGTTCATGCTCATTGCGATAATACTGCCAATAATGGTCATATAGGCAATAATAGCTGTGTTTTTTCCTTTTTCAACGTTTCCCATCGTATTGGATTATTAAATTGGGTCAAAGGACCTAAACTGCCTGTGCGATTTTCGGGCAGGGACGAAAGAAAAAAGACAACCCCTTTATGTAAATCACAAGTATTGGCGGTTCTTGTCCATTTAAAATAAGGAACAACTATTTGCCGTCCTTTGATCTTTGTCCTTAAATCGGTTATCTGAATCTCCTAGCCTTATTTCACCATCGGTCTCGTTTATAACAGCTACTTTTCCCATTCTGTATGGAATATCCCTTCTAAATCGGTACGTTCATAGGTATGCGATCCAAAATAGTCCCGTTGCGCCTGAATCAGGTTCAAAGGTAAATTACTGGAAGTATAGGCATCAAAATAGGTTAAGGACGCCGCCAATCCCGGAACCGGAATTCCATTTTTAGCTGCATAGGCAACCAGTTCCCTCGCCGAGCCGACGGTAGAGCTTATTTTTTTTACAAATTCAGGAGACAATATAAGGTTGTGTAGTTCTTTGTCCTGTTGATATGCTTTTGTAATGTCCTCCAAAAGGGCGGCCCTAATGATACAGCCTGCCCTCCATATTTTGGCAATGACGGATAGGTTGAGTTCATAACCGTATTCTTTGGATGCATCTGCCAATTGATGCAGTCCCTGGGCATAGGTAGCGATAAAGGAAAAATAGAGGGCCTCCTCGGTCATTTTTTCCAATTTTTCCTTGCCTATGGATTCAGGTTGGGGCCTTGAATAAAGCGTGTCGGCATGTACGCGTTCCTCTTTCAGGGCCGAAACCTCCCGCATGCTGACGGCAATATCAATGGAAGGGACGGGAATACCCAGATCCATCGCATTTTGGGAGGTCCATTTTCCCGTGCCTTTTTGTTTGGCCTTGTCCAAAATCTTGTCGACCAGATATCCACTTCCCTTATCGTCCTTTTGGGTAAATATTTCCGAGGTTATCTCTACAAGGAATGACTGGAGCCTTCCTTCATTCCATTTCTTAAATGTATTGTGCAATTCCTTGTTGTCAAAATTACCGGCCTTTTTCAGAACATCGTAAATTTCGGACGTAAGTTGCATCAATCCATATTCAATTCCGTTATGAACCATTTTCACATAATTCCCGGCAGATTTCGGTCCTAGATAGGCCACACAGGGCTCTCCCTTAAATTTAGCCGAGACGGCTTCAAAAATAGGCTTTACTTCTTGGTAGGCCTCTTTGTTGCCCCCTGGCATGATGCTTGGACCCCTTCTTGCCCCATTGGCACCACCGGAGACCCCGGCTCCAAAGAAATGTATCCCCTTGGATTGTAAATGCGCCTCGCGTCTGTCCGTATCGGTAAAAAAGGAATTTCCACCGTCAATGATCAAATCCCCTTGATCCAAAAGGGGCACCAATTCTGTTATGACACTGTCCACAATTTTACCTGCGGGCACCAACAGCATTATTTTTCTGGGTTTTGATAGCGAATTTACAAAGGTGTGCACATCCGAAGAGGCATCTACCCTTCCGGTGTGTTTTCCTTCCTCTTTCAAGGCATTTACTTTTTCGGTGTCCAAATCGTGTCCAAACGCGGAAAAACCGTTGTCGGCCACGTTCAGGATAAAGTTTCTTCCCATGACCCCAAGTCCTATCAATCCAAAATCGTATGTTTTGCGTTCCATAAAGTAATTTTGTTGAGAATCGACCCACTTAGTGATCGAAATGTTAAGTAATACAACGATGTAAATTATATGTTTTAAATATGACCTATCTTCGTCTCTAAAATAAATAAGTTCAAAAATAATTTAAAATATCCACTTTCTTGGTCAATTGGTCAATGGAAACCATTTTGATTATTTTTGTACGGTCATTAATAAATATAGCTCTACATTCCTAGCGTATGAATAAAACAGCAAATCAAATGTTGGTCATTTTTGGCGCCTCTGGCGACCTTACTGCCAGGAAGCTGGTCCCCGCAATCTACAATCTGTATAAGGGCAAACATCTTCCGGAGAACTTTGTGGTGCTGGGCCTTAGCCGAAGTAGCCTTACCGATAATACTTTTCGTAAAAAGGTGGTTCTGGAAAGCCCATATCTACAGGATGTAATCAAGGAAGAGGATCAAGACATTGTGGATGCCTTTGCCAACAAGTTTTTTTATGAGGATTTGGGGAGCGATTACGACGTAAGCTACAGCAAAATAAATACCCGGATTTCCGATTTGGACTCCAAATTCTGTACGGAAGGCAATTATATGTTCTATCTTGCTACCCCGCCCAACCTTTATGAGATTATAGCGAAAAATTTGGCCGAACAAGGCCTTAGCGATGAATCGGATGGATTTAGGCGTTTGATCGTAGAAAAACCTTTTGGCTACAATTTGGAGACGGCTAAGAACCTTAACAAAAGCCTGCATCAATATTTTAACGAATCCCAGATTTATAGGATAGACCATTATTTGGGCAAGGAAACCGTACAGAATTTATTGGTGACCCGTTTTGCGAACAGCATTTTTGAGCCGTTATGGAACCGTAATTATATACAGCACATAGAGATCACGAATGCAGAAAGGGTAGGTGTGGAGAAAAGAGGGGGATATTATGACAAATCCGGAGCGTTGCGCGATATGTTCCAGAGCCATTTATTGCAGATCGTATCCTTGGTCGTTATGGAGCCCCCGATCAATTCCAGTTCGGAGGAGATTAGAAACGAAAAGGTCAAGGCCTTGAAATCCTTAAGGATCATGCGCGATGAAAAAACCTTATATGACAATACGATACGAGGGCAGTATTTGTCGGCGGTTATAGACGGGGAAAAAGTGAAGGGATATCGGGAGGAAGAAGGTGTTGATCCAAATTCCAAAACGGAAACCTATGCTGCCATCAAGTTTTTTGTGGACAATTGGCGATGGGCAGATGTGCCTTTTTATGTTAGGACTGCCAAAAGAATGCCGACCAAGGTGACCGAAGTGGTGGTCCATTTTAAGACGCCCCATCATCAGGTGTTTAAGGATGTGGACATCAATAATATGGACAACAAGTTGATAATCAGAATTCAACCTGATGAGGGCATAATGATAAAGTTCGGGGTTAAGGTACCTGGTCAGGGGTTTAAGGTAGAGCGCGCCAATATGGATTTTTATTATTCTAGTTTGGTAGACAACCATATTATGCAGGCCTATGAAAGATTATTGTTGGATGCCATGCAGGGGGATGCAACCCTCTATGCCCGTGCCGATGAGGTAGAGGCGGCATGGGAGTTTGTAGATCCGATCCTTGATTATTGGGAAAATAACAAGGGTGTAAGGACTTACGGGTATTCCGCTGGGGTTTGGGGCCCCAAAAATTCCGATGAACTCCTGGAAGGCAATAATACTTGGAGAAATCCGGGCGAACATTTGGCCGACGACATGGGCTTTTGTGTTCTTTCTTGATTTTTCAATGGCAATAGAAATTGGAAAAAAGAGGATAGAACATAGAAAATAGAACAAAGACGAAATAATCTAGCTTATTTGCTAAGTGCATAAAAATCCTTTTCTATACTCTTTTCTAATTTGATCTTTTGATTCTTCTTTGATTATTGTAACATTATTTAATTCAGGCTTAACATGAAACTAAACATTTCCGAAACAAAATTGGGGGTATCCCAGAGTTTTGCCAAGTACTTGCAGGGGTTGATTGCGAGCAATTTGGAAGCACATATCGCCCTCTCCGGAGGTAGTACCCCCAAAATTGTATTTGATGAACTGGCAACCGATTTTCACGACACTATAGATTGGAACCAGGTGCATTTGTATTGGGGCGATGAGCGTTGCGTTCCGCCAAATGATAGTGAGAGCAATTATAAAATGACCGTTGATCACCTCCTGTCCAAAATCGATATTCCAGAAGAAAATATTCACCGAATTTATGGTGAGAACATACCGGCGGAAGAAGCTTTAAGATATGCTGAGGTGCTGAAATCTAGATTGCCACATTTTGAAGGTGTCCCCCAATTTGACCTTGTAATTCTGGGAATGGGCGACGATGGTCATACCGCTTCCATATTTCCTTACAATATTCATTTATGGGATTCAGGGAATCTTTGTGAGGTGGCAGTTCACCCCGATTCCGGTCAAAAACGGATTACTATTACCGGAAAATTGATCAACAATGCAAAAAAGGTAGCCTTTTTGGTAACGGGAGACAGTAAGATGGAAAAAGTTAGGGAAATTGTTGCCAAAACAGGTAATTTTCGCTCTTACCCTGCTTCTTTGGTAGCGCCCAACTCTGGCGAATTGGACTGGTTTTTGGATGCGGCAGCGGCACGGGAACTGTGACCAAACGGATACGTCGGTTAAATTCCATCCAAATTCAAGGTAACGTTTTCATTCCTTAGGTGTTCCAAATGCTCTGCTAGAACAAACTTTGAGGGCTCAAAACGGTTGCTTCTTAAAGATGCCTCCGCCTTTCTTTGTATGCTTCGGGCAAAACGGCGCACCCCTTGTTCCGTATCCAGGATTAACCCTGGAATTTTAATATTCTGGCCGTTGGCATCCTTTGCTACCATGGTAAAATAGGAAGAGTTGCAGTGTTTCTTGACTCCAGTCCTAATATTTTCAGATTCCACCCGGACCCCTACGACCATGGACGTTGTCCCTGTGTAGTTTACCGCCGCCTTTAGGGTCACAAGCTCGCCAACCTCAATGGGATTGAGGAAATCCACTTTGTTCACGGACGCGGTAACACAATAGCATCTAGAGTGTTTTGAGGCACAGGTAAAGGCGATCTGATCCATTAAGTTCAATATAAACCCACCATGGATTTTACCGCTGAAATTGGAGTGGGAGGGAAGCATCAATTGGGTGATGGATACCCTGGATTCTTTGGAACTTTTGTAATTCATGTTTAGCTAAGGTCTTAATTTCCAAAATGGGGAGATTTGTCAAGCGTTACCTTGGTGACAAAATATTTGGTGTCTCCCAGCCAGGCAAAGGTGGTATACCGTTCTATATAATCCAGTTTTACATATTTACCTTGGTATTCCTTTAATTTTTCTATGGCCTCTGTATCCTTGTCCAGCACGGAGAACGAAAATATCTGCGCCCCGGAAATTCCTTGGCTGATTTCCCCTTCCCAAGTCTTGATCAACATGCCTTTATGGCTTATTTTTATCAATTCCCCCGAACGAACACCGCTACTATAAGGCACATAATAAATAAAGGCGTAATAAGCCGCAAAAACGAGGCAGATTATGGAAAGGGTAATAATTAATGCTTTTTTCATTTTAGTTGATGTTATAAAATTTAAGTTCAAAGACGATCGGTGGTGTACCGGTTTAGGAAATAGTTCTGAATTCAGAATTTTGCCAACTGCCAACTGCCAACTGCCAACTGCCTAGAGGGCACCTTCAATTTCTTCATAATCGTCATCCAAGGCCCGTTTTAGAATGGGTTCTGGAATCGATTTTTTTGCCTTGGCCCCCATCTTTTTCAATTTTTCAATGCTGTAAACAATATTTCCCTTGCCCTCTACTAATTTATTCATGGCGCCTTTGTATTCGGTTTTGGCCTCGTCCATTTTCTTGCCCACCTTGGTCAAATCCCCTACAAAGCCTTCAAATTTGTCGTAAAGGGCTCCGGCCTGTCTGGCTATTTCTATTGCGTTTCGCTGTTGCTTTTCGTTGTTCCACATGGAGTCGATGGTACGTAGGGTGGCCAATAAGGTAGATGGGGTGACGATAATAATATTCTGCTCAAACGCTTTGTTGTACAATGTGTTGTCCGCATTTATGGCAATTGCAAAAGCGGGTTCAATGGGAACGAACATCAACACAAAATCCGGGCTTTCCATCTCATAAAGATCCTCGTACTTTTTGGCGGATAGTTGGTCGACGTGCTTTCTCAAAGAATTGATATGGTCCTTTAAAAACCTATCCTTTAAATCGTCCTCAGCATTAACATATCGCTCATAGTCCGTTAGGGATACCTTGGAATCCACGATCATTTTCTTTCCATCCGGCAAATTTATGATCACATCGGGCAATACCCTGCTCCCGTCTATCCGGGTAAAGCTTTGCTGTACCAAATATTCCCGGTCCTTTTCCAAACCTGACTTTTCCAGCACACGTTCCAAAACCAGTTCTCCCCAGTTCCCTTGCATTTTGCTATCGCCCTTAAGGGCCTTAGTGAGGTTTTCCGCCTCCTGTGTAATTTTAAGGTTTTGGCTTTGGAGGTTCAAAAGCTGTTCTTTTAAGGCCGAATGAATGCTGATATTCTCCTTTTGGCTTTCTTCTACCTTTTTTTCGAAAAGCAATATTTTTTCCTGTAACGGGCTAAGTATATTTTTGATATTTTCCCGGTTCTGTTGCGTAAATTTGGTGCTCTTTTCGTCCAGGATCTTGTTGGCCAGATTCTCGAACTCCTTGGTAAATTTTTCTTGAAGTTTTTCTACCTCCTGTTTTTGCTCCCTGTTTTTATCCGAGAGATTCTCCAAATCGGCCTGGTAACGAACAATTTGGTTACCCAACTGTTCTTTTTCCAAGCGCAGTTCTTCTTTTTCCTTTTGGGATTCCCTTACCTTTTCTTCAAGTTCGGCTGCCCTATTGCGCGATTGGGCTTCCCGTTCCTCCAATGCGCTCTGGGTGGACTTGGTCTTCAGGTTTTGGATGTAATTGCCCAAGAAATAACCCAGTGCCAAACAAACTAGGCCTATCAATACATAAATAAATATGGGGTCCATATTAATGTGAATATTTGGAACTCAATTAAACACTAACTGTTACCATCAGAAAGTTTAAATGAGTTTTAGGAGTAAAGATAAAGGTTTGGTCGCAATTGGAAGGAAAATGGATTTGGGATTTTGCGTACGTTTTTATTAATTGTGATTAAAAAGCTTGGGTTCCTTCTATTTAATCACCCTAAAGGCACCCGTTCGAGAATCGAACGTCAGGGTATCCGATGGGAATAGGGATTCAAAACTACGTTGTGCGATAAGTTCACACGGTTGGCCAAACGTACTTTTTTCTTTTTCCAAAATCAATATCTTATCGCAAAGTTGAATGGCCACCTCTATTTCATGGGTAGTAAATAAAATGGTTTTCTTAGTGGCATGCGCAATGTGCTGCAAGAGCTTAAGAAGGGAGACCTTGTGGTACAGGTCCAGATGGGTCGTGGGCTCGTCCAATAGCATAATTGGCGTGTCTTGGGCCAAAGCCCGGGCGATCATCACTTTTTGCAATTGCCCATCGCTTAGCTCATGGCATTTTTTGTTCTGGAGGTCCGCGACCCCGACCATTTCAATGGCGGATTCAATCTTTTTAATATCGATATCGGCTAAGGTTCCAATCCAGTTGGTATAAGGTTGCCTGCCCAGGGCCACCAATTCCTGGACGGTCAGGTTTTTAGCCGTTACGGGTTCGGTAAGGACAATACTTATTTTGGAAGCAAGGCCTAAAGCGGTATGTTTTTCCAAATGTTTCCCTTCAATGGCAATGGCACCGGACAATTTTGGCTGCACCTTGCCCAAAGTGCGAAGCAAGGTAGACTTACCTATGCCATTGACCCCCACGATGGCCACCAATTCCCCTTGAAGGACGGAAAAATTAATCCCTTTGGCAATAATGCTTTGTGTCCTTTTTTTGGCATATCCGACAGATAGATCGGTTGCGCTTAGGGCGATATTTGGAATTGTATTGTTGATGGGAAACGTTCTTGAAAGGTTTATATGTTGGGTTTGGGTTTGTTCAGTAAATATGAATCAAATGCCGTTTATCCAGAATCTGCTCCCTGGTATTGGGATTGAGAAATTTTGCCTGTAACCTGGTTATAGGAAATTGGTCTACGGTGTATTGATGGTCCCAATCGAATCCCGATTTGCGGAGTTCCGCCAACTCATGCTCCGTTACATACACCCAAATCCCTTTCTTTTTTTTAATTTCCATCATGGAAGCAATGATTAATGGCTTTTTATCATAGAAATCCAACGCCCACGTATGTTCTTCAGAGAGCTTATAGATATTATCTACAGGAATGGAATTTTGGGCAACCACTTGGGCCATAGTAGATCCGCCTTGGTACTCCAATAGGGAGGGATAAAAATGGAGGTTTAGGATGGTATTCAATAAAACCGCAGTGCAAACCGAAACGGTTACTATACGGGGATAAATGGCATCTGCCTTTACACAAAAATAGGCTACGCCTACAAATAATATTCCCAACCAAAGATAGTTCCAGGAGTTTTCGAACCTAAAGACATAGAAACAGATTAGTGACGTTGCTACAAGGACGATGGCCAATATAAAATACTGAACACCAAGAAATATTTTTAAAGTTTTTTCCTTGTTTTTGGCATAAAGGCCAAATAAATAGGAGGCAGTCAGTACCGAAAATAATGGAATGGTTATGTTGAGGTAATGCGGCAGTTTAAACTGTGCAAAACTGATGATAATAAAGATGAGGGTAACCCCTCCCAAGGTTAGAAATTCCTGTTCCGCCCCGAATTGAAATTTATTTTTAATAAAGACTTTTATTTTATCCCAGTAAGAGGCAATTCCGATGAATGTCCAGGGAAGGAAGACCCATAAAAAGGTGTGGAAAAAGAAAAAATAATCGCTACTGTTCTTTCCAACGCCTTCCCCGCTCAACCGTTCAAAGCTCTGTTCCCAAAAAATAAAGAATATACCGCTTCGGTGATCACGGCCGCGAATTACCTTTTCCGGGTGCAGATCAAATTGATGGTAATAAGCATAAAGTATAGGTGTAATCGTGATGGCAAAAACGGCCAGTCCAACCAAAACCTTCCAATTTATCAAGGTATTCCATTTACGGGTGTAGGCCAAGTGGCATAAAAGGGGCAAGCCAACGACCAAAAGGGCAATCTGACCTTTGGTCGAAAATGCAATTCCGGCTCCAAAGGCACCCCAAGCTATGTTGCTTAGGGCAGTTGTGTTAACGTAGGCAGCCAATTGCCAGATCGCAAAAACGGTAAATCCGGTGAGGACGGCATCGGTACGCACGTCTATATTTGAAAGCACAATGGTTTGGGCAGTTAAAAAAACGAGGGAGGACAGTTTGCCCACTTCCTTATTGTACAGCAGTTTTCCAAGACCATAGCAACTAAAAGCCCCTAAAAAAGACGCTAGTATCGCTGGGATCCGATACGCCCAGTCATGGATACCAAAAATTTTAAAGGATATGGCGGCCAGCCAGTAGTGCATATGGGGCTTATCCAGATATTCCTGTGGACCTTTAAACAGGTTGATGAAATCGTGTTCTTGGACCATTCTCATGGCCATAACCGCAAACTGGGCGGAATCGTTTTCCATGAGGGGAACGAACATTCCGGCGATATAGACCAGAACGATGAGGAAAATTAAAATCCAATACCTCGAATTCGATATCATACCTGATATTTCTGTTGCACAAAGATATATAACTTGACAAAGATCCAGCCGAAAACCAAGCCAAAGAACATTCCTGTGACCACGTCCAATGGATAGTGGACCCCGATATAAATACGGCTATAGCCTACCAAAACGGCCCACAGAACAAGAAAGAGGCCGATAAACCTATATTTTTCCCTTAGAATATAAGTGAAAAAGAAAGCGACTGCCAAGGAATTGGCGGCATGGGCAGAAAAGTATCCAAATTGGCCCCCACAATACTCTTTTACAAGGCGCATAGACGGATATACGTCTGGGTCATGGCAAGGCCGCAGCCGATGAACACCATATTTAAAAAAATTGGCCAGTTGATCCGTCATTGTAATCATTATGACTATGGTCAATACTAGGATGACCGTTTTTCTGGGTCCGAGATTTTTATAGGCGAGTATCAATAAAACGGCGTACAACGGAATAGAACTCCATTTATTGGTTATAAACAACCAAAATGCATCCCAGGCTGGGTTCCCCAGGTTATTGAGGAAAAGGAACAGTTCCCTGTCGTGTTGTACAAGACTTTCGAGCATGGATGTTAATCTTCGTATCTGGAAATCTCCCTGTCGTAGAAGGCCGTGGCTTGTTCTATGAGGGATTCTGATTCCGCTGCCAGTTCTTTTTCATCATCGGGGGAAAAATCCTCCAACCATTCCACCTCGTCATTTTCCAAGTTTATGATAAACCTTGGGTATTCCGTGTGCACCACAAAAATGGCGGTAGGATAATCGGTATTGTCGCCCAATAAAAATTTAGGAAATTCCATAGTTGTTCTTTATTTTATTTTTCCATTTTAACCCTTAACCCGCAACTACATCGAAGAACCAAAGTTTGCGCTAAAAATAATGAATTGGCAGCAATTATCGACGGACTTTTCGGCAGAAACATAAATCTGTAAAGGTTAAATTTCATGACTCATTTCATCTGTTCACTCTTGGATGAGTTGAAAAATCGATTTCGTAGGTTGAAAGCCCAGTGCGAATTTTATGAACGTAAACCAATTTTAGTAATGTTCTTAGCTTATTGAATTTACCCATTTAACTAGATAATAGAGGATTCGATAATAGGATTAAATGATATCACAAAAAGTTATAGCCAAGTAGAACGGAAAAATTATCGTCAAAAGTTGAGGTCCAATATTTATTATTTCCAAGAAAATCTCTCTTAGAATTATATCGAGCCTCAAGTGACCATTTAGAATGATAGCAATATCCAAATCCTATAGAATAATACCCCGTTGCTCCATCTATCTCAATATCGGAAATCCGACCCAATGCTGTAGGGGTCTCGAAATTTACTTCAGAGTTTGG